>DASXPH010000099.1:0-22498 GCA_036493735.1 Gemmatimonadaceae bacterium
CGGCGTCGATCGCGTCGCCTGTCGCTGCCGTCGACCCGATTCGCTACTGGGACTGGTCGAGCATGACCGTGAACGCCTCTTTCATGGTCAGCGCCTTCTTGATCTCCTCGGCCGTGACGAACGGGTATTCGCCGTACTCGAGAAAGCTCGGCCGTTGATGCTCACGCACGAACTTGATGAAGGCGGGCGCGTTGGTTCGCCAATCCTCTGGGAACCCGTCGAGCATCTCGAAAATGGTCGTGATGCCGGTCGATGCGAAGAGGTGGATGGCGTCCTCGACGTACTCGTCAAAGTCCGTGTCGAAGATGCCCTGGTACATGAAGTACGTGTCCTCGCCGACTGGGAAGAGCACCCATCGCAAGTAGTGAAGTTGCAACGGAGCGAGCACGTGCGGATCCTTCTCGACGGCTTCCTCGAGAGATTTCCCGTACGCGCGGATCTCCTCCTCCGTCCCCGGTTTGATCTTCGCGATGATCGTGAACCCGTAACAGGCAGGCGTTCTCGGAAACGTCGGACCGTAACGGCCGCGTTCCAGCGTGAAGTAGCCTTCCCGCGGAATAGCCATCGCCCGCGGATTGGCCCATTCAGGCCGGTGGCCATTCGTCTTTTCATCTATTGTCGGCGCGTTGCTCATGAGACAATCGGAGCGCGGTTGAGGTGCGATCCGCATATTTCCAGAGGGACAACCGGCGAACCATTGGACGTACGGCCAAGCAGCGAGCCCATCACCCTTTTCGCCAAGACAAAGCGTGTGCGAGGTGGATGACGGCGGCGCGGCGGCTAACTACAGGTAGAAGCCGCGGAATGCTTCGAGAACTCTTCGAACACGGATATGAGCCTCTGGGCGGCCAAGCTCGCCGAGCAACTGATGCTCGAAGCCATCGCCAATCCGATCAGGCGGGTGAAGCAGTCGACCCGATTGCCAATTATTACGGCACACCGTAATATATGGTCGACCGTACCAATCGACGCTATGCCACCTTCGTCCATTCTCCTCGCCGTCGGCGCCGCGCTCGCCCTCGTCTCCCTCGGCGGCGGAGCCTATGAGTTCCTCGTCGTCGATCCCGCCTGGCCGGCGCGGCCGGACCTCATTCAGCCCGCACGCGGCGGCGTGTCCCGGAGACGCTTCTGGATCCCGGCGCACGTCCTCTTCGAGCTGACATTGGTCGCGTGTCTCGTCTCCTTCTGGGCCGCTCCAGCGGTGCGGCAGCCGCTCCTCGTCGCCCTCGCGAGCCACGCGACGATGCGCGTCTGGTCGGCATTCGACTTCATCCCGAAGGCGCTCGCGTTCGAGCGTGCCGACCCGGCCTCCTTCGACGAGGCCGCCGCGCGACGCTGGAGCCGACGTAGTCTCGGACGTCTGCCGCTCGATCTCGCCACCTGCGCGGCGATGATGATCGCGCTCGTCAAGCTCGCGCGATGAGTCCACCGCGGCCGCGCCGCTCGCGTGCACAGATCCTCGACGAGCTCGCCGGCGTCGGCCGAGAGAACAGCGACGCGACAGTACTCTTTCACTCGACCATCGCCAGCCTCCTCGACCTGCACGCCACCGACTACAAGGCGTTAGGCATTCTCGAGCGCCTGGGGCCGAGGAGCGCCGGGCAGATCTCCGAGCAGTCGGGGCTCGCGCCAGCGTCCGTCACCAATCTCATCGATCGTCTCGAGCAGAAGGGATTCGTGCGTCGCGTGCCGGACCCCGCCGACCGCCGCCGTGTGATGGTCGAACCGGTGCGCGACCGTATCGCCGGCGCCGGCAGGCTGTTTACCTCCACGCGCCGGTCGCTCGCCAAACTCTGGGAGCGCTACACGGACAGCGAGCTTGCCGTGATTGCCGACTTCCTCGGCCGCAACGCCGAGCGGCTTCGGATAGAGACCACTAAACTGTCGAGCAATACCGCTCCAGCAGCAGCAGCGGGAGCGGCAGGTCGCCGCCGTCGCGTCGGGCAGTCCACCTCATAGGAGAGCGAGACCCATGCGAAAGATCATCGTCGGCGCCATGGTCTCCATGGATGGCGTCATGCAGTCGCCCGGAGGGCCGTCCGAGGACCCGACGAAGGGCTTCAGGTTCGGCGGCTGGCAGTTGCCGTTCATCGATCACGTGTTCCTCCAAGAGCTCGACCACCTCTTCGAGGAAAAGCTCGATCTCCTGCTCGGCCGCAAAACCTATGAGATCTTCGCCGGTTACTGGCCGTATCAGCACGGCGCCATCGCGAGATTGTTCAACGGAGTCAAGAAGTACGTCGTCTCGAGCTCGGGTGACGTCGACACGAGCTGGCAGGAATCAGTGCTTCTGCGCGACATCGCCGACGTAAAGCGCCTGACGCAGGAAGACGGCCCTAACCTCGTGACTCAGGGCAGCACCGAGCTCGTTCACGCGCTGCTTGCCAACGACCTCGTCGACGGAATGTCCATCTTCACGATCCCAGTCTTGTTAGGCAGCGGGAAGAAGCTCTTCGCGGACGGCTCGGCACCGCACAGCTACGAGCTGACCCGCTCACAGGTCTCGAGGATGGGCGTCATAATCGCCCACTATGAGCGCGGGGGCGCGATCAGGATCGTCGATGGCGCAATGGCTGAACGCAGCACGGCCGAAGCGGCGCGCCAAGAGCGTATGAAGCGTGAAGGCTGACCACGCAGCCTGGGAGACCGATGCCAACGCGCTCCGAGTGGCCGCCTCGGATTCGTTGACTTGTCGATTCCTAAGCCCCTCGCTCGACGTGTTAATGAATCACCAACATCGGGTGTGAGAATGAACGTCGAGCGGAGCCACGCATGACCAGCCGAGTCGCAATCTCTTATCTCTCTTTGGCGTTCGTCACCTTCGTGGCCGCATGGCCGGCCCAATGCCAGGACAATTGTATGAAAGCGGACTCCAGCGGATACATTGCCGCTAACGGTGTGAACTATTGGTTCGAGATCCACGGCAAGGGTGAGCCCTTGCTGCTGCTCCACGGCGGGCTCTTCTCGACCGGGATGTTCGGCCCAACGCTCGCGAAGCTGGCCGAGCAGCGCCGCGTCATTGGTGTCGACCTTCACGGTCACGGACGCACGTCGCTCGGCGATCGGAAAACGACCGACCCGGTCGACATCGGCCGCGATCTCGGCGTTGTGATAGAGAAGCTCGGCCTGAAACAGGTGGACGTGATGGGTTACTCGTTCGGGGGCGCCGTCGCGTTGCAGTTTGCGTTTCAGCATCCCGAGCTCGTACGCAAACTCCTCCTCGTGTCGACCCTCTACGCCCGGAGTGGCTTCTATCCGGAAATGCTGCCGCAGCAGGCCGCGCTGGGTGCGGCCATGGCGCCTGCCATGAAGGAGACGCCGATTTACGCAAACTACGCTGCGATCGCTCCGCACCCGGAGGAGTTTCCCCGGTTGCTCGATGCGATGGGTGAGTACATGCGCAAGGACTATGACTGGTCTGCGAACGTGAAGAAGCTGCAGATGCCAGTGATGCTGGTCTACGCCGATGCCGACATGATTCGTCCCGAGCACATCGTGTCGTTCTACCAATTGCTCGGTGGCGGCCTGCGGGATGCGGGTTGGCAGCGCGAGCACATGTCGAAGAACCGCCTTGCGATCATTCCTGACCGCACGCATTACGAGCTCGGCTCGTCGCCAATCCTGGCCGAAACTGTGCTGCCATTCCTCAACGCACCAGGCGGCGCCAAACGATAGTCATCGATGTCGCCATGGCGTTTCGCGACGCCGCGAGTGGAGACGGACGCGACAACGTACGTCAACACGGTTGGCGCGCTCCAGATGTGACTCGCACTCGCGCGCTCTCAGGGAAGGGAGGACGATGAGCCTGCGCAAAATCATGAGGATGTGGGCAGCCGTGGGCGCGATCTCGGTCGCGACGAGCTGCTTCTCAGGTCAACATTCCTCGCATCCAGACACTTCCCCGAGGCCCCCTGTGCCCTGAGGAGTTGGCGCAGTTGTACGACGATCGCTCGCCTAACGACCGCTGAAGGCGCATCGATCCAATGGGCGCGGGCGAGCGTCGGACGGTGCCCGTCGTCGAGGGCTCCGCTGCCGTACGAGCGATCGGTCGTGGTGTCGGTGAAAGGTACGGACATTGACAATCGGTGTCGCCAGGCGTATGTCCTCGCTAGGCGAAGCCGCCTCTCCGTTGCCGATCGACGTGGAGAGCCTCCGATGTCATCGCGATGTCTCCGCATCCGCGCCCTCGCCGGGGCGGTCTTGTTCGCCGCGCGCCCACTCCTCGCCCAGTCCGCAACCCTCGTGGGCTCGGTGAGCGCAGCGCGAACGCACGAACCACTCAGTGGCGCAACCGTTCAGATCGAGGGCACGCGGTTTGGCGCCGTGACCAACGCCTCGGGATTGTATCGCATCTCAAACGTTCCAGCTGGTAGCTATAGCGTGAGCGCACGGCTCATCGGCTACGCGCGTGTGGCCGAGACGATCGCCGTCCGCGACACGACCACGGTCCGGACGGACTTCGCACTCGAGCGCACGGCGACGACGCTCGACGTCATGGTGGTGACCGGCACGCCGCTGGCGACGTCGAAGCGCGAGCTCGGGAACGCCGTCGGCCAGGTGGACGTCACGGCAATCACGAAAGTCGCACCGCCGCCCAACGTTCAGCAGTTGCTCAATAACGTACCGGGCGTGCGTGTCGCCTCCGCGGGCGGCGACGTCGGATCGGGCGGCAATACGCGCATCCGCGGCGCGAGCAGCATGACACTCAGCTCCGAGCCCCTGATCTACATCGACGGCGTCCGCGTGAATAACGCGGCCGCGGATGCCGGCGGCTTTCCGGGTGTGGGCGTCGATTCGCGGTATCCCCCATCGCGCATCAACGACATCAACCCCGACGAGATCGAGAGCATCGAGATCGTGAAGGGTCCGGCGGCGGCGACGCTCTACGGCACCGAAGCGTCGAACGGCGTGATCAACATTCTCACCAAGCGCGGATCGCGCGGCGCGCCGACGATCACCTACCAGGTGAACACGGGCGCGAATTGGCTGCCTGATCCGGAGCACTTCTTCCAGCACTCGTACTACAAGAATTCCGCCGGCCAGATCGTCGACGCCAACGTGCTCGGACACGACCGAACGGTCGGCTTTCCGGTGAGCTACTACGGCTATTGTCCGAAGCCGTACACGCAGTCGGGCGATGCGTGTCAGGGAAGCCCATTCTCCGTCGGGCATCCGCAGGCGTATCAGGCGAGTATCGCCGGCGGCCTCGAATCGCTCAACTACTATTTCTTCGGCGGCTGGGATCGCGACGAAGGGATGGTCGATTACAACTGGAAGAACCGGTTGAGCGGCCGGAGCAATCTCACGTACATGCCTAACGACAAGTTCACCGTCGACGCCGGGCTCGCCTACGAGCGGAGCCGGACGCGGTCTGCCGGGGCTCAGCAGCCGATCACTACCGCGATCCTCTGGTCCTGCCCGTCACCCGGCTGCGAGCCGGGAAAGAACCTGCCTAACGGCTTGGACGGCCCGCTCCGCGGCTACCTGCTGTATGTCCCCGAGGTCTACGAGGACGACATCCAAGGCTTCGAGGATCTCAACCGCAACACCTTCACCGGCACGCTCCGGCACCATCCCTTCAACTGGTTCACGCACCGTTTCACCGTTGGCGGCGACTATACCGATCAGCAGCTGTCCGATCTGTGGAAGAAGATTTCGACGGTGGGGAGCCTGAATCCCAATGGCCGGCGCGACATCTCGACGACGCAGACGTCCTACGTCAGCGCCGATTACGCGGCCACGGCGAAGGCCCAACCGTTCCGCGTCCTGGGCCTCGAGACGGCGGCGGGATTCCAGTATTACCGCAAGCAGAACGAGGCCGTGTACGCTTCGGCGCAGACCTTCCCCTTGAGTGATCTCGAAACCATCAGCTCCGGCGCGCTCAAGACCTCGCAGGAGAACTTCATCGAGAACAAGACGGTGGGACTCTACGTTCAGGAGCAGGCGGCGTGGAAAGACCGGTTGTATCTGACGGCTGCATTGCGTGGCGACGACAACAGCGCATTCGGAAAGAAATACAAGGCGACGCGCTACCCCAAGTTCAGCGCATCGTGGGTCGTGAGCGACGAACCGTTCTTCGCGCGCGTTCCTCTCGTCTCATCGCTCAAGCTGCGAAGCGCGTGGGGGAAGGCCGGCCAACAGCCCGATGCCTTCGCGGCGCTGCGAACATACGCCCCGGAGACCGGAGCCAACGGCGTGCCGACGCTCACGCCCCAGAACCTCGGCAACGTCGACCTCAAGCCGGAAGTTGGACAAGAGCTCGAGGCTGGCTTCGACGCGTCGTTCCTCGCCGACCGGTTGGGTCTCGAGTTCACCTACTACAAGAAGCAAACCAAGGACGCGCTCGTGCAGGTGCCGGCGCTGCCGTCGCTCGGCTTCCCCGGCGTGCAGTTCCGGAACATCGGTGAAGTGGACAACAACGGTCTCGAGCTCGAGCTCAAGGCGGACGCGCTGCGATCGACGAATGCGGACGTTCGGCTTGGATTCAAGCTCTCACACAACAACAACAGGGTCGTGACGTTAGGCGGCTCATCGTCGCTGGTCATGAACGCGACCTACGGCCAGTATCACGTGCCCGGGTTCCCGCTGGCGAGCATCTTCCAGCGACGCATCGTGTCGGCGGATCTCGACAAATCGGGCGCGACGCCAAAGGCCGTGAACATGATGTGCGAGAGCGGCCCACGCGTACCCGGGACGAACTTCTCCCGTGGCGGAGGACCGCCGGTGCCATGTCTCCAGGCGCCGGCCGTCTACTGGGGGAATCCATTGCCATCATGGGAAGGCTCGACGTCGGCGACGGTGACGCTATTCAAGAACCTCGAGCTCTTCGGTCTCGTCGACTTCCTCGGCGGCAACACGATTCTCAGCGGCGACATTCGTGCATCGTTGATGTCGTTCCGCAACCAGATCGCGATTCTCCAGGCGAACGATCCGATCCTGCTGGGCTACGACGTGCTCGACACGCGGCGTCAACCGGGCATCGTGAAGGGCGGCTTCGCCAAGCTGCGTCAGCTCTCGGCGACCTACAACGTACCCCAATCGATGCTCGCGAGCCGGAAGCTGTCGCGCGCGTCGGTGACCGTCGCTGTTCAGAACTTGTTCACGCTCTGGGTCGCACAGCGATCGGACTTCGGCGTCAAGCTCGACGATCCGGAGATTCGGAACAGTGGTGGCGCCGGCTCCGACCCCGGCGGATTGCTCGGTTACAACCAGGAGGGCTGGCCGCAGCTTCGACGACTTCTCGTCTCGATGAGAGTGACACCATGACGACGCGAGCAAACGTGACGCGCGCGCTGCTGGCCGCCGGACTGCTCGGCGTTGCGGCGTGCGCCTTCAACGACATTCTCGGCGTTCACGTTCCGGGCCGCGTACAGGAGGGCGCGCTCAACGATCCCAGTCTCGCCAACACGCTGGCGGCGAGCGCCGTGTCGGATCTCGAATGTGCGTGGAACAACTACGTCGCGGGCTCGGCGCTCATCGGCGACGAGTTCATCCAGGCGTCGGGAAACCTCAATCAGCGCAATTGGGCGTCGCGACGCATCACCGCTGACGAGCCCACGATGGCACAGGGAAGCTGTCGTACGGCGTACGGGATCTACACGCCATTGCAGACGGCCCGCTTCCAGGCCGAAGACTTGTTCAAGCGCATCGATGGCTTCCCCGATGCCAAGGTGCCTAACAAGACCCTCCTCGAGGCACAGGTCCGGGCGTATGGCGGCTTTGCGCTCGTCGCGCTCGGTGAAGGATTCTGCCAGATGGCGCTGGATGGCGGACCGCTGCTGACACCGAAGGACGTCCTGGCGGTCGCCGAGTCGCGATTCACCGACGCGATCACGCTCGCGACGACGGCGAACAATGCCGACATCCTCGACATGGCCCTGGTCGGCCGAGCGCGCGTCCGTCTGGACCTGGAAGACTTCGCCGGAGCGATCGCCGACGCGCAGCGGGTTCCGGTTGGCTACCTCAAAGTCGCGACGCGCGATGCGAGCGACGTGCGCCGCTATGACGCACTATGCGAGAACATCACCTGCCCGCAGAATCGCAACGCGACCGTCGCGCCCAATTATCGGAACATCACGTGGCAAGGAGTGCCGGATCCACGTGTCGCGGTCACGACGAAGGGGCAGCTCGCGTTCGACAATGCGCAGATCCACTACTACCCGACGAACAAGCACACGTCGCGGGATTACGGGCTGCTCCTGGCATCGTACAAGGAGGCACGGCTCTTCATTGCCGAGGCGTCGGCGCGGACGGGCGACCTAACGACGGCGCGGACGCTGATCAACCAGATGCATACCGAAGCCGGGATACCGGCCTATGATCCCGGCGCTACCGACGATCAGACGCAGGTCATTGCCCAAGTCATCGAGGAGCGCCGCCGGGAGCTCTTTACCGAAGGCGGTCACCGCCTGAACGATCAGCTCCGATTCCGTGGAACGCCGTGGGCGATTCCCTTCAAGGGCGAGCCCGGCTCGATCTTTCCCGACGGTGTCGATGCGACGGGCTTACCGTACGGTTCGACGACCTGCTTTCCGCTGCCGACGGTCGAGATCATCGGCAATCCGAATATTCCCAAAACCCCGTGAAGTGTCCCGTGCGTCTCTCCGTGATGACTGTGCTCGTCCCGACGTTCGCTGCCACGGCGAGCGTCACCGCGCAGCAATTCGCAGCCAATCCGAAGGTCGACAGGATCTTCGCCGAGTGGAACAAGCCGACCTCGCCCGGCTGCGCATTAGGCGTCCTGCAAAACGACCGGTTCATTTACGAGCGTGGCTACGGGATGGCGAACCTCGATTACGACATCCCCAATTCGCCGCGAATGGTGTACTACGTCGGCTCGGACTCCAAGCAGTTCACTGCGGCGAGCATCGGGCTGCTCGTGCTCGACGGGAAGATCGCGCTCGATGACGACATCCGGAAATACATCCCGGAGATGCCGGACTACGGGACGCCGATCACGATCAATCATCTTCTCCACCACACGAGTGGCGTTCGCGACATCTACGGTTTGATGTCGCTCGGTGGCCAGCGAATGGAGGACGTCTTCTCCGACTCGGAAGCGGTGGCGCTGATTGCGCGTCAGAAGGAGCTCAACTTCAAGCCCGGCGACGACTATCTCTACAGCAACTCGGGATACTTTCTCCTCGGCCAGATCGTCAAGCGCGTCACCGGCAAATCACTGCGCGAGTTCGCCGACGAGCGAATCTTCCAGCCGCTCGGGATGACGCACACGCATTTCCACGACGACCCGGGCCACGTGATGAAGAACCGGGCGATGAGCTACGAGTCAGACGGCAAGGGTGGCTATCGCATCTCATACCTTCAGAATTTCGACAAGATCGGCGCCGGCGGGCTGTACACGACTGTCGAGGATCTCGAGAAGTGGGATGAGAATTTCTATACCCACCGTGTGGGTGGGGACGCCTTGCAAAAGATGATTCACACGCGCGGCGTGCTGAACAACGGCGACACGATCACGTACGCCTTCGGCAACAACGTTACCACTTATCGCGGGCTGCGCGTGGACGAGCACGGCGGGTCGCTCATGGGGTACAAGGCGGAGATCCTCCGCTTTCCAGATCAGCATCTCAGTGTGTTGACGACGTGTAATCTGGGCTCGATCAATCCGGGTCCCTTGGCCGAGCAGGTGGCGGAGGTGTATCTCGGAAACAAGATGGGGTCGAAGGCGGAGCGCCAGGTAGCCGGCCGCCGTTCCCGCGACGTTGCGCAAGCGGCGGTTCCAACGTTAGGCGCCGCCGAGCTCGCGAGCTATGCTGGCGATTACTACTCGGACGAGGTGGACGCGACGTATCATGTCGCGGTGGTGGACGGGGCACTGATGCTGTACGCGCGCCACGTGCCGGCGCAGCCACTCACCGCGACCGGGCCGGACACGTTTCGGGCGAATGGTGGCCTGACGCTGCACTTCGAGCGTTCCGGCGCCGCGTCACCGGCGTTTACGGTGGAGGCAGGACGGGTGCGGAACATCCGCTTTGTGCGCCGATAGTGCGACATGAGCGAGGCGAGGAGTCTGGTTTCGTGCGGCAATACTAGCACACGGGCTTCCTGTCGGACATCATCGCGTGACCAATCCCTGGACCATGCAACGCCCGCCGGCTCGTGTGACGGCGGCGCTTAGCGCGCTCGGCACCGCATTCCTCGTGAGCGCTTCGGCGCTGGCCGTGAATCATCTCGTGTATCTCGGGGCAGGGATCGGGCCCGGTCCGGGCGCAGGGATTTTCAGCCTCGCTGTTCAGGCGCTGGCAATCGCGCTGGTTGCGCGCGCCAATCCGGTGGGCCGAGTGCTCGTCATCTTCACCGCGGTGCTGTCGACGCTGCCCTTGCCGATGTTGGCCAGGTTGGTCTCCGAGCGGTCATTCGTTTCCGCGGCGTACATCGGTGGCGCGTTCGCCTTCAAAGCGATCGCCGTGTGGCTACTGTACAGCGGTGCGTCGAAAGACTGGTTCAAGAGCCGCTGATCGGGATCCTCCGCCTAACGCTAGGCAGGTATGGCTTGCATTCTGCCTGCAACTCCAGCCAGACTTGGACGATGCGCCGTTCGCGCTTCGCTGCCGTGAGCCTCGACTTCTTCAACACGCTCGTCCATCACGAGGATGTGCGGGGCCGGGGAGCGCATATTCGCGAGTATTTCGGAAGGCATGGCTGGCCATTCGATGCCTGGTCGTCTTCGGTGATCGATGGCGCGTTCGCGCATTGTGTGCATCAAGGAATGCCCGAGAATTTCGCCGATGTCGACCCCGTGTTTCGCAGTCGCATAACCACAGCGCTGCTCGAGCGAATGGGCGTGCACGTCGCGTCACAGGTGGCAGCCGAACACGCCGAGTCGCTGTGGAACATTCTCGGTCCCGCGCACTTCTCAGTATTTCCGGACGTGGAGCGCACGCTACGCGCCGTTCGCGCGCGCGGCGTTCGGCTCATGTTGATCTCGAATTGGCACGCCGGCTTGCGAGGGTTTTGTCGAGCACTCGAGTTGGACACGTACTTCGATGTGATTGTATCCTCATTCGAAGCAGGATACGAAAAGCCGGACCCGAGAATCTTCGCCATCGCCTGCGCTCGACTCGGCACGCCGCCAGCGCAGGTGCTTCACATCGGAGATAGCCTGATCGACGACGTGGAAGGTGCTCGCGCCGCGGGCTTGGCCGGTCTGCATCTGGAACGTCCACGGTGCGATCTGGGCGTGGTGCTCGGATACACCTGAGTCCACGGCGGCGTGGTATGCGGCCGTTCCACGCGTACCCGCACCAGCGTCGCAAGCCTCGAGAATTACCCGATGCAACTCGGCTCATCGGCTCTTGACAGCAACGGCGTGCAACATTCAGGTTACCCCTAACCTGGTGGGTAGAAGCGACGCATGGCTCGCGATACCAACGGCAACCTGGAAATGCTATGTCACCGCGGTGAGCGGCGTCATCGAAACGGCTTGATCTCATGCGAGGGTTTTCATCGAAGCTCCCGCGTCACGTTCGTCGCCTCTTCCGGCTACCGTTGACGCGCGCCCGCATCCTACGCGATGAAGATGACGAGATGCAGTTCCACCTCGCGATGCGAGTGGCGGAGCTGCGGGCGGGCGGCATGAGCGAGCACGAAGCGGAAGCCGAGGCGCTCCGACGCTTTGGCGACACCGCCGATTACCGCGCGTACTCGTCACGGCGAGCGACACGCAAGGCTCGCTGGATGTCCGCCACGGAGACGCTCGATGCCTTGGCGCAGGACGTCCGATTCACGCTCCGGCAATGGCGGAAATCCCGCGCGTTCACCGCAACCGCGCTCGTGACGCTCGCCCTCGGCATCGGTGCGAACACCGCCATCTTCAGCGTGGCCCATCGGCTGCTGCTTGCGCCGTTGCCCTACCCAAACGGCAATCGCATCGTGATGCCGATGGTGCAGGACGCGAGAGGCATTCTCGGTTCCGTGGATTCAGCACTGGTAGAAGAATGGCACGCCAGCTCGCGCACCATCGAGGAGATCGCTGGCGCGGAGGAGGGCCCCGAGCTCGTCTCTTTGCAGTCCGACGGAACCGTCGATTCGATTCCGTACGCGGGGATGACTGCCAACTTCCTCCGTGTGCTCGGAGTTCAGCCGGTGCTCGGGCGGAGCTTTACGGCGGAGGAAGAACGCACCGGTGCCGCAGTCGCGCTGATCAGCGACGCGCTCTGGCAGAGCAGATACAACGGACGAGTAGACGTGCTCGGGGGCGTTATTGGGTTCCAGGGCAAACAGTATCAAATCGTTGGTGTGACGCCGCCCGGGCTGACGATTCCGATGTCGTCCGATTGGGCGCGCACGAGGCCCGATGTCTCGTACCCGATGCCGTCGATCTGGCTGCCCGAGACATTGAAGAATTCGACCAATAGTGGCGGGGGAGCACCAGCAGCGTTTGCGAAACTGCGAGCTGGTGTGTCGGCTGACGTGGCGACGAGCGAACTGGCCGCGCTCGCCTTACACATGGCGGATGCGGCGACGCGTGAGGGCCGGGTGCGCGCTATGCGCGCGCAGGATTTCATGGATGTGCGTGAAACGCGTGCGGTGCGGATCCTCTTCGCGGCTGTCGGCGCCCTGCTCCTCATTGCCTGTGCGAACGTCGCCAACCTGCTGCTGGCGCGCGCCTGGTCGCGTCGCCGGGAGTTCGCCGTCCGACTAGCGTTAGGCGCCGGGCGCGCGCGGGTCGTGCGGCAGGCGCTCACGGAGAGCATCATGCTCGCCGTGCTCGGTGGCGCGCTTGGCGTCGCCGTCGCCTGGCTGACTCTGAAGATCATCATCGCGCTTCGGCCGGTGTCGCTCGATCACCTGGCTGACGTGCACCTCGATACCCCCGTGCTGCTGTGGTGCGCCGTACTGTCGGTGATCGCCGGAATCGTGTTCGGGAGCGCGCCGTCATTTCTCGTCGGCGGCGCCGTCGGCGACGTCCTCAAGAACGAAACGCGAACGGGCTCGGGCGGGCTCGGCGCGCGGCGCGCGCGGTCGACGCTCACCGTCCTCGAGATCGCGATGTCGCTCACGCTGCTCGTGTGCGCCGGACTGCTGCTGCGCTCTTTCCTCGAGTTGCAGCGCATGCCACTCGGGTTCGAACCGCGTGGTTTAGTGTTTGTGGATGCGCTCGTCGGTGCCGGACGAAGCTATCGTGAGCGGAGACTCCTCCTCCGGAACGAGGTCATCGATCGGCTGCGCGCACTGCCCGGTGTGCGCGATGCCGCGATCGGCATGATACCGGGTAAGGGATTCCTTGGTGATGGCATCGAAGCCGACGCTGGCGGCAGCGGGCCTCCGATCGCGGTGAAGGCGATCGGCGTGAACTTCATTTCTCCGAACTACTTTCGCGTTGCGGGTGTGCATCTCGTCGAGGGGCGCGTGCCTGATTCGCTGGCGGTGACTCCGGCGTGGAAGACGGGGCCCCCGATTCTCTCGTCAGAGGTGGTCGTGAATCGCGAGCTCGCGCGGCGCATATGGCCACGCCGGAGCCCGATCGGGGAGCGAATCCGGGAGGAAAGGCCGGTGCGGCCTGGTGCCTCCGAGCCCGCGTGGTCGACGGTCGTTGGCATCGCGGACGACATTCACCTGCCGGGTCTCCACGATGACCTGCGGCAGATGCAAGTCTACTCGCTCATCACGCCCCATTTTCCCGAGGTCCCGTTCCTCGTCAGGACCGCGGGCTCCGGCGAAGACGCCGCGGCGTCGATTCAACGAACGATCGTGAGCGTTGATCCCGGGATCTTCGCGAGACCGGCGATCTCGGGTGAAGCGTACCTGCGCGACAGCATGGCCCCAACGCGCTTCGCCATGGCGCTCCTCATCGGCTTCGCGGTCGTGGCGCTCGTGCTTTCGACCGTGGGTCTGTACGGACTGGTCGCATACGGCGTGACGCAGCGGACGCACGAGATCGGCATCCGTATGGCGTTAGGCGCCGAGCCGCGTCGTGTCGCCGAGCAGGTTCTCGGCGACGGACTGCGGTACGCCGGGCTCGGACTACTGTTGGGTGCGGTGATGATGTGGGGCGCGAGCCGGTTCGTCACCAGTATGCTCTACGCAGTGACTCCGGTCGATCCGCTGACGATCGCGGCGGCCCTGTTCCTGGTGCTCGGGTCGTCGTTGCTCGCATCGTTCATCCCGGCGTTGCGCGCGGTGCAGGTCGATCCCACCAACGCCTTGAGAGCTGATTGAATCTTTACCGAATGTGCAGTTGAGCGAGTGCGATTCTGCGATCATGAATAAGCATATCCTCTACGCTCTGGTCGGTCTCGCCGCCGTCGGCGGCGTGGCGGCGTGCGTCCTACTCAGACCGCGGCCGACCCGACTCGCGATGACATCGCGCGCAGGCGATGACACGGTCGTCGTCAACCAGATGCATTCCACGCGGCTCAACGTATCGGTACTCGATCAGTACGGACGGCGTTTGCGCTCCGATACCGCAGTGCGGTATCAACGGATCGCGGGTGATTCCATAACTCTCTCTTCGAGTGGAGAAGTGCGGTGCGAGAGGCATAGCGACGCCCTAGTGCGGGCGACGTTCGGAATCTTGGTTCAGCCGTTCTTGCTTCGCTGCCGGCCGGTCGCGTCGATCGAAGCTCCCACCTGGCTGGATCTGGTCGTCGGTGACAGCACTCGCGATCTCTCGTTCGTTGCGCACGGACCTGACGGTCGGACGGTGACGGAGCTTCGGGGCGCTGTCACCGTCCCCGATCGAGCGATCGTCGCCGCTGAGGGAACGACTGTTCGTCCGAAGCAATCCGGCCAGACCGTTGCGATCGTCGACGTCGGCGACGCGGAAGCCCGCATTCCGATCGTCGTCTATCAACCGGTCAAGTCATTCGTCGACAATCCGCGAGAACGCCTCATGGCGATGCACGTGAGCCTAACGCGGGGCGATACCATCGAGGTCCCATTGCCAAAGGCGGCGTTCTGGGTCACGTATTTCTCGAAGGATCCCAGTGTCGCTCCGCCAACGATCGAGTTGGAGGGAGACGGCTCGTGCACCACGGGGGACGGTGTTCGTCAACGCCGCATCGAGGACGGCGAATATGCGAAGTACTGTCTCGCCGGGAATGGCACACGAATGAAGATTGCCCATGGTGCGGGCGGTGCTGCACGCGTCACTGGAATCATCGCCATTCGACTGATGTGGTAGCGCACACGCGTACACATTCGCTGCGCACCCGGCGTGTGGATTTCCTAGATAGAAACACGGACGATGTGGCTGCCTGGTGCGTCGACACGCTTGACGTCGAGATTGATCAGGGCGCCAAGCTCGCGGCCCATTTCCCATGCGGCGTCAATTGCCGCCGCGGCAACCTGAATGTTGGGAGTGCCCGGTTTTCCCACGAGGATTACCTGCCCCGTGTTGGTGCCGATCGAAGCTGTTCGCGGCATGATGATGTGCTCCACGACGTTGATAGCTTGAAATCGGTTCATCGGAAATCGGCCGACCGGGACGGCGAGCGGGAGTCGGAAGACATGTACCGGATACGTCTCCACCTCCGTCGCCGTTAGCCTGCCAATCGCGCCCATCGGGAACCCCCGCACGCGATACGCGAGATATCCAACGATCGCGAGAACGAAGGTAAGCGCGATCGCACCCGCAACCTTGCCCGTGGCCACGGCCACGACGATCAGGAGCACGAGGACGCCGGCCGCGCGAAGGACGTTCTTCACGATGCGCTGCCAAACCGCCGAAGTGTCGAATGTGTAAGGAAAGCTGATTGGCGACATGATAAGGGGTTTGGCTGGTCGAAGAGAAACGGCGCTGTTTCTCGGCGAGACATTTAGTGAATTCTGACGACCTTCCCCCGATCAACGGAACATCACCTAAGGGTCCAATTGGCGGCAGAATAACCGGCTGACGATCCAGTTTACGCCGGGAACGCAGTATCTGTACTCCGGAGAAGGCTACGAGTATCTGGTCAACGCGATTGCGCACCTGACGCATACGAACTCGCCCAGCCTCGACAGTCTCTTACAGGCCGTCGTCGTCCCGCCGTTGGGGTTGCAGCACTTCAGCTATCTCCGCAATCTCTATCTCACTGCGCACAAGGCTTACGGGTATTACTCGACACCCAACCCCGCGAACGGGCAATTCAAACCGGTGCCAGCATTCTTCGGTGCGTCGTACGGACTGCACACCGATGCGCACGACTATGCCCTATTTTTGACGGCTATCATGAAAGAGCATGGTTTGCGAGAGCCCTACCTCGACTCCCTGCTCCAGCCACGCGTCAAGGTAACCGAAGACGGTAAGGCGACGGACATGTACTACGCGTATGGCTTCGTGGTGCACACGACAAAGTTCGGAGTCCGGTACCAGCATACAGGCAATAACGGGGATTTCACGGGCGGGTTCATGTTCTTCCGGAATCCCCAAACTGGTTTCGTCGTGTTTACCAATGGCGATAAGGGCGTGCTCCTCGACTTACAATTGGCGCATTGGCTGACGTACGGAAGCAGGCAATAGCCAGTCACCGCGCCGGCGAGATGCTGGCCGCCGCCGGCGTGATGAATCACAATGATCACCTCGAGCTCTTGCAGGTGGACACCGGCCTGCTGCTCCCACTGGCGTGGTCAGGGATCATCGGCCAGCCGGCATGGCAGCCTTGATGAAGAGGGACGTTAGGCGTTCTCAGATGTCAGGCCGTCTCCGTCCTTCTTGACTGCGAAAATCTTCGGCTACGTGCCCGCTACGACAAGGGCCCGCACGAACCACGGTGTTTTGTCATACACTAACGTCAAGTGGGGAAAGCATAACCCACAATGGCGCCAATGGCGCCGCCGACGATCCCATACGCAAGCGGGTCTACCAGAGTTCCGATTTGTGGCCCCCCGCACTCAGGGGTACACAGCGCATCTTCGCGCTTGCCTTTCTGATAACCAATTGCCGCGCCCACTACGATTCCAAGGACCATACCTATAACGGCGTGCTGCATGCGCGCGGTGCCCCCCGAATCAGACTTCGTGGGCACAACGACGATCGGCAGGGTTGAGTTGATTGCAGTTGACGCGATCCCACCTGACAGCCGCCACCGCACCCCGACAGGCGCCACGCGCTGCGCGCGCAACGTGCAACCGACACGCGCTTCGATGTTGCACAAGAAAAGACTACAATATGAGAACCCGTATCGCGTGACGTTTTTTCATCCTCGAATCTCCCGTGATCGTCTAAGGGCGCGCGCTTCGATGCGACACCAGGCCAGCGGCGACCCGCGCCCTTGATTAGATTACACTGTAGCTGGTGAGCAGCCTCTGGCTGCCCCCTTTCGGCGCTTCTCGTCGCGCTTCATGCGCGCGGTACGCCTCGAGCCAATCGTGGTCAGCCTGCTTCCGCCGTATCACGAGGCTCCATGAATCGGCCCGCGACGCCAACTGCCCCCACGCGCACCCTCGCTCAACTCGAAGACACGCTGGACCTCGAGTCGGTCATCTCCACGGCACTCGCTGCCCGACCGATCGACGACAGGATGCTTCGCCGGGGCGTATGGACCTATGTCGGCGAGGAACGTCACGCCGGAACATCTCCCGGGCGCGTCATTCTGACGCTCACGGAATTGATCGAGAAGTCGAACGCGACGTCGAAGATGGAGCAGCAAGCGGTCATGCGGCGTGTCATCCTCTGGTGCGTCGAAGCGTACTTCGGCCATCTCGGCGGCGAGAGCGACGATCGGATCGCTGCCAAATAGCGCGATTCGTCGTACCGACGCTGCATATCCATGACCGACGTGTCTTTCACACGAGGAACGAGATGCGGAATGAGGATGACGGCAGAGCGCTCATTCTGATCGCCGAGCGCGATCGAAACGTTCGAGAACTCCAATCTTTTTTCTTGAATAACGCGGGGTTCGCTGTCGAGTTCGCGGACGATGGCCAATTGGCGCTCGACCGCGTTCGCCTCGATGCGCCGGCGCTCTTGATTACCGAAATTCTCATTCCTAAGATCGACGGGCTGACGTTGTGCCGACTCGTCCGAAGCGACCCCGCTTTCGGTGACGTGCCCGTCATTGTCTTCAGTATTCTCGCTGCCGCGGCTCGCTCGTTCGACGCTGGTGCCGCGGCCTTTCTGCGCAAGCCACTGATAGAATCGACTTTTCTTGCCGCGATCAACGGAGCCATGATGAATGCCAATGCCGTGGTAGAAGCGCAATGACGACGTCCATGACTGCTCTCATTTCCGACCGGCGCGTGCACGGACGCGAGCCGATCGTTGACACCACCGAGCGGTTGACCTCGGGAAACCGTGAGGCTGACTACATCCTTGGCGGCGGCTTTCCGGCGAATTCCATCAACATCATCATGGGGCATCCGGGGTCCGGCAAGACGATCTTCGCCGAGCAGCTGATCTTCGAAAACGCGGGCGACGATCGGCCGATCCTCTATTTTACGACGCTCTCGGAGCCGCTTGCCAAGGTGGTCCGCTACCTCCAAGGGTTCCAGTTCTTTGATGAGAGCAAGCTCGGCACCCAGGTCACTTTCGAAGACGTCGGCAGCGAGCTGGCGAAGAACGGACCGGACGCGCTGATCCCATTGCTGCGCCAGGCGATCACGACCCTGTCACCGAAGGTCATCGTCATTGATTCGTTCAAAGCCGTGCACGATCTGGCCGCGTCGGTCGCCGACCGTCGGCGCATGGTGTACGAGATGACCGCGCTGCTCTCGGCGTACGGTACCACCGCGTTCCTGCTCGGTGAGTACACCGAGGAGGATATTCTCCTCTATCCGGAATTCGCGGTGGCCGACGGCATCGTCGAGATGTCTCGCCGGCGGCTGGGCAACCGCGACGAGCGGTACTTCCGCATCTACAAGCTGCGGGGCAGCCGGTACCTCGAGGGTGCACACGCCTTTCGCATCACCACGGCGGGGCTCGACATCTATCCGCGGCTCGTCAGCCCACAGCTGCCCGAAGGATACGAGCCGGCGACGGAGCGCATCTCGACCGGCGTGACGGGTCTCGACGCGATGCTCGACGGCGGCGTCTGGCGCGGAACCACCACGCTGCTCGCCGGGCCTTCCGGGGCGGGCAAGACCACGATCGGACTGCAGTTCGCCCTCGAAGGCGCGCGCGAGGGTGAGCCTAGTTTGTACATGAATTTTCAAGAGAATCCATCGCAGCTCACGCGAACGATTCGCAATCTGGGCGTCGACCCCGATGTCGCACAGGCGCAGGGTCTCGATCTGGTGTACGCGTCGCCCGTGGAGCTCCAGATCGACAGCATCATCGTCGACATGTTTCGCCGCATTCAGCAGCGCCGCATCCGCCGACTCGTCATCGATGCGCTCGGTGACCTGGCCAGCGCCGCAACCGATCCGCAGCGCCTACACGATTACTTGTACGCCCTCGTGCAGCACTTCGCGGTCAGCGGCATCACCAGCATCTTGAACGTCGAGACGACCGGCAACACGGTCGCCGGCAATGCGATGCAGAACGCCATGAGTTATCTCTCGGACAACGTGTTGCTGCTGACGGTCGACGGTGAAGAGCGAACGCGTCGTGCTATCCGCGTGCTGAAGACGCGCGGCAGTGCGCACGACACGCGCGTTCGCGAAGTCGAGATCAGCTCGGCGGGCCTCGCCGTGCTGGGATGAGCGCGACGACCGCGTTCGACCTCGCTGATGGGAAGTACGACCAGCTTCGCAAGCTCTCGGAGATCAGCCGGGCGTTTACTTACACCACCTCGTTCGATGAGGTCGCACGGCTGACGGCCACGCGGGGCGCCGATCTGCTCGGCGCGAGTGGCACTGTCGTGATGCTCAACGACGCTGATGGATTGCTTCATGTACGTGCCGCGCACGGTATCGGCGAGGAGCGCGTGACGCGCTTTCGCGCGCCGTTGAGCGATGAGATCATCGGTCGGTTGCAAGGGCTGTTCGCCGTCTCGGACGACTGCTTCATCGCCGTTCCGTTAGTCGTCGGCGGTACGGTCACCGGGCTGCTCGCGGCGGCGCTTGGGCGCGTTTCCACCGACTCCGACGAATGGTTGTTCTCAGCGCTTGCCGATCAAGCCGCCGTGGCGCTCGAGAATGCGCGCGTGAGTGAGGAGGTGCGGCCCGAGCTGGAGAGTCGGTTGCGGGCCAGCGAAGGCGCCAAGAATGCGAAGGACCGCGCCCTGTCCACGCTCGCGCATGATATTCGAAGTCCGCTTGGCGCGATCGACGGCTACTGCGCAATCCTCGAGGACGGTTTGTATGGACCGATCAACGAGAAGCAGCGCGGGGCGGTGGCACGAGTGCGCATGAGTGGCCAACACCTCCTGTCCCTGCTCGACAACGTCATGGACATGGCGCGACTCAGCGCCGGTGTCATGGGAGTTCGCGACGACGCCATCGATCTCCGCGATGTCGCGCGTCAAGCCGTGGATATGTTGACGCCGGCTTCGTACGCGAAGCGCCAGACTCTTCGCCTTACCGGCGGTCCGGCCGTCGCCGCGCGCGGGGACGCCGCTCGCACCCGCCAGGTGCTCGTGAATCTGATCGGCAACGCGGTGAAGTTCACGCCGAACGACGGCATAATCACGGTGGTCGCCGAGACCGTGCGTGTCGACGAAACGGCGTGGGGCGAAATTCGGGTGACCGATAGCGGTCCTGGGATCGACGTGGCCGAGCGCGACGCGATCTTCCAGCCCTACTATCGCAGTGAAAGTACGGCCGCCCTGCCGGGCATCGGCCTTGGTTTAGCGATCTCTCATGCGCTGGTCGCACAGATGGGCGGCCGGCTCGGTGTCGAGAGTGACGGTGGCGCCGGGTCGTCGTTCACGATCCGACTGCGGTCGTCCAATAGCCCCGTGTGAGCCTGGACTATCGGACGACCGACCGCGAGATCCACGTCTCTGTTACTGTCCCGAGCTCTCGCCCAGGGCGACGAGAAGCTCGTCCAGCTGATCGAACGTCTCGACCATTGCATCGGCTGCTCCGGTGCCGGCAGCGTCGAGCGCTTCCTTCGAGGGATACAGCTCGTGCAGGACCACCAGCGTCTTGCCGCCCTTTTCCTCGAAGGTCACCGTGGTGACGGAACCGCCCTCGCCACCTTCGTCATTGGTCCACACGAGGCGCGAATACGGCTTCACTTCCACATACGTGCCGAAAAACGCGGCAGGCTCCGGGTCGTGATCGAATACCAATCGGTACTTGCCTCCGACACGAGCATCCACCTCGCAGGAGAGCAGGGTCATTCCCATCGACTTGGGCACCCACCAACGCTCGAGCAGCTCGGCCTTGGTAAATGCCTCGAACACGATGCGCGCCGGGCCGTTGATGGTCCGCGCGACAACCACCTCGCGGTCCGACTTCCGTTCCACCGTGGTGCGGTTCTTCATGGGGCCGGGCCTACTTTCGATTCTTGCGTTCATCGCTCTTCTCCTTCCGTGTGAGTTCCTCGACAACCTTGTCCAACGCGTCGAAGCGTTCGTCCCAGCGCTGGCGATACCGCTCGAGCCACGCCGTTTCTGCCTCCAATCGCCGCGGGCCGAGCTCGCACGTGCGCACGCGCCCGATCTTCTTCGTGGTGACGAGCCCCGCCTGCTCCAGAACGCCGACGTGCTTCTTCATGCCCGTGAGCGTCATGTTGAACTTGTCGGCAAGGTCCGTGATCGAAGCGTCGGCTCGTCCGAGCTGCTCCAGAACGCCGCGCCGCGTGGCGTCCGAGAGCGCGGCGAACGAAGTATCGAGTCGGGCCGTCATATACTGAACCATATGGTTCAGTATCTAACGCAAGCGTTCGCGGCATGCAAGGGTGGCCGCGAAGAGCGATGCGTCCTACGATCTCAGCGGAGCCTTACCTAACCGGCCTGCGAGATTTGTGACAGCGTGCGGCCCCGGCGCGACAATCAGCCTCCGGGCTGCATCCGCCTGACCCCAGATGTTCCAGAGCAATGCGCCGCGTACGCGGCCGTCGCGCAGGTAGTAGATCACGCCCTCGCGATTCGGCACCGTCCAATCGGTCACCATCTCGAGGCGTGAATCGATGTGCCCAACCGCCTCGTAGCCGAAGTCGAAGAAGTCGGAATAGAAGAATGGCGTGTGATCGTACACGACAGTTCGGCCAGTCATCGCTACGCCGACAAATCCGCCCATTGTCGTAGCGTTATCCGCATGTTCGACCCGGCGCCACTCGCTCAGGGACGAGTCATAGAAGCTGACCACGTCCCCGGCGGCATAGATCATCGGATCGCTGGTTCGCAAGGAAGCATCCACGCGAATGCCATCCTCCACCTTCAAACCGGCAGCCTCGGCCAGCTCGACGTTCGGTTGAACGCCAATGCCCGCCACCACGGCATCTACTCGAACCTCTCGCTCGTCGCCGGCGGGATCACGACGCACCGTGAGCACGGGCTTCTGATCGCGCAATTCGCACCCAGTCACAGTCGATCCGGCCAGGAGCTCGACGCCCTTCTCGCGATAGACATCGTTCAAGAACGCTGCCAGGTCGGGCGGGTACATCCGGCCGCCAATTCCCTCACCGGGAAAGATCATTACAACTTGTACATTATTGCTGGACAGCGAC
>DASXPH010000100.1:0-53593 GCA_036493735.1 Gemmatimonadaceae bacterium
AAGTCGGTCGACTCGTCAGACTTACTGAGAACTCAAGGCCACAAAGGCGGACCCCCGCCAACAACCTGGCCCGTGCCGCTGCAAGAAATGAAACCCGCAACCCCAACGTTAAAGGTAAGTCCAGCAAACGGTCCAGAAGAGGGCTCTATGAGCGCGACTCCGGTGTAAAACGCCCTCCCGCGAATCCGAGCAAAGACGGACCAAGTCGTCCGAACGATGTCGAGTAAGAAGGTGCCGTCTGCATTAGTCCATTGATTCGTGTAGCCGGGATTCCGACAATTTAGACTTCTTTCCCTCACAAACTGGAACACGTACGCTTGTATTAGCGGACTGGCGAGCGAGGGCAGGTAACCAGCCTCGATGGGCGGAGCCTCAACGGACGCTTCGAAATTAGCAACTCCTAGGTCGTACGGTGTCTTGCCGGTCGAGAAGATCCCGCCTAACAAGTCTGCAGATCCAGTCCCTACACCAAAAAGTGTAAGCGTTCTTATATGACGTGGTGACGGCGTGGTGCGCGTCGTGTACATTGGCGCGCATGACATCACTCATCCCAGTGGGCGACGGGTCGCCGCGCCATCGTCGCAGGCGTCGTCGATGGACGGCGCGCGAGAAAGCCGCACACCTCGACGCCTTTCGCCGAAGCGGCTCGAGTGCCGTGGCGTTTTGTCGCGCGAGGCAGATCCCGCACTCGACGTTTGCGCTCTGGCAGCGCGAGGCGCGGCGCACGGAGGCCATCGCCTTCGCCCGGGTGGAGCTCGGGCCCGCGATCACGCCCGGACGCGAGCGCGTGCATGAGCGAGGCGACGCCATCCGCCTGGTCGTGCGCAGCGTCGCCGGTCATGAGGCCGCGCTCGATGGCGTGGATGCCACGACGGCTCTGCAGCTCGTGCGCCTCGTGCTCGACTCTCGGCGATGATTGGCCTGAGTGGCGGTCGGGCGATCTTTCTCGCCACCGGCTCGACGGATTTGCGGAAGAGCTTCACGGGCCTCTACGCCCTCGTGCGCGAGCAGTTGTCGCAGGAGCCCTTGAGTGGCGCCATTTTCGCATTTTGTAATCGCCGGCGCGACACGGTGAAGTTGTTCTGCTATGACCAGGGCGGCTTTTGGATTTGCGCGAAGCGGCTCGAGGCGGGGACGTTTCGCTGGCCCGTGGCGGGCACACGCAGTGTGATCCTCACGGCGGCGGATTTGACGCTCCTGCTGAGTGGGATCGATCCTGCGCCGTCGCGCATGCGTCGGTGGTGGCGACCGGTCGCGCCGGACCTCACCGACGCGACGACCAGCTGAGGAAGCGTCTGTCGGCGTCGTGGGGCGCTCCACCACTAATTAGAACTTGCTCATCACGCCGTCATGGTGTATCTTGCCAGGCGCGATGACACTTGACGCTGCCCTCCGGGCGCTCGCCGACTCCGAAGCGCGTGTGCACCAGTTGGAATGGGAGCGCACGCGGCTCAGTCTCCGCGTCAAGGATCTCGAGCAGCAGCTGGCGTCCCGGGCGGGCCGCCCAGTGCCGGCGGACTCCGCGGCGCTGTCGTTCTTCGGCGAAGAGCCGCCCGCGACGGTCGGTGAAGGGACGACCACGGCGACTGAGCACGCAGCGATCGAGGCACGACGGCGCGCGATCACCCACCCCACGCCGCCGCGCCCACGCGGCCGCAAGCCGCTCGCACGCGGCCGCAAGCCGCTCGATCCCGCCTTGCCGCGCGAAGTGATTCGGCTGCCCGATCCACCGGACGCGTCGCGCGTCGATGTGTTCACCGGACAGCCGCTCGTGCGCGGCTTCACCGAAACGCTCGAGGTGTTAGCGCGGACACCGGCCGTCTATTTCGTGAAGCGCTACGAGCGCACGGTGTGGGTGAGCCCGGCGAAAACGGCGCCGCTCGCGACACCGTGGCCCGCCAGCGCGTTGCCGCGCTCGGGCATCGACGCGAGTGTGGTCGCGCACATCGCCGCCGCGCATTTCGTCGAGCACGTGCCCTACTATCGGCTCGAGCACCAGTTGGCGCGCGTGGGCGTCACGCTACCGCGGAACACGCAGGTGTCGCTCATGGCGCAACTCGAGACACGCGTGGCACCGATCGTCGAGTATCTCAAACGCGACGTGCTCGCGAGTGGCTATGTGCACCTGGACGCGACGCCGATCGACGTGTGCGATCCCGCACGGCCGGGCGCGGCGCGCTCGGCGACCGTCTGGGCATATCGCGCGCGGAGTCCAGATCCAGCGCGCGATGGGCTGGTGTGGTTCGACTATCGCGCGACGAAATCGCCGGTTGAACCAAGCGCGGTGCTCCGCGACGCCCACTATCGGGGCATCGTGCAGACGGATGGCGCGGCGGGGCTCGATACGCTGGGGACGCCCGAGCACATCACGCATCTCGGCTGTTGGGCGCATGCGCGGCGCTACGTCGCGGAGGCAGTCGAGGCGTCGGATGCGCGCGCGGGGCTGTATCTCGTCCTGATCGATCGCTTGTTTCGGATCGACGCCCGCGTGCGGCGCAGCACGGCGACACGCCCGCGCGATGATCCGCGACACGCGCTGCGCGTGGAGCGGCTCGCACGCTGGCGGGAGCGATTCAGTGTGCCGCTCGTGCGCGATCTCTTCACGCGCGCCGCGACCGAGATTGTCACCTTGCCACCGAAGACGGCGCTGGCGACGGCGCTCGGCTATCTCTTGGGCCAGCGCGCGCCGCTCATGCGCTGTGTCACGACGCCGGGCTCCTCCCTCGACAATAACCCGGTCGAGAATGCGATTCGTCCGCTCAAACTGGGCGCGCGCAATTGGCTTTTCATCGGGCATCCCGAGGCTGGGCCACGCCTGGCGAATCTCTTCACGCTGCTCGAGAACTGTCGTCAGGCAAGTGTGGAACCGGAAGCCTACCTGATCGATCTCATCGCGGCACTCGCCGATCGCTCGCCGCACTCGATCGCCGACTGGCTGCCGCGCGCCTGGCAGCGGCGGCGCACCGACGGCATCGCCGCGAACTAAGTCAGCTCACTTCTGTCCGACGCGAGCTGCACCCACCCCTCATATAAGAACGCTTACCAAATACCTACTCTCTCTAACGGAAAATCGACCCCTTCGCGCAAGAGGCAGTTTTTGTCTAGTAGTGACCGAGCGTGCCCGATTTCCGCGCGTAGTGAAGCGACGTCGCCACGCAAAGTATGCCGATCGGCAGTAACGCCGTGACGCAGAGTGTCAGAATGATCACGTCGTGACTCACCGCATGAAAGGGTTGTCCGAGCAAAGCCACCTGTCGTGCAGCGCGCAATCCATAGCTGAGCGGCATCGCCTTCGAAACCTGTTGCAGCCAGGAAGGAATCACGTACGTCGGGTAGTACACACCGCCCAGCAGCGCGGAAGCCGTGAGCACGCCATTCAGGAGCGGTCCCGTCGTGCGGTACCGCAGGAGCAGCGCAGCACCGATCAATCCAACGCTTCCGTACGCGAGAACGAGCAGGAAAACGATCAGCACCAGTGGGATCAGACCATGAAGCGCAACGCGAGCTCCAAGAGCTACCCCCATCGCGATCATGACCGAGGCCCTAACGAGGGCCCACAGGATGTTATACCCGCTCAGCCCGACGAAGAGTGTGGCCCAGTTGGTGGGTGTGCCGAGGAACGCTTCCAGAGTTCCCTTCCCAATCGCGGAGGCGAGCGCACTGGGCAACGCAGAAGTGCACGCCGCAATGAACATGTAGGTAGTCGCCCCGATGAGCACGAACGCAAAGTATTGACTGCCCTCGGCCGAGATGCGCGTGGCCATAGTCGACTGGAGCGCGTTCGCGATAAAGTAGAGGGGCACGACCATGGTCAACAGCGACGCGAGCGAGAAGAGCATGTTCATGCGATAGCTCGTTTCCGCGAGCCACGCGGCGCGGATCATCGCGACAGTCTCACGCATTGGAGATTCCCTTCGACGTCGCTTCGATGATTCGGGCGATCAGATCGGCGAGCGAGGGTTCGACTCGCTCGAGGCGAGCCACACGTACGCCGTTCGCATACAGCATCTCTAGCACGCTCGCCGTTCGCGACGCATCCCCCGTGATGCTGCACTCCAGGGTGTGCCATCCGTCTGCCGTCCGCACGTCACGCACGAGGCGACGCATGACTCCCATGGCTTCGAGGCGACCAAAGCAGGGATGATCGGGATCCGTGGTCACGATGCGAAAGCGCTCTTCTCCGTATCGCGCTCGAAGGTCGGAGGGTGTGCCGGTGGCGAGCACTCGGCCCTTGTTGAGGACGACGATTCTATCGCAAAACCCGAACGCCTCCTCCGCATTGTGGGTAGCCAGGACGATCGTGCATCGCTGACGATCGACCAATTCATTGCGCAGGAATTGCCGAAGCTCTTGGGCCGAGATCGGGTCCAGCGCTCGCGTGGGCTCGTCGAGCAGCAGGACCTTCGGCCGGGCGAGCATCGACCGGGCGATGAGCAAACGCTGACGCATACCCGACGAGAACGCGGCGACCATCTTGTGGCCGCTGCCTTCGAGGCCCACCCGCTTCAGCATGGCGCCGACGAGTCCATCGGCCTCACGTCGTGGCACTTTGTGGAGGGCCGCGAAAAGCAGCAGATTTTCACGTGCGGAGAGTCGCCAGTTGAGACTTCGCTCGTCGGAGGAAACGGCGGCGAGTCGCGAGCGAACGCGCGCCGGCTCCGTCCAGATGTCGTTCCCGCAAACGGTGGCATACCCGTCGTCAGGCACGACCAGCGTCGAGAGCATCTTGAAAATCGTCGTCTTGCCGGCTCCGTTCGGGCCGAGGACTCCGAAGATCTCCCCCTCGTCTACCTCGAAGCTCACTTGGTCTACGACGGTCGCTACCTTGCGGAAGCGACCACCAATCATCTCACGCACACTCGAGCGCGAGGAAAAGCGCTTGGTCAGCTCCGAAACAACGACCGTGGGCGCGTTCGCGGCCGGGAGCGCGAATTCCAGCGCGCTGCCAGGATTGGGGTTCGCGATAGTCGTTCCCATCGGAATGAGGTCAGGAGTTACAAGATGTACCGGCTAAGGCGCAAAGGCCCTCGCGCGAAACGAAGCGATGCCAATCGTTGCGGCTGTGCAACGGTTCCTAACATGCCGTGCGACGCTTTCAACTCTGACTTGGAAGTAAAGACTGATCAGATAAGAACGACCATCTGGAGCGAGATCATCTCACCGAGGAACTCGAGCACCGCACTTTGGCATTCATCCGCATGAATGTCGGTGTACTCGTCGAGCAGCGCGTCCCGAATTTCCAGGACCGTTCGCGGCTGCTGCACGAGTTTCCAGATCGTTGCTGCTACTTCGTTTAGCCCGTAGTACTCTCCATCGTGCATGCTCAGGAGAACCGCTTCGTCGGCCACGTCGCAGGAGACCTGCTGAGAGGAAGCGACGACGGTGGTGTCGAGCGCGAGTCGGCTTCTGCTGCTCACGATGCTCATTCTTGGCACGTCCAATCGATGAGTTGTCTCACAATGGCGCCGAGACGATCAACGTCCCGCATGGTATGCAGTCTCCATACAGGCACACTTGCGGCCACTGCGGCGGCTGAAGCCAGCTGCGATCCAGCGGCTCGGAAACCCACGAGAGAGTCCGGAAGCTTCGTCTGGTGAGCGAGGGCGACCGTCGCCTCAGTACGTGCGAGGCGCGTCCGTCGCACGGCGGGACCGTCGGTGTCTCGCGCAAGCGGTGAGAGCATGTAAATGGCGTCGATAATCGCCGGCTTCTCCGCGAGAGCCGCTTCTGCAAATCCAGTGGCGGTCGTCTTCACGCCAGGAATTAGCGTATTGCAAACCGAGTCGAGAGGGAGGGCCGCGGCCATGTCGGCCCAGAGGCGTACGCTTGCAACACCGGGACACACGACGGCTGGAGGCCCTGGTCTCACAACCAGCAAGTCATCGCCGAGCAGTTTGGCGCCCGCGGTCGTCAGTGCCGTCGCGAGAGTTGATTTACCGAAGTGTTTCGGTCCGAGAAAGGCGATTGCGCGGGTGTCGATGGTGACGGCGCTTCCGTGCAGACAGAAAAATCCTCCGTGCTCCAGGGCGAGCGCGATCACGGGGCCGATGATTATGCTCCGCACGAGCTCCGGAAGCGCGTCCGCGCGATGATACCAGACAATACGACTGCCATCGCCCAGCAGGTCGAATGTGCCGGCGTGAGAGTATTCCAGACGAAGTCCCGTGTCGCATCGCCAGAGACGGTACTGCTCTTCTCGAATCCTCCTCTCACCGATTGGGAGAAACCCTTCCCAACTGGGATCGCGGTGCTCGATCGCCACCGTCCAATTGGCTGAGCCGCCGTCCGCTACACTAGTCAATTCCGGGAATTCGATCTCCGACCGGAGAAGACCGCCGAACGCAGCGTAGCTGTGAATCGGCGCCCGCTCATAGGCAATCGACAGCTTGGGAGGCGCAGCGAGGAAGGACATGGGCGACGGCACGATGAAGGCTCCCATCAACGCGAAAAGGTGGCGGAAGCTCGAGCATCATTCCGCAGCTCGGGCAGTCGCACCATGCTTCTGGCGACCGTGCCGCCCAGGATCGTGCGCCCTTCTCGCTCGAGCCAGGCATGGGCTCGAAGCACGCCGTTGACCGAGCATGCAACGCCGAGGCAGAGATCAGACTGCAGTCCCGACCATCGCAACAATATCTTCGCCGAAATAGCCTGCGTGAGGCACGTCGCGCGGGGAACTCGTGCACTCACGGCCTCGACGGCCCAGATGATCGTCGTTAGGTCGAAGCGAGGACGCGAGCGGTCGACGGGGGCACTAACACTGATGCGCCTCACGAACCGGACGATGAGGGAAGAAGGCAACAACCACAATGCAACTCGAACGGTCACGATCAGTGGGATCGTGAGCAGGACGAGGGCGTATTCACGCGCACCCATCTGGCGCAGTGTTCGAAGATGCACAGGGAATTATTGAATTTTGTGCAGGAAGGTCGCGATGCCGCTTCGCGACTCACCACCACGACTTTCGGCGCGATGGTGAGCGCGTTGCTGGCAGCTCGCGCTGGCTAGGAGGCGCAGGTGATCGCCGATCCCTGCCACGTATTGCCGTCGCTGTCACCGAACGTCTTTTCACACTGGGTGGCAGCTTCGAACGTGCCGAAGCGTCGGATCTCGGGTGAGACCCACTTCTTCTTTACTACAGCCATCGATACCCTCCGTCAGGGGTGGATTGTGACCGCAACGCGTGCGGTCGTGGACGAGTGCCACAAGACGGCAGTGCGAGCTCTCGGCCGCACCGTATTCGCCTCGCAACACCCGCTTTCGTGATGGCCGCGTCGCCATTGACCAGGAGATTCCTCATGCCGCAAAAGGCGAGGGTACTCCGGCACTCGTCAGGGTCGCGCCATTCTTCTTTTCACTCTGAGCCAGCCATTCGTCGAGAATCGCCGTTCGAAAAAGCGTGAACGCCTCCGCACGCATGCTGCCGATTTCGTGCGGCGCGCGGAATCGTTCGGCGAGATCCCGCAACCGATCGGTCCTCACATACCGCGCGAGCGCGGGGCTGCCAATCGCGACACGAGAAGCGAAATCGACGTCGCGGAAGCGCCGTTGAAAATTCGGCGAAAGGTTTGCTTTCCAACTGCGCCATTGGATCTCCGGCGGAAGAATTCCTTCCATGGCGCGTCGGAATAGGAGCCGCGGCCACCCTTTGTCGAATTTCTGCTCTTCAGGGAGACCGACACAGAACTCGATGAGGCGACGATCGAAGAACGGATAGCGAGGTTCGACGCCAAACGCCGCCGCTGACTTGTCCGCAACCTCGAGCGCGACCTGATAGCCAGGGTGCATCAAGGCGTGCAGATGCGCTTCTCGCTCTGATGCAAGTGGGCGCCGCAACTCCTCGGTGGCAGAGCGGCGGCCATGCCGCTTCAGCCCCCGGGCAAGTCCAGGCTGTAACAGTTCGCGTGCCGTCAAGTCTCCAGGGCGCACAGTTCGCGAGCGCGCACGCAGCGCCGTGGGAATGAGCGGACGAAGCCCGAAATCCTTCGCGAGCTCGCGGCGCGAGAGCTGAAAACGTTGAGCGAGGCGAGACGCGGTGCGAAACCAGGCGAGGTAGTCGCCTCGCCTTGCGAGCTCGCTGAGATGCGGCAGCACATACTCGCGCAGTGCCAGACCGGTTCCCTTCTGGTGATGGGCGCTGAAGTCTCGGAGCTGCACTTCGACGGCGTCGAGATCGTCGGCCCGCACCAGTCCCGTTAGGCGGCCGAATCCATGGCTGATCGCGCTGTCGCCGTCGAAACCGTCGAGCAATACCCGAGCGCCACTCTTGTGCGCGGCTTCGAACATTGCGTAGTGGAGAAAGAGGTTGGGCGACGAGTGCGGCTCGTCGAGATGCCAGAGCAGGCGCTCGATGTCGCGCAGCGGACTGGTCTCATCGCCGCGAACGAAATGCGGCTCGATCCCACCACCTGCAATCACCGTCTCGACGAATTGCCGCTCGTCGATGAGGCGTAGCTCTTTCTCCGGAAGACTCGGGAAGATTACAGAGAAGGTCTGAAGTGGGGCCGCATCGGGGCCGCGCAGCTTGCGCGACATGCACACGATCGACGACGAATCGAGGCCGCCGCTCAGCGTGGCACCCACTGGCTCGACGCCGCGCAGGCAAGCCGCGACAGCGCTCGAAAAGCGGTCACGAAATGCCTCGACGTACTCCGCGTCGGAGGCAAATCGCACATCAGGCGATGACTCGGGATTCCAGTACCGCTGGACTTTGATCTTGTCGGCTGTCACGAGGAGGGTGTGCCCCGCCGGAAGCCGCATCAACTCGCGGAAGATGGTTCGCGAACGCTCATCCTGGCTCCAGCCGAGAAATAAGGCGACCTGCTCTTCGTCGATGGTCGCGCTCACGCCGGGAATCGTCAGGATTGCTTTGAGCTCGCTTCCAAAGGCAAAGAGACGCTCCGTCGCCACGTAATAGAATGGCCTGACACCCATCGGGTCGCGCGCACAGAAGAGCGAGCGCTCGCGCGAGCTCCAGACGGCGAAGGCAAAGTCGCCAACTAGCCGGTGGACGCATTCGGGACCCCAGCGCAGGTATGCGGCGGCGATGAGATCGCAGTCGCTCGGGCGTGCAGGGGCACGCGAGCCAAGTGATGCGCGAAGTTCGTCCCGATTATCGATCCGAGCGTCTGCCACGACGACAATGCCCTCGTGCGGCAATACCACGGGCTGCGCCTCGGCGAGTGACTCCGGTGTCGTGCAGAGGAGGCGATGCGCAAGGGCGACCGATTCTTCGGACCATTCACCGCTACGGTCTGGCCCGCGGTGCGCCAGCGCAGCCGACATCCCTGCGACAGTGCCTCGCGCGACCGGCCGTCCATCTAGATGAAAGATCCCGCAAAGCGCGCTCACGCTGATTCGTCGGGAAGGAGGTTCTGGACGGCGGTTCGCGTAGGTGCGACGTGGGTCGCCAGCATACTCGGCCGGGCCAACGCAAGTGCGAAACCAATGGCGCCCAATTCCTATTTTGTTTATTGGCTTGAACTTGGCATTCCGGACAGCGGAGCCCGCCGTAGGGATGCGGCACTGTCGCAACAGTCTTTGTGGGAGGTATTCGGCGGCGAATGTCGCAAATGAGAAGCTTCCAATGAGAAGCATCCGCGCGATTTCGCAGAGGTACGCGTTATCATGGAAGCGCGCTCGCTAAGCTGACCGCAGCCCGTTCGCGGAGTATTATTCACCCCGAATGAACGCTCTTCTGGTCGACTATGCGCTGCTCGTGCATGGCGTACGGGTGGCAGTTTTCGTCGCTGCCGTCGTCGTCGGGGTTGTCGCGCTGGTCGATTGGCTGGTGAGGACCCGGCGAATCAGCCCGTTCAGCGCCATCGCGCGCTTCTTCCGCCGCAGCGTCGATCCCCTCATGGTGCCTGTCGAGCGGACCGTCATTCGGGCCGGCGGACAGCCGGCCGCCGCACCATGGTGGACGTTGGTTAGTGTCGTCGTCGGCGGCGTGCTCCTGATCTTCCTGATGGAATTCGTCGGCGGCCTGCTCCGCCAGCTGGCGGCGGGGGCCGACGCGCCGCGGCTGCTGCCCGTGCTCCTTCTTTCCTGGGTGTTCAAGCTGCTGGAATTCGGCCTGCTCGTGCGTGTGATCGTGTCCTGGCTCCCGATTTCCCGGTATTCCCGCTGGGTGCGTTGGTCGTTCACCCTCACCGAGTGGTTCCTCGCACCACTCCGGCGAATCATTCCGCCACTCGGCATGATCGATATCACTCCTTTCGTCGCGTATCTGGCGCTGGCGTGGGTGCTCGAGCCGCTGCTTCTTGGCACGTTGCAGCGCGCAGTCGGCACGTGACTGGGCAGCGCTCTCGCACTGAACAGGCGTCGATCGCAACAGCGATTCGGGTGCGCGTGCACGTTCAGCCGCGCGCGTCGCGCAGCGAGATCGTCGGTCTGCACGGTGACGCGATCAAGGTGCGGCTCACGGCGGCACCGGTAGACAATGCGGCGAACGAGGAGCTCGTGGCACTGCTCACCCGCGTGCTGGGCCTGCCTCGCGGGGCGGTACGCATCGTCGGGGGCGCGCGCGCACGATCGAAGGTGGTCGAGGTCGTTGGCGCGACGGCGCAACAGCTGGAGCAACTAGCGACGAGCGAATCAGCGCGATAGACTGATCGCCCAATGACCGACAATTCGGCGACGATGATTCTCCTCGTCGGAAGCGACGCGGCTTTGCTCGAAGGACTGGCGCAGACGCTCGCCGCGCGGGGTTATGTGACCGCCGTGGCCGCGGGACTGCAAGAGGCGCAGGAATGCGCCGCGACGAATGCACCCTTGGTGGTTGTCGTCGATCGAGAGCTCGCGGCATCGGCGCCGGGATTGGTGCTCGGCATTCCTCTAGTGCGCGGCGGCGCGCTGGTCGCCTTTCATCAACGAGTCGAGCAGCCGGCCGTCCTCCCGCCGCCGGTGCAGCGCGCTCTCCTCGCCGATCTCGCGCTGCCACTGGAACGCCATCGATTGCTCGCACTCGTACAGCATGTGGAGGAGCGAGCTCGCGCCACGGGCCGGCAAGCACCAGACACGTCGACGAGTCCTGAACATTTCTCCGAATAGTCGTCTGCCGTGATGAGCAACGGGGATTCGGTTGCCCGCGTGGCGCGACGCTGCTAGCATACGAAGGCAGGACAATCGATCACGTGGCGATTTAACGGCAACTTGCGGCCACGTTAAACAACCGCTAAAGCGCCTGCCCGGCGTACAGCGTTTGGGCCTTTTTCTTTGTCGGACCATGCAGAACAGCGCGAATTCCGAACGTCAATCGTATCTCACTGCCGTCGCCGAGCGAGTGCTCGTCTTCGACGGCGCGATGGGAACGAACATTCAGCTGCATCATCCCACTCCCGAGGACTTCGGTGGGAAGTCATTGGAAGGCTGCAATGACCACCTCGTGCTCACTCGGCCCGACATCATTCAGGGCATCCACGAGTCCTTCCTCGCCGTGGGCTGCGACGTTGTCGAGACGTGCACCTTTCAGTCGACGCCCCACCGATTACGCGAGTGGGGCATCGAGGAGAAGACCCGTGAGTTGAACGTCGCCGCGGCGCGTCTCGCCCGAGCGGCATGCGACAAGTTTTCTACACCGGAGCAGCCGCGTTTCGTTGCCGGCTCGATCGGACCGACGGGCATGCTACCGTCGAGCAGTGACCCGGTGCTGTCGAATATCACGTTCTCCCAACTCACGGAGAACTACTACGCGCAAGCGAAGTATCTCGTCGAGGGGGGTGTGGACGTCCTCCTTATCGAAACGGCACAGGACATTCTGGAGGTGAAGGCAGCAATCGCCGGCTTCGAGCGATTGTTCGCCGAGCTCGGGCGGCGCGTGCCCGTGCAGGCGCAGGTTACGCTCGACACGAGCGGGCGGATGCTACTGGGCACGGACATCGCGAGCGCGCTGACGACGCTCGAGGCGCTTCCCATCGACGTCATCGGATTGAATTGCTCCACGGGCCCGGAGCACATGCGCGAACCGATCCGATACCTAACGAGCAACGCCTCGCGTCCAATCTCGTGTATTCCGAACGCTGGGCTACCCCTCAACACCGGCACGGGGGACGCGGTGTATCCGCTAGAGCCGGTGCCGATGGCTTCCATGCTCGCCGAGTTCGTCGAGAAACTCGGCGTGCGGATCGTTGGTGGGTGCTGCGGGACGCGGCCAGAGCATTTGAAGGCAATCGTCGAGCGCCTGGAGCGAGGCGCCGAAGGCGCGCCACGCGTCACGCGCCACGAATCACCCGTAACGCGTCACGCACGCGTAAGCAGCGCGATGCGCGCAACGGATCTTCATCAGGATCCGCCACCACTGCTCATCGGCGAGCGGGTGAACTCGCAGGGATCTCGCAAGGTTAAGCGTTTGCTCCTCGCCGACGACTATGAGGGGATCGTCGACGTAGCACGAGATCAGGTTGACTCGGGTGCGCACGTGCTCGATGTCTGCGTCGCCCTCACGGAGCGGCCTGACGAGGCCGAGCAGATGGCCAAGGTCGTGAAGCTCCTGTCGATGAGCGTCGAGACGCCGATCATGGTGGACTCGACGGAAGCGAACGTCATCGAAGCCGCGCTTGAACACATCCCTGGGCGCGCGATCATCAACTCCATCAACATGGAGAACGGTCGCAAGCGCATCGAGACCGTCGTGCCGCTCGCGAAGAAGCATGGGGCGGCGCTCGTCGCGCTGACGATCGACGAGATCGGCATGGCCAAGACGCGCGAGCGAAAGCTCGAGGTCGCGCGCAAAATCTACGATATCGTCGTTCACGAATATGGGATGCAGCCGGAGGACCTCGTCTACGACGATCTCACCTTTACCCTGGCGACTGGCGATCCGGAGATGGCGGACTCCGCGATCGAGACGATCGAGGGCATTCGTCTCATCAAGCGCGAGCTGCCTGGCGTCTTCACTTCCTTAGGCGTATCCAACGTAAGCTTCGGCCTCGCGCCGGAGGCACGCGCCGTCGTGAACTCGGTGTTCCTGCATCATTGTGTCGAAGCCGGCCTGGACATGGCGATCGTCAACCCGGCTCACGTGAAGCCGTACGCCGAGATCGACGCGGCGTCCCGCGCGCTAGCCGATGATCTCATCTTCAACAAGCGTCCGGACGCGCTTCAGCGCCTGATCGAGGGGCTAGGGACTGGCGATAAGGGGATGGGAAAGGAGGCGGCAAGCGCTGAAGATCCAACGGCCAACCTCTCGGCCGGCGAGCGCGTGCACTATATGGTCGTGCACCGCAAGAAAGACGGGATCGAGGATGCACTCGACGCCGCGGGCGTTCGCGCGAATCCCGTTCGCGTGCTCAACGAGGTTCTGCTGCCCGCGATGAAGGAAGTGGGCGACAAGTTCGGAGCTGGTGAGCTGATCCTTCCCTTCGTGCTCCAGTCCGCGGAGGTGATGAAGCGAGCCGTCAAGCATCTCGAGCAATTTCTGGAAAAAGCCGAGGGATACACGAAAGGCAAAGTCGTTTTGGCAACCGTGTACGGCGACGTCCACGACATCGGCAAGTCGCTGGTCAACACGATTCTCTCGAACAACGGCTACACCGTGTTCGACCTCGGCAAGCAGGTGCCAGTGAACACGATCATAGAAAAAGCGCTCGAAGTGGATGCTGACGCTATCGGGCTCTCGGCGCTGCTGGTCTCGACGTCGAAGCAGATGCCGCTCTGTGTTCAGGAGTTGGACAAGCGTGGTCTCGAGATTCCGGTGCTCATCGGCGGCGCGGCGATCAACCGGCGCTTCGGACGGCGAGCGCTATTCGTCGACGGCGAGCGGGCCTACGAGGCTGGCGTGTTCTACTGCAAGGACGCGTTCGAGGGCCTCGAGACGATGGACCAGCTGCAGGACGACGACGAGTCCCGGCGGGCGGCATTCGTATCGAAGCTGCTCGACGACGCGCGCAACGACGTGTTTCTGCGGACCACAGTTGGGAAGGATGTCGCGGTCGGCGATCAGGGCGGCGCCCGTAGCAACGTCAGCCAGAATCATCCGGTGCCGGCGGCTCCGTTCCTCGGCGTGCAGACGCTTCGCGAGGGTGATATACCGCTCGACGAAGTCTTTTCGCTGCTCGACCTCGACGAGCTATACCGGCTCCAGTGGGGCGCGCGAGGCTCAGGGCCACAATACGACGCTACGGTGAAGAACGAGTTCGAGCCCGTACTGGCGCGACTCAAGTCAGACGCCAAGCAAGGTGGCTGGCTCAAGCCACAGGCGGTTTACGGCTTCTTCCCCACCCAATCGAAGGGGAATGATCTGCTCATCTACGATCCGGACGCATACAAGCGGGACGGGACGATGCGCGAGATCGCGCGCTTTCACTTTCCGCGACAGGAAGGACGTGAGCGTTTGTGCATCGCGGACTACTTTCGGTCGACGGAGTCAGCGGATGTGGACGTCGTTGCTCTGCAGGTCGTGACGGTAGGTGACGCCGCGAGCCAGAAGTTCCAGGAGCTGCAAGGGGCTGGTGAGTACACCGAGGCGTTCTACGTGCACGGTCTCGCCGTCGAAACGGCCGAGGCGCTTGCGGAGTGGTCGCATCGCCGGCTGCGGCGCGAGCTCGCCATTCCTGGCGCTCGAGGCAAGCGCTACTCGTGGGGATATGGTGCCTGCCCTGACCTCGACGACCATGCAACGGTTTTCAAGCTGCTGCCGGTCGAACGCGAGCTGGGGATGCAGCTGACGAGCGCCTATCAGCTCATTCCCGAGCAGAGCACTGCCGCCATCATCGTGCATCATCCGGAAGCAAAGTATTACGCGGTCCGCGGCCAGGGCGGCGACGGCTCTGCCGAGCGGCGCGAACTGTCGACCGCGTCGAGTCAATGAGCGCCGCCTCTCCCCTGGAGCGCCTCGTCGACCCCGAGCGCATCGTATTGTTCGATGGCGCGATGGGGACGATGCTGTACCAGCGTGGCGTTTTCATCAACCAGTGCTACGACGAGTTGAGTATACGCTCGCCGGACCTGGTGCGGGACATTCATCGCGCATACGCCAAGGCGGGCGCGGAAGTCCTGGAGACGAACAGCTTCGGCGCAAACCGCATGAAGCTGACGCAGTATGGACTCGAGGGTCAGGTTGTTGCAATCAACCGGGCTGCGGCTCAGCTTGCGCGCGAGGTGGCCGATTCAGCGGGCCATTCCGTTGTCGTCGCTGGAGCGGTCGGGCCGTTAGGCGTCCGAATCGAGCCGTACGGCCCAACGAGTGAAGCCGAAGCGCGTCAGCTGTTCCGTGAGCAGATGTCCGCGCTCAAGGAAGGCGGAGCGGATCTCTTCATTCTCGAGACGTTCGGGGACCTGCACGAGATCAAGGAAGCCATTCGAGCAGCGCGCGAGGTCGACGCGTCCATGCCCATCGTCGCGCAGATGACGATCGGCGCCGATCACCACACGTCGTATGGCGCCACAGCCGAAGACGTCGCGCGGGCACTCGACGGATGGGGCGCGGACGTGATCGGCCTCAATTGCTCGGTTGGTCCCCAGATCATCCTCGAGTGCATCGAGCGCATGGCGCCGGTGACTCGACGCAAGTTGAGCGCGCAGCCCAACGCGGGTATGCCGCGCGACGTGGGCGGCCGCAGCATGTACATGGCGAGCCCCGAATACATGGCAACGTACGCGCGGCATCTCATCCATGCGGGCGCGAAAGTACTTGGCGGCTGCTGCGGCACGACACCCGAGCACATCAAGGCAATCTGTGAGGGGATTCGGCCATTGAATCCGCGGCTAGCGCAACCGGTGGCGCATGACGAGGGGCGCGCGGCGCGCGGAGAAGCCGCCGAACTACGCGCCACGCGGCACGCGCCACACGCCACGCCGTTTGCGCAACGCTCGCGATTTGCCGCCCGCATTGCCGCCGGTGAATTCGTCAGCTCAGTAGAGATCGTACCACCACGCGGCGTGGACGCGACGCGGATGATCGCCGACGTCCGGAAGCTGAAGGAAGCGGGCGTGGACGCCGTGAACGTGCCCGACGGACCACGCGCGCAAAGCCGAATGGGCGCTTTGTTGACGAGCGTGTTGATCGAACAGCAGGTGGGCATCGAGACGGTCACTCACTACGCCTGTCGCGATCGCAATCTGCTCGGCATGCTCAGCGACTTGTTGGGCGCGTCGGCGATTGGACTGCGAAATCTGCTGATCATCACAGGCGATCCGCCAAAGATGGGCCCATACCCCGACGCCACCGCGGTCTTCGATATCGATTCTATCGGGCTCACCAATCTCGTACGGAACCTGAATTGTGGTCTGGATCCGGGCGGGAACGCGATCGGTGAGCCGACGAAGTTTGCGATCGGCGTCGGCGTCAATCCGGCCGCGATCGACATGGCGCACGAGATCCGGCGGTTCGAGTGGAAGGTCGAAGCCGGTGCCGAGTTCGCGATTACACAACCAGTGTTTGACGCGGCGCAGTTGGAGAAATTTCTCGGCGCCGTCGAGCACGTACGGATACCGGTAGTCGCCGGGATCTGGCCGTTGGTATCGCTTCGGAACGCGGAGTTCCTGGCGAACGAGGTGCCGGGGGTCTCCGTGCCTAACGACGTTATCGCGAGAATGCGACGGGCGGGCGATCGTTCGAAGCAGCACGCGACTGCCGAGGGGATCGCGATCGCGCGGGAGATGTTGACGCGGGTGCGCGGATTGGTGCAGGGAGTGCAGGTCTCGGCGCCGTTCGGGAAGGTTGAGCTGGCGTTGCAGGTAACGGCATAGTCGACTCTGAGTAGTTTCGATTCGGAGACAGTTGCCGCTTCTCAGACCGCTTTCCGCGCGCGATATTCGATCTTATGAAGGCAATTCTGCTCGTCGACCACGGGTCCGTTCGCCAAGAGGCGAATCACATGCTGGACTGCGTTGCCAATCTGCTGCAGTCCATGGTTGGACCGTCAGTGCTCGTGCGGGCGGCGCACATGGAGCTGGCGGAGCCGCTGATCCCTGAGGGTGTCGATGCGTGCATCGAGGCCGGGGCGACGGAGCTCGTCGTCTTCCCCTACATGCTATCGCCGGGGAAGCACTCCACCCGGGACATACCGCGGATCGTCGGCGAAGCAACGAGAAAGTATCCACAGCTGAAAGTGCGCGTGACGCCCGCCTTCGGCGTACACGCGAAGCTCGCCGAGGTCGTCGCGGAGCGGGCTGGCGTGGCCGTCGCAAGCGCGAGCGTCGATTGCACTCGTTGCTGGAATCCGGATGGCGTCGCCGGCACCTGCGGTGATGCCTGCTGCGCCCGGGCGGTAGCGCGCGAGAGTGTCGGGGTCGAGAGGGTTACGTCGCGGGCTTAGTTCGAGCGCGCGGCGCAGTGCCGCGCGCGTTGATATGCCACCGCCTCGCCTATGAGTCGGAAGGTGCGTTCCTCCCGCCACGTCCACCACTCCGGCCGCGCGATGCCCGCAAAACGCCAGTGCAGCGTGGCTGCTTCGTCGTATGCGTCGGCGATGGTGGATTTTCCCCAGCCCTTGGAGACATTCCCCTCGAGGTGAACCGCGGCAGTGTCGGTCGCCCGCACCAGCCGCGCGAGCGTGCTCGCCGTCGAACTGTCGCTGAGCGCAGCGGAGGTAAGCACCATTGGAACGAGCCCCCATAGCTCGGGGTTGGCGCTTGCGGTAAAGCTGAGCGTGAACGACCGGCGGGCGAGGTCGACGATATCAGGCTCGATCCTGCCAGCGCTATCGGCGGCGAGCACGCGAGCAATCTCGCGCCGGGCCTCCTCGGGCGTTAGGCGGGACATGGCCGCATGGACGCTTTCGTGGAGGAGCGTGTAGCCGTCGGTGGAATCGCTCACGTAAATCACGCCATCATCACCTTCGATGGCGAAGGCCGCGATAGCTTCGCCGAGCCGGGCGCCGCCGCGGCGGAATTGAATTCGACTCGCTGGCTCGTCGAGCGTGCCGCTGACTCGGCCGAGAAGGGCCCGTCCGAGTAGGGTGCTTTCGTCCAGATTGGTAGCGAGCTGCTGACAGAGCCAGCTGTCGCCCGGGATGGCATCGATGCGCGGGGGCGCGGGCAGGGGAGCCACGTGCACGATGTACGGCGCTTGTGCGGCGGCACTCGTCGCTGCGAAGAGCAGCACGAGTGCGCCGGAGGCGAGGGGTCTCATGTCGATACCGCGACCAGCGCCGGATAACTCCCAGGCTCGGACCGTCGGGAGGGAGGACGGAGCGATACGATGGGTCGCGACGCGATGGGGAAGAACGCGGCGCATGGAGCACCGCAGGCGTTTATCGAGGCAACATCGGGACCGCGGGCAGGCACGTCCCTCATGGCATGCCACGTTTTGCCTAACGACTTGGCGGCGCACGTGTTAGCGTCGCACGCGAACAGGTGCCGGCGGGGGTGGCGATCACGCGTTTTGCGAGCAACTCACGCAGCTTGCGATGCCCTCGCTCCCCTGGGGCGGAGTGTCCTACGGCAACAGGAGGCCCCTCGCCGCTCGTTTGGCCACTGGGTAGAGTTACAGCAGACGCGGAACTGGTATACCGCCCGCCACGCGAGCGATTCCTATGACGACTGAGACGACGGCGGCACGGCCGCCACTGACGATGCTCTCCGATGAAGAAGCGATGTTTCGCGATGCTATCGCGACCTTCGCGGAAGAGGAGGTACGACCGCGCGTGCGGCAGATGGAGCGCGAGGGGAAGATCGACCCGGAGCTGATCTCGAAGTTCTTCGAGATGGGCCTGATGGCCGTCGAGGTGCCAGAATCGTTAGGTGGCTCCGAGGGCAGCCTGATGATGATCGCGCTGGCCGTCGAGGAGATCAGCAAGGTCGATCCGGCCGCGGCGATTCTGATGGACGTGCAGAACACGCTCGTCAACTACCCGATTCGCACGTACGGCAGCGACTACATCAAATCGACGTATCTGCCGCAGCTGGCACGGGAGAAGGTCGGCGCTTATGCGCTGTCCGAAGCGGTATCGGGATCGGATGCGTTCGGCATGGAGTCGCGCGCCGAGCAGCGGGGAGATCAGTGGATACTCACCGGCCGCAAGCTGTGGATTACCAACGGTGCGGAAGCCGCGATCTATGTGGTATTCGCAAACGCTAATCCGTCGGCCGGCTACAAGGGTATCACGGCGTTCATTATCGAGCGCGGCTTTCCCGGCTTCGCGGTGGGCAAGAAGGAAGACAAGCTGGGGATTCGCGCATCGAGCACGACGGAGCTGATTCTGGACGGCGTCGAAGTGCCGAAGGAGAACGTCCTCGGGCCAGTCGGCCAGGGTTACAAGATCGCAATCGACACCCTCAACGGTGGTCGCGTTGGTATCGGGGCGCAGATGATCGGTGTGGCGCACGGCGCGCTGCACGCCGCGGTAGAGTACGTGAAGGAGCGGCGACAGTTCGGCAAAGCCATCGCGGAGTTCCAGGCAGTGCAGTTCCAGCTGGCGCAGGCACGCGCCGAGCTGGAGGGTGCGCGTCTTCTCGTTTACAACGCAGCGCGCCTGAAGGACGCCGGGCAGGACATCGCCAATGAGGGCGCGATGGCCAAGCTGATCTCCTCGCAGGTCGCCGAGCGCGTAACGTCGCTCGCGCTCGAGTTGCACGGCGGCTACGGCTACACGAAGGACTATCCCGCGGAGAAGTTTTACCGCGATGCGAAGATCGGGGCGATCTACGAAGGGACATCGAACATGCAATTGCAGACGATCGCCAAGGGAATGCTTCGATAGGTGGCTGGTGGCTGGTGGTTGGTGACTGGTGAGTTCGGAAGCGTCGAGTGAATCATCAATGACCACGAGGCGGCCTCCAGTCATTGAAACCACCAGCCACCAGCCACTAATCACCAGTCACCACTTATGAATTCCATTCGCGTTCACAAGACGGGCGGCCCCGAAGTGCTGCGGATCGAGGAATTGCCCGATCCGGTACCGGGACCGGGCGAGCTGGTCGTCAACATCGAGGCCATCGGCGTCAACTTCATCGAGATCTATCAGCGAGAGGGCGTCTATCCATTACAGCGACCCTTCACGCCTGGCAGTGAGGCAGCGGGAACGGTTCGGGCCCTGGGCAGCGGCGTCACGGAGTTCCGCGTGGGGGATCGCGTCGTGTCTCAGAGCATGCGCGGCGCATACTCGTCGCGAGCGACAGTCCAGGCCGATCGCGCGGTGAAGATTCCTGACGGCGTGTCGACGAAGGTCGCGGCCGCGTGCTTCCTCCAGGGGCTCACCGCTCAGTATCTGGCCACGTCGACGTATCCGCTCGCGCCGGGTGACAGCTGCCTGATTCACGCGGCGGCCGGCGGCGTAGGACTTTTGCTCTGTCAAATAGCGAAGATGCGCGGCGCGCTTGTGATTGGCACGGCATCGACGCCCGAAAAGCTGGAGCTCGCCCACGAAGCGGGCGCGGACGAGACGATCAACTACACGTCCCGCGATTTCGTGGCCGAGGTGAAACGCATTACGAACGATGTCGGGGTTTCGGCGGTATACGATTCGGTGGGACGTACCACGTTCGAGGGGTCGCTGAACTCGCTGCGACGCCGCGGGCTGTTGGCGCTTTTTGGGCAATCGAGCGGTCCGGTCGCGGCATTCGATCCACAAATACTGAACCGCAAGGGCTCACTGTTCCTGACGCGTCCGACGCTCAATGATTACGTCGCCACGCGCGACGAGCTTCTACAGCGGTCGACCGAGCTCTTTTCGTGGGTCGCCCAAGGAAAGCTGAAAGTGAAGATCGGGACGGAGTTTCCGTTGGTGCGTGCCGCGGACGCGCATCGGGCGTTAGCCGGGCGGAAGACGACGGGAAAGGTCGTCCTCATTCCCTAATTGGCAGCAAGGTGGAACTGAAAAGACGAGCTGAGAAATCATGAGACAGCGTGAGACGGCCTTAGAACATGGGAGATAGATGCACAGACAAATAGCGGTTGGCCTCTTCGTGGCCGGCATTTCGGCGACGGCCCGGGCGCAACAGGCCGCCGGGGCACAGCAGGGAAATGATCCGAGCAATGTGCTCGCGGCGAGAGTGCAGCAGGTGATGGATCGACCGGAGTTCAAGCACGCCTTTTTCGGCATCGCCTTCTATTCGTTAGGCGACAAGCGCATGGTGTGGTCGCAGAACGCGGACAAGCTGTTTGTCTCAGCGTCGACGACCAAGCTCCTGACAGAAGGCACAGCGCTGCAGCTGCTCGGGGCCGATTACCGCTTCCACACCCGCGTCTATCGCACCGGCCGCCTGAACGGCGGAACGGTCGAGGGCGACCTGGTGCTCGTGGGGGTCGGTGACCCGAATCTGTCAGGTAGAATTCAGCCTGGCGACAAGCTCGCCTTCGAGAACGAGGACCACGCGTATGACGGCAGCCCCGATACGCGCGCCGTGCCTGGTGACCCACTCGCCGTCATCCGCGAGCTCGCGACACAGGTCGCGGCGAAGGGAATCAAGCGCGTCACCGGTCGCGTTCTCGTCGATGCGTCGTTATTCAAAGAAGGCGAGCGCGAGCTGGGTACGGGCGTCGTCATCTCGCCGATCATCGTCAATGACAATCTCGTCGACCTAACGATCGGCGCCGGACCGCAGGCCGGTGCGCCGACGACAGTGCAGGTCTCGCCAGCATCGCCCTACGTGAAGTTCGTCAACAAATCGACGACGGGCGCCGCCGGTTCGCGGCCGAGCATCACCTGGTCGTCTGACGTCACCGACCCTGACGGCACGCACACCGTTACGATCTCGGGCACATTCCCGGCCGACAAGCAGCCGATTCTGTTCAGCTACGCCGTGCCCGAGCCGAGCCGCTTCGCCGAGGTCGTGTTCGCGGATGCGCTCCGCGCGCAAGGCGTCGCGGTGAATCTCGCGACCGCCGCGGCGCAAAAGGAATATCATGGTGCGCCCTCGGCCTACACCGCAGAAAACGTCGTCGCCGAGCATGTGTCACCGCCGCTGAGCGAAGAAGTGAAGGTGACATTGAAGGTGAGCCAGAATTTGCACGCGAGCACGACGCCCTTCATCGTGAAGTCCGTCCTCGCGCGCGCCGACAGTAGCAAGACGGGCTTTGATCTCGAGCATGATTTCCTCCAACGTGCCGGGCTCGATCTCAGCGGTGCGCAGCAAACCGATGGCGCCGGTGGCGACGCGCGCTTCTCGCCAAACTTCATGGTGCACTACTTGGAGTACATGTCGAAGCAGCCGAGCTTCGGGTCATTCGAACAGGCGCTGCCGATTCTGGGGAAGGACGGCACGCTGTTCAACATTCAGACGTCGTCGCCAGCGGCCGGTCATGTCTTCGCGAAAACGGGGACGCTCGGCGGGTACGACGCACTCAACCGGAAGCAACTCGTGTCGGCCAAGGGACTAGCTGGCTTTCTGACGACGCCGAGCGGAAAGCAGTACGCCATCGCGCTGTATGTCAATAATGTCGCTGTGTCTCTCGATCCAGAGGAGATCACCCGAGTGGTGGGTCAGGCGTTAGGCGAAATCGCCGCGATCGGATACGCGACACTTCCGTAAGAGACCCCAGATTTAAGCTTCTCGCGAGCGCAAGCGAGCGAGTGCGGAATGGCGGGCGCGCAGAGCGCGTCCGCCATTTTTCATCCAAAGGGGGGATGCTGGTCGAGTCCACACAGGCGTTTCGACGCGCGAGACGAATCGTCTTTCGAGGCGACCGCGTACGCTGCGGATGCGCTGCATCGACCACCCTCACCCTTGGTATCTCACATGCTGTCACGGCGCACTGGCTCGTTGGTTACGCTCGGATTGATGCTCGTTGTCGCGGGAACGGGTGCAGCGCAGAGCGCGCCGGGCCAGCAGGAATTGGACGCCGTGAGCACTCGAGGACGTGCATTGGCGGGTTACCAGCATGCGGCCTGGATGGCGAGCGCTCAACTCCTCGCGACGAACCCCAATCCCTGGATGGTGCAGCGCTACGTCGCCTACCACGCGGACAGCGGTTGGGTGGTCGCATTCGGACGGATGAACGTGCAGCGCGACACCTTCTACGTCAGCCACATCGGGATACCCGCGGCGGTAAACGGCCAGCGCGTGGATTCGTTGTTCGAGTTCGAGACGTTCCAGGAGCCGGGGCCGGACACCGATTTTCTCGTTCGCGCAGCACGCGCGATGGATCTCGCTGTCCTGACGCATGGCGCGACGAGCCGCGCGTATTCCGCGGCCGCGATACCCGATGAGAGCGGGAACTGGCTCGTGTATCTTCTGCCGGCGGCGGATGCAGCCAATGTGTGGCCGCTCGGCGACGACGTCCGGTACCGCGTCTCGTCGGACGGCACGCGGATCCTGGAGACGCGTCGGATGCACGCTGGTATGGTGGAGACGGCGAAGGTGACGAACGCGGCCCAGCTGACGATCCGGCACGGCGGCAAGGCGCTCCACGATACGCCCGAGGACAGCGACGTCTTCCACGTGCTGATGTCGCGCACGGCGACGACGATCGCGACGCGCCACTTCAATTACCTGATCGGGGCGGATGGATCGATAAGGCTGGCGCAGGGAAAAGAGACCGTCGTCGGCTCTGCTCGTTAGGCGCGAGCATCCCCGTCGGTTGGCGCCGCCACGCTCAGGGCTCGCCCCAGACAAACCCCACACCGGCTTCGACGGCGCCGAACTCGCCCGTATTCCAGAATGACTCCACGACCCGCAGCGCGATGGCGACGGGATGAACCCAGTTGAGTGGATACAATCCGACCTGACCGCCAACGCGCAGCGCGTGCTTTGGCAGCTCGGGACGGGATGGATCGATGAGGGTCGGGAATCGATCGCCAGACAGAACACCGCTGAGGAGGTATTTCCCCGCGCCGCCGCCGACACAGAGGTAAGGGTTCATGGCACCCGCCCTCGGGTACAGGTAGAGGTCGTCGCGCGCCGCGCCATCGAGACCGCGCACGGCGGCGAGCACCGCCTTGAGGGGCGGCTTCGTAACGATTTGCTCGGCGCGGTTCGTGCCGCGCCATTCAAAGATTCTCAACTCGGCGAGCATCGGGCCCCGTGCATGGCGGTAGAGGCGGACCTCGCGTACACTAAGGCGTCCCTGGCGAGGCGGGCGTGAGCAACGTCACCGCTCGTCGCGGACGTACCGCACGTCCATTCTCCCCGCTACCAAAAGTCCCTCGCGTGAAGTATCGATTCGACCCATGCCGCTGACCGCAGAATCGATTCGTCTCCAGGAAGATGCCAGGCGCGAGTTGAACTGGAAGCGCTGGGGGCCGTATCTCTCGGAGCGGCAGTGGGGTACCGTGCGCGAGGACTACTCCGCCACGGGAGAGGTGTGGGAGGCTTTTACTCACGACATGGCCCGGAGCCGAACCTATCGATGGGGTGAGGACGGTCTCCTCGGCATCACCGACCGTGAATGCCGTCTGTGCTTCGGCCTCGCGCTGTGGAATGGTCGCGATCCCATCCTCAAAGAACGACTGTTCGGTCTCAACGGGCACGAGGGCAATCACAGCGAGGACGTGAAGGAGTGCTACTACTACCTGGATAGCACGCCCACGCACTCGTTCATGAAGGCGCTCTACAAGTATCCGCAGAGCGAATTTCCGTACGGCGACCTCGTCGCCGAGAATCGACGGCGCACGCGGGCCGATCCGGAATACGAGCTCGTTGACACGAATGTCTTCGATGAGGACCGCTATTTCGACGTTTTCGTCGAGTACGCGAAGGGCTCTCCGAACGACATTCTCATCCGTATCACGGCGACGAATCACGGTCCGGCCGAAGCTCCGCTCGCCATCCTGCCGACGCTGTGGTTTCGGAACTACTGGTCGTGGGGACGCAGCGACGATCCGATGCCGCGCATCGTTGCCGAGGGCGCGCGCACGCTCGTCGCGGAGCATCCAGGGTTGGGCGTCTATCGCCTGCAGATCGCGCGGAATGGCTTCGGTCTGCACCGAGCGCCGCCGGAGATGATTTTCACGGAAAACGAGAGCAATCGGCGCCGACTCTGGGGAGTCGACAATCACTCCCCCTACGTAAAGGACGCCTTTCACCGCTACGTGGTGAACCGAGATGTGGACGCGGTGAACCCGCGACGCGTCGGAACGAAAGCAGCGTTCGTCTACAAGTCCCTCCTGGCGCCAGGCGAAACGGTACTGATCGAGCTTCGGCTTTCTTCCGACGAGGAAGCGCCGGTGGACTCCTTCGGCGAGGAGTTCGACGCGACTTTCAGTTTGCGAGAGCAGGAGGCGAACGAGTTCTACCAGCGGCTCATCATAGGATCCTCGGTCGAGCAAGCGCGGGTCGCGCGACAGGCGTACGCTGGCCTGCTCTGGACAAAGCAGTACTACAACTATGTCGTGCGTGAATGGCTGGAGGGCGATCCGGCAACTCCGCCACCCCCGGCGGAGCGCTGGAAGGGACGCAACAGCGATTGGCAGCATGTCTACAATCGCGACATCATCTCCATGCCCGACAAGTGGGAGTACCCCTGGTACGCGGCGTGGGATCTCGCTTTCCAGATGATTCCCTTCGCCCGTGTGGATCAGCAGTTCGCGAAGGAGCAGCTCATCCTGCTGTTACGCGAATGGTACATGCACCCCAACGGTCAGCTGCCGGCGTACGAATTCGCGTTCTCCGACGTGAATCCGCCGGTGCACGCGTGGGCGGCATGGCGCGTGTACAAGATGACAGGGCCCAAGGGCGCCCGCGATCACGCCTTCCTCGAGCGGGTCTTTCATAAATTGCTCATCAACTTCTCGTGGTGGGTGAATCGGAAAGACCCCGACGGCAATCATCTATTCAGCGGCGGCTTCCTCGGACTCGACAACATCGGCGTGTTCGACCGAAACAAGCCGATGCCGAACGGACAGTATCTGGAGCAGGCGGATGGCACGGCCTGGATGGCGTTCTACTGCACGACCATGCTCTCGATCTCACTCGAGCTGGCGATGGCGGATCACGCCTACGAGGACATGGCAAGCACGTTCTTCGAGCATTTTGTCTCGATCGCGGACGCCATGAACTCTCTTGGCGGCGCGGGGCTGTGGGAAGAGCAGGATGGCTTCTATTACGACCAGCTGTGCATCGAAGGGCAGAAGACGCCGATGCGGATTCGCTCGATCGTCGGGCTCGTGCCCCTACTCGCGTGCGAGTGCATCGACCAGGAAACGATCGACAAGCTGCCGGGCTTCAAGAAGCGAATGCAATGGTTCCTCAATAACCGGCACGATTTGGCCGCGCACATTTCGTACATGCGGGAGCGCGAAGATTCGCGTCACTCTCGCCGTCTTCTTGCGATGCCGGCCCGGCATCGCCTCGTACGTATGCTGCGCTACGTCCTCGACGAGAACGAGTTCCTGTCGCCGTACGGCATTCGATCCCTGTCCAAGGCCCACAGCGAGCACCCGTTCACCCTTCGGGTCGGCGACGACGTCTATACCGTGCGGTACTCGCCTGGGGAGTCGGACACGTACATCTTCGGCGGCAACTCCAACTGGCGTGGCCCCATCTGGTTCCCGATCAACTATCTCGTCATCGAGGCGCTCGAGCGGTACCACCATTTCTATGGCGACTCACTCACCGTGGAATATCCGACGGGCTCGGGACGAATGGCGACACTCGGTGCGATCGCGCAGGAGCTGTCGACTCGATTGACGAAGCTGTTCCTGCCCGACGAACGCGGCCGGCGTCCGGCACACGGCAACGATCCTCGTTATGCACGGAGCCCTCACTGGCGCGATCTCGTGCTCTTCTACGAGCACTTCCACGGCGACACTGGCCGTGGACTCGGCGCGAGTCACCAGACGGGTTGGACGGCCCTCATCACGCGCTGCCTGGAGAAAACGACCCAGCGGGTGAACGTCTCGCGCCCATCGGAGCAAATGGAAGCCGTCGGGGACTAGTCAATGACTGACCACCGTGAGTGGTTGGTCGCGGACGGCTTGGGTGGGTATGCGATGGGGAACGCCAACGGGATTCGATCGCGGCGATACCACGCGTATCTGATTCTCGCGGCGCCCCACGACGAGCGGCGTCTGGCGCTGGTCAACGACATCGAGCTATGGCTGGACACGCCGAAGGGCGCGATCGCGCTGAGTAGTCATCGGTACACCCCGAACGTCGTTCACCCCGATGGTGCGACCCAGCTCGCGGGGTTTGAAGCCGAGCCGTGGCCGACGTGGCGCTTCGATCTGGGCGATGGGCTGACGATCGTGCAGCAGTTGTTCGCGGCGCGCACGACGGGCCGCGCGGCAATGGTGCTTAAGTGGCGCGTGATCGGCGCTGAATCGCTCGGCGCGCCTTTGCAACTGCGAGCGCGTCCACTGCTTTCGGGACGCGACTTTCACAGCCTGCAGCACGAAAATCCCAGTTTCCGATTCATGCCCGAGCAGATCGGCAAGGAAAGCTGGCTCTGGCGGCCGTACGAGGGCGTTCCCCCAATCCTGCTTCATGCCAACGCTCATTATCGGCACGAGCCGCTTTGGTTCCGCAACTTTTCATACCTGGAAGAGCGCGAGCGCGGCCTCGACGATGTCGAGGATCTTGCGTCCCCAGGGGAGATGAGCTGGTCGCTTGGCGGAAAGGAGGGCAGCGATGCGGTGCTGATGCTGACCGTGCCCGAGGAATGGGGCGGGTACCAGAGCGCGGGCGACATCGTTGCCGAGTGTCAGGCGCTCGCAAACGCCGAACGCGCCCGCGTCGGGGCATTCAAGTCGCGCCTTCATCACTCCGCAGACGAGTACCTCGTCAGGCGTGGCGCACGCGATACCATCATCGCCGGCTATCCCTGGTTCACCGATTGGGGGCGCGACACGTTCATTGGCCTTCGCGGCCTTTGCATCGAGGCGGGACGCCTCGACGAGGCGGAGAGAATTCTCACCTCGTGGTGCGACGCGCTCTCCGACGGCATGATGCCGAACACCTTTCCCGCGGCGGGCAGAGAGCCTGGATACAACTCAGTGGACGCATCGCTCTGGTTCATTGTCGCCGCCCAGGCCTTCCTCGACGCGTGCTCCCGTCGTGGCAGATGGCTCGATCCAGCCGTTGCCACGCGGCTCAGTGACGCGGCTCAAGAGATTCTTGAGGCCTATTCCCGCGGGACGCGCTACGGGATCCACATGGACGGCGATGCCCTGCTTGCCGCTGGCGAGCCTGGCATCGCGCTCACCTGGATGGACGCAATCGTCGGTGGGCATCCCGTCACGCCACGCATCGGCAAGCCGGTGGAGGTCCAGGCGCTATGGGTCAACGCGCTCGTGATCGGCTCACGATGGAACGAAGAGTGGGGGGACCTGGCGGAAGCGGCGTCCGAAAGCTTCGTCGAGCGATTCTGGAATGCAAAACGAGGTTGCCTCTTCGACGTCGTGGACGTCGATCATGCATCCGGCCGGACAGACGATCGTTTGCGGCCAAATCAAATCATGGCGGTTGGTGGATTACGCATCGCCCTGCTCGCCGGCGAGCGGGCGCGAAGCGTGGTGGACATCGTGGAACGAGAGCTGTGGACGCCTATGGGGCTACGCACCCTTGCGCGCGGCGAGCCTGAGTACGTGAATGCCTGCGCGGGTTCGGCCGTGATGCGAGATCGCGCGTATCACAATGGCCCGGCGTGGCCATGGCTCATGGGCCCGTTCATCGATGCGTGGGTGCGGGCGCGAGCAACCGGAGGCGGGCCATGGGCGATGAAGGCGGTGAAATCCGACGCGCGGCGGCGCTTCCTGGGCGGCCTCGCGCGGCATCTGGACGAGGCGGGCATCGGACATGTCTCGGAGCTCGCGGACAGCGAGGAGCCCTGGACGCCGCGGGGCTGTCCCTTTCAGGCGTGGTCGGTGGGAGAGATGCTGAGGCTCCTCTCGGACTGACGGCCGTTGGCGAGTGCAGAAGGTAGGCGGACGAAATCCAGACCCAGCTTTGGAGATTCGAAATGATGGAGAAGTCGAGACCACGAGCGACCGCGGCTACGACGACAGCCAACGCGGACGGGGCGATCGCCCCGGTTTCGGAGCGTCGCAAGCGCGTCGCCCTACGACGACTGATCGATGAGATGCTCGCGGAGATTCGGGCCGCGGCCAACGAGGACAACTGGACCGCCGATGCGCGCGAGCAGGCCGAATCGGACCTGGCACGCATCATGGATCAGGTACGTCGCGAGGCAATGCGCGCCGAGCCGAAACCGAAGGCCAAGCGCGCCAAGCCTCGATGAGCGTCTGCTAATCAGCGGACGCTTACGTGCGACAAGCCGGACTGGTTCTCGATCGTCCAGACGGCGACGCCGCCGCTCGGGAACATGAACTGCTCGGAGCGGAAGGAGTTGCCAGCGAGCGGATGCGCCACGAGATACGTGCTGCGTCCGTCGGCGATGAAGCCGAGGCGATTGACGGGGAACTCTGTCTTGCCGAGCGCGCCAACGTCACCCAGGCGCCACAGCTGATCGCCACGCGAGATGTACACGGTGACGCGATCCCAGCTGTTGTTCTCGATGACCACGCTGTTCGGCGACTGATCGTACGTCGCGGCGCGCGCACCGATACCACCACCGGATGCGCACGCGGTGATCGTCGCGGCGACAATAATCATCGATGCGGACACGAGGTGCCTGCTGACTTTCGCGCGCAGGCGAGCGCATTGCACGGTAATGCTCGTCATCGTCCCCTCCCCCAAACCGCCGTCCCCGCCACGCACCCTGCGCTCGTGAGACCTGCAGTGCTCTCCTAATGCGGAGAGCGTGCCAGCAGCGCGCCGAGCCTCGGAGAGACGTTCGCGGCTTGCTGACGGAGTTCGCCGGCACAGCATGCACTCGAGCATTTTCAGGTGCACCGGGACGCATTTGGCGTGATCAGCGTGACCGGGCTCACAACCAGCTTTCCAGGATTCAAAGAGGCGTAACGGCCAGCGTTAGGAGGACGGTACAGCAGTGAGCGCGTAACGAGCGAGCAGCGCTCGACTCCGAGCCCGAGTCGAGGAGCATTCATGAATTTTCGAGGTTGCGAAACGCGTGGCGTCGCCGTCAGCCTGAGATGACTTCGACGCCACTCGACAGGAGCGAGACCAAGACGGCTGTCGCCTATTCGCGACTCGCGCTCACGATCCTGCTCTCGCTGTATGCTATCCCACTCATGCGTCATTCCGAGGCTGGCAGCTTTCTCGACAGCCTCGACCTCGCCATTCACGAGACCGGGCACCTCGTGTTCTCGATGCTCGGCGAAGTGATTCACGCCGCTGGCGGCACCCTCTTTCAGCTGATCGTGCCTGCCGCGTTTTGCGCTTATTTCGCGCGACAGCGGGATCGACATGCTGCCACAATCGCGCTGTGGTGGATGGCGCAGAATCTCTGGAACATCTCGGTCTATGTGCGCGACGCGCGCGTTCAGGAGTTGCCACTCGTCGGTGGCGGCGAGCACGATTGGGCATTTCTCCTCGGCCGCTTTGGGCTGCTGGCACACGACCAGGGTATTGGCCGTGGCGTCCACGCGTTAGGTACCCTGCTCTGCCTCGCCGCGATCATCAGCGGTGTATTCTTCTCGCTGAAAGCGCAACGCGCCGCCAATCCAACGGGGTGACGACGATGTCGGCACGCAACGGCGCGCTGGCGCGACGGCACTCGTGGAGGAATGTGGAGAGCCAAGCGATCGAGATCGGCGGCGCGGGCTTCGTAGTTAGGCACCTGGCGAGCGACGGGGAGGCGGAGATCTGCGCCCGGATCATGGCGACCAGCGAGCCCTGGCTCACGCTCAGGCGGAGCTACGACGCGGCGCTCGAAGCGGTCCGCGACGCTACGCGCGAGGTCTACATCGCGACGAGCGAAGACACCAACGAGATCGTTGGCTTCGTGATTCTGAATATGCGAGGCGCGTTCGTGGGTTACATCCAGAGCGTGGCCGTACGAGATGACTGGCGCGGGCGCGGCCTCGGCAGCCAGCTCATCGCGTTCGCCGAAGCGCGCATCTTCCGCGAGGTACCGAACGCGTTCATTCTCGTGTCGTCCTTCAACGACCGCGCACGGTCCCTGTATATGCGACTCGGCTACCAGGTGGTCGGCGAGCTGCGCGATTACATCGTCCCCGGTCATTCGGAATGGCTGCTCCGCAAGAGCATCGCGCCTCTTGCCGACTGGACAACACCGCGCAGCCCGTTAGCCTTCGACCCTCGACGCGCGTCGCAGTGACGCGCCGTATCCCTATTTCCGGAGATGACGAATGGGCCGAGGCGACAAGCGCTCACGTAAGGGCAAGATCTACCGCGGGAGCTACGGCAAGACCCGACCTGGCAAGTTGAAGAAGAAGGCGCGAAAGGCCGCAAAGCGCAGCGCCTGACGTTTGGAGACGAGCGACCATGAGCCTGCTCGAACCCGCGCGCCCGCGCTGGACGGAACTGTTCCTGAGCGTTCTGCGCATTGTCGCGGCGCTGATCCTGATGCAGCACGGAAGCCAGAAGCTCTTCCACTATCCGCCCTCGGGCGCGCCGGCTCCGGTCGCGCCGCTAGCGTTGGTGTCGCAGACAGGACTCGCCGGCGTTCTCGAGTTCTTTTTCGGCCTCTCGCTGCTGATCGGATTCCTGACGCGGCCGATCGCGTTCATCCTCTCGGGCGAGATGGCGGTCGCGTATTTCCAGGTGCACGCGCCGCGCGCCCTTCTGCCGATCGTGAACCGGGGTGAGCTCCCGGTCGTTCTCTGTTTCGTGTTCTTGTATCTCGCGTTCGCGGGTGGCGGCTCCTTGAGTGTCGATGCGCTCCTGCGCTCAATCCGGCGTCCAGCGGCTTCGCTCGACCGGCGAACGGCAGCCGTTCCCTCGCGGAGCCTTTGAGCGAAGCACAGGCCGCTCATACGCCCATGCGACCGTTCATTCTCTCCGAAACGACGTGGAAGACCGTCGACGCCACGCATTATGAGCTCGCGATTCTGCCCTGGGGCGCGACCGAAGCTCACAATTATCATCTGCCCTACGCGACGGATACGATTTGCTCCGAGCGTGTCGCCGCCGCCGCGGCTCAGCGCGCGTGGACCGCGGGTGCCCGTGTCCTCGTGATGCCGGCCGTGCCCTTTGGCGTGCAGACCACGCAACTCGACATCAAGGGATGTGTCAACATGAACCCGAGCACGCAGCTGGCGCTGCTCGGTGACATCGCTGCATCCCTCGAACGTCAAGGAATTCACAAGCTCTGTATCCTGAATGGGCACGGCGCGAACGACTTCCGGCAGATCATCCGCGAGCTGCAGCCGAAGACACGCGTCTTCCTGACAATGGTGAATTGGTACAAGATCGTCGATCCGAAGGAGCACTTCGAGGATCTCGGCGATCATGCCGGCGAGCTCGAGACCAGCGTGATGATGCATCTCGCGCCGGAGGCGGTGCTGCCCCTGAACGAAGCCGGCGACGGCCACGAGCGTCGCTTTCGAATCGGCGCCTTACGAGAGGGTTGGGCCTGGGCGCCCCGAGACTGGAAGCAGATCACCGCCGACACGGGCGTGGGAAACCCGAAAGCGTCGTCCGCCGAGAAAGGAAAGAACTATCTCGAGACCGTCGTCGAGAAGCTGTCGCAGTTCCTAATCGAGCTTGCGAAAGTCGATCCGGGGAAGCTCTACGACTGAGGTTGACAATTAAGGCGGTCGAAGAGGGCGAGCCGTAATCGGCTCGCCCTTCGCGTCGGTCATTGTCCAGACGGAAATGTCTCCGGGACCTCGCGCACGTTTACCGGCATGTGCAGCGGAGACAGCGCGCGCGTCTCGTCGATGAAGATGAACGCGTCGTACCGACGCGGGATGAGCGTGGGAACGTAGTTGCCCCAACGCTCGTGGCTCGGTTCGTACACGACGCCAATCGCGCGGTGCGCGAGCGGCTCGTCGAGCTCCGGGATGCCACCGTCGTCGGCATCCTCGAAGACGAGCAGAGCCGATGCGCGATCGCCAACCGCTTCGTGCATGTAATCCTCCCAGCTGCCCGACCGTGCTTCGGGCACGCGCATGCGCTTCATCGGCGCGCCCCATTCATCGCCGGCGATCACGGTGCCGTGGTGCGATCCGAAGCCGACGATCACGACGCCATCACCGCCATGCGCCTGCCTGACGAGTTGCCCGACGTTCACCATGCCGGCGCTGGCCATGTTCGTGAACCGCGCGTCCCCGACGTGCGTGTTGTGTTCCCAGATGATCGCTCTGGCTTCGGGGTTGTAATGCTGATGATGCGCCATCAATCGATCGAGCGTGTCCACCATGTGATGATCGCGGACGTTCCATGACTGCGACCCGCCGCGGACCATCGTGCGGTAGTACAGCTCGGCGTTCTTGGCCACGAACGCGTTCTGCTCGGCGTTGAAGTACGATTCGCGGCCATCTTCGGCATATTCCGGCGATCGTTGCCGCAGCTCGCGCAACACTGACACGGCCTCGTCCTCGCACGACGTCGGTACCAGGTACGTCGCGCGCGCGTACTCCTGCTCGTCTTCGCCGTACGGCTCGAAGCATCGATAAGCACGGCGAGCGCCAGCCGCGAACTGCGGATCCTTGCTTTCGAGATAGTCGACGACCGCACGCATCGAGTCCCACAGCGAGTAGACGTCGAGACCGTAGAAGCCGACCTTGCGCTCGTCGGGCACGCGTCGCTGGTCGTTGTACCGCCGCATCCACTCCGCGAGATCGACGATCTCACGATTCGCCCACATCCAGGTTGGCCAGCGCTCGAATGCGTGTAACACCTCGAACGCGTTCGCACCCGAGGTCGGATAGCTCTTCACGTATCGGTTGACGCAATAGCAATCGGGCCAATCGCCTTCAACTGCAATAAACGAGAACCCCTTCTCCCGGATCAGCCGCCGTGAAAGCTCGGCTCTCCATGTGTAGTACTCGGAGGTACCGTGCGAGGCCTCGCCGAGGAGCACATAGCGCGCGTCGCCGATACGCTCGAGGAGCGGGTCGAGGTCGTTTGCGCTCTCGAGGGGTCGCGCGCTCTGGCGCAGATCCAACGCGAGACTCCGGATCTTTCCCGACTCGTCGCGTCCTTCTCGTCCATCTGACCGCCCGCCCGAACGGAACATTGCCGCCTCATTCCAAGGAATACCCTGCGATTCGATGCAAAATGGAGGCGCGCGCACTGGACGAGCGCGGTTTCCATGAGCATCCTCCGGTGCCCCTCACTCGCTGCCACTCACCTAACGATTTCCTCCCCCATTCTTTCGACCGATGCACAAGACTTCTCTTCTGCTCGCCCTCGCGGCTGCTGCCGCCTGCAGTGTTCGGCCCGAGCCGCAGGCCCGACAGCAGGGCGCCGGTGCTCAGTACGATGTCGTCATCACGAACGGCAAGATCGTGGATGGCACCGGCAATCCATGGTTCTACGGTGACATCGGCATCACTGGCGATCACATCGCGCGCGTAACGCCAGCCGGCATGCTGCACGACGCGGCGGCGGCGAAGAAGATCGACGCACACGGGCTCGTCGTCGCGCCGGGCGTCATCGACATTCAGGCACAGTCCTACCCCGAATTGCTCTCTGGCGACAGCCGCGTCGTGAGCATGATTACGCAGGGCGTCACGACGATGATCCTCGGAGAGGGTGACACGCCCGCCCCATCGAACGACAAGATCTTCCAATCGTCGGCTGCGATCGCGATGGATACGACGCTCCAGCGTGAGCTTCGCGGCTTCACGGGTCCGCGCGGCTTCGACAACTGGCTTCGCGCGATGGAGAAACACACCACGTCGGTGAACGTCGGGTCGTTCGTCGGCGCGGGGACGGTGCGAGCGTACGCCAAAGGAATGGCCGAGGGTCCGGCGAGCGCGGCGGAGCTGGACACGATGCGACGCGTGGTGCGCGATGCGATGCTCGATGGTGCGTTTGGCGTCGGAAGCGCGCTCATCTATCCTCCCGGCAACTACGCCTCGACGACGGAGCTCATCGAGGAGGCGAAAGCGATGGCGCCCCTCGGCGGCGTCTACATCACCCACATGCGGTCGGAGGGAGACCGGCTCATCGAGGCCGTCGATGAAGCCATTCGCATCGGCAAGGAAGGTGGCGTGCCGGTCGAGATCTATCACCTGAAGGCCGCTGGTGTACGTAACTGGCCCAAGGCGGCGCAGGTCGTCGCCAAGATCGATTCGGCCCGAGCGGCGGGACAGGACGTGGCCGCTGATCAGTACCCGTACGTCGCGGGACAGAACAACCTGTCCTCCTGTATACCGCCGTGGGCACACGCGGACGGCAAGCTACTCGATCGGCTCCGAGACGCGGCGACGCGCGCCAAGATCAAGACGGAGATGCTGAATGAGCACGCCAACTTCGAGAGCCTGTGCATCGCCGCGACGCCAGCCGGTGTCGAAGTAGTGGGGTTCGACGTCGATTCCCTCAAGAAGTTCGAGGGCAAGCGGCTCAACCAGATCGCGCAGGCAATGCACAAGGATTGGCCCGACGCACTCATCGACCTAACGATCGCCGAGCAGAACAAGCTCGGCCAGGTCATCTTCGTCGCGTCCGACTCCAACGTGGCAATGCAGGTCAGGAAGCCATGGATGAAGTTCGGAACGGACGCCGAAGCGTTCGACCCGGACAGCGCGAAGATCTCGACGCATCCACGGTCGTACGGGACATATCCGAGGATCCTGGGTCGATTCGTCCGCGATCAGCGAATCCTGACGTTGGAGGACGCCGTACGAAAGATGTCCGGCGCCGTAGCCGATCGTTTGAGCATTCGCGACCGCGGCGAGCTCCGCGAAGGGATGTACGCGGACGTGATGATCTTCGATCCGAACACGATCATCGACAATGCCACGTACGAGAAGCCCCATCAGCTGTCGACGGGGATGAAGTACCTGTTGGTGAACGGCGTTGCAGTCGTGAGCGACGGAAAGGTGACGGGGGCAAAGCCGGGCAAGGTCGTGAGGGGCCCCGGCTGGCGCGGAGAATGAAACACGAGGGGCATGCACACGTCGATTCGAACCGAAGCGTTGACCCAGTCGCTCGCTCCGTCGTTGCTGTCGCCGAATGAGCGGACGACGCTGCTCTGGGTGTGTGGCGCGTTGTTTCCTCGGCTCGAGGCGGCCGCGGGCGACGACGTCGGCCTGTTCACCGCGGACGCGGTTTCGTTAGGCGTTCCGGGGGCGATGGAAGAGGCGCTGGCAGTGGTGCCGGCGGAGCAGGTGCAGGACTTTCGACTCCTGCTCCGCGCGCTCGATCATCCGCTATTTGTCCTCGGCATCGCCGGCAAGGCAAAGGCGTTCCGCTCGTTGACGGCGCACGAGCGGGAGCGCCTGTTGCTATCGATGGCAACGAGCTCGGTACCGCTGGCGCGAAAGGGATTTCAGGGGGTGAAGCGGCTTGCGGCGTTTCTCTTCTACGCGCTCATGGACGAGCGTCGCTCGAACCCGACCTGGCATGGTATCGGGTATGCGCCGTCACCTAACGCGGCCGCGCGGGATGCCGCTCTCGAGCTGACGAGGGTCGACGGCCCGGTGCATCTCGAGGCGGACGCCTGCATCATCGGCTCCGGTGCGGGTGGGGGTGTCATGGCCGCCGAGCTGGCGCGAACCGGCCTGCGCGTCATCGTCCTCGAGCAAGGGCCCGGCGATCAATCGCCTCAGTTCGATCAGCGAGAGATCGTCGGCATGCAGCGGCTGTATCTGGATCGTGGAATGACGTCGAGCCGCGATCTCGGGGTCGCGATACTCGCCGGCTCGTGCATCGGGGGCGGAACGGCGGTGAACTGGCAGACGGCGTTGCGGCTGCCGGACGCGATTCGACAGGAGTGGGCGTCCCTTTCCGGGCTGTCGCTCTTCACCGACGAGCCCTTCACGCGAGCGATGGACAGCGTCTGCGAGCGGAGCAACGTCGGCACGGTCGAGAGCGTGATCAACGAGAACAACGAGGCGCTGCGGCGCGCCTGCACCTCGTTGGGCTGGTCCTGGCAGCACGTGCCCCGGAACGCGCTCGGCTGCGACCCCACGCAATGCGGGTCGTGCGTCTTCGGCTGCCGGCATGGCGGCAAGCAGGGCACGGCCGTCACGTATCTGGTGGATGCCCAGCGTGATGGCGACGTCCGCATCATCTCGAATTGTCGAGTGACCCGAGTGACACGCGATCGGTCGCGCGTCAGCGGCGTCCAGGCGGTGGCGCGCGACGCGGACTCGACGATGGGCACGGAATTTCAGGTGACGGTGCGCGCACCGATCGTCGTCGCAGCCGCAGGTGGTCTCGAGACACCGGCCCTGCTGCTGCGGTCGGGATTCCGACACGCCGCGTTAGGGAGGAATCTCTTTCTGCATCCGGTGACGGCGGTCGCGGGGTTCTACGGCAACGTCGTGCGGCCGTGGGAAGGGCCGCCGCAGACCGTCCTCTCCGACCAGCATGCATTCATGGACGGAAATTTCGGTGTGCGGCTCGAGCTCGCACCAGGGCACCCGGGGCTGCTTGGCCTCGCTCTTCCCTGGTTCGGCGCGCGCGACCACCGTGAACGCATGCAGCGCTCGTCGCACGCGAGCACGATGATCGTCCTCGCGCGAGACCGTGAGGCAGGTCGCGTTCGCGTTAGGCGAGAAGGTCGAGCAGCAATCGAGTATCGGCCGGGCGCGCGCGAGCTCGACCACCTGAAGCGCGGGTTGATCGCCGCCGTCCACGCACACGTCGCCGCCGGCGCCGAAGACGTCATCACCATGCACTCGCGCCCGCACGTCCTGAACGTGAAGCGATCCACGGCCGCGGAGGTCGACGCGTTCTGCGACCGCGCCTCATCAAGCCCGCTCGACCGCAACTGGTCCACCCTCTTCAGCGCGCATCAGATGGGAACCTGTCGTATGGGCGCGGACCCGCGCACGTCGGTGTGTGACGAGCGCGGCGCGGTACGCGGCGTGAAAGGCCTCTACGTGGCAGACGCGAGCCTTTTCCCCTCCTCGTCTGGCGTGAATCCGATGATTACCGTAATGACAATGGCGAAAGTCGTCGGAGAAGAGGTGGCAAAGGGTAGTGGGTAGAGGGCATTGGGCGGGGGAACAAAATGCGCGCGATGGTGCTCGAGCGGGCGCGGACAGCGTTGAGAGAACGAGAAATTCCGGTGCCCACGCCAGACGACGGGCAAGTGCTGATCCGAGTCTTCGCGTGCGCCGTCTGCCGCACCGACCTGCACATCGTCGACGGCGAGTTGACGCGGCCCAAACTCCCTCTGGTGCCCGGCCACCAGATCGTCGGCATCGTCGAGGACGCTCGTGGCCGCGTACCGTTCCGCCGCGGTGATCGTGTTGGCGTGCCCTGGCTTGGGTGGACGTGTGGCGTCTGCCCGTATTGCACGAGTGGACGCGAGAATCTGTGTGACTTCGCCAAGTTCACCGGCTACGACATCGACGGCGGATACGCGGAGTACTGCGTCGCCGACGCGCGCTACTGCTTCCCGATCGCCGGCTACCCCGAGAACGAACACGCCGCGCCCCTGCTTTGCGCGGGACTCATCGGCTATCGAGCGCTACGCCTGGCCGGCGAGCTGGCGACGACGAAGACGCTGGGACTCTACGGGTTCGGGGCGGCGGCGCACCTCATCACCCAGGTCGCGGTCCATCGTGGCCAGCGGGTCTTCGCCTTCACTCGGCCCGGTGACCTGGAATCGCAGACATTTGCTCGAACTATGGGCGCCGCGTGGGCAGGCGGCACCGACGAAAGACCGGAGCCGCTCGATGCCGCGATCATCTTCGCCCCGGCTGGAGATCTCGTGCCCGCGGCACTCCGCGCCCTCGCGAAAGGCGGGACGGTTGTCTGCGCCGGCATCCACATGAGCGACATACCTAGCTTCTCGTACGACCTACTATGGGGCGAGCGCATGATTCGCTCGGTGGCAAATCTCACGCGTCGAGACGGCGAGGAGTTTCTCGCGCTGGCACCGACGGTGCCGGTTCAGACAGAAATCGAGCAATTTCCCCTTTCTGCGGCAAACGACGCGCTCGCCGCACTCCGTTCCGGCCGCGTCCGAGGGGCCGCTGTGTTGGTCCCGTAGCGTACCGTCAACCAAACTCTCGTGCACGTTCAATACGTCGCGCTCTGCGACCAAGTCATTCTCGCAAACGACGGTCGGCCGTCGTTGATTGGCGTCTTCAACGACCTTCAGGTCGCCGCCATTCCATTCACTCTGCCGCGGATCTCCTTTGCGGCCCGCCTGCTTTTCACGCGAGAGGAGGCCGGCCGTCCACACAAGGTCGAGGTGGTCATGACCGACCCGAGCGGGAAGGAGATCGGGCGACCCGGCGGCGAGGTATCACTGCCATCGATGCCGAACGGGATCGATTCGGTCGCAGTGGACCTGCCACTCCAGTTCGATCTCTTCAACGTGACAGCCGCCGGGCGCTACACGTTCCTACTCCACGTCGATGGCGCGCCCTCGGCCGCCGTGCAGTTGACCGTGAGGCAAGTGGCAGTGACATGATTTGGGCAGGGGGCAGAGGGTAGAGAGCAGGGGGAAAAAGCAACGAAGGCCGACGGCTTTTGCCGTCGGCCATTCCTCGTTTCAACCCTCTGCCCTCCGCCCCGTACCCTCTACCCGGCTAGTCCGCCTGGGAAGAGCGCGGCCCCGGCGGCAAGAGCGAATAGGTCGCGACGACCGCTTCGCTACGTTCGAGCAGCTGCCGAGCGACATCGGGCGCACGGCGCTGAGCGAGCGCCACGAGACGAGCGAGATAATCCATTAGCGCGTTTGCGCGTAGGCCGCCGACGCCATCGCGCCAGAGCGTGATGTTCCGCCAGGCGCCTCGCCACGTGCGATTGCTGAGCACCTTGATCTGGCCATGCTCATCCAGCACCAGCGCGCCGTGCAGGTTACGAATGGCGAGCGTCTCCGCATCCTCGATCGAACGGCCCGTCAATGCCCAGTGCTCCATTCGCGCCTGGCGCAGCGGAAGCCGTTCGCTCGGGATCGGCGTCAGCTCGAGTACCTGGCGCATGGTGACCATGGCCGAGGCGAGCGCCGCGACGCGCGTCTCTTCGGCGGCGGTCAGTTCCGTCGAGTAGCGTTGCATCTCGGTGCAACGAGCGACTAGGTCGGCGAGCGCCGCCGGAGTTGGAACTTCAGTCGGATTGGGCATCAAGAAACAGCAAAAACGCAGCTACAATACGCACGGAGCGAGAATGGTGCCGGGGCCAGCTATCGACGCTCGGCAACAGTAATGATTGTGGCAAAACTTGGCGTGACGCGCATCACACTACGCCGCACGAGTTTCCAGCGCTTTGCCTAACGGCTACCATGGCCTCGCGGCGGGCCCGTGCACGAATTCGCAAGATATATGAGTCGCTCATCCAAGCTGAAGGCGGCCTAGAATGACACGGTCCGAGCAAGCGGTTCAGGTCTGGCAGGTGCTCATCGGCACCGCCTTCAATCGTCAGACACTCACCTACACCCTACTCGGCGACCGGATCGGGCTCGATACCGCTTCTCTGGGAGTCCCCCTTGGCATGGTCAACCGGTATTGCTCGATGAAGCAGTTGCCCCCTCTCGCGGTGCTCGTGGTTCGCTCGGACGCTGGGACGCCGGCGACCGAGCTAGCCTGGACGACCGATGTCGATTTCGCGCGGGAGGCGGTCTACCAGCACGAGTGGTTCAAGTTGAAGCCGCCCTCGGCGAACGATTTCGCCCTCGTCGAGAGCATGGGCTTCGGAGAAAGCTGACGCGCACGGAACCGGCGCGCGGGACAGGATGCGGGATGCGGGGAAAAAAGCAGATCCCTCGCTGCGCTCGGGATGACAAGATTGGCTTATCCGCTTCCCGCATCCCGCATCCCGCATTCTCCCCTTACGATTTCTTCCGCGTGCGCTGGTCCACTTCCCCCGTCCGGGAATCGAGAGCCGCCTGAGTCGAGTCGAGCGACGTCATACCACGACCGATCACGCGTCGTCCGCTCGGGGCTCCCGATGAGCTGGAAGCGCTCTGGCTGCTGCCCGATCGGGACGAACCGGAAGCGTTTCGCGCACTGCTGCTGCCGCTGCTCTTTCCCCGAGAGCTCGAGCTACTGCTCGAGCTCCGAGCTCCTTTGCTGGAACTTCCCTTTCCTCCACTCGCGCCCATTCCACCGTTGCTCCGTTTCGGCATTTGACCCCTCGGGTAGAAGACGTTGAGTTTCGCGCGCACGCCCCGTGCCGCTGGGGTGTGGTCCGTGAACAGCGAGCGCTGAACGGTGATCGGTGGACGGTTACAGTTCACAGACTACAGTTCACCGACCACCGTTCACCGACCACCAATCACCGATCACCGACCGACATGCGCGCCGCCATTGTACTGGTTCTGCTCGCGTCCTCCATCGCCGGCGCACAGGTCCGTCTCCGTCCCCCGAGTGCACAACATGCGCCCGGCCCACAGGTGAACGCGCCACGCGAGCCCGGGAGCGAGCTGACGGTCACACTGGTCACGATGGGCGTCGGCGAGCAGGTCTGGGAAATGTTCGGGCACAATGCGCTCTGGTTCCACGTCGAGCGGCCGCCCTCGTCGGGCGGCCCGCTGGACGTCGTCTACAACTGGGGGATCTTCGACTCGAGCCAGCCCTACTTCATCCCACACTTTCTGCAGGGCAGAATGCTGTACTCCATGGGCGGCTATGGCTATGAGCAAACGCTCATCGAGTATCGCGAGCGGGATCGGGAAGTCTGGGCCCAGGAGCTCGATCTCACGAACGCGCAGAAGCTCGCGCTCCGGGACTTCGTGATCTGGAATTCACAGCCGCAGAACGCGAGGTACCGATACGACTACTATCGGGACAACTGCTCGACGCGGGTGCGCGACGCGCTCGATCGCGTGCTCGGTGGTGTCATCCGCGCGACCTTCGCGACGCGGACGACGGAGAACACGTATCGTTCCGAGACGCTCCGCCTCACTCAGAGAGAGCCATTGCTCGCATCAGGCATCGACCTCGGCCTCGGCCGGCCGGGCGATCACCCGCTAACGGCCTTTGAGGAGATGTTCCTGCCGATGCGGTTGCGCGACTACATCCGCGAGCTCCGCGTGAGCGACGGCAACGGCGGCACAAAGCCGCTGGTCCGAAGCGAGCGAAAGCTGCTTCCTACACTCAACCATCCCGAGGCGACTGCCCCACCGAATTGGATGCCGGTGTTCGCCACGCTCGGAATCCTTCTCGCAATACTCTTCGCCATCGTCGGGTGGCGTGCCGCGCGCGGGAGCGCCGCAGCACGCTACAGCGCCGCGACGCTTTTCGCGCTCTGGTCGTTCGGAGTGGGGATCCTCGGTTTGATTCTCATGCTTCTGTGGACGATCACCGACCACACTTTCGCCCATCGCAACGAGAACCTACTGCTCTTCAATCCGGGGTGGCTGCTCCTCGTGGTGCTCGCGCCCATGACGGCAGTGAAAGGCCGCCTGTCACGCACCACCCGTTGGGTGACGCTGTGCCTCGCGGCGCTCGCCGTCATCGCGCTCGTCATGCATCTCATTGGCCTCTCGCGTCAATCGAACGGACGGATCATCGCGTTCGCGCTGCCGCCGATTCTCGCGTTGGCGTGGGCCGTGCATCGAGGCACCGCGCGGCCGCGTCATGCCGAGGTCGGATGACGAACGCCGACAAAGCACGTACGGCACGGTGGCAAGCACGTAAGCAGACGGCAGGTCGTGTCGGATTCGCGATGGGTTGCATCGCCGCTGTGGTCGCAGCCGCGATCAACTTCATGCGGGCGCCGCGCCCCGTGACGCCTGGCATCGCGCTGCTGATCGCGCTCGTCGCGGCGCTGAATATTCCGCTCGGCATCGCGATTGGATTGTTGGGCGAGCGTCTATCACGCGCTGGTGATCACCGATCACCGCCCTAATGGAGGGAATGATGGGATTCGAGCAATATCATGAGCCAGCGAACGAGCTACCGGACACGACGCGCACCTTTGCGCGCATGATCACCTCACTCACGGAGGAAGCCGAGGCGATCAGCTGGTATGAGCAGCGCATGGCGGTGGAGAAGGACAGAACTGCCAAGGCCATCATGCGAAACGCGCAGAAGGAGGAGTTCAAGCACTTCGGGATGGACCTCGAATTCCTGCTCCGCCACAAGACGCTATGGAGAAAGATCCTGAAGGATATCCTCTTCAAAGAGGGGGATATCGTGAAGCACGGCGAGGATTCTGAGGAGGAGGAGTAGCTACCTGCCAGAGGCTGCCGCGATCTCGGACGGCTCGTTAAGCATCGGGCACTCTGCTCGATGAACGACGCGGTGCCTGAGGATCCTGATATCGGCATCCTCGAATGAATCGATTGGTTCCCCGCATTTGATGCAGCGCGGAAAGAACGTGTATATGGACCGCGCGATGGTCTCGAGGATAGGGTCGTGGTAGCGCACGGGCGGGAGGGATAGCCGAATGCAGATGGGGAGCCGCGGAAGGCATGCAAGATACGCGCGGCGACCTTGTTGGTCACTCCGTAGTGATGGCGGAGGAGGCGAATAAAGTACCAGCGATTATTTTCCTCGCTTCCCCCTCCTTCCCTCCGGGTAGCCGTACCGCGATGCTTGCCGCACTCTCCCTCCTCGCCCTTTTCCAGGCAACCACAGTCGAACAGGCGCGGCCGCGTCCCGCCGTGGATCGTGCAGTGTACAGTGGCCGCGCGAACCAGACGGCAGTACGCATTCCGAAGGCCGAGCGTGAGGAAGATCAGATTGTCGTCGACGGCTCGCTCGACGAACCGGTGTGGCGGGATGCGGCACTCCTGACGGACTTCTCGCTCTACGCGCCGATCGATCAACGCCCGGCGCCCGATTCCACCGAAGTGCTCGTGTGGTACTCGTCATCAGCGATCTACTTCGGTATTCGCGCTTTCGAGCCGCACGGCGGTGGTGGCGCCGTACACGCGACGCTGGCGAACCGCGATCTCGTGAGCGGCGACGACAACGTCGAGATCCATCTCGACACGTTTCACGACAAGCGACGCGCGTTCGTCTTCATCGTGAACCCGCTCGGCGTGCAGGCGGACGGGATGAAGAGTGAGGCTGGCGGCTTCATCCCGGGATCGAATGTGATGCCTGGACAGAACGATCTGAGCGCGGATTTCCTCTGGCGATCGAAGGGACACCTGACGCCATGGGGATTCGAGGTCGAGATTCGGATTCCCTTCAAGTCCCTTCGTTACGCGGCCAGCGAGGTCCAGGACTGGGGTCTCCAGATCCAGCGCAACGTTCAGCACTCGGGCTACCAGGAGACGTGGACGCCCGCGCGCAAGGCTTCGGCGTCGTTCATCGGGCAGGAGGGTACTCTCGTTGGGCTCGCCGACATGCATCACGGCGAAGTGCTCGAGCTGAACCCGGAGCTCACCTCCACCACGTCGGGCGCGCCGCAGGTCGTGACGGGCGGCGCTGCATCCGACTGGCGATATCAGCAATCGGCGGCGTTAGGCGGGAATGTGAAGTGGGGAATGACGAGCAACTTCGTGCTGAACGGGACGGTGAAGCCGGACTTCTCGCAGGTCGAGGCCGACGCGACCCAGATCGCTACCGATCTCCGCTTCGCGCTTTTCTATCCCGAGAAGCGGCCCTTCTTCGTCGAGGGAAGCGACCAGTTCAACGTTCCCAACACCCTCGTCTACACGCGGCAGATCGTGCATCCCACCGAAGCCGCGAAGATCACCGGTAAGGTCGGAGGAACGGACGTGGCGCTGCTTTCGGCCGTGGACGACCCTCGGATCTCGCGGACGCCGGGCTCGAATCCGGTGGCGACGATCCTTCGCGTTAGGCGCGACTTCGCCGGCCAGTCCACGGTCGGCCTGCTGGTGAGCGACCGCGAAGAAGGCCAGGCGTACAACCGCCTGGCGGGCGGCGATCTGCGCATCGTCTTCGGCAGGCTGTATTTCGCCCAGTTCCAGCTCGTCGGCAGCACCACGCGACTCGGCGACTCGACGCGCACAGGGCCCATGTGGGAAGCCGTTCTCGATCGTACCGGCCGTGCGTTCGGATTCCACTACAACGTGCTCGGCATCTCCCCGGAGTTCGCAGCCTGGAACGGGTACCTTCCGCGCACGGGATATGTCCAGCCTAACGTCTCGAACCGCTTCACGATTTATGGACATCCAGGCTCGGTGTTGGAGCGTTACAACACCTTTATTTCGACAAGTGGTCTCTGGCGCTACGGCGATTTCTTTTCCGCCAGAAGTCTGCTCGAGGACCACATCTCCGCGAGCAACGAGTTCCTCCTGCATGGCGGCTGGTCGTTGAACCTGAACCCGGCGCTCGCCAGCTACGCGTTCGATCCTGCACAATACGCTGGTCTCTATGTCAACGACCCGAGCTCGGGCGGTCTGCCGCGGCCGTTCGTGGCACCACCGCGGATAACGACGTTCGTCGTCGGGACGCGCGTCAACACGGCCATCTACCAGACCTTCGACGCGTCAATGAGCACGTCGGCCGGGAACGACGTGGACTTCAGCGAAACGTCGCGCGTCCGTCGATTCGACGCCGGCGCCTCCTTCAATTGGCGGCCGACCGATAAGGTCCGAGTGAACGGCTCGTACGTGAGCTCCATGCTCACGCGACGTGCCGACGATCAGGCGACGACGCACATTCGGATTCCGCGTTTGAGACTCGAGTATCAGCTCACGCGCTCGGTGTTCGTGCGCTTCGTTGGACAGTACACGGCGATCTCGGGCGACACCCTCGTCCGCGATCCGCGCACGGAGCTCCCGTTGATGACCGTTGACTCGTTAGGTGCAGTCCAGGATCTGCTGCGAAGTCCCACCACCGCCTTTCGCGTGGACTGGCTCTTCTCGTATCGGCCCACGCCAGGCACGGTGTTCTTCGCCGGCTATGGCAGCAGTCTCACCGAAGCGGATCCCCTGGCATTCTCGCGTTTGCGGCGTATGAACGACGCGTTCTTCGTGAAGGCGAGCTATCTGTTGAGAATGTGATCGCCGACCACCGACCATGTCCGATCTCCTGGCCGAGCTCTACGAGCACAACTGGTGGGCCCACGATGCACTGATCGTGGAGTTGCGACGCCAGCCGCCCGATGCGGATACACTACGCTTGTTCGCGCACATTGTCGCCGCGGAACATCTCTGGTTGTCGCGCATCGACATGGCAAAGCCACGCGTTGCCGTATGGCCGGCATTGTCGCCTGACGAGATCGCAGCGCTCGAATCGGAAAACCGGCGGCGATTTCGTGAATTGCTGAAGCGGCCCGACGACTCGCGCGCGCAACGCATTCGCTATCGGAACAGCGCCGGCCACGAGTTCGAGAACAGCGTCGGCGACATCCTCACCCATGTCGCGATGCATGGGCACTACCATCGCGGTCAGATCGCGCGCGCAATGCGCGCCGCCGGACGCGACCCGGTCTACACCGACTTCATCGGGTTCATCCGAAAGGGACGCTGACGCGGCGCGCTAATCGATGGGCCAGCGTTCCGTGCGCTCGCGATCCGTGAGCGCGGGCTTGGACGACGACGATCGATCCACGCGAGCGCGGTCGTCACCATCGGCCTCGGTTCGCCCATTCTGTGGGCTCTTCTCAATGCTTGGCGCACTCGGCGCCGATCGCGGGGATTCTCGCTGCTGCTCCGACGGCGTACGATCGTCCATAGCGCTCGGTTCTCGCGTGGAAAGGCCGAGTCAGGAGCCGCAGGCCACATGCCGCATCGACGCAATACGCGCGATTCCCCGCGCTAGGCCCACAATCGAACGCCGCCGAGGATGCCGGCGGTGTTCGAGACGATGCTCACATCGGCCGGCAACTTTTCGTCGATCAATCGCGCATTACCGCCACCGATGTAGAGGTGATCGAAGTTCGTGAGATTGCGCAACGACTCGATCGCCTCGAACACGTGACGCTGCCACGAATCGGTGCCATCGCGCTCACGCGCCGCTTCCCCGAGCTCGTCCTCGTACGTTTTGTCTTTACGAAATGCGTGATGCGCAAGCTCGAGATGTGGCCCGAGGTGACCGTTCACGAAGATCGACGAGCCGAATCCCGTGCCGAGCGTGATCACCATCTCAACACCCTTCCCCTTCACGACGGCGAGCCCCTGCACGTCGGCGTCGTTCTCGACGCGCACTGGTTTTCTCAGTTTGCGCTCGAGGGCGCGCGCGAGGTTGAAGCCCTGAAAGCGATCCGTACCCAGGTTGGGTGCCGTTCGAATGACACCATCGCGCACGACGCCGGGAAATCCCACGGAGACACGATCGAATGCAGGCAGCGACTCGACCAGCCCAGCGATGAGCGACACGAGATCATGAGGGGTCGGGCGCTTTGGTGTCTCGACGCGCACGCGGTCGTGAATCATTCGCCCGCGTAGGTCGAGCACGGATGCCTTGATGTGTGATCCACCAACGTCGATGGCAAGAGTTCTGGGACCAGCGGGTGTCCGGCGCTTCGCGCGGGCAGCGCGAGACAGAGATCTCTTCTTCGATGGCTTCTTTGTGCGCGGCATTCGGGCGTGAGCAGTGTTGAGAACGATTGTAAGCGGAATCGCCCCATGCCGGTAGCTTGCGCGATAGCTACTCGGTGCCTGCTGATGTACCGATAGATCTACGCGCCGCGGACGACGCTCAGCGGCCGTGGCATCTGCTGCTCGACGCTTCTCTCCGGCGCGACGGCGAGCTTGCGCAGTGCGCGAACGACGTCGGTGGCGAATATCTGGCCGGCTCCGCGCTCGATTTCCTCGACGGCACCCCAGGGCGAGAAAGGAGGCCGGTTGGGACTCGGCATCTGCAGCGTCTCGAAAGCGTCGGCGACCGCGAGCACCTTCACCGCCAGAGAGCCACGCACGAGATCGACGGGCCAGTCGGCGCCGACATGCTCGTGGTAGTGGCTGTACTCGCCGACGAGGTCGAGCGCGGCGCGCATCGACGTGGCGATCGGCAACTGGCGAACGTCGCCGGGGAAATGCTCGAAGAGGCGCAGCAGCCGTGGGTCCTGCGGCCCCAGCTCATGGAGGAGTGCCGCGACACGAAGGTCTTCCAGCTCCTCACTGCGCATACCTAGCTCGCGGCCGAGCGTGACCGCTCGTTCGGCCACGCGAAAACTATGTCCGGTGTTGTGGCGTTCGCTGGACTCGAGGTGGAACGTCATCAACTCGAGCATCGTCATGTACGCGCGCTTGAGGTCCTCGAGCCGCGCACGACGCTGATCCGCGAGCGTGCCGACGACGTATCCCGTGAGAATCAGGAACCCGGCCCAGGGAATCAGCGTCAGGAGCAGACGCGGATTGATGCCGGCTTCCAGCGCGGCGGAGCCATTCAGTCCAACGAACGCCTCGAAGAACGCAACGAGAACGACGATGAAGACCGAAGACCAGACCGCGCTGCGCCGGCCGAGATAGAACCCGGCGGCGATGACGGGCAGATAGTAGAACGTGAGGAAGGCGACCTTCTCGTCGATGAACCAGTGGATCGCCAGCATCGAGCTCACGAGGAGCAGAACGAGCACGAGCTCGAAGTGCTCGAACACGAACCACCGAGCGCGATCGAGCGCTGGCTGACGTATGACTGGGGTCTCGCGAGTGCGCATGTGTCTGTAAGACGCGCAGCGACGGGGGGATGCAACAGCAAAAGAGTGAGAAGGGGCTAGGGGCTAGGGCTTGGCCGTTTGAGCCTGCATTTTCACCAGGCTCGAATCGCTGGCCCTAGCCCCTAGCCCCTGGTCCCTTGAAGGCTTACGACTCCGCCTACTTCAACCGCTGGTACCGCGATCCGCGAACCCGGGTCACCTCCGACCGGGCGCTCGATCGCAAAATGCAGCTCGCCCTTTCGGCGGCGGAGTACATGCTTGGGCGTCGCGTGCGCAACGTCCTCGACGTCGGGTGTGGCGAGGGACGCTGGTATGTCGCGCTCCGGCGCATTCGACCCTCCATCAGCTACGTCGGCGTCGAGTCGAGTGCATACGCAGTAGAAACGTTCGGCAAGAGCCGGAACATCCGTCGCGGCAGCTTCGGGTCGCTGCGGACGCTCCGGCTGAAAGGTCCATTCGACCTCATCGTCTGCGCCGACATGCTGCAATACGTCTCGAACGCGGACCTGCCACTGGGCCTCAAGGAGGTCCGCCGCTTGTTAGGCGGAGTCGCCTACATCGAAGCGTACGCTCGCGAAGACGACATGGTTGGCGACATGGATGGCTGGGTCTACCGCTCCGCCGCGACCTATCGCCGCGAGTTTCGCGCGGCCGGATTGACGCAGTGTGGGATGTACTGCTTTATCGATGCGTCGAAGCTGGATGCGGTGAATGCATTGGAAGTTTGTCGCTAGCGCTACCGGGCCCCCAACATGGCCAATCTCGCGATCGCCGCGCGCTCTCTCGCCAAGTCCCCGATCTTCGTCGTCACTACCGCGCTTTCCCTAGCGTTAGGCATCGGCGCGAGCGCCGCCGCGTTCAGCGTGCTCGACGCGGTGCGCTTTCGCTCCCTGCCCTTCCCCGAGGCCGACCGGCTCGTGGTGATCCAGGAAGTGCCGGCGACCGTCGTCGGGACGCCGCCCGTGTGCCCGAGCGGCTGTGATCCGTCGTACGAGACCTTCGCGCAGGTGCTGCGCGATCACCCTTTCCACTCGCTCGACGCGGTCGCCGCCTTCACCTCCGGCGCCAAAGGCCTGGTGCTCGGCGACGAGATTGTCCCGGTGCTCGGCGGCGTCGTGTCACCGAACGTGTTCGCGCTGCTGATGGCCCATCCGATAGCCGGACGCACCTTCAGCGCAGAGGATGATCGGCTCGGAAGTCCGCTGACGGTTGTGCTGAGTCATGAGATGTGGACGACGCATTTCGCGCAGGACCCGAACATCCTCGGAAAAGTCGTGAAGCTCAGCGACTCGCGCTACACGGTCATCGGCGTCATGCCTTCGGGGTTCGAGTTCGAATCGGGATCGCAATTCTGGCTACCGGTGGTGCCCACACTCGATCCCAGTACGCGCCCGTCCATCCGCAATGTCGTCGTGATCGGACGGCTCGCGCCAGGCGCAACGATCAACATGTTCCGCGGCGAGCTGACAACGATCGCGCCGGCGGCAAAGCCCACCGCGCGCGGTCAGGCACTGCCAACGAAGCTCGTCGCCGCGCCGCTGCGCGATCGGTACGTCGCATCCACACGCTCGCACGACGTGATCTTCGCTGGCGTCGTCGCCTGCGTATTGCTGATCGCGGTGGCAAACGTCGGCACCCTGCTGCTTGTTCGGACGCTGCAGCAGGAGCGCGAGCTCGCCGTGCGTACCGCCCTCGGCGGAGGATTCCGCAGCCTAACGAGTTACCTCATCTCACAGCAGGCGATGCTCGTCGCGGCCGGCGCCGGTCTTGGCCTTCTGCTCGCCGCGTGGCTGTTGCGTGCGCTGCGCACTCTTGCCGTGCTCACTTCTCTCCGTCCCCTCGGCATGGAGTACCGCGTCGACGGCAAGGTCGCGGCATTCGCGATCGCGCTGTCGTTTGTGATCGCGCTGATCCTCGGGCTGGTCCCGCTGCGGATCATTCGCTCCATGAACGTCCAGCAGGTGCTGCGTGAGAGCACGGGCGGCGGTGGCGGTGGACGTCACAGCCTCGCGCAGCGTTCGCTCGTCGTCGCCGAGACCGCATGCGCGGTCGTGCTCCTCGTCGGTGCTGCTCTCATGACGATGACCGTGCTGCGCCTCGCACGCGTCGACGTCGGGTTCGATGCGTCGCGACTCGTCGAAGGAACCCCCAGCTTCCCGCACCCATGGAGAGTCAAGGAGACATATCTTCCCGTGGAGCGCCGGATCCTGGCCGATCTCGCAGCACTGCCGGGCGCATCATCAGTGGCGATGCGCGCATTGAATCTACTCGGCGGTCGCAGCGCACCGGGCGAAATACGTCTCTCCGGCGACGCATCACCGTTGCCGTTGACGCTGTCACCGGCCGCGATCGCAGCCGTGAGCCCGAGCTACTTCGCGACGACGGGGGTACGGCTCGTTGCCGGGCGCACGTTCAACGACGCCGACCGCGAGTCGACAGTGCCGGTGGCGATCGTGAACGAATGGGCGGCCCACCGGTGGTGGCCTAACGATAACGCGGTCGGTCAGCAAGTGCGCATCGACAGCGCACCCGGCGCCGGGCTGACTGTAACCATCGTCGGAGTCGTCCGTGACAACAAGGCGGCCCAGCCTAACGTCTTGCTCGCCGTCAACGGACCCGAGCTCTATCGCCCCTTCGAACAGGCGCCCTCGGCCTTTCCGACGTTTCTCGTGCGGGCGACGAACGGCCTCGCGCCGCAAACGCTGCTCCGTCCAACCCGTCTCGCCCTTATTCGCGCCGTGCCCGATCGACCGCTCTTCACGGAGCTCGTGGCGAAGCAGCTCTCGCTTCAGCTCGAAGGCGTGCGAACGAACGCGCTGCAGATCCTCGGCTTCGCGCTCATCGGTCTCGTCCTCGCGCTCGTTGGCGTGCACGGCGTGCTCGCCTACACGGTGAGCCGTCGCACGCGGGAGATCGGGATTCGCGGCGCGCTCGGCGCAAGTCAGGGGCGCCTCCGCGCGATGGTGCTGCGCGACGCGCTGCTGCTCGTTGTGATCGGCCTCGCGATCGGTCTCCCGATCGCGGTCTTTGCGTCGCGATTCCTCGAAGAGCTGTTGCACGGCACGAGCGTCGCGAACCCGATGGTCTACGTCGCGGTCATCGTGCTCGTGCTGGTGGCGTCGGTCGTGGCGAGTTGGATTCCGGCGCGTCGAGCGGCGCGGGTAGATCCTGTTATTGCCTTGCGAAGCTCCTGAGCGGATTCACACTCCGCGGCGGTCGCGGAGTACGCGATCGCCATGTTACTCAGCTGCTTCGGCTCGCCTTCCACTCCTTCAGCACTTCGGCCTCGCGCTCCGCGCTCAAGCCCGCCTTGAGAACTTCCTGCCGCTCCGGCGGCTGCTTATGGAAGTAGTCGAGTGTGTCGCGCGTCGTGACCGCCAGCGGGCGGAAGGTGATGCCTAACGCGAGCTCGGGGGAGATGTCGAATCGGGCAAAACCGAGGTTCTTGCCCCGCGCCGGTTGCCAGACCGGCATCTCGCGATACGGACGCACATCGCGCTTGATGAGGAAATCCGTATCGACCCAGGTGAAGGTCGCCTCGGAGCTCGTCGCGGCCTTGATGCCGTGGAGGAATTCGGCAAAGGAACGCGGATTCTTGGGACCGACAGCGTTGAACACGCCGGGTGCATTCTGCTCGACGAGCCGGATCATCCACTCCGAGAGATCGCGTGCATCGATGATCTGAACAGGATCGGTCCCATCGCCCGGCGCCAGCACTTCGCCGCCGCGCTCGATGCGCACTGGCCAGTAGGTGAAGCGGTCGGTGAGGTCGCCAGGACCGATGATGAGGCCAGGCCTAACGATCGTCGTGCGACCCGGGAAGTATTTCTGCGCCTCCTTCTCCCCCAGCGCTTTCACGAGCCCGTACGGCATCGGCTTCGAGCGGTCCCAGTTCGCCGTCTCCTCCGTGAACACCGGCGCCTCCGAGGTCATCGGAACACGGCTGAGATCCGAGTACACCGACCGCGTCGACACAAAGACGTACTGTTTGACGCTGTCCTTGAGCAGACTCGCGCTGAGCGTGACCCAATGTGGATCGGTCTGCACGGAGTTGTCGATCACCGCGTCCCAGCTGCGTCCCTCGAGCGACTTGAGATCGCCGTTGCGATCGCCGATCAGCTTCTCGACGGTCGGAAAGAGCTTCGGGTTGGTCTTTCCGCGGTTGAAGAGCGTGACGGTGTGACCGCGGTCGAGGGCGTACTGAACCTGATAGGGCCCGATGAATCCCGTGCCGCCAAGTATGAGGATGCGTTTCGGCGATAGAGCCTTCTCGCGGGGCGCCGTCGTGAACTCGACACGTTCGCTCTGCGGGATTTGAGCGGGATGTGCGCAGGACTCGGTGGTGATGCCGAGGCCGATTGCGCCACCCGCGATGGCGGTCGTGCGGAGGAATTCGCGGCGAGTGGTCATGCCGGTGGTCGGTAGTCGGTGATCGGCTTGTTTGGCGCAAGTTCGCCCTCCCGAGAGCAGCCGTCAATGCAAGCCTTGCGTCTCGCCCGCACGCGGCGCATGCTCACCCGTCTCCCAACCTCACCGCAATCCACCGATGCGAATCCGAGCATTCCTAGCATTGACCCTCACGGCGACCACCCTCGCCGCGCAGGCGCCGAGCACCGACAACGCGCAGCGCTACGTCAAGACGAACGTGATGATCACGATGCGCGACGGCGTCAAACTCAACACCGACATCTACGCCCCGAAGGATCAGACCGGCCCGCTACCGGTACTCTTCCGACGCACACCGTATGGAATCGACGGCGCGGCGCGCGCGTTCGACGGCCCGTACAAGGAGCTGGCGGACGACAACTACATCTTCGTCCTCCAGGACATTCGCGGCCGCTTCAAGTCCGAAGGCCAGTTCGTGATGCAGCGGCCGGCGCGCAGCCCAGCGCAGCGCAAGAATCCGAAGGCGATCGACGAAGCCACCGACGCCTATGACACCATCGACTGGCTCATCAAGAACGTGCCTCAGAACAATGGGCGGGTCGGTATGTTAGGCGTTTCGTACGACGGCTGGACGACGGCGATGGCGCTCACGGATCCACACCCTGCTCTGCGCGCAGCATCGCCGCAAGCGTCGCCATCCGACATGTGGCTCGGCGACGACTTCCATCACAATGGCGCGTTCCGTCTGAGCTACGGCTTCGAGTACGCGGCGATGATGGAAACGGCGAAGGACGTCCAGCAGTTCGCGTTCGACCAGTACGACACCTACGACTGGTACCTGAAGCTCGGTCCGCTGGCGAATGCCAATCAGAAATTCTTCCACGAAAAAATTCCGACCTGGAACGACTTCGTC
>DASXPH010000101.1:0-8933 GCA_036493735.1 Gemmatimonadaceae bacterium
TCCTTCATGTGTTGGCCCCCACATTATCCCTAAATGCTTGCATGGGCTCCCTCAGCAACAGCGGTGGCTCCGCCTCGGTCGTCCCAACTCGACCTGCGTTAGGCGCGATATGGGTGCGTCGAAGACTCCACACTGCATTGCGCTCGCGCCTCACTCTGCCCGCCTTCTCCGTCCCCTATCTCAGCGGCAGACGTGCGGCACAAATATTCCTTCACATGGCATCATCGTTGCCCGGCACGGTACGCGATTCTTGTTAGGCACCGCGCCTCCATCACCCAGATGGTGTGGTACTTACCCGTAAGGCATGCCGTTCCGCCCTGTCGCAACAAAGCCCACGAATGCCGGTTAGTTCAGTTCAGACAGTAAGACCGCGAAGTCCCAGTCGCCCAATTCGCGCTTCGACAGGCCTCGGCCCCGAGCTGCCTGCGGACCCTGGGAAGGTGAGCGTCATCATCCCGACGTTCAACCGTGCCGCCATTGTCTCTCGCGCGATCGAGAGCGCCCTCAGCCAATCCTATCGCGACATCGAAGTGGTAGTTGTCGACGATGGGTCGTCAGACGATACACGGAGTGTCGTCGAGGGGTTCGGCGATCGCGTTCGTTACTACTATCAGGAGAACGCAGGGGTCACAGCCGCTCGCAATTCGGCCATTCAGCATGCTCGCGGGGAATTCCTCGCCTTTCTCGACTCTGACGATGCCTGGGCACCCTGGAAGCTGGAGAGCCAGGTCGCGGCGCTGACGCGCTTTCCCGAAGCAGGGCTGGTGTGGAGTGACATGACCGCGCTCAATCGCGCGGGAGACGTGATCAGCGATCGTTACTTGCGCGTGATGTACAAAGGGCATTCCCGAGTGAATATCGAACGGGCGATGCGCGAGGTCGAGACGCTCGGCAAGCTCAGCTCGGTCGCGCCTAACGAAATTGCCTCAGCATCGGTCCGGATCGGGGATCTCTTCAGCGAGATCCTACTCGGGAACCTCCTTCATACCTCCACGGTCCTGGTCCGCCGCGCCTGGGTCGAGCAAGTCGGCGGTTTCGACCCGACCTTCGTCCACGCTGGCGAGGACTACGAGTTCTACGTGCGTCTGTGCTCCGTCGGTCCCGTCGTCTTCATTGACGCTCCGTCCACGTACTACTGCGTTGGTGCTCCGGACCAACTCACACGGCCGTCGATGATTCTGGAGATTGCCCGCAACAATCTCCGGACGATCGGAAAATGGTTGCCGCACTCTTCTGCTCACCTAACGATACCGCGTGGGCAAATTCGCACGCTGTTAGCGGATTCGTACGCGTGGCTGGGTCAAGCTGAGCTCGATGCCGGCAATCGATTGGCCGCTGCGCGCGGCTTGGTGTTGAGTCTCGTTTTCGGGCCGCGCCTCGATCGCCGGAGCGGACTGCTCATGCTGTGTGCGCTGCCTAGCTCTGTTTCGGATCGACTCCGCGCAATGCGCATGAAGCTCGTCGCGCTCGCCAGCTAGCACATTCGATGTCATCCACTTCGATATCGGCCGGACCGGGTGCTGATCGTCACCGCGGCTATCAGGTGCAAGGAGTAGTTGGCTTGGGGCGGGGTCGTGAGACGATCGAGCGGCAGCTCGAGGAGCAGGGTGTCGTACTTCCATTTGCGCAGCGCGCCGAGTGGCTGCGGATGTTCGGATACCCTGATTCCACCCTTCTCGTCGCCGCGGACGAAAAGCACTCTGCGCACGCCGCAGTAGCGATCGCGATTGGGCGAAGTCGTACGCTGCCAGGGCATCGCATTTACAAGATCGAGCGTTTCGGTGCGACCGAGTCTCCGGAGGCTGCTGACCAGCTCCTCTCGGCGATTGCGGAGGCCGCGCGTACGGACCGCCGATGTATTCGCGTTCGTATCGAACTGTTCGAGCGAGACCCGCACCTTCGTCAACGGCTCGCCTACACGCTCAAGGAGCTCGGTTTCGTCAAGAGCGAAAAGCCGGAGTCTTACGTGCGCACGCCGTGCCTCGATCTGTCGCCATCTGAGGAGGAGCTCTTCGCGAAGGTCGCCGCGAGTGCTCGACGAAACGTTCGCGCGCCGATGAAGCGCGGATTCGAGCTCGCGCACTTAGACGATTCGGTCTACGCCGCGAGAATCGAACAACTGATCGATGAAGCATACCGCAGAACCGGCGGAAAGCCTCGTCGGCTTCCCTGGAAAGAGATCCTGGGAGCGTCGCGAACGACGCCGAACCGCTCGCGCGTCGTCGGACTCTTGACGCCTAACGACAAGAGTCCGGCTGGCCTCGTGTCGTTTGCGTGGGGTTGTGTGAACGGCAACTACGTTACGTATGAGGCGGGCGCCTCGACCCGACATCACGGTGTGGGAAACCTCGCCGTCGCCTACGCGCCACTCTGGAATCTGATCGCCTGGGCGAAACGACAGGGCGCAGCATGGTTCGACTTCGGAGGCGTATCCGATGCGGCCGGAGTTCCGCACGATCCTCTAGCGGGCATCGCCGATTTCAAGCGCTTCTTCTCCGGCCACATCATCGAGGTCGGCGAACAGTGGATCCTCGAGCCTCGTCGAATACGGGCGATAATTGCACGTGCTCTGAGCGCCGCCGTCCGCCGCTCTAGGGCGTTGACGGAAGCTCCCATTGTTCTGCCGCCCGCTGATGCACGGTAAGCAGTGACGCGTGGCTACCGCTTCGCGGTACTCGCGCTCACGACACCGCAGCGGTAGTCGCTAACTGAGCGTATCGGCCGCCGAAGTGAAGGAGCGGCTCGGCATCGCCCATCAATCCGCGCTCTACTTCGGCGATGAAGATCGTGTGATCGCCGGCCCGGTGATGACTCACGAGCTGACACTCCAGCTGCGCCGTCGCGTCGTCGAGAAGCATCACTGAGCTCTCGCCTCGTGTGAACGGGACGCCGTCGAAGCGGCGAGCCTCGTTCTTGTCCGCGAACCTGCGAGAGTGCGCCTCGTGCTCCGAGCCAATGATGCTGATGCCAAGCTTTGGGTGACGCAGCAGCAGGTCGTGCATCGAGGCCTTGGAGTCGACACAGACCAGGACGAGGGGCGGCGACAGACTCGCCGAGCAAAACGCGCTGACCGTCATGCCGACGTCGCGATCGCAGTCGCGAGCGGTAATGATGGCAATCCCTGACGCAAAGCGGCCAAGCAGACGGCGAAAGCTAGATGTGTCGATCATGCAACCACCTCACGCAGTGTTACCCGCATCCACGGTCAGCGTGGTGCCGGTGATGTTCTTTGCCTTCTCACTGAGCAGGAACTCCACGGCATTCGCGACGTCTTCGACTTCGGGCATTCGACGCAGTGCGCTTCGCCGCGCAATCTTCTCTCGCGCTTGCTCGCCAAGGTCACCCGTCATTTCGGTGCTCACGAATCCGGGCGCAACCGAATTGACGGTGATCCCGAGCGATCCGACTTCACGCGCGAGTGAGCGTGTGAAGCCGATGAGGGAGGATTTCGTCGAGCTGTAAACGGAAAGGCCTGAATAGCCGGTCGCGGCGACGATCGACGAAATGTTTACGATACGGCCGCCACCTTGGCCGCTCATCATCGAGCGCACCGCATACTTCGTGAGGACCAGCGGCGCCAGGGTGTTGATCCGTATGAGTTGCTCGATATCCGCATCTTTCATTGTCGCGAGAACGCCGCTGGTGCCAATGCCCGCGTTGTTCACGAGCCCGAAGATCGGACCGTAGCTCTTGCGGATCCGCTTGATGAGCTCAGGGATCTCGCCGATGCAACTCAGGTCGAAGGGTACGAAGTCGATCGAACCGGTGCCGTTCGCTGGCCTTTCATTCATCTCCTCGTTCAGTGCGTCGGTCGGCCGGCGCGCGACCGCGATCACGGTATGACCAGCAGTGCGGAGCGCCCTGGCAATGCCAAGCCCGAGTCCGCGGCTACCGCCGGTAACGATGACGTTAGGCATTGCGTCGCCCCAGTTTCCCTGAAGCCGTTACGGCGAGCGACGAAGTGAAGCGAATCGAGGCCGGGACCTTGTGCGCGGCGAGCGAACTTCGGCATGCCGCGAGTATCTCCGACTTGGTAGTCTCAACGACTCCAGGATCGAGCGCGCCGTCTCCGGATGTCAACACGACTTCCGCGGCCACGATCGTGCCCATTATCGGATTCTTTCGACCGGTCACGAGCGACATCCGGACACTGGGATGGCGGTTGATGACTGCCTCCACTTCTTCTGGATGGATCTTCAGCCCACCGACGTTGATGATGCCGCCGCGCCGGCCAACGAAGTAGAGGCGATCACCCCGTGCTTCTACGACATCGCCGGTGTCGACGAATCCATTCGCGTCGAGGAGCGATTCATCGTTTCGTCCGAGGTAATGAAGGGCCGTGCGCGGCGAGCGAATGCGCAGCGTGTCATCCACAACTTTCAAATCAACGCCGGATTCGTTGACGCCGAGGAACGACGCTGGGAACCCAGCCTTTCCATCGGTCACCTCGAATGCGACGCCGGCTTCTGTAGAAGCGAATGCGTGCGCGACCTTTGCCTGAGGATACATGTCCTGCAGATTCTCGATGACTCCCTGATCCGCGATCTCGCCCGACAGCCTCGCGTACACGGGAGAGATGGAGCTTGCGGCGGAGCCCATCAAGGCGCGGCGCCAATGCGAGGGCGTGCCGGTGATGTGCGTGACACCGTTGTCCCTCGCGCGTTCGAGGAAGGAGGCAACGGATTCACCGGGTGACGAGAGCACCAAGGACCCGCCGCCGAGGAGCGCTCGGAGGAGAATCTGCAGCCCACCGTATCGACGGGTGTCATAAAATGTCGCCCACACCAGCGGACCCGCGAGCGTTCCGGATGGCTTGATTGCCGCGGTCAGGGTCGCAAGGGTGTGCACAACCATCTTCGGAACACCGGTCGTGCCCGAGGTAAAGAGGATCCACTCGGTTGCGTGCTGGGGTGATCGGTCGACGTCGACGGTATGAAGTTGGCGCGCGATGGACACCACGGCCTCGACCGCCAGATCTGGCACTGAATCGGCGCGATCCGTTACGATCGCATCTATTTCAGCGGTCGCGACGACGTAGGGCAGGTGCTTCGGATCGAGATCGGGTGGGCACAGCACCAGCCGTCGCGCGATACCATCGAGCTCGATCAGCGCGAGTGCAGCGGCGAGTTGATCCGAGGTCGAGATGAGAACCGATCGCCCGTGAAGTGCCTCGAGGCGACCCTCGAGCGCGGATGCACATGCAAAGTCAGCGAGACGGACCGTGGCGCCGCTTGTCGAGAGCGATCGCTGTGCGTCTGGCCCCGTGCGACTGATCGACTCCCAGAGGGACATGTGCTACGCAGCACTCTCGTAAATTGTCTCGTACATCTTCACGAAATCGCCGAACGTCACGGGGAATTGCGCGTCCTCTGACGCGGTGAACGGATCGATGCCGAGCGAATCCTCGAGTCGCGCAACAACGATTGCGAACGCGAGTGAATCGAGGCCCGACTCCATGAGGGGACGTTCATCGGTGAGGGGCGCCAGCTTGTGATGCTGCTCGGCAGCAACCTGCTCGAACTGCGAAACGATCGTTGATCGGATATTTGTGGACATCGAAAGGTCCTCGGGAACGGGGAGGTTGGTGGAATTAAAGTTGGTGAGTCACGCGGACGTAGCCGTTAGGCGCGATACACCGCGGCAAGCGTCGGTCAAGGCTTCGACGAGCTCGCGGACGTCGTCCATCGTGGCCTCGCCGTGGGTCAAGCAGATACGAAGCACATCGCGGCCCTCGTACTTCGCCACGGCAATCCAGGCGCGGCCCGACGCGAGTACGCGTCCGCCGACGGTGCGAGCGTCGGGCGCGCCGATTGGCGGCTCGACGCAGAGGAGAGCCAGCGGCGAGTCGTTGGCGACGCGCCATTCGCGCGCCGCTAGCATATTGCGAAGATTGTCGATCAGTTCAGCCGAACGTTCGACGTGTCGCGCGTACCCATCCCAGCCGGCTGCGGCGAGCGAGAGGAACAGCCGCACGCCGAGGAATCGTCGTGACCACTGCGCCGTCGTAACGTAGGGATCGACAGTCGCCGTGTTCGACGGCATGAATCCCGTCGAAACCTGGAAGGTATTCGAGAGAATGAGCGGATCGGAGGTGATGAACATTCCGCAGCCCATCGTCGTCGCGAACCACTTGTGCGCGTCGATCGTGACAGAGTTTGCCCGTTCGATACCGGCGAGCGCTCCGCGCAGACGTGGCGACGCGATGACCGCGCCGCCCCAAGCGGCATCCACGTGCAACCACAGGTCGTGCTGGCGCGCGAGCTCTCCGCAACGTTCGATCGGATCGATCATGCCGGCATTCGTGGTCCCCGCAGTCGCAACGATCAACACGGGCACGCAGCCCTGGGCAGTATCCTCGTTGAGCATTTGCTCGAGGGCGTCAGCATCCATGCGGCCTGTGCCGTCGGTCGGCACCTGGCGAACCGCCGAGCGACCGATTCCCGCCTGATGGCCGATCTTCACCCATGCGAGGTGACTCTCGCGCGAGATGTAGAACAGTGGCTGACCGCTGAAGCACCGCGCACCTTCGGTCGCGAATCGTTCGTTGGCGTGCGTGAGCGCACACAAGACCGCGGTGTAATTCGCCTCGGACCCACCGGAGGTGAAATGCCCCGTCGCGTTTGCCGGGAGACCGACTCGTCGAGCAATGGCACGAATGACGTGAGATTCGATCTCGACAGCCGCCGGCGATGTCGTCGCGGTCGCAAGCTGCGGGTTGAACGCTCCCGTGATGCGATCGCCGCACAGGGCGGGAAAGCTCGGCGCCGGGTTGAACAATCCGAAATAGCGCGGATTGGTCACGTGGACAACGCCGTGCTCGATCTGTTCGATCGTCCAGGGCAGTAGCTCGTCGAGCTTGCGCGGAGCGACGAAGTCAAACTCGGCAAGTTCCGAACGCAGCTGCTTCATGTCCAGCGTCGGCACGACCGGGCCAGCGGCGATGCGCTCATTCGCGCTGAGTAGCTCGCGCGTGAGATAGTCGTCCCACCGAACGCGTTCCTCGCGCGGGGGAAAGAGAGAGGCGACCGGTGCTGTCGAATCCGCAGGAGCGTGCATTACCAATCCGTCCTAATTAGCTCGCGTCGTGGCCACGCTGGCAACCGCTGCTGCTTCGGATCGACGTCTGGCGACGAAGGCGGACAGCCAATTGGAATAAAGGCGAACGGCGGCATCGAGCCAGAGGTGCGGGGGTATTGCACCCGCATCACGTCCAGGAAACGCCTCGAGCAGCTCACGCGTCCGCTCGCGTTCCGCAAGATCACGAAATGCGGCGAACGCTCTGGCACTCTGGTCATCGAAGTAGCCGCGCGGCATTTCCGGGTAACGCTCCATCGATCCGGCGAGATACCTACCCACGTCGCGCCGATACTCGCGGAAAAGCGCTCCAGCATCGTACTCCGGGTGCCCCTGATAAAACACGAATGCGGTGCGGCGCTGGAGAACGAACGTATCCGCGCCTGCTTCGTCCGAGCACGACGCGATCTCGTAGCCGGCGGCCTCGAGCTGCTCGGCGTCAAGCGTGTTCAGGCGGGAATGGGGAATCCGCCACGACGAAGGAAGACCTTCGACCAGCGCGTTGTTAGACGTCTTTTCACAACGGAACAAGCCAGAAATTTTTTGCCCTAGGCGACGTCGCGGGATCCCGTCGAGGTGGAGCACCGCCGCGTGCGCGGCGAGACACGACCAGATGGTAGGTGTCTCCGAGTCCAGCGCCCAATCGACCAGTCGCGTCAGCGATGGCCAATACACTTCCATTGACAACTCGGGAGCGCGCGGTTCGGCACCCGTGACGATGAGCCCATCGAAGTCGCCGTTCCACAACGTATCGATCGACTCGTAGTGCTCGGCGACGTAATGCCGGCCGGCTTCGCCGCGAATCAATTCGGGGAATGAGAATAGCCGTAGTCGGACGTCGTAACCCGCCCCCGCCCGTGCCAACAACTCGCGAAATTGCTGCTCGGTGCTCTGCAGCGCCGCATCAGGCATGTTGTTGAGCAATGCGATGACGAGCGGCTCACGTCCCGATCTCGCGCGCATAGATCGCGGGCTGTGTGAGGAATAAAAGGGCGCGCTCATTCGACCGTGACCTCCGCAGTTGACCGAGTGTTCCGCGACGCACCAGCATGCGCGCTGAGACGAATCGGGAGTGCGCCATCGAGAGCCTGGTCCAAATCCGCAAGAATGTCGTCAATGTGCTCGATGCCGATACTCAGACGGATCATCTCTGGCGTGACGCCTGCCTTGAGCTGTTCTGCGGGGTTCATCTGTCGATGGGTGGTGGATGCCGGGTGACAGGCCAGTGACTTCGAATCCCCGAGATTGACGACTCGCTTGACGAGCGACAGCGCGTTGTAGAATTGCGTACCAGCCGTTAGGCCTCCCCGAATACCGAAGGTCAGGATCGAGCAGGCGCGACCACCGAGGTATTTCTGGGTCAGGTGGTAGTACGGGCTCTCCGGGAACCCCGCGTAATTGACCCATTCGACTCGGGTATCCGCGCGCAGAAACTCGGCAACCTTCCGCGCGTTCTCGACGTGACGGTCCATGCGAACTGCCACCGATTCAATGCCCTGCAGGAGCAGGAAGGCGTTGAGAGGTGAGAGGACTGAGCCGAGCGTCCTCTGATAGACGCTGCGACACCGTCCGATGTACGCTGCATCGCCAAAATGCTCGGTGTAGACGAGATCGTGATACGATTTATCCGGCTCCGTGAATATCGAGAACTTCGACCCGTGCTCCGCCCACGGAAACTTCCCGGAATCCACGATAATGCCGCCCATCGTCGTACCGTGACCGCCCATGAACTTCGTCAGTGAGTGAACGACGATGTCGGCACCGAACTGAATCGGACGCGAGAGAATCGGCGTCGGAACGGTGTTGTCGACGATCAACGGCACGCCATGCGAGTGAGCAACGCACGCCAGCGCCTCGAT
>DASXPH010000102.1:0-2350 GCA_036493735.1 Gemmatimonadaceae bacterium
CTCGCTACACCGGAGCATCTGTCCCACATGGAGTCGCTGGCCATATACTTTCCTCTCGTGCTACGCGACAAAGCGATCATGCGAGTTCATTGGGGCGAGACTGGTGTGTCGCTGCACATCGAGGCGCCATTTCGGCCCAACCCTGATTGACCGTCCCGTGTAGGCTGCTCACAATTGACCAATAAGAGCGATGGGTGCGTGGGCCGCGGATAGTTTCGGCAACGATGACGCGATGCCCAGAGCGCGCCGCATTGCCAACGACCGCAATTTCTGCGAGATCTCATCGCATGAGTCGCTCATGTCGCATTAGCCGCCGTCTTCCGCTGGCCGCGCGAACGGCCGCAATCGTCTTGACCATGATGAACGCCCGCACGACCTCCGCTCAGCAAGTACCGGAACAGGTCGTCGACAGCGCTTTTCGTGCGATCGCGCGCCGCGACTGGACTGTTCTTCGAGATCTCATGGATACGAGTGCGCTCACGAGCGCACGGCAGGAACAGCTCGGGATGCTGATTCTCGTAGCGGAGCAGCGCCGAGCGGGCAAACGAGTTGGCGGCGGCTACAACCCGCAAGACGTCGTCATCGCCGATCATATCGCAACCGTGGGACGCACGAAGGCACGGCGCTTCGGGAACACGACGATCGCGGAGCTCGCCGCGCTTTCGCCAGCTGAGTTCTACGTACGATGGCTGGACGCCGCGTACGCTCCCGGCCGTGCCGACGCAGTCGAAGACATCGTCGACCGCGGACGCACCATCATCGGCGGCCTGACGATGATGGACACGGCGTGGCTGCTCTATCGCAGGGACATGCAATGGCAGCAGGGAGTCGTTGCTCATGCGACGACTCCTGGCTTTCCCGAAATCCTGCCACTGGTACGGAAAGACGGCCGCTGGCGGATCTTGCCGAACTTCGAGCTGACCCATGGGCCGGATATCACAGGTATGTGGGACGATTCGCGCGCGAGTCGCATGCAAGCACCGACGCGCCGCGAGGTAGCTCAGAATCCCGTCAGCCGCGCTGGGCCGCCGCACCACGTGGACGCCGTGCCTTCGCCGACCGACGTCGCCGACAGCGCCTTTGGCGCGCTTGCGAGAAAAGACTGGGCGCACCTCGCTACGCTGGTGGATTCACAAAGGTTGGTAGAGTTCCAGGCCCGGGAGATTCAGGAATTGGTTGCCATGCTCGCTCTTCAGAAGATGCGTCGCGCGAACAACTCCCAATCCGCAGGAATGGTTGTGCTCTCACTCGGCGACTCCAACGTTGCGAGCGCCCGGAACGAGCGCGTGGATATCATGAAGGGACGACCTACGATTGGCCAGCTTCAGCGGATGTCGCCGCCGGAGTTTTTCAGGCACTGGTGCGAAGCAGCGTACGTCTCGCCCTCACCCAGCGATATCAGGGTGCGCCAGTACCTAGGTACCGTGTTCGAGGGCGAAGACCTGGCGCATGTGTTGTATCGCTTCTCGACCTTCACTCTCGATCAGCCTATGCAGGTCATGAGGATGCCTCTCCGTTACTCGGATGGGCATTGGCGTATAATGCTCAACGAGGAGATTGGCGGAATGTCCGCGCTCTCGATGCGCATGCTGCGGTAGCAGGCCCTCCCAAGTGACGCCTACTTCGCGTAGAGCGTTCGCAGCCCTCGCACCACCGACGTTCCCATCACGTCCGTGTGTCCCATCCCCGGGTGAAACTCGATCGTCAGCTTGAGCCCCGGGTACTCTCGGCTGCGGAGCACTCCAGCCAGATGCGACATCCCACTGACGATCTCGCCCTCGCCCTCGAGCTGCGGATCCGCGGCCTCGAGCACGCCTGACGCGAAGTAGATGCCAACGGGAAGGTCCTTGTGAGTCTTTGCATATTCAGCTTCCTGTCGGAAGATCTCGCCGCGACCGTACGCCATCGCTGGACTCGAGATGATGTACTTCTTGAACGGGGTGTTCGGCTGGAAGATCGCCCAAGACGTGAAGAACCCTCCGGCCGACAGACCGAATAGCCCGAGTTGAGTGGTGTCGATCGGGAACTTGGCGGCCAGCAGCGGAATCATCTCCGTCGCGATCGCCGTTAGGAACTTCCCCGATCCGCCGGTGCATCGATCCGCCGGCGACTTGAACCGCTTGCAGAAGCCCTCGACGTCCTCGCCGAATTTGTCTTGTCGATCCCAGCCCGGTGGTGAGAACTCGTAAATTCGCCGCCTGGTGTGCTCAACTTCACCCTCTTCGAGCGACGTCCCGATGCTGATGATGAACAGTGGCGTGATGACGCCCGCGAGCGTCGACGCTTGCGCGTAGACGTTGTCGAAGACGAAATCGCCGTCCGTGACGATCAGGGCCGGATACTTCCTTCC
>DASXPH010000103.1:0-83339 GCA_036493735.1 Gemmatimonadaceae bacterium
CCGAGACAGCGCCGAGTGCGAGCGGTACGCGCGAAGGTGTCGGCGGTACGGCGATGAGTCCGAGCGGGACGCCGATGCATTACGGCGGGACAGCGGTCGTATCGATCGGTACTCGCGTCAATTGCTTCGGTACGCGCGTCAGTTGCTTCGGTACGGCGAACAGTTCGTTCGATACGCCGCGCCATTCTCGCGGCCCAACACTCGGTTGCCGCGGTTGCGCCGCAATTGCGCCGGACGCATGAGCGGTTACTCCAGCGCGTCCTCTCTCGAGGGCGGGACGGCGACTAGTTAGGGCGGCGGTTCGTGCTGCCTCTTCAGGAGAGACTCCTATCTATAGTAGGGCGCCCCGAGTTTCGTTCGTTGCCCAACGAGTAGACTCTGGACGGCGTCAGAAGAATTGAGTCTCTTCTTCTGGGTTTTCTATATAGCTAATTGCAAAACCGACCCCTCCAGTCAATAGGCAATTGTTGCCGGGTGTCAGTCATTGCCGCGGCGAGCGCTCGAAATGGTGCAAATCCTTTCAACTCCATCATTCTCTTGCAGATAGGCTCACAGTCGCGGCCTAAAGAGCGCGTTCGGCGCGATAATTCTGCTCGAAAAGCGAGCCAAATCGCCGTTTCGGGCGATGATATGTAATAGAGGAGCATAACGAGATAGGATTTTCGACCCCGGACTGACGAGGACCGCCATGGATGATGTGCCGTCCCAACCCGTCGAGAAGAGTAGGAGCGAGCGCGAAGCGGCTGGAGCTGGGTTCTATGATCTCGGAACCGACTTCACGGTGCTGCACCGGGAGATCGCGCGGGGTGTGCAGGATGCCGTGGGCAAGCGCTGCACGCAGGACGACTTTCTGGATGTCCTTCAGAAAGTGTCCATCGCTGCCTGGTATAAATGGAGGGCACGCCCCGGCTGCTTCGCTCCTGGAACGCTGCGACGCTGGGCCAGCCGGAGCGCAGGCTGGCGGCTCGCCGACCTGAAAAAAAAGCGTCGAAGGAACGTGATCGGCCAGCTGGCGCTCCAGCGAGAGTACGAGGCCGGCAACTTCGATGCGGAGTTGCCGCATGAGGCGACCGAGGAGGAAAAGCGCCCGCGCGCATTCGCCGGCGCACTGCAAAAGCTCGACACGCTGTCGCGGTGGGCGATAATCGAAGTTTTCTTCCGCGGCCTCACCCATCGGGAAGCCGCCGCGGAGCTGGGCGTCACCAAATCCAAAATCGATCGCAGGCTCGACAAGGCGTACCCCGTCCTCGCGAGCGAGCTCAGTGACTGGGACCCGAGCCAGTCGCACAAGCCGAACACCACACCGCCAACAATTCCGCCAACGAGGCGATCATGACGAACCTTGCAGACGACAAGCGCACCGCCGGATCCCCGGTCGGGCGCGGGTCGCAAACCATGGAGAACATCGACTTCGACAATCCCAACGAGGAATCGATGCAGCTTCTCGAGGAGTCGTGGCGCCGATTCTGTGAGGGCATCGCTCTCAAGGAGGTCCCCGGCATCCGCGCAATACTTGCCGCGCATGACGCCGCGGCGGGTCCGCCTGCGCCGCGACACTGGCTCGTTAGGCCGTTCGTCGCTTTCTACAAGTGGTTTGGCGATTATCACTAAACGGGGGAAACTGTGACGAGACCGTTGTCGCCCGCGTTCCTCATTACCGCCGCCCTCGCCCTCGTCGACGATGCGGCGGCTGTGGACGGCGCCCCGCGTGGGCTGCCGGCGGCGCTCGCATGCCGGTATCGCAACTCGCCCTCGGATGCCACGACGAGTGTGGCGGCGGATCCCGCGACAAGTGTCGCGGTCAGTCCAATGGCCGGGTGGAGCGCCACGTTCGTTCACCACGCTGGCTACTGGTCGCATTTCGATTATCGCATGGAAGCCTCCATATGGCCGCTTCCGGCCACCTCGAGTTGCGAGGAGTTGGCCACCTTCGCCGCCGAGAATTTCGTGCTTGCCGACGATGAGCCCAATCCCGGCGACGTCTATCTCCTCTGGTCCCCGGCAAAGAAGCGCTTCGTTCGCGCCGGCATCATCCTCGGGCTCACCCGGCGGCACGTCTATCCGAGTGGCCGGATCGGTTACGAATGCCTAACGGTCGACGCCGATACCACCCTTCGCGGTTCGCTCCGCGGGGCCTCGACCGCCATCATTCGACGAATGCTCTCGCCCGACGCCGGCGACCGGTGGATCCGCTGGCCGCTGCTCGACCGCGGAGTATGGGAGCAGCCGAGGTTCGCTGAATCGCCGCGCCGGACGGCCGCATGAACGCTGTGGCGGCAAACGGAGTGTTCCAGCCCCTCCGCGGTGACACGGCCGGCGAGTTCGAGCGCGCCGTCGCGCATTTCGGCAAACGCCTTCGGCGCGCGGCCGAGAAGGTCGCGCACGGTAACCTCGACCTCGCCGAAGATCTGTATCAGGTCGCGATCACCCAGCTGTGGGAACATGATCCCTCGCGCTTCGACGATGACGACGAGGCGTATCTCTGGACCTCGATGGTCAACCGAATGCTCATGGCTCGGCGCGACAATGAACAAGGTGATCCCACGCGCCCGCCGCTCGCGCTGCGATTCAGGTGACCCATGCTTTTCCTCAATCTCTTTGCGTTCACCCTTCTCCTCGGCGGCCCGATCGCTGGTTACCGCTTCGCCACCTGGCGGAAGGAGCCCAGACGCTGGGAGGTGGTGGCGTTCTGCGTGGCCGGAGGGCTCGTCGCCACCATCTGTCTGTTCGGCACGCTGCTGCTCGCCGACCTGACAGACTTCCCAACGGTGAGGATGGAGCTCACTTTCATTGGTGAGTATTTGCTGATCGCGCTCGTGCTCGGGTTGGCCGTTGTGGCGACTCCGGAGTCCATCAAGACTCGGCTCTTGCTGTCCTGCGTGACACTCGCGAAGCACATGTGGCGGCGGCGTGGCCAGGTCGTCGTCGCCACGGTTGGCGCTCAGCTCACCCTCGCCGTGGGCGTGTGGCTGCGTCCACGGCTGTTCCCCGCCCCGAGCGTGTATGTGCACGCTGATGCGCCACGGGACGCGGAGCGGACGACGCGTCTGCCTGACGATACCCAGGTGATCCTGTCACGCGGTTCACACCTCAGCTACAGCACGTGGTTCAGTCCGCACGACGAGCGTGAGCTCACTCTGGACGGCGAGGGCACATTCGCCGTCGCGCGCGGCTCCCGTACGGCCCTGACGCTTGACGCCGCCAGTGTCGAAGTCAGTGCGTCGAACGCCCGTTTCACGGTACATGCGTACAACGCGGAGCCGGTCGCCCATGTCGTCGTGCGCGAGGGGCTCGTAAGGCTCAGGGCGCGGAGGGTCGAAGCCTTCGGCAAGGTTATGACGCTCAGCGCCGGCGAGGGTGCGCGTGTCGGTCCGAATCGCGAGATCGTGCGTGAGGATTCGACTTTCCTTCTTCACCGGTGAGGCTCACATGGGCTCAGTAGCCAAGATGGCGTTGATCGTCGCCGCGGGTCTTGCGCACGGCGCAACGACACCGAAGCACGCCTATGCGCAGGACTCGGGGTTTGTCGCCTGGCCACGCGAGCTCGCCTCACGAGCCCCTGCCGTGGCCGATGGCATCGCGCGCGAGTTCGGCGAGCGCCCCCGCATGATTGCGTTCGGTGGACGGGATACGATCCAGATCCTCTTCTGGAATCCCAAGATCTGGCAAGACGACATGGAGTCGAAGGTGCTTCCAGAGACATCCTTGCCGATCGTTCGTGGGGCAACGAGGGACGTTGCCGCGTACGTCTGGACCACGTTTGGCCGCGATGCGGGCGTCAATGTCGTTAGGGTCGCGTTCGTGCGCGTCGTACATGACAGCAAGTACATCAACCCCACACATGAGGCGCCGGCGCAAGAGGTGTCCGCCCTCTTTTCGCGGCAGATGCTCGAGACGAGGCAATTGCCGATGCTGGCGACCGCTCTGCGTGAGGGGGGTGCGTGGCCGCCAGCCTTCCAGAAGTGGCTCGACTCGAGCAGAGCGGCGAGGCAAGCGAAGGCAAAGGAGAATCCGAGCGGTGCGTACAATCCGCGGGATGCATTTGTCCGCGGGCCACAGAAGCTCGCGCCACGAGGGTTGGCGCTCGTCGATAGTATCGAACGCGATTTCGGTGACCGCCCACGCGAGCTCGCATTCACTGGAAAGGATACGATCGAAGTGACCTTCTGGAATCCTTCATTCTGGCGCAGGGACATGGAGTCGAAGGAATTCCCTCAGGCGTCCCTGCCGCTCGCTCGTAAGGCAGCGGAGCGCGTCGGCGGATTTGTCTGGAGGAAATACGGCCGCGACGCTGGTATCGACGTCGTTCGGGTGACGTTCGTCCGCATGCGCAGAGTAAGAACCACGGTCGCGACGCGTGACGTGCCTGTGCAGGAGGTGACCGGCGAGTTTGTACGCAGGCAGCTCGTGACGGGGGCGCCGCAATTGGTATCGTTGACGTTGACTCAGCGTTGACGCTCGGCGAGCTTCGGGCCGGCACAGCGGGCACGAGAACCGCGACATCGGAGTTCTTCCGGTGCGCATCCGTGAGCATGCCGTCGTGAGCGCAATGTCAACGCGCTTGGACCCAGAGTATTACTCAGGAAGAACACCCGCGGGGCTTCGATCGTTAGGCCGCGCTTCGCCTTCTCGTGACCGCGACGTCGGTCGTCGTCACCGGGCGAAGACGTCTAGTGATGTCGGCGGATCACATGATACTGCCTCTCATAGATGCAAATGGCGTCCAAGCATAGACACCGGGCTCATGCTTCACGTGCGGCACCGGAGTGCTATCGCCCAGCATCGCGCCATATCTGTTCGCGAGATTCTCGCCATCGACGAACATCATGATGCGAGACTCAATCGGAACGCCGCCGGGACGCCACATTTATGTCTGCTCTCCGTTGGTGCGGCGACTGGACAACAACTCCAAATCGCGAGCCACTGCCAACGCAGCCGCAATAGCTCCCATGGCCGTTGATTCGTCGCACTGTTTCTCGAGTCGACGAGCACGACCAGGATGAATCAGATTTCGATAGTCCCGCGCAACATCGCCGAGATTCGACGTTTCTGCGCTGATGATCGTTAGTTCCCGCGCAATGCCGAGATAAGTCGCGAGGTCCCACCGCTCGAGTTGTGGATTCAATTTCGCCGGAGGCGACTCCCCGCGCGCAACGCGTCGTTGCGACCAAGCGGAGTGCCTCAATCACCGATCCGGCGAGGACTGTCGCTGCCTTGAATTCGCCGTGGTTCAGCGCTGATCGCGCGCCGCTCAGGTCCCGCCGCAGTTGCTCACGCAATTCGCGATCTTGAACGAATTCAAGTCCTGCCGTTGCAGGCGAAGTCGCTTCTTCGGGACAGCGTCCTAGCACCTGATAGAGAACAGTGATGGGCGACCCACCGCCGGCAATGGGCAGATCGACTAAGATGGGCAGATAGCCCGGATGAGCACCGCCGGCCCATTGCTGCAGCGTTGATCTAATCGCCCCGCGAGCCGCGACAAAGGTCGTGAAGTCGTCCGCATCGCTTGGCAAGAGTTCAGCAGAGATTTCTTCGACTACCGTCAGCACAATGCCTAGCGATTCGCAGTGCTCGGCTCGCAGCGCGATACTACTCCCGGGGCCTCGTGCAGCCCAAGGAAACACCTTGGCTATGACTTCCCGCGCGCGGCGTGGGGTAACACGTGACACCTTAGGCCTGCACTGTCACGGGCAAGGACGCGCGAATGCGATTGGTTAGCTTTTCGCGAAGCTCCGCGGGCGTCGCCCACTTAATGTGATTGTACTGTCGCGTGTCGAAGTGGGCGTTGTTAAAGTCATCGTCGCGACAACACCAGATAACCGGGATTCCGCGACCCATCGCGTATCCTGCTTCGAAATACACCCCAGCTCTCTGTTTGGTGAAGTCGGCTACCAACAGGCCACTGCGTCGGATCTCAGCGATGATTAGATCGTCGATCTTCCCGTTGTGCTCGACGCTGTCAACACGCAAGGGCCGGTAGCCACATTCATTGAGTGCCGGCGCAATGCCATCGTTGAAGGCGCTCAGCATCTCGTCAGCAAAGGCCATCGCCACGAATGCCTGATGAGAATCCGTGCGCGTGGACTCGAGCTGTTGAACTCGTCGCCATCCCCCCACTGACAGGCGTACGAGATAGCCCGGTCGAGACCCGGGGCCCGCGCCCCTGACTGGCTCCATGAATTCCGCCACGTAACCAAGATCGCGCAATTGCTGAATAACGGCTCCCAAGTCCGGAGGCGTCGCCAGATAATAGGAAAGCCAATCCTCCTCGGGTATCTCGACCTTGCCGGAAAAATTCTCCGCCTCATGCGCTATGTCGACAAGCAGACGATCGACGACCTCGAGCGGATTGCGCGGCGGTTGCGCCAGTGTAACCAACTCTTCAACGTTCTCTGGCGTGATCGTGACAAGAGCACCGTGCTTGGCCGCGTTTCGCAGAACCCCGCTCAGAAGCTGGCGCTTATCCGGCTCAAAATGACGGACACTGAGATCAGCGAGCCCGTCGATGATATAAGCTACGCATCGCCTGCACTCCACTCGGTAAGCATCCCTCGGCCCGACTGTGGCGCGAAGGGTGACGGGCTTGTGGCAGACTGCGCAGGTAATGGTCTCCTCTTCCATTTCGGAATCTCCGGCATCCGACGGGCGACGAGCTTATCATAAGATGTCTAAGCGCGCAACCGATCCCGAGCTATGAGAACGCTCTAATCTTGCGACCCGCAGCGGCTTGCTCATCGCAGCGCTCGTAATCGATGCGTAGCTGAGCGTCGTCGGGCGAAATAACCAGCAACGCATTCACCATCACGCGCTCGCCATTGCTCCAGCAGTCCTTCGCCGCATTCGCGAGCGTGCCGTAGCCGCGATCGCGCAGCCGTTGAACGACAGTCCTTTGCAGCAGGGTCATTGATTGTTGGATGAGAGGAAGCTTAGCGGCGCTCCGTCACGCTCGCGTCATTCGTCCTATCGGTCTTCTTCTCCGCCTGACGCGAGAGGAACATGATCGAAGAGACGCCCAGGCCCGCCACCAACACAAATAGGGGATAGTTGAACCAGAGAAACCAGCCATCGTCCGGAAGCGGAAGAAAGACGCTCAGAAGACCGACTCCGAGCATGAGGGATCCGGCTTCGTTTGCCATCTGTTCGTAATGTTCCGGCGTTTTACTCGAGTCAGCGTGCGCGATTGATCCCCGCGCGCTCTCGCTTCTGTCTCGCGACGTCGCGCCGAGGATATGTTAGACGCCGACCAGAGCCCGAACACAAACCAGATTACGCCACCGGACAGGAATCGCTTAATCGCGATGCCTAGGGTCGCGGGCGCAAAATCAGATGGGAGAAGCGCCTGCGGCGTCGCACGCGATGCCGCTAGCAGCTCGCGCTTCCGCTCTAGCTGCGTCGCAGCCAGGTTCGGATCGGGATCGCTGGTTCAATGGAACCTCAAGATGCGGCCTGTTTCAAGCCGAGGCAGGTCGTCGTGAGTCAGCGGAGGTGATGCAGTCGTTGCTGAGTCAGTGCGCCGAGGACATGGATGCACGCGAACCGGGGTCGTGCCGTTCCTGATCGATCGTTACCTGAAGCCGCTTTACCAGAGCCTCCCTGAAGGCCACATGCTCGCGCATGCCATTGGAAGGCTTGGATCCGAGGCGCGGCTCATTCGGCAGCTGCTGTTGGGGGAGGGCATGCTATGACTCCCCTGACCGACCGCGAGAAATGCCTGCTTGGGGCGACCACATCCCGTTGTTCTGAGTACGACGCGGACGACAGCGGATCTGGACGCCGGGGTTCGTACCACAGCTACAAGCCAGCCAGAGCGCGGAAACGCGAACTAGGATCCTCTGTTAGAACTGCGCATGACCGCCAGTATACGGCTCAAAACGAATTTCCTCTGGATGATCTTTCGCGATGACGTGGCAAGCACTTTTGAATTCCGCCAACGCTTCGGCCGCTTGGCCAAGATAGTGTTGACACTGTTCTTCAGTGAGTTTGTGGTCCGCGACCGCTTGTTTCGTCTCGAGTATGATTTGGAGCTGCTCATGGGCAGTCTTCATAGCCATCTCGCGAATTTCTATCTTGACCCTCTCGCCCTCCAGATTCCTGGTGTAGACCTCAACGCCCGTCAGTGTTAGGCCAAGTACTGTGCCGACGAGTGCGGTGATCTTTACGAGTGGTCCTCTGCGCCCGAAAAACCTTCCGAAATTCGGCGTGCCGATTTCCAGTGCAGTAATCTCAAGGTCAGGGAGAACGCGCGTCCGGCCCCCACGGGCTGCGACGTCGTTAGCACCGTAGGTGCCCGTCGTTCGCTGATCCATCTCGACGCATATTCGATACAGTGAGACAAGGCTGTGCACCAATCCAGCGAGCTCACTGCCCTTGACCCGTGTGATCAGGGGAAGCTGTAGCGTCCCAAATTCCGGCTCCGCCACGTAGCCAAGTTGAACCCTCGTTCCAGTTTCCATGATGTTGGTGGGATTTGAACCCGCGACCACTTGAACCCCATGAATTCTGTCTGGCTAGGTGATCTCCGCTACCCTTGCGGCTCTTATAGCAAGGATCGGCTTTTAGCGGATCACGTACCGGGCGGAATTGCGCAAAAAACTGGAACAGATCTGTGTGTGTTCTTCTTGGTTCTGTTTGAGGAGCCTTTGGTTCTAACCGAACTTGCGCTTAAGTCGCTCCCACTCCGCTAGGCCGACGAACAGATAGAAGACGCACGAAATGCAGACATCAAGTAGCAAGATCAGCAAGACGATGCCACGGCTTAGAGGGTGACGTGACGGCCCTACTAGAACAGCAAAAAATGACACAAAGACGCCAATGAATAATCCACTCTTCAGCTGGCCAATCACAAATGCGCGCTTGCCTTTCGCTTCGTGGCGCATCCACAACTCTCGTGTCCAGAACCAGTGCAACTTCGGCATTCTGCCTCGCAAGCAGTTCGCGCTTTAAGCTTATTAAACCATAATCAGCGCCGCCAGACGAAAATCGCGTGCTTTACAGGATAGACAAAGCCCTCCGATCATCACTCAGAGCGCGTAGAGACCTCGCTTTCTTTTTTGTCGATTGCCTGCGATTCCTGCGTGGCCAACTCTCCGATAGTGCGGGCGCACTTTCGTTTGGAACGCGGGTGAGCAAGCGAGCCAAGCGAGCATGCCTATCGCCATAAGACGCGCATTGCTGCCAACCTCGGCGTCGTCTACGACGGCTTGCTCCATCGTAACGACGCCGATCTGATAATCTGAGAGCGGGCCGTGTCCCGGGATCTGCGTAATGCGCTGAGCCGGTGGCATCAGCATCGCACGCCGTAGAGCGCCGGTAAGGTTTGCTTGTGCAAAGAACAAGGTGAACAGCGCACGCACGGCTGCTCCGAGCCTAACGATCCGGAGGCGGTACCGCCATTCAATCGCCAGAATTACGACAAATATCAATCCAAGGAGCGTCGTTACGGTCACGAGCGGGGATCTCCACCTATGCGGCGGGGCTGCGCCAACCTACCATTTGCCTGTGTGCGCGGGAAGTTCTTGGAGAATCTGGGACACCAGTCCACAAACGAGAATTGCCAGACAGCCTAAGCGGTTGTCTGGCAATAGTTAGACATCGGGACGGCGGAATTTGAACCCGCGCCCCCTGAACCCCATTCGCATCGGAGGGACAACCAAGTACACAACATGTCGTGTCTCAGAGAGGAACCGAGCGTCGGTGCCCGATTCCAACTCCTCGTTTGTAGCACTCGGTTGTGAGAAACTCGACCAAAACTCGACTGAGATCAGATAAGTATCTGCGATTTGAATTGTTGTCGTTCCTTAAGTCTAGCGCCATTTCGGATCCGGGAGCGCAGCAACTTGTGCTAACGTCTCTTCGTAGTGTCCCGCCTCGGTTGAAATGTGACTCCTACCGGCCCCACACTATGTACGGGGGCCATGGAGGAGTCGATGAGCGAATCGAACGGCAAGAAGCGGCAACGGCGGCAGTTCTCGCCCGAGGATAAAGCGACCATCCTCCGGCGACATCTCGTCGATCGCGTGCCGGTCTCGGATCTCTGCGACGAGTACAAGATCCAACCCACGCTGTTCTACCTCTGGCAGCGCCAAGCCTTCGAGCACCTGAGTGCGGCGTTGCAGGATGGCCGCACCACGCGCGGCCAGCAGCAGACCGCGGCAACGGAGCGCGCCCACGTGGACGCACTCGAGGCTAAGCTCGCGAAGAAAGACGCCGTCATCGCGTTCATCGCGGCGGAGCATCTCGCGCTAAAAAAAACGCTTGGGGAGAGCTGAGACAGCGATGGGTGCCGCCCGATACTCGCGACGCCGTGGTCGATTTCGTCCGCGCGTTCCATACGCACACCGAGCTCTCCGTCCGGTGGATCGTCGAACACCTGGCAATCGCGCCGGCGCAGTTCTCTCGGTGGACGACGCGGTATGGCCGCGTGAACACGCACAATGGCCGGATCCCACGCGATCACTGGGTCACGCCCGACGAGCGCGCGGCGATGCTCGCCTATTACGACACGCATGCGCCGGAGGGCTATCGGCGCATGACCTTCATGATGCTCGACGCCGACATCGTGGCGGTGAGTCCGGCGACGGTGTATCGCGTGCTGAAGGCCGCGGGGGTGCTCGATCGCTGGAACACCGCGCCGTCAAAGAAGGGGACGGGCTTCGTGCAACCGCTCGCGCCGCACGAGCACTGGCACATCGACATCAGTTACGTGAACATCGCCGGCACTTTCTACTACTTGTGCTCGATCCTGGATGGCGCGACGCGGTTCCTCGTGCATTGGGAGCTGCGCGAGCGCATGACAACGGCCGATGTGGAGACGGTGCTCCAACGGGCGCGCGAGCAGTACCCGGACGTCTTCCCGCGGATCATCTCCGACAACGGTCTACCAGCATTGTCAAGTTCCGATTAGGCCAAAGCTGCACCGAGCGCGTTCGCGGACGCGCTGTATCATCGATGATCGTGGCAGCTCACGGTCATCGCACGAACCTCCGGCGGTACTTCCACCACAACGAACGCTCCCGCTCACCATAATCAACACAGCGTCACCGCACGACGTCGCGCGCGATGCGCTTTCCGTTCTTCACACAGCGTAGAGATCCGGTGGAAGGTCCGCGCATTATCTACGAGGTCAACGTCGGACGGCGCGCTGCCTCCACGGCCCCACTCAGAGGGATCGATCCACCGGGAAGTTCGTGCTCGAAGTAGCTGCGGTACGGACGTGCGGTCTTGATTAGAGCATACGCAATCCTTGCCATCTTGGCCGCGATGGCAGTATATGCCTTACGCCGCTGATCGGCGCTCTTGGGGTTCAATGCGACGTAGCGCTCGTACTTGTCGCGGATGCTGCTCTCCCGCAGCCGCACCGCGGTGCGCCCGGCAAACCAAAAGGCACATCGGAGTCGGGCGTTGCCGCGCTTTGAAAGTTGTTCGCGGCCGCGGCTCATTCCCGATTGGCTCTTCGCGAGATCGAGCCCGCAGAACTTGAGGAATTGGCGATGATGTGCAAAGCGTCGCAGATCACCAGCTTCCGCCAGAATGGTCAGGGCGAAGATCGGCCCGATGCCTGGCATCGTCTGCAGCAGCTGGTAATCCGCGTTGTCGGCGAGCAGCTCGCTGGCCCACCGCTCCAGTCGCATCCGCTCGCCGCTGAGCGCGAGAAAACGATCAATGCGGAGTCGAAATGTGGCGACGGCAGGACTGTCGAGCGCGATCGGCAACGCGATCGAGCGGCGGGCGAGCTCGTAGACCTCCGTGAGCCACGCCCGCTTGTTCACCTTGCGCCCGGCCGGGAGCGCGGCGGCAGCGACAACCGTGTCGCAGTCAGTCGCGGTGATGCTCGCCGGCGTCGGATAGGCGTGGAGCATTTGACAGAAGCCTTCGCGCCGGGTAGTGCGCCAGAACCGTGCGAACTCCGGCCAATAGAGCGGCAAATAGTGCGTGAGCAAACTATGCTGCACACGGGTGCGGGCGAGGGTGACGTGCCAGTACGTCTTGGAGACTTCTTGAATGTCATGCCACCCGGCGATCAGTGGATCGACGTAGCGCATCGTCACGCCCTGCTTGAGCAGTTCGAGCAGGACCTGCGTGTCTTTCGGATCATTCTTATCCCATGACGTGAACATCGCCTCGCGATAACGCGCACAGGCGAGGGAGGCGATGAGCACGACATCGAACCCGGCGCTCACGAGCTGGAACGCCAAGGGACGGTGATACACGCCGGTGGGCTCGAACCCAATGCGCACCGGTCCCGGCAGTTCGCGAAGAAACTGAATAAACGCGTGCACATCCTCCAGGCGGTTGGCGAGACGAACGTGCCGCCGGCCTTCGGCCGATTCGGCGAGCACCACGTGCATATCCTTGGCAATGTCGATTGCAACCTAATCGAGAGCCATCAAAAGGTCGGAATGCTCAGAAGCCCTACAAGCCTTGTACGGCGGCGGCCAGGCGTCACAGCCTGCAATGGTGGGCCGTCAGAAGGGATTTCTGAGAATCTCTTAAGCTGGCAAATGCTGATGCGGGCGAAGAGCTTGTACATCCAGAGTCGACACCCTGTCGACACTGCACCTTCCCAATGTGGGGGTCAAGTCCCACTGCGTCGGATTATGAGAGTGCTTTAATTTTTCTCAGCACTCGGCAGTCTGATCAGTTGAGCATTGTAGTAATCGCGGCCCTTGCAAGTGAATTGCAGCCTCTTATTGCCTCACTCGTTCTGTCCCGTCCAAGGAGGGTCTGTGAGGAGAGTGCTGCCGCTTGTGTTGGCTGTCGGTGCGACGCTCGCCAGCTGTCGCGCTGCAGACAACATCTCTGCCCCCAACGATCACCGTATCGGGGATCCATTGAGGGACGTTACGGGAATGAACTGCAACATGGACGAATCGAAGTGCGACATCATAAGAGCCGGCATTGATTACCTGCTCAATCACGCGAATGGGTTCTGCCGCAGCATGGGACAGGCAGCACTTGATCGGTTTGAGGCACCGGCAGCAACGGGCGACGGCTATGAAGAAGCGTCCCAGGTGGCGGGTTACAATATGGGCGTGGTCATGGAGCCCGGGTGGGGATCTTCTGGGTATGCGCCAACCAGCGGCCAGGTCGACGTGTATCCTTCGTTCTGGACCTCCGGGTTTACGGATGCCCAAAGCACCGGTGCGCTGCTCGCGCATGAAGAGCAACATCAAAACGGAAACGACGGTATCGGTGACAACACGGGATACGGACCGGCAGCGCAGCAAACCTGTTTAAATACCTCAGCCTAAAGGAGTCGCCACATGCGCCTCATCAATCCTCGCCTTCACTGGAGCGCGTGTCTCGTGGCCGCGATGACTCTCGCATCCTCGTTGGGCGCACAGCGTTCGCGACTGCCAGCGACGGAGATCTCGCAGCTCGCCGACGAGGTGCTTCGCGTCGTCGCAGCGCCGCAGCGCCTGCTCGCAGGCGTGCCGATCGCAAATCGCGAGCTTGCGTTCGATTCGAAGCGCACGCTCGCCGCCTTCGGTGCATCGACCGCCACGGATACAGCCATTCGCCTCGCGAGACCGGTCACTGCTGCTACTCAGACCGTGTTGAGTGACTGCTCCCAGATGCGGCCGACGGTGTGCGCAGGCCTTGGGCAGCGGGCGTACGTGTGGATTGAGCCCATATCGCTCACGAGCTCCGACGCCGTAGTTCGCGCGAACGTTGCGTGGGTCGATCGCCGCCAAAATCGATCCGCCTCTGGCAGCGCTGCGCCGGCGAAAGGCTTTTTGGAGGGCTTCTCGACCAAACTCCGTCTGGTCCGCGATTCGAACGGAAAATGGACGTTTGTTAAAGAGGAAGGAACGGTCACCAGTTAGGCATGCCAGGAACCACGACTGATCCGCACTTCTGAGCTGGCCAACGACCGGGCACCGTTGGCCAGCTTTTCGTGTCGACTGTGGGGCTATCGATCCGTAGCACAGCATCTAGCACGTCAAGGGTAGCTCTTCGACCGACGTACGATAGAACCAATTGGGTACCGCATAACGACTGCCACCGACGGCCGCACCCTGATCACCGCCTGTCTCGGAATCGTCGCCGTCGCTGATGCAGGGTTCTCGCGAGGTGTGCGATGACAAACACGCGCTTGGCCAGCCGCGGAGAAATCTGGCGCACGGCACGCCTGCCTGGGTTGCGCGCTTTTGCCCCTACTGGCACTAGTCTGGAGGGCGCCACGCTGCTGGTGAGCGTCGCGTGTCTCCTTCTCGCTTTTCTTCCTGGGCCTCCCTTCCGGCTCGAGCAGTTCGATTTACCTAAAGACCTCGCGCTCGGCATCGCTGGCTGTGTGTCCGCTCTCCTCTTACTCGAGGGACCTGTGCCGTGGCAACTTGCGCTGGACGCGCCATTAGCTGTGTGCCTCGCGTTGGGGGCAGTTCTCACACTCACTGTCGCGACCAACGCCGCTTTCGGGTGGCACGTGGTCGGACTGTTCTCCGCGTCGGCCCTCCTATTCATGGCCGCCAGGCGCGTCGGCGCGAATAATGGGACTCGCTTCGCCTTCCCAGTTATCTCTGGGTTGCTCCTTGTAGTTCTGGTAGTGGTACTGTTCGAGGCGTTTGGCGGTATCCCACTGATGTCCTCGCCGGGCCATCGTCCGGGCGCAACGCTTGGGAACCGCAACCTTGCCGCGCGGGTAGCGTGTTTGAGCCTTCCGCTCCTGTGGTACCAATTGGTACTCGCGAAGCGTAACATCGCTCACTGTATCTTCGCGGTCATAGTGGCGTCGGCTGTTGCTGTGATCGTGATCTCGCGCTCCCGCGGCGCATTCGTCGTTGCGTGCGCCCAATTGATTGCCATTCCCATGGCTGCGCGCTGGTGGGTTGACAAACCGATTGTTCCATCGGTTCGACGTGCATCTCTGCTCTGGGCAATGGCCGTCGCAATCGGGGTCACCTCTGCAGTTGTGTTGCCAAACCAACTTCGCTGGAGCGCTTCCGATCTCATATTTTCCGCCAAGAGGGTTAGTGATTTTCGCACGGGATCGGGACGGGGCCGCGTAATCCAGGCGGAGACCACTATGCGGATGATAGGCGCAACCGGGTTGCGCGGCGTAGGGCCTGGCAACTGGTCAACATGGTATCCCGGATACGCCGCGCCAGGAGATCCATCCGTCCGCCTTGGAAGTTTCTACCCGGCGCCGCTGATACCGCGGAACGACATCTTGGGCTTCCTCGCCGAATTTGGATTGTTCGGATTCGCCCTGGCAGTCGCGAGTATCATTGCTCTGCTAGCAGAAACTGCTGCAATGATCCGGCAGCCCGACGTTTCTCAGCGATACCTGGGTCTCCTGATAGTCGCCATCCTTATCGCAAACTTCCTTCTCGGATTGTTCGATTCGGTTCTGCGCGTGGCGACAACTGTGGGCCTCAGCGCGATTGTCGTCGGATTGGCTCTCGGAGCAAGTGCTCAGAATATTTCCCCGCTTACGGAGCGTCGACCGGGTTCGGCCGCAATTCGGCGGTTGGTGGTTCTCGCGTACGCTTGTGGTGCACTAGCCCTGGCACGAGGTGCGTGGCAGGATTTCGCGGCGCTGCGGATCATCACGGCAGCTCACACCGTTGGGGACATGTATCGCGCGGTGTCGGCGGCACCGAACAATATCGAAGCGCAGATGCTCCTGGGCTATGTGTTAATCGGCGTCAAACGTTGCGATCTTGCACAACCTCACTTGACGCAAGTCGCGAGACTCGAGCCGTATTCTCTCGCCGTCAAAGCGTTACAGAAGCAGTGCCCAGGCTGGAGCTCCGGGTTCCGCGGAGGCTCAGGGTCCGTTAGCGAGTGAGCCTCGGCGGCCCTGTCGAGCGTAGGAGGCAGCAGACGTCCGACGGTTTCACGGGCATTGCGACGCGTCCCGAGCTGTTGAAACGGATTCGAGCGCCTCCTCCAATTAATGGCGCGATTTCCGATAGATCCAGCCTCGCGTCTTTGAGCTGAGAAGCACAGGCGCAAACAATTTTTTTCGCGACCAGAGTACTGCTTTTCGCGTTGGGCGGTGCGTATTTCGGCGAAGCTGATCAGCTGGTTCGCTCGAAGCTGATCACGCAGTCCGGCGGAAGCTGATCACGCATTTCGCTCGAAGGTGATCACGATCGTCAGAGGCATGGGCAGTCGGAGAGTCAGTCAGCCACGAGATCGAGTTCGGGATACGATAACTGCGGGTGAGGTGCTCACGTGCTCAATTGCTGTGTGATGCCGCCGTCAACGACTCGGCTGCGATGCGGCGCAATCGTTGGGAGCGCCTCGATTACGGGTGGTCGTCGCGGGGCCAAAGCCGATCTTCGTGCGATCGCCGTCCGACGTCGAGCGAATTGGCGCCATCATAGGTCGGCGTTGACGCACCCGAAACGATGTGTGTCAGGTATAAACTGATCGAGCCGAAGGCGAGATGAGATTTCATCTGAAGCACCTCGTGGCCTCCATCGGCGCGGAGCCAGACGTCGGCGTGGCCGTGCTGCGAGAAGATGCCGCGCGTGGCGAGTTGAGGCTGCACGACGAACGGGTCGAACGTGCCGGTCGGCACCGAGACGCGTTCGCGACGAAGCACGCGGATGACGATCGGGTTGCCGTCGGTTTGGAAATAGCGAGCAAATTCGTATCGGTCGCCGACGCCGAGCGAGGTCGTGCTACGCGCTACCGCCGATGAAGCCACTGAGCTGCCCGCCGCTGCCGAGTGCAACGGTCGCATCGGTGCCGTACGAATCGGTCGTCGCGATGTTGGCGTAGCTCAGCGTCGTTATGCCCTTTCGTGTCGATCGTCCGAATACTCCGCACCGTGTTGAGCGAATGCCGGTGGGCGCGGCATCGTGCTCGCGCTACTGGCGGTCGCCTTCGTGAGCGGGTTATCGATCGGTGTCATTGGCGACCGCGTCGCCAGTCGGCTCACCCCGGTTACATCGCGACCCACCGACGAAATCTCGTCGGTGCTGGATGAGCTCTCGTTGACGAAGGATCAGCGAGATAAGGCGGAGACGATTCTCGAGCGCAGGGCTCCTCGAGCAGAAGGTGTCATGGTCGACGCGCCGCGCATCTACAGGCGATCTCGGATTCAGTGGATCATGAGCTACGCTCGATATTGTCGCCAACGCAACAGTCCAAGCTCGACACACTGCGACACCGTCCGATATTCTTGCTGAAGCGGTAGCAACCAAACGGAACCACATTCGTCGATACGATACTCCCGCGTGAGCCGCCACCGTGAATACGCTAATTCGAAGTGGATGCCAAGGATGAGCCTCTCGAGCGAACGGAAAGCCGGACTGATCCTGGGTTTCATCGCGATGAGCGAGGGATCGGTGGTGCTGTGGCTGCTGCTCGGAAATGGTTGGCGTTTCGTTGCATATCTGGGCTTCGCGCGCGGCCGCGCGGGGACCGCGTTAGGCTGGCTTGGTGCCGTGCTCGTGGCGATCGCTTTCGTGCGGATCAGCCTCCGCATGCCCTCGGTTCGAGCCAATCTCTGGCGCCCAAGTGCTCTCAAGCTGCTCGCCGTCGCCGTCGCGATCGCGGCGGGAGTTCTGGAGGAAGCCGTGTTCCGCAAAACGATCATGGACGCGGCCATGCAGCATGGTCTCAGCGCGCCAACGCAAGTCGCGCTTTCCGCGCTTGCGTTCGGACTCGCTCACGGCGTCTGGGGACTCTTCAGCCGAAGTCTGCGCGCGGCGATCGGTGCGACCATCGCCACCGCAGTCCTCGGTGCTGCATTAGCGGTCGTTTACCTCGCTGGGGAGCCTCGCGCCATGCATCGCGGCGCATTTCGCCATCAATCTTGCCATCGAGCCGGGACTCGTCCTCGCCGCCACGCGCGGGGAGATGAGCGCACGGCCATCGTAGAGCAATGGATCAGGACAGTAGAGATGAGAGAACTACCGCTCCGAGCTTCGGCTGGTCGCTGAATTCGTAGCCACGGAGTTCACGCTTATTAGCACCAGGTGCGGCGCACATAGGCGCGCTCTTCGAGTACTGGGGGACACGCCGCGTGTCTGCTGCCCATGTCGTTGTACCCCACTGTGCGATATCGGATGAACCATCACGTCGAAACGACGACGGCGTTGATGCGAGCCCCGCGTGGCGCCTACATCGCTCGCGTGTACGCCGAGGTCGGGGAGCGCGGGCCACTCACTGCCGGCGAGCTTTCCGATGCGGGAACGAGGTCCGGCAAGTGGTGGAACTGGAGCAGAGGGAAAGCAGCCGTCGAGCATCTATACGACGCTGGATTGGTCGCGGTGGCGGGGCGCCGGCGCGTCGAGCGGCTGTACGACTTCACCGAGCGCGTCATACCAAAGGCCGTGCTCGACGCGCCGGTGCCGTCGCGGGAGGACGCGATGAAGGAGCTGCTCTGCTACGGAGCGAAGGCGTACGGCATCGACACGCTCACGGACATCGTGCGGTACTTCGAGGTCGACGGCTGGCGCGATCGACTGCCACCGGGTCTGGGCTGGCTGCGGCCAAAGGCGCGCCGTGGCGATGCTCGGCGATGGGCTCAACGACGCGCCGGCGCTCTCCGCCGCTGCGATCGGAGTCGCGATGGGTTCCGGCACGGATGTGACGCGCGAGAGCGCTGATCTCGTGCTCATCGGCAATGATCTTTCCAAGTTCGTGGATACCGTGGGACTCGCGCGACGGATGCGGGCCATCATCATGCAGAATTTCGCGGGGACGCTCCTGGTGGACGCAGTTGGCATCGGATTCGCGGCCTTCGGGTTCCTCAACCCATTGCTCGCAGCGTTCATCCACGTCACGTCCGAGCTGACGTTCATCCTCAATTCCACTCGGCTCTTGCCGTCGGCGCTTCGCGAGTAAACATGGTTCTCGTCTTCACGATTCCGTATCCGAAAATCCCGCCGGTCATCGTGCAGCTCGGGCCCATCGCGCTGCGCTGGTATGGCCTGATGTATCTCGTCGGCTATCTGGTCGGGTTTCAGATCGCGGCGAAGCGCATCGACCGTGGCCACCCGTCTGACGCGACGACAGCTCGATACACTCGTTGGGTATCTCGTCGTCGGAATGTTGGTGGGTGCGCGATTGATATACGTGATGGTGTACGATTCAGCGGAATATCGCGCACACCCATGGGAGATTTTCGCCATTTGGCGCGGCGGTCTTTCTTTTCACGGAGCCATTCTCGGGATGACGATGGCGTGCGCGATCGCCGCGCGTCGATTCCATCTGTCCATTCTCGAGATCACCGATACAGTGGCGCTCTGCGGCACGCCGGGCCTGTTCTTTGGCCGACTCGGTAATTTCATCAACGGCGAGTTGTACGGCCGACCGAGCAATGTACCCTGGGCAATGGTGTTTCCGGCCGATCCTCTTCAGGTGCCGCGTCACCCGTCGCAGCTCTATGAGGCGCTCACGGAAGGTGTCATTCTCTTTCTGCTCATGTGGACGCTCGATCGACGCGCCGCGCCGGCGAAGGGAACCGCACCTGGGCTGCTGACAGGCACCTTCCTGGTCGGCTACGGCGCGCTCCGGTTTCTCCTCGAGTTCACGCGGCAGCCGGATGCACAGCTCGGCTTCGTGCTCGGCCCGTTCAGTATGGGGCAGCTCCTCTCGACGATGATGCTCATCATAGGTCTCGTCATACTCATCATATGGCATCGTCAGTCAGACGAACGACGAGACATTGCTCGCCCCTGAGGCTGTTCCGCGCCAGATAGCGGTCAACTCCACTGGGTTGACTTCTTCCGACGTCCGTTACTCCGGCTGCACGCTTGGAAACGTCGCGGTGCCGCCCATCTTCTCGACATCCATCGCGAGCGCCATCGCACGCCAGTCGTCTCGGCTCGTGACTTCAGTGGTCGAGTCCTGAAAAGATTGCATCGCGCGAAGAATGGTCGCTCGCTTCTGGGCGAACGTCACGACCGGCGATGCGAGAATGTCGGCGACGACGTCGTGCAGCGCGTGAAGGTTGTCAAAGATGATCGCGGCGTCGGGATAGCGCTGCGCGAAGAGTGGGGACACGCCAGCGGCGAGTGGCATGGTCGTGGGCATATGTGTCGGAGCAGTGGCGATGAGCTCCCAGAATCGCGCCGTTGCCGCATCGACGTTCCGGCGCTGGCCGTCAGGCATATGCGTCGCCAGCAGCGCATCGTAGATCACCAGCTGGTACCAGTGATAGGACCAGAGCAGGCCGTTGAACTTCGGGTGCTCACGGCGGAAGACCAGCGAATACGTCGCTCCCTCCATCAGATTCATGCTTTTCGGCGCCGTGCTCAAGGCGAGGTCGCGTCGGCTCTGATAGTAGAGGATCAACTGCCTCACGCGCGCGTCCCGCCCGGCGCTATCGAGCTTCTCGTCGGCGAGCACATCATAGATCTGACGGTGCAGCATGTGCGCCCAGTCGAACACGCCTAACAGCTCGGGAGCAAACCGGCTGTACGTCGGTCCAACGGCCCGTTCTTCCAACGGCAGGGTCGGTGGATGGACGAGGAGCTTCGTCGTGATGTACGGGAATTCTTTTCCCTCGATCTCGCCCACGGCACTGTCACCGCGGTGCCGCACGAGGACGTCGTAGAGCTTCGCGTGGCCGTAGTCGAAGGCGTTGAAGAGACGATCCGACTCGCGGAAGCGATTCCGGAAATCCCAGTTCTGTGGCGTGCTGAGGTACGTCTGATCCGGTACGCGGGTCACCGACGAACACGCGACGGCGAACAGGGCGACGACAATGCTCACGATGAGTCTCATGCACGAGCGCGTAGTTGCGCTCACGGGTGCCCCATCGCCAATGCGTATGTCGCCCCCGCCGTCACGGCGGTTGACGGGAAAGCGCCTGCGAAGTGCCGCGACACACCGGCATCGAACACGAGCTGCGGCGAGAGCTGGCGTCGTACGCCAACCTCCGCCGTCCAGTCCACGAGTGAAGACAGCCCAATCAGATGCTCGGCGAAGACGTCCGCGCCAACCAGCGTCGATGTGAGCGCGAAGGCATGGTCGAGCCCGACACCACCGAACCACCGATTGCCGATCGTCGGTGGCGTCGTCGAGACGACCGGAAAGTTAGCCGTTAGGCAGGCGGCGGAGTGAAGCGGCGCGTTTCCAATCGGGTCCCGCGAGAAACGCGCGGCGAGAAGCGACGGCGCGCTGGCCGGGACGCGCGTGCACGGCACGTCAGGTACTGTCGGCACTGACCCGCAGCCGGGCGACCCCGGAGGCACGAAGCGGCACGCCGGCGAGACGGGCGGCGAGGGCGCAACGCTGTAGGTGCCGAACGATCCGTTCACCTGGAGGCGAAACAGGGGAAAGGTCTTTGTCATCAATCCCTTTACGCCGAACGAGGTGTGCGTTGGCGCGAGCGACCCGACCGGCACGAGCACCTCGCCTGAAAGGGCAAAGGCGGGCATCCCGGAGCTTTCAGTATTGAGGGCGCGCATGAGACCGAAGCCGACACTCGTTAGGCCCAGCACGGCCGGGGCTGTCTGATCCGCCGGCTGCACGAAGAGGATTGGCGCGCGCAGCTCGATCTCGGTCATCGGTGCGATACCATATGAGAGCAGCGGATCCAGCCGCCAGCGTCTGGAGCCATCCAGGAACGACTCGATTCGCATCGGGGTAAGCTGCATGTCGAGCTGCCGCCGCTCGGTGGGAACCGCGTCCTCGACGCGGAGCGGCCGGTTGAAGTCGAGATTGTAGTATTCGGTTTGCCCGTGCGCCGGGGCCGAGCCGAGCCCAGTGAGCAGGGCGGCGATTGCGGCCGGCAAACCACTCGTGATGTTCATGACGCCACTCGTTGGCAGTTTGCGACCACTCATTGGTCCGCCGCGACCATTCGCGGGCGAAGTGTTGCCGTTGCAACAACTTGCGATACACTCAGTAATGACATCGTGTCTCGACATCGCGTCACAAGCACTTTGCTGAAACGGCCGGGATTGCAAACGGGGCCGGGATCGCCGATGAGTAGTCGATGAACGCGCCAGACCTCGTCGCCCTCGTCCATTTCGTCGGATTCGCCACTGGCATCGCGCTGTATGGCATGCTCGCGGCGATGATCTGGCGTGGCGCCCGGCGTGGAACGGCGATCGCTCCCGGTGGCATCCCGCTGCTTGCCGCGGTGCTCGGCTTGATCTGGAATGCGGCGGCGCTCGTCGTGTTTGGCTGGCACGACTTCGGCCTCGGCGAGTTGAGCCCGTGGTACACGGCGCTGGCGTACATCGCGCTTGGATTCCTGCCCGCCGTCGTCGTCGATGCCGCGACACGGACCCCGCAGCGCGCGCGCACGCCGCGGCCGCTCGCGCTCTTCGCTTATGGACTGAGCGCCGTCGGCGGCGTATTCCAGGCGCTCGCGGTCGTCAGGCAGGACAATCTCTGGGCGAACGGACTGCGGTTGCTGACCGTCGGCTACGTGCTCGTCATCATCGTATTCGCGGTCGCCGAGCGGCGGCGCGGCGAGTCGTCGCGCGCGTTGACCGCTGTTGCACTCGCCGCGTTCGCCGTCAGTGCGTTGCACCTGAGCCGGCACTCGACCGCAACCGATTCGTGGCCGGTGGAGCTCATCGGCCACCACGCGTCGCTGCCACTGGTGCTCGTCATTCTGTATCAGGATTATCGATTCGCGCTCGCCGATCTCTTTCTCAAGCGCGCGCTGTCGGTGCTCGCGCTCGTTGCCGTGGTCGTTGCGGCGTACGTGATGCTCGTCGCACCTATCATTGGCAGCGATCCGGATGCGCTCCGCATCGGCGTGCCTGGCGTGCTGCTCGCGGTCTGGATCGGAACGGCGCTGCTCTACCCCGCGCTGCGCCGAACGACGGACCGCTTCGTCGACCGCGTCATGCTCCACCGCGTGGATTATCGTGAGGTGCGACGAGCGATCGGGCAATCGTTGTCCGGCGCGTCGGCCGCCGGCGAGGCGCTCGACGACGTGTGCCATCAACTGGCGGCGGCCCTCCTTGCCGGCACCGTACGCTGGCGCGAATTGTCCACCGCCTCCGCGACCGTCACAGGCACCATCGCGCAAGGCACCGGACCCGACGCCGCACAGGTGACCGTGCCGACGACGGATGCACCCGGCTACGTGCTCGAGGTCGCATCGTTAGGCGCCGGCCGGCGGCTCATGTCGGACGACATGGCGCTGCTCGAGACGGCGGCGATGATGGTCGGCCGACGTATCGACGAGGTGCGGGTAAGCGAGGAGCGCTACGAGCGCGACCTGCGCGAAAACGAGATGCGGCGCCTCGCGACGGAAGCCGAGCTGCGTGCGCTGAGAGCCCAGCTCAATCCACATTTTCTATTCAACGCGCTGACGACGCTCGGCCATCTCATCACGACGTCGCCGCCGCGCGCGATCGATGCCCTCTATCGGCTCACCGCCCTCCTCCGTGCCGTGCTGCGCCGCACCAGCGAGTTCGTGACGCTGCGCGAGGAAATGCAGCTCGTCGAGGCGTACCTCGCGATCGAGCAGGCGCGGTTCGAGGAACGGCTTCGCACCGAATTCGACGTTCCCGACGATCTCGGCGACCTCCTCGTTCCACCACTCATTCTCCAACCCATCGTCGAGAACGCCGTGAAGCACGGCATCTCGCCACTGAGGCGCGGCGGCGCGATCTCCGTGAAAGCACGTGTGCAGAGCGGTGGGATGCTCGACGACACCGAGTCTCTGCATCTCGAGGTGCGGGATACCGGCACCGGCTATGACCCGCGGCATACCCGCGTGCGGCCCGGCGTCGGTCTCGAGAACGTGCGCATGCGGCTGCTGCGACACTATGGGCCGCGAGGCATCCTGCGCATGGCGAGTGGTGACGACGGCGGCACCGTCGTCGAGCTGTCGCTGCCGGCCAGCCGCCGCCACGTGGTCTCCGGCGTCTCGTGAAATTGCGCGTCGTCGTTGCCGATGATGAGCGACCGGCGCGTACCTTTCTCGTCTCGCAGCTGTGTGAGTTCGAGGACGTCGCGGTCGTCGGCGAAGCGGCGACGGGCGCGGAGGCCGTGGCGCTCATCGAGCGCGTTGGCCCCGACCTCGCCCTCCTCGATCTTCAGATGCCGGAGCTCGATGGACTCGCCGTCGTTGGGCTGCTGCGCCGCGTGCGCATGCCGCTCGTCGCGTTCGTGACGGCGTACGATGAGTACGCGGTCAGAGCGTTCGAGATGAACGCTGTTGACTATCTGCTCAAACCGGTCGAGCTGCCGCGACTGCGTCAGACGATCAATCGCGCCGTGGAGCGACTCGAGCGCGCGGAGATGCGCGCCGACGATGCCGAACGCATCCGCGCCGCGGCGACCGAGATCGCGCGGTCGCCCGGCACGCTCCTGCGGCGCATCCCGGTTCGGAAGCGTGATGACATCATCCTCGTTCCGGTCGAACAGATCGTCTCGATCGTGGCCAATGGTGAGCTCCTCGACATCATGACGCGCGGCAGCGAGCGGTTCACGATCACGTATCGGTTGAAGGATCTCGAGGCCCGCCTCGATCCGGCGGAGTTCGTCCGTCTGTCCCGAGGGACGATCGTCAGCGTCGCCGCCATTCGCCGCGTGACCCCGGTGCCAGGCGGCACCTATCTGCTCACCCTCGAGAACGGCCAGGAGCATCAGGTGAGTCGGCAGCGCGCGCGCATACTGCGCGATCAGCTCCTTCGACTCTAGCCCTCACGAGCAGCAGGCGCAGTTCATCGGCGCGCTCGCGCCATTCATCGTCGCTCCGCGCCCTTTCATTGAAAAGTCCGGCGCAGCGCTCCGTGCGGCCGTAGCCTCCGATACGTCCAGCACTCCGACTGCTTCGCCCCGGCCGGACGAGCCGGCCTCCGGCCACGCACATCTGCTCTCAGGATAAATGCTCCGCGCAAACCGTCTCTTTCTGTCGCTCAGCCTCGGTGTCGGCCTCGCCGCCCAACCTCGACTAGCACTCGCTCATGGCCACGGCGCCCCCGCTGGCGACATCTCCGGTACGGTCACCGACAGCAGCAGTGGGCAGCCGCTGCCGTCAGCCGAAGTCAGCGTCATGCAGGGCGGCAGCATCGTCGCCAATACGCAGACCGATGGATTCGGACGCTACACCATGCACAACCTGAACGCCGGAAATTACGTGGTATCCGCGCGCATGATCGGCTTTCGTCCGCTGACGCACACCGTGACGATCGCCGCAACCGGCGGAGATCTCGCCAATGTCGACTTCAAGCTCGTGCCCGCGGCAGTCAATCTCTCGGTCGTCCAGGTCACGGCCACGGTGCCCATAGCCGTCGACACGAGATCGGGGAATCAGGTCTTTCAGCAGAACGAGTATCACGGCGCACCAACGAACACGACGTCGCAGATCCTGCAGCTGAGCATTGCCGGCGCGGCGCGAGCGCCGACGGGTGAAGTACACATCCGGGGTCAGCACGCCGAGTACACCTACTACGTGGATGGCGTGCCCGTTCCCTCCGGCATTTCAGGAAGTCTCAACGAGCTGTTCGACCCCCAGGTCGTGAATCAGATCGACTTCCAGACTGGCGGCTGGGACGCGGAATATGGCAACAAGAACGCGGCGATCGTGAACGTCACGACGCGCATCCCCGCGGGGGGATTCCACGGCGACGTGGGATCATACATCGGCAGCTACGACGCGAAGACGACGACCTCCGACCGCGGCTTCAACGGCCAATCGGCGAGTCTCAGCACCAACGCGGGCCCATGGGGCTTTTTCCTCTCCGGAGCGCGCCAATTCAGCGACATGCGCCGCGAGCCGGTGGTCTTCGATACGGCGACGTCGAAGGTTGTGAACTTTCATAACCAGGGTACGGACTACTTTGGCTTCGGAAAGATCCAGTTCACGCCGAGCACCCACGACGTGTTCGGCCTCGACCTCAACGCGTCGCGCACACGCTTTCAGGTGCCGTACGACACCTCGGGGCATACCCTGAACGACGACGCCCAGACGGACGTGAACTCGTTCGTGAACTTTGGCTGGCGGCATCAGTTCGGCGACGCGAGCCAGGGCGGCCAGTCGGAGAATGCCGACCTGTTTGCCGCGTTCTTCTATCGGCACGGGAGCCTCAGCTACGTACCCGGCGCCGTGGATACGCCGCAGTTCGTGTTCTTCCCCGACACGGCGCATTACAATCTTACCGAAGACCGGCAGTTCAACACGTTAGGCACGAAGATCGATTACACGATCCATCCGCGGCACGAGCTGACGTTCAAGGTGGGGACCCAGGCGTCATCGACGAATGGCCATGAGAACTTCGTGACGACCTCCGCCAATGGCACGGGGCCCTCGTCGAGCTCCGGACTGCAGGGCTGGGACGCCGGCGTTTACGCGCAGGCCGTCTACGCACCCATCGAGCAGTTCGAGATTCGAACCGGCGCGCGCTACGATGCGCATAACGCGCCCTTTGCCAACACGCAGTCCCAGGTGAGCCCTCGGCTGCGTTTCAACTTCTATCCGTCACCGTCGACGACGTTGTACGCGTACTATGGCCGCCTCTTCATGCCCACGAACGTGGAGGACCTCCGCGCGATCACGAGCATCGCGCAGGGTGACACGGTGGCGCAGCCCACGCTCCCCGAGCGCGACAACTTCTACGAGCTCGGATGGATTCAACGCCTCCCTGCCGGGATCAATCTCAAGCTGTCGGGATATCGGAAAGACTCCAAACCAGGGATCGACGACAACACCGTTCCAGGATCGGCGATCGTAACGTCGGTCGATATCGCTGACGTACACGTCACGGGTATCGAGAGTGTCGTCGAGATACGGCCGGCTGGCCCGCTCACAGGCTACTTCAACGTCGCGTTGAACCATGCATATGGTCACGGCCCGATCACCGGCGGTTTCTTTCCGGTGCAGACGCCGCAGAGCTTCTTCGACCTCGACCACGATCAGCGGCTGTCGGTCGTCGCCAGCGCGACGTACGCCGTCAACCGACTCTACTTCAGCGGCACCGGCATCTATGGTAGCGGCCTGACGAATGGTGTCGATCCCGCCGACTGCGACTGCAAGTACGGCACGGGACTCTTCGACTTCAACAGCGGCATCAAGGTCAAGCCGAGCACGGTGTTCAACTTCAGCGCCGGCTATTCACTGGTTGCCGGGTCGACGGTCATGAGGCCGGAGCTGTACATCGAGAATGTGTTCGACAAGACGTATCTATTGAAGGGCGCCTTCTTCAGTGGTGCGTCGGTGGGGCGTCCGCGGAGCATTCAGCTTCGCCTCAATGTCGGGATGTAGAAAAGGAAGAGCGCGTGGCGGGCGGTCGGCTCTGCCATTGGGCGGCGGTCCTCGCTATACCACCGAGGGCACGCGCGCCACATTGGCACTGCTGCTGTGCATACTCGGCGCATTTGTTCTGGTCGCAATCCGTCTCGGCATACCGCCGAATGAGCAATCACTGATTCGTGCGTTGAGCGATCGAGATCCCGCGATACGTGCCCGCGCCGCATTCGAGCTCTCTCAGGAACACCAGTCATCGCCGGCGGCAATCATTGCGCTGGCCAATGTTCTCGAAGACAGCGACGAGGACCCGCGAAGCGAGGCCGTCGCGGCGCTGATCAGCATTGGCCGCCACGATACGGCCGAGGGCGGGGCGGTGACGCGGGCGATGAGCGCAATCATCTCGCGGCAATCGGTTGGGCGGTCGCTACGCATGCAGGCTATACAGGTCCTGGGCCAGCTCGGAAGGAGCGGTCGAAGCGTCGAAGAGCCACTTCTCCTCGTCCTCGCTGGGGAAGACGATGAAGAGCGGGCGGCCGCGGCAGCCGCCTTGGGGCAAGCCGGCGCGGGCGGCGCTGAAACAATTCGAGCTCTCGAACGAGCGGTGGCCGACCCGATGCCGGAGGTTCGCGCTGCCGCGCTCGAATCACTCGCTCGGATGCGGCCGGGTGACACGACGCCACGTGTTGCTGCTCGGTGGATCATGGACACGCTCCGTACTAATGGCCGGCACCGCGCTCACGCGACAGCAGCTCGATACGCTCATTGGCTATTTGGTCATCGGCATGCTGATCGGGGCGGCAGCTTTACCAACAATTCTCCGGCCCGCGTCGTATCCTAGATATGGTGTTTGACATCTCATACGGGAAGGACGATGGGCACCCCGAACGCAGAGCGACGGGATTCGGACGGGACCGACTTCACCGGGTCGGAACTCCCCGCGATCGGTGCGGTACGCACGTTCGCGGTCGACGGTCAAGGCTGGACGGTGCGCGAAGTCAGCGATCCCTTGACACATGCCACCGCGCTCGTCTTCTCCTCCGACCGTATCGCGCGCCGCATCCGTCATTACCCCCCGAATTGGCGAGAGCTATCTGTCGAGCAGCTACATGCCTTGAGTTGGCAACGCTGACAAACTTTGCTGCGTATCGCGTTCGTTAGGCGCCACAACTCAAGCGACTAAGACTTTTCGTCGCTAACGGTCAAGCGGCTTCGCGACGTGCATCAGCGCCGCGAGTTCATCGTTGGTGCGCTGCGAGAGGTCTTCCGTTATGCGCGCTGGGCCAGGATTCCGGTAGATCAGCGCGCTCACTGGGTCGCGGAGTTGCTGTTCGACGTTGCGATCACCTTGGGCGACCAGCGCCACGCGACTCCGCGTCACTTGGGCGCCTATGTCACAGGCGCTTGTCGGCTCAGGGTTCGTGAAACCAGAGAACGCGACGCAACATATCGCGCGCGTATTGTTGATGCGTTGTCTGACATTCATGAGAACACAACAGGCTTTAGACAAATTGTCGTCGACAGCCTGTGCTCGGAACGATCGGTGCGCGATGCTAGAGGACCTGATTGGGAGCCGGTGCCACTTGCGCCTGTGCTCGAGCGACTGGTCAGCGCATTCGATGAAGGCATCACAGAAGACGAGCGCACCATGCTGCGCTGGCTCGGCGCTCAGATCTCCTACACGAGGATCGCTGAGTGGCTCGGAATTACCCGACCCGCGGCCGTCAGCCGCATTCAGCGTCTTCGCGCACGTCTCATCGAGGCCGCGTTTCGCTTTGTCACTGAACTCGACCTCGCCGAGCGTGTCGAGCTCGTGCGCTTTCTTCGAAGAACAGGCGCCGTTTCGGAAGAGCGAATCCTCGCATTAGAGATGTCGAAGCACTCGCCCTTGCGCACCACGACCAGATCCGGCGTCGGGAATGAAGAAAATAGACCGTCCTCCCTCTGGCACGGATCAGAAACAGGAGTCGATCGATGAGTAATCAGAACGGACTGCCTCACTCCGGTGATTCCGAGCGGCGATATGGGCTTCGTCGCGCCAGCAATGCGCGAGAGGCTCAAGCGTGGAAAGAATTTGCCGCCGAGGCTCGCGAGCTCTTGGCTCTCGATCCCGACGATATGTCTCCAGAGGAGCTAGATCGTTTTGAGGCGATCAGTGACGCTTTCATTCACCTCCTCGGCTATGCATACGAGAGCGAGCGAGAAAGGAAGGCAGAGCGCGATCGGCGCCTCGTCGAGGAGCTGATTCGGCGTGACGGTAGTCGTCGAAAGAGGGTGCAATCGCCAGCAACCGCTTTGAGTGATGTGGAGCGCGCCGCCTTACGCGATCGCATCCTGGTCGGACTGCACGCGCAGCAGCTACGGATGCGCGAAAGCAAGAAAGCGCCTTCTCGAACGCTTTTGGATCCTCCACAGGTAGCTTCGAAGGAGCTCCTGCGGGAGCTCGAATCCGGCCATCGGGCTTTGCTGGTACCCGAACTCGGCGTGGCGGCAGGTATGGGCCACGAGATCTGGGACATCGAATGTACAACCGCGGTAGATGTGCCCGCCGATCTGCCGCGTGCACCCTACGTTGCGCTCCGAGTCTTCGGCGCGAGTATGGAGCCCCTGATACAGTCGGGCGATCTGGCGCTCGTCCGTGTCGGTGAAAAGGTCGAGGCGGGAAGCGTCGTCGTGGCGCGCGATCCGGAGCACGGTTACGTCATCAAGGAAGTCTCGCGCCTAACGGCGTCTGGTATCGAGCTGAGGTCGCTGAATCCACAGTTTCCTTCTGTGCGCCTCTCCCATGGGAGCGGCGTGGTACTCGGTACCGTCGTATTGCTGGTCACGTCGGTCATCATCGGCGAGCTAGCAGGCCTGCAGGGTTCGCGAGCACTAACCCGTCACACGACTTCTTCACGCGTCTAATGCTCGTTAGGGAGCAACAGGTCACGCCCTATACGCACCCGCGAGCACAAGCACCTGCATACAGCAGGCAACTTCTCTGGTAGAGGGCAACTCAAAGCTCGCTGACACGACGTCAGCGATCCACGCCCGCAAACTGGAGGATGTGTCGTGTCGTTCATCAGGAGTCTCAGTCCATGCGGCCGGCTAGGAACTCGCGCCATTGCTGTGACGGCGCTAGCGCTCGCGTACGCCCCACAGGGAGCCGGGCAACAACCGATTCCACCGCCTTTGCCGCCGGCGCAGGTTTATCGCCCGCCAACGATCACAGTCGTGGAACCAGTGGCAGAAGCTAGCATTCCTCAAGATCGGCCGATCCTGATGTTTCGCTTCGCTACCGGCGACTCGAGCGATCCTATCGACACACACAGCTTCGCCGTGGCCGTCGACGGAAAGGATCGCACCGCCTTGTTCCAGGAGGCTGGCGATGTCGCGTTCGGCCCTTTGGCGCTCCGCCGAACGAACGTCAAGTCGCGATCACCGTCGGGCCACACAGCATAGCCGCGCGAATTTGCTCACTTCGGAGTTTCTGTGGCGAAGTGGCAGCGACCGTCATCGTCGCCGCTTCGACGGCCCTGTCCCCGGAGGAGACACACGTGAGTGCCATCCAAACGCTGCTCGATCTTCTGCTGACGCTCATCAAGCGGCTACTCACGCCGTAAACTCGGCTCGGACAACTCTTTCGCTCGGCTTCGTTAGGCATATGCATACAGCGACCAACTTCTCTGGTAGAGGGCCACTGCAGCCGATCGACAGGCGATGGGCTGACAGCTGGCCGACTGACCATGAGGTGAGTCGTGTATGCCATCGCTCCTTCACCCGTTGCACTGGTCGTTAGGTGTCGAGGTCGCTCCTGCCGCCTCACTGTTGCGACTGATCGACCTCCGAAGTGCGCGGACCTGAGAGTCCGCCCAAGCAAATCCCCGACAGCCATCGCACCACTCGTCGCCGGTCGCGCTGGATCAGCCCGCGAGTGGCGGCAGCGTAACGCACGATCGCTCCATTGTCGTCTGCCGCGGCGCGCCTTGCGAGTCCGCCGGCCCTATCGAGCCCGGCGCGTCGCGACGATCAACCATCGCACAGGTCGAGGCGCGTGGTTTCAGCCTGCAGGCAGCGTGGCTTCGGATTCGAGATCGATCGCTCACTGGTCTCGCGCTCGCGCCAGTGAAAAGAGCTCCTCGCCGTGATCGGCGAACTACGCACTCCGCAATTTCACATCTGACTCCGAGGAAGGCTTATGAAGTTCATAACAACTATGGTCGCCAGCGCGGTGCGGAGGCGGCCCGCTTGGTGGCTCGGTGCGATCATGGTACCGCTCGCTGCAGGTGCCTTCAGTTCGCGTCCGACAGTGCGCGTACCAACTCCTTCAACAAGACGCAGTATCCATCCGGACACCGAAGCTCCGTTCGTCCAGATCACTCCATCGGGAGCGATTCACACGAGCGCCGTGAACGTGCTCATCTCGTATTGCGACGACAGCAGTCTCAATGCGAGCTCGCGCTCGATCACACGCGACGGCAGCTCGTGGGCACTGGGCTATACGACGAGCACGAAGCGTGGCTGCGGCGTATACGCCACCTCGTCAGGCAGCTTCACTCTCGCGCCCAATGCATCAACAACCATCGTCGCCGCGATCTCGGACAACATGGGAAACCGAGGCAGTGCGACGGTGACCATCACCTACGTACCGACGTACACGGTGACAGTGACGGCCGACAGCAGCGCGGTGACCCGGCAGTCCGATGCCACCACGTCACAGACGTTCACCGTTCGAAATAGTGGCAGCGAGACCGGCACGTACACACTGACACCGACATGCACCGGCGGCGTGAGCTCGTGCGGCGCCCCACCTTCGATTCAGGTCGCGTCAGGCCAGAGTGCGCCCGTCACCGTGAGCTACCACACTGCGATCGGGCCGGCGACGGGAAGTGTCAGTCTTAGAGCCGTCGCGACCCAGGACGCTTCCGCCAACAGCACGGGAACTTCAACCGTCACCGTAAGCGCTCTCCCGAGCAACGTGATGGTCAACGTCATGCTCCCCGGTTGGACGGGGCTCGAGCGGAGCAGTTGCCTCTCGATCGCAATCGTTCGCGACGTCGCCTACCAATGCGACGCGTTCCGCATTGCTCATCCGCTTCCGGCAGTGACGACGCGTGCCAGAGCGCGCGTACCCGCGCTCCTCTACTACAGCGACTGGGTTCAAGGGATGGGCGCGTCGGTCAACGTTAGCATCCCAACGAGCATTCCGACCATACCGGACAGCGTTCAGTTCAACGTTTATAAACGAAATTCCGACAGCACGCGCACCCTGCTCGGAACGAGAAGCTACGGGTGGGCAGTAGATGGGTTTGGCCGCTCCCCCGAGCGGCTCTCCATCTCCTGGGTCACAGCATTGACTGGTGTTTTGTTCTACCGGCTGGAAGTTCGCTTCAAGAGCGGCAGCGGTGCCTGGCAGACGAACGCCCAGGCGGACGGTGAAATGCTGGGCACCTACCGAGTAAGTAGCTCGTTCGGTGCTGGTTGGTGGCTGGCCGGCGTCGAGCAACTCGCGTTGAATCAGGCCGGATCCGGTTCGCGTCCAGATAGCGTGGTGGCTTGGGTCGACGGCGACGGGAGTCTGCGGAAGTACGTGTATCGCCAGACCCTCTCGGGCCAGGATGTGTACACGGCAGACTATTCTCCGGACCGTCCAGATACGCTGATCAAGAGTCCGGGCGCCCCAACATTGCCGTGGAGCCGTCACGCCGCCAACAACGTGCGCGTCGTGTTCGACAATTACGGACGGCATAGCCTAACGATCAACCGCGTCGGCGATACAACGCGATTGGCGTGGAAGAGCGGTGGTGCGCTGCGTCTGGATACCCTGATCGTTCCCGGTGGCTTGCGATACGTGTTCCAGTACGACGCGAATGACCTGCTGGCGACGGTGGTTTCGCCTGCAGCTAGCGGTTCCCGCCAAGTTCAGTTCGCGCGCCAATACGTCAGCGGCGCGCCGACTGGTGGCGTTCGGAAGATCACCGACCCCAGTCAGGACTCAGTGACTTTCGAGTATCCGACTTGGGCACCGAGCACGGCGATCGTCGCGCGCACCGATCGGCGTCTCGTCCGCACGATCTTCGACTGGGAGCCGTGGGGACCGGGCCTCAGCGATGCGGTGACGCCCGACGGCAATGGGAACAACGTGCCGCATTATTTCCACAACCCCGCGAACGTCGGGATGGCACCGACGAGTAAGCCAATCTCGGTCGATTCACTTTTCCTGCGGTACGTCAATCCGCGGGGGTACGCGACGATCTTCTGGTTGAACTCGTTAGGCGCACCGACGCAAATCACCAATGCGGTTGGTCAGACGACGACGATCACGTACGGTGATAGCCGCTTCCCAGGGCTCGCGACGCAAGTGGTGGGGCCCGGCGGCCTGACATCGCAAGCGACGTACAACGCACGCGGACTCGCTGACAATACAATCGCCCTGAACCCATTCGGCGACGGGCGGAACGCCACCACGACCTATAGCTGGGATCCGAAGTGGAATATGGTCACGGGTATTCACTCGCCGGCTGGTTCCGCCGACTCGATTGCGTATGACACTTCGGGCAATCGGCTCTGGCAACAGGATGGCCGTGGTAGTCTCAGTCGCGTGAACTTTGGCTATGACGCCCAGAATCGATTGATCACGGTACAGCCGCCAGGCAATCCGTCGAACAAGCTGCAGCAGATCGCCTACGATGCAACGCTGGGGAACGTCAGCAGTGTGACCACTCCGATGGGGTTCGTGAGTCACTACTACACCGACGCGATTGGTCGCGACACGCTGACGGATACGCCAATCGACACGCTGCAGAGCCTGCGACAGAAGTCTCGGACGACTTACAACGTCGCGGATGAAGTGGATTCTACGATCTCGATCGGCCCGGCGGTGACCTACACGCTGCAATCTGTAGGGCAGGCGCAGTGGTCGTCTCCTGTCCACGCGGAGACGCTGTACGTGAAGCATCAATATGACGCGGAGGGCAACCTCACGGCGGTGACTTCCGTGCCAGCGCCGCAGGACACGCTCGGCGATCTATTGATGCAGGATACCTACACGTACGACAACCTCGGCCGCAAAACCGCTCATGTTGTCGCGCACGGGCCGTGGGAGAATACGAGCTACGATTTGAACGGGAACGTGATCAGCAGCTGGCGACCGAGCGGCACGCTGACGATGCAGTATGATGCTCTGGACCGCCTCACGCAGCGCGTCATGCCCGCGCGCCAATATGGGCAGCAGCACTGCGAAGGATTCCCTAACGGGCCTGAGACCTCGGACAGCACCAACCTTCATGGTTGCTTCGAGGTGTATCCCGGCTTCCCGAACGACAGCACAGGTATTGGCTATCTCATGATGGCGGATACGTCGCGCTTCACCTACGACGCGACGACCGGCTTCATGCTTACGGCTGACAATCGATATGCCAAGGTCCACCGCTCGTACTATCCGAACGGCGCGATTCAGCGCGACTCGCTATTCGTTCTGAACGGACCCACATACGTAGCCGGTAACAGCGTGACCGTGGGGACGAGTTATCAGGGCGCGACTTACGGGTGGACGAAACAATACAGTCTCGATGGCAAGGACTCCGTGCTCACCATTCCGGGTATTCCGAGTGGGGGCGGCAACATCACGTACACATATCGGACCGATGATGGCGCCCTATCGACCGTCACTGATCCGAGCGGCAATTGGTTCCGATACGCCTATGATAGTGCTGGTCGAGTTGATAGCCTGCTCGTCGGACCGTCAGGTGGAGGCAAGAGCATTTGGGAGACACGCGTTTACGACGTGGATGGCCGACAAACGCGGCGCATCCGCGTAACGGGCAGCGGGCCGCTATTCGACGAGAGCTTCTGGTTCGACGCCCAGGGTCGGCCGATCAAAGTCGGACGCTCGACCGTCGCAAACGGCCTCCCTTCCGACACGAGCCGCTTCGTCTACTCCGGGCTTGGCGCAGTCCAAGCGCGCGAGCGCATCGATCAGCTCTCCAACTGGGAGAGCGAGGAATACCGCGTTGACGCCCTCGGGAACAATGTCGAGAGTCGCGATGGAGGGACGAACAGCCACGGCGTGCACGACCCGCGCTACTGGCAGTACACCTTCCACGGCGAGCTCACGTCACGCAACACCTCTCAGCCGCAACGCCAGACGGAGACGTTGCTCCAGCAATTCGACCCCGACGGAAACGTCAGTCAGCGCTTCTTGTTGATTGCCGAGCTTTCCGGTGGGTATGACGTCGATGATCAAGTCCGCAACTATTACGATGCGGCGAATCGGTTGCGGGCGACGCAGCACTACCTAGACCCTTCGATTGGCGTCGCTCACGGCACTTTCGATGAGTACGAGTACGACGCGCTTGGCCGGCGCATTGTCGTGATCTCGCGTCGCAACGACAGCATGCCCGCGTGTCATCCGTCGATCCAGCTCTGCATCCAGAACATCTGCAATCAGCAGGCGACGTGCAACTCCAGTTTCACGCGTTATGCCTGGGACGGGAACCAAACACTGGTCGAGGATCGGCTGCCGTTTGGCAGCGCGAGCTATGGCTCGGATGATGGCTACGTGACCTACGTGCATGGCACGGAGATCGATCGGCCTCTTGGCGTCATCGACACGCGAATCAGTGGGAACTTACGAGTGCCGCATCCAACGTGGCGGGGGATGTATGAGTCGAGCAGCACGGCGAGCGGAGCACCGGCGGATTGCAGCCTAACGACTAACACGTGCAGCCTGGTGGCGTGGAATGCAACGAATTCGCTATACAAGCTCGATGCGCCAGGTGATACTCACGTTACCTACACGTATACGTGGGTCGGTGGACTGCTCATAAATCAGCAGGATGCCAGCGGGCTCCTGTATCGCCGGAATCGATACTACGATCCCATGAGCGGGCGATTCTCGCAGGAAGATCCTATCGGATTGGGAGGAGGTCTAAACACCTACGGGTTTGCGGGTGGTGATCCTGTCAATTACCAGGACCCGCTAGGACTATGTCCACCATGCGGCGAGACGGAAGGTGCTGGCGCTGCAGGAGCAGCGGGTGTAGCTGGCGCGCTGACCGTACTGGCTTCTTCAACTGCCAATGGCGTTGCTGCAGCTATCGACGAAGCAATCGAGCGCATCAAAAAGAAACTAGAAATTAAGTATGTCACGTACACACGAATTGGTCCGAATGGCCAAGTATATTCGGGCCGTACTAGTGGACTCGGAGATCCGCAGAGCATTGTGAATGCCCGGGCTCGCACGCATGATCCACGCTTGGCGGAATTTGGACCACCTGTGGTCGACCAGTGGGCCACTGGCCTGGATGGTAGATCGGCTATACGCGGCCGTGAGCAGCAACTAATCGATTACCATGGAGGTGCACAGGCCGACCAAGGAAGCTCCGCCAACCTGATTCGGGGCGTAAGGAAAGACAATCCAGCAGGTTTGCTTTATTGGCAGCTGTCGAATGAGCAATTCGGTCCTCTATACAAGTACACGGGAACACCATGATGAAGAAGCCGCTGAGCGCCGGAGAGGTTGAGGCCGTGAACAACCTTCGCGAACGGCTTATAGCGATGCTTGGATTCTTCGAGAATGCTCAAGAATTCAGAAGTGCTCCTCGTTTCCGTGCACTCGTGGAGGAAACAGCCGCGCGGGGTAGCCTGCGTGCAATGCGGTTGCTGGCTAGGGAGATCGATGATATGGCGAATGCCCTTCATCCGCACGAGCGCGAGGGTTTGGAAGCAATGTTGCGGAGCCGATTCGCGATCGACAAAGAGACAGAACGAGCTGAACTGCGTAGGCGTGTTGCGCTCGTACTCAAGCGCGGCACCATTGCGAGCGAAACAGAACGTCGCCACCTAGAGGATTACGCGGAGATGCTTGAGTCAATCGGCGAAGATCAGTCCGAGCTAAGAGCTGTGCGCTCGCTCCTTGACAGAAGCTGACAGAACCTCTTGCTCCTTACGATCACACGTTGCAATCCCGGCGTGTGATCGTAAGCAGCGCCCCAAAGGAGGAATGAGCCACTCGCCACGGATAGTCGGAATCGCTCGCGGAGACCTTCACCTCGACGACGTCGCGCAATATGGCAGATGGCTCGCGCTCGGACCGACGTTCCCAAGCCGCCACAAGTGGCCTGAAGAAATCAGACAGGTGAGATAAGTGGAAATCGGCGCTCCACAGGTCGATACTCTCGCCAACCGGGAAGCCGATTTCCGATGCGACGGCCCCGCCGCAATCACTCACCGGCATTCAAGGCCAAAGTGGCCTTGGCCGCCATCGAAGGCAACGCAACGCTCGCCGAGCTCGCACAGCGCTTCGATGTGCACCCGAATCAGATCACCAAATGGCGACGGCAGGAGGTCGCCAACGCCGCCGATGCGTTCGCGAGCGAGAGCGAACGGCACGAGCCCCCGATTGATGCGAAGGCGGTCCACGCGAAGATCGGGCAGCAGGCGCTGGAGTTGGATTTTTTGTCCAACGCGCTCGGACGGCGGTCGCGCCCGAGCGGAAAGCGATGATCAGTCGCGACCACCAACTGGCGGTCACGAGACAAGCGAAGCTCCTCGGGCTGTCGCGGGCCCCCGTGTATTACACGCCGGAACCCGTCGACGACACGGGATCTCGCCCTCATGCGACGGCTCGATGAGCTCCACCTCGAGCTGCCGTTCGCCGGGAGCCGGACGTTACGCGATCTCTTACGTGCCGAGGGCGTCGCGATCGGCCGCGAGCACGTGCGCACGCTCATGCGACGCATGGGGATCACAGCCATTTACCAACAAGCCAAGACAACGCAGCGCCATCGCGCGCATTCGGTGTTCCCCTACCTGCTCCGCGCTGCGGATTCACGCAGCCGAATCACGAGTGGGCGGCGAATATCACGTGCATCCGCGAGTCGGAAAGTCTTGAGCTGGCGCCTGTCGCCCACGCTCACGAGTGATTTCTGCGTCGCGGCGCTCGAGGAGGCGCTCGCGCACTACGCCTGCTTGGGGAAGCTGGCTTGCTAGGGGAGATCAGTCTCGGCGGACCGCGCCTGAGGCGCCTGGATCACCTGATCTCTCTTCAGGTGGTGCTGCGTTCAATGAAGGGCAGGCTTCAGAACGTTGTTGTCCGACAACGAGTTATTAGAAGAGAGGACGGACCAACGTCTCCCCTCGGAGGGGCCTTTCGGCCTGAAATGGCTCCAATCATACACCACACAAAAAACGACAATCGCCATTCATGACACATTTCCGCAGTGCTCACTCAGATAACAGTTTGGTCATCAATAGCTTATACCGGCGGACTTGTGGTGTATGTTTAACAAAACGACTTACAGCGACCGCGGCCGCTGTAAGTCGTTGTTTAGCATCTGCTTAAGTCGGGACGGCGGGATTTGAACCCGCGACCCCCTGAACCCCATTGTGGTTGAACAGCGTGAGCCGCGCGTGCAAAGTCGCTAAAATCCGCACGTTACCGCACCTGACAACCTCGAAAGTCGCAAAGCTTTTGGCGCCTCTTGAGGCGCAAAACATACACCGACACATCCCACAGCCTCGGGACGGCGCAGCCAAAGATCATCAGATTTCGCGGCCGATTCTGATTCTAGAGCGGATGACAAACTTACGCCGGCCCCACGCCTGTGGATTTCCCATCAGCGCGGCATCTGCTGCTGCTGCAACGCGGCCGCGCCGACGAAGGCACCCAGCCCCATGGATTCGACCGCGGTACTGGGAATCACCATCAGAGCGCCCTTCTCCTTCAGCCCTTCATATAGAATGTTCATCGCGCGCAGGTGGAGCGCGGTTGGGTTCGTCGCGTACGTCTTCGCTGCCTGCTCGAACTGCGCGGCGATCTCCACCTCCGCCTGCGCCAGGATGATGCGCGCCGATTTCTCGCGCGCGGCCTGCGCCTCGCGCGACATCGCGTCCTGGAGCGACGCCGGAATGATCACGTCCCGCATCTCCACCGACTGCACGTTGATCCCCCACGGCATGGCCCGCTCGTCGATGAGCTCCTGCAGCTCGGCCTCGATGCGCTCGCGGCCGCGCAGCAGATCGGCCAGCGAGGTGCGGCCGATGATGTCCCGCAACGCGGTCTGCGCCGCCCAGCTCACAGCCTGGGCGTAGTCCTGCACCTCGAGCGCCGCCTTTTCGGTGTCGTGCACCTTCCAGAAGAGCACTGCATCGACGTTCACCGGCACAGTGTCGAGCGTGAGCGTTTCCTCAGCCGCGAAGCTAGTCGTGATGACCCGCTGGTCCACCCAGAAGGCGACCTTCTCGACAAGCGGCACGATGAAGAATAGTCCCGGACCGCGCAGTGCCTGGAACCTGCCGAGGCGGAGGACGACGGCCCGCTCCCACTGGCTTGCCATCTTGGGGGAGAGCGCCAGAATGGCGCCGATAATCAGGCCGACGATGATCCCTGCGATGGAGCCCGACGCGACCGTGACGCCAAGTCCGAGCGCGCCAAGGAGGAACACCAGAATGACGGAGATGAAGTTGACGTGTGGTGTGTTGGTGCGAAGACGTGTCGGTGGATCGGTGGCGACGGGCATTCTGGCGATTCTCGCGTGGCGGGGTTCCGCACGCTGCTACGAGGCGGTCTCTGGAGTCAAGGGTCGGAAATAATCATCGCGCCTTATAGAAGATCTGGGCAACGTCGCGCGTGGTGATGGTTGGCATTGAAGGTCCTTGTGCCAGTCGCACAAGAGTCCATCGAACCCGTGTAGTCGTGCAATTGGACGTTCGTGTCTGCCTCGACTAGCTCGTCGACCGGTCGAGATGCGAGTTTCTTGCGGCGAAGTGGCAATTGCAATGCGAGCGTGATGCTATCCTTGGGAACTTGATTATGACTTCCTCAACCCGGGACGGTGGCCCAGCCAAACCCCAAATGCTCATCCTTGGCGGCGGAATCGGCGGTCTCGCCGCGGCGCGGCACCTCGATGGACAACTCGGCAAACGCGCGGCCATCGATGCCACGCTCGTGAGCCGTGACAATTTCTTTCTCCTGCCACCCCTGCTCTTCGAGGCGTGCTCGGGCGTGCTCGAGCTACGCCACTGTGCGCAGCCAATTCGGCCCTGTCTTCGCCGCGTTCGATTTCTCGAGGGCACGGTGACCGACGTCGACGTCGAGCGACGCGTTGCGTGCGTGCTCCTCGCCGACGGCGCGCTGCACGAGTTGGCGTACGATCACGTCGTGGTCGCGCTCGGCGCGATGACAAACATAAAATTGATCCCAGGATCGGAGCACGCACGAACGTTCAAGACCGTCGCCGATGCGCTTCTCTTGCGGAACCATCTCATCGAGCAGCTCGAGCGCGCTTACGTCGAGACTAACCCGGAGAAGCGCCAAGAGCTCCTGACCATCGTCGTCGTCGGTGGCGGTCTCGTCGGTGTCGAGCTACTCGGCGAGCTTTCGGCTTTCCTGGATGATGAGCTGCGCTACTATCCGGACCTACGGCGGCAGGATCTTCGCTTTCACCTCTTCGAGGCTGGCGATCGATTGATTCCGGAGATGAAGCCGTCTGTCGCAGAGTACGCCGTGCACGTGTTGCGGCGCCGCGGCGCCGAGCTGCACACCACAGCGCCGGTCCAGCGCATCACGCCGAGCGCCGTGCAGTGCAAAGAGGGGATGATCAACGCGGGAACGATCGTGCTCGCGCCGGGAATCGTGCCGAACGCGGTCGCGTCGGCAATGAAGGTCGAACACGATCGCCGCGGCCGCATCGTGACCGATGCGACGCTGCGCAGCGTGAGTCATCCGAACGTGTGGGCGTTCGGCGACTGCGCGGCGACGCCCGCGCCGGGCGGCGGCATCTATCCGGCGCTCGCGCAGCACGCTCTGCGCGCGGCGCGGGTAGCAGCACGGAACGTCACCGCCGTTATCGATCGCCGCGCGCCGACGCCCTTCGTGTACGAGCCCTTAGGCAGCATGGCTGCATTCGGCCATACACGTGCCGCCGCCGAAGTCCGTGGAGTGACGTTCAGGGGATTCTTCGCTTGGTGGCTACGTCGAACGTACTACCTCTTTCAGATGCCACGGTGGGATACCCGGCTTCGCATCGCATTCGATTGGACGGTTGCGCTGCTCGTTCGCCCGGATTTGACGAAGATCGATATTGCGAAGGTCGATCTCGCCGATGAACGCGAGCAGGAGCGACGCAATAGCGCTGCCGGCGGCTCGTTCTCGTCGCCAGCAGCGCTTACGCGTCGATCCACTCCGCCGTCGTGACCACCGCCGCTTGCCGCGGAAACACCTTCTCGAGCAGCACGCGATGCACCTCGGCGTCCATGTCCGCGCAGAGATCCGAGAGCACCGTCACCTGGTAGTCCTTGTCGGCGGCTTCACGGAGCGTCGACAACACGACGCCGCTGGTCGCGATGCCGCACAGCACCAGGTGACGAATGCCGTTCGCGCGTAGCAGCACCTCGAGATCGCTGCCGGTGAACGCGCTGACGCGCTTCTTCGTGACGACGGTATCGCCGTCGCCCGGCGTCATCACGGGCTGGGCGCCGACCAGCCACGACGCGTGCGCGCGAAACATTTCGTTGGCCTCCGGCGCACCCGGGCGGAACGCGACCACCACGTGGATCACGCGCATCCCCTGCGCGCGGGCGTGCTCGACCACCGTCGTCGCGCGGGCGAGATAGCGGTCCTTGTCCTCGATGCGATCGATGACGCCAGGCTGCACATCCATGACGAGCAGGGCAATTCTGTCCGTGTTGTTGGGCATGGCCAAGGAGTAACGCCGTCCGAGCGGATATGCAAGCTACTTGCGCAAGTTGCTTGTGCATTCGATCGTTCGGTATGGCACCGAACCAAGGCCAGGCAACGACCAGGACGCAGGAAGAGCTGGCCATCCGGCTCGTGCTCGCGGTCAAGCGATTGCGCGCCCGGCTGCGCGAAACGTGGCCCTCGTCCGTGCATGCGCTGCCGACGACGCAGTTGGCCATCCTCAAGCGCCTGCGCGACGAGGGTCCGACGACGGCAACCGTCCTGGCGGCCGCGGAGCACGTCAGCCATCAGGCGATCGCGCAGCACGTGACAGCCCTCCGCACTGCGGGCCTGGTGAAAACGACGCGTGATCCGAGCGATGGCCGCAAAGCCCTCGTCCACATCACAAAGCGCGGGCTCACGCTGTTCGACGCGGTGGCCGAATCGCGCAACGAGTGGCTGGTGCGCGCCATCGCCGAGCAGGTGCCGGCGAAGGAGCAGGCGGCGCTCGCCCGGGCCATCGCGCTGCTCGAGCGTCTGGCGGCCGTGGACACCGACGCCGAGTGATGGCTGCATCGGGCGTGGTCGGCCGCACGTTCTCATCGCTCCGCCACCGCAGCTTCCGGTTGTACTTCATCGGCCAGATGGTGTCGAACACCGGCAACTGGCTGACGAGCGTTGCGATCACGCTCCTCGTGCTGAAGATCACCGGCAGCGGCCTGCGCGTCGGCGTGCTCGCGGCGTGTCAATTCGGGCCCATCATGGTGCTGGCTCCCTATGCCGGCGCGCTGGCGGACCGGTTCAGCAAGCGACGGTCGCTCATCGTGACGCAGGCGTTGGAGATGCTGCAGTCGATCGGCCTGGCGATTCTCGCTTTTCTGCCTCACCCGTCGACCGGCGCGCTGTTTGGACTGGCACTGGCGGGCGGCATCTTCCTCGCCTTCGATAATCCGCTGCGGCGCTCGTTCGTGACCGAGATGGTCTCGCCGGAGGATCTGCCTAACGCGATCGTCCTCTACGGCACGATCGTGAATGCCTCACGCATCTTCGGGCCCGCGCTCGCGGGCGGGTTGATCTCGAGCGTCGGCTACGGCTGGTGCTTCACGCTCGACGCCGTCTCCTACATCGCCGTGCTCGTGTGCCTGTTTCTCATGCGAGAAGACGAGCTGCATCGCTCCACCCAGCCGCCCGACCGCAAGGGCGCGGTGCGAGCCGGCCTGCGCTATGTGCTCGACACGCCTTCGCTCTGGATCAGCTTCGCGATGCTCGCCGTGCTCGGCACGCTCTCGTACAACTTCAATGTGACCCTGCCGCTGTTCGTGACGCAGGTGCTGCACGGCAGCGATCGCACCTACACGCTGTTGATGTCGACGATGAGCGCCGGCGCGGTCGCCTGCTCGATGCTGATGGCGCAGCGGCGGATGACGCGCATGCGCGACATCATCCTGGGTGCCGCGCTACTCGGCGCGACGATGCTGATGCTCGCCCCGGTCTCGTCGGTGGTGGTCGCTGGCCCGTTCGCGTTCGTCATCGGCATGGCGGGCATTCTCTATATGACCGCGACGACGGCCATCGCTCAGGTGGAGTCGAAGCGGGAGATGCACGGCCGCGTGCTCGCGTTGCAAACGGTGCTCATCGGCGGCTCGCTGGCGGTGGGTGGGCCGATCCTCGGCTGGATTTCCGACACGTTCGGCGGACGTGCGCCGATGGTTCTGGGCGGTGTCGTAGCGCTAGCTGGCGCGGCTGCCGGAGCTTGGGCGAGCGCGCGTTATGGACGAAAAAAGCCCGATCGACACCGACGGCACAGCTGATTCCCGCGGCGAGGTAGGCACTTCCCACTCCGCGTATGGTTCGTGTTGTTGGGTCGTGCGTGGCGGACGGCATCCACCGGCCTCGCGCCGAGTCTCCTCACCGAAATCCCCATGAGCACGACACGCGATCCGTATTCGAAGAAATGGCTGATCGCGTTCGGCGTCACGCTGGCGTCGATGATGGAGCTCATCGACACCTCGATCGTCAACGTCGCACTCACGCAAATGAGCGCCAATCTCGGCGCGACGCTCGACGAGATCGCCTGGGTCTCCACCGGCTACATCATTGCCGCCGTGATCGTGTTGCCGATGACAGGGTGGCTTTCGTCCTTCTTCGGGCGACGCCGCTACTTTGTCGGATCGATCGTCATCTTCACCGTCGCGTCGTTCCTCTGCGGACAAGCCTCGACGCTCACGGGCCTCGTGATGTCGCGGATCCTGCAGGGGCTCGGCGGCGGCGCGCTCATCGCCACGTCACAGGCGATTCTGTTCGAGAGCTTCCCGCCACATGAAGCCACGCTCGCGGCTGCGGTATTCGGCATGGGCATGATGGTCGGCCCCGCCATTGGGCCAACGTTAGGCGGATTCATCGTCGACCGCTACACTTGGCCCTGGATCTTCTACATCAACCTGCCCGTCGGGCTGCTCGCCGGTTTCCTCACGTGGGCGTTCGTGAAGGACTCGGGGCATCAGCAGCGCGCGCGACGTATCGACATCATCGGGATTGCGCTCATTACACTCGGCATCGGCTCACTCCAGTTCGTGCTCGAGCGTGGTGAGCACTACGACTGGTTCGACTCGACGCTGATTCGGGTGTTGGCCGCGATCGCCATCCTTGGTGTAGGTGCGCTCATCTTCTGGGAGCTGTACGTCAAGGAGCCGATCCTCGACTTGCGCGTGTTGAAAGACCGCTCGCTCGCCGCCGGTTCCGGCTTCGCTGTCGTGCTTGGCGTCGCGCTCTACGGCAGCATCTTCGCGGTGCCCATCTACATCCAGCAGCTACTAGGCTGGGACGCTCAGACCTCGGGCTGGATTCTATTCCCGGGCGCCATTGGCAGCGCGGTCGCGATGCTGTTCATCGCGCGGATCGGCTCGAAGATTCCGGATCTCAGATGGGTCGCGGCGTTCGGCGCCGCTCTGCTCGGCGTCTCGATGTGGATGCACTCTCATTTTACCACTGAATCGGGCAGAGGTGACATGCTCTGGCCGATCGCATTGAGAGGTTTCGCGACCGGCTGCATGTTCATCCCGCTCGCCACCTCGGCGATGAGTGGGCTCAAGGGTCGCGATCTCGCGCAGGGTACCGCGATCTTCAATCTCACGCGGCAACTTGGCGGCAGCATCGGCATCGCGGTGCTGGCCAATCTGCTCACGCGACAAGCCGCGATCCACCGCGCCGCGCTCGTAGAACATCTGTCGCTTGGCAATCCGGTCGCGGAGGCGCGGATCTCGGCGGTCACGCAAGGGCTGATTGCCAAGGGCGTCAACGCCTACACCGCCACGCAGCAGGCGCTGGGGATGCTGAACGGCGTCGTGCAACGTCAGGCGACGATGCTTGCTTTTCGAGACATCTTCCTGCTCGTTGGCGCATTGATCGTCGTCAGCATTCCACTCATTGCGTTGTTGCGCCGGCCGGGAGCTGGCCCCGTCCACGTCGGAGAATGAGGCTAGCCGTGGAGCGGCAAGCTGACAAAGTGGAGCGACGATACCTCCGTTGTACTGCCGTGTCGAGATTCGAGAGGCGACGGGACGTACATCGGAGCTGTATGGCCCGGGATTGATGGAATCGATTTGCGGCGAGGTCTTATCGAACAACGATTGCCAACGAGACGAAAGTATTGCGCGATACTTTGGTCTCATTGTCTCGCTCTCCTCATTAGCCCGAAGCTTCAACGGTATCGACACAAATAGGAATCCATAAATACGCGCTGCTTCCAGGAATTGGAGTCGTCGATGACCAACGTCCAAATCGAAGAGAAGAGCTATGAGATGCCCCCGCGAGAAGGGATCAGCATCGCACACTTCCTCACAGTGAAGGACATCGAGCGATCGGCTCGCTACTACGAGTCGGTTTTCGGCGCTCGGATTCTGAGTCTGGGCGACGGCAACGCACCCGGGTACCTTCAGCTCGCAAATATCTGGATGATTCTGAACGTCGGCGGCGGGCCGACCCCCGATAAACCGACGGTTACGCTCAGCGTCCCCGATCCGGATCACATAAGCAGCTTCATGAATTTCCGGGTTGCGGATATTCAAGCTTGCTACGCGTTATGGAAGAGTCGAGGAGCCGAGTTCATCACGGAGCCGATCCCCAAGTACGGTGAGACGCGCTGCTACATCCGCGATCCCGACGGATATCTCATCGAGGTCGGACAGAGCACCGACGTCACGTACGGTTGACGCTCAGCCCGCGTGTCGGTAGGCGCCATCATCGGCGCGCTTGCTCCAGCCATGGAACGGCGCGTAGTCGTGTGCTTCCCACTGCTTCCGAAGTCCCGGGGCGCTCAGGTCCCAGTCCGGGCGGATCTCACGAGATACATCCCGCAGGTCGTGCCAGAGATCGACCACAGATGGGCGGCCCCAGAACCAGTAGCCGTTATAGATGCGGTGCACGACGAGCCCCGGCTTCAGCACGAGCGTGTGCGGGATCATCGGATTGTGCTCCGGGTCGGTGTACTCCTGAATGTCGAGATCCTTCTGCACCGTCCGTCCGGGATCGGAAAGAAACGCCCACTGGGCACCCACCGACGCGCGAAACTCCTGAAGGGTGTGATGCTCGTCGGTCGCGATCGTGGCGATCTGGGTGTATGCCACGGCGATCTTCGGATAGAAGGCGGCGAGCTCCAGATGCTGCTGGTGCTCCTTGGGGCAGTAGTGTCCGCGCGCGAGGGTGAGAATCAGCGGATCGTCTCCCTGGAGGTCACTCAGCCGCCGTACCGTGTTTGTATGATCGGGCAGCTCGTAGTCGGGGAAATGGGCGCCGGGCACGATGTCAGAGCGCATGGATCGAGACTCCGCGTGAACAGGAAAGCCGCGCTTGCGTGGCGTACATGGATGTCTCCGTCATGATGACGGAGCCAAATGCAAGGTCGCCGTCCTGGTGCCATTGCACCATGGTATCGACCGGTCCTGATGCCGCACTCGGCCGCACGGCTCATGAGAGGACGATGGGGTGGCGCCGAGCCTAACGAGTTATTCCCGCTCCGCCAATGGCCGGCTTGGCTTCGCGTGACGCAGCACTGACGGCCCGGGCATCCACTGCCGGGCCGTTTTGCTTTCGTTAAATTGCAAAGACGCTCAACGCGAGAGCAGTTGACTGAGGTCGCACCGGAGGAAAGGTGATGATTGACCGCGAGTTTCACATCAAGCTTGAAATACCGAACGTTCCGCGGCCGGGGTACGTAGTTTGTCTCGAGGACGAGAAGAGAGACGTCCGAATAGCGAAAGTCGGCGATCGCCTCGGCAATGACCCGGCCCGTTTTGACGTGGTGCTCGAGGACGGCTGCCGTGCGGTGGCGTACTGGGTGCCACATGACGAGAGGAGTGAGTCTTGGCGCGCAGTGTCGAAGGGTCCAGCGCCAGCTGCGTGACCCGCGCTTGACGGTTACGCATAGCTTTCGGCTATGCGACAACACATGACAGTGTTACAGCGCGCAGTAGTGCAGAGGCTACGCGAGGAGGGCTATAACGCCCAGGCCGACGCGGCGAATGATGCGTGGTCGCACGGAGAGCAGGTGCTCGGGCTACCGAACATGGTGCACCCGCGCGATGCGGAGCTTCGGGCGGATTACGATAGGGCGGACGCGCAAGCGCGCGCCTAGAGTATTCTCACTTCCGCGAGTGACTATGTATGGCAGCTCTGTCGCCACTCTTATAACTTCGCTCTTCAGGTTAGCTAGACGTTAGGCAACTACAAATACCGCGATGCCTTTGGAGACCTTCGCCGAGCGTGTGCGCCTGGGGGCGAGAGATCGTTTCGTCCTCTGGCAGTCCGCGTTCGACTTCGACGTCCCATGCCGCGTACTCCGCGACGACGAAGGCCAAATCCCTGCCTTCGACACGCCCGAGGAGGCACGCGCCTACGCCGCCGGGCGTGGTTTCGCAGTCGGCAGCTACCCGCCCGGCGTCGACCTGTGAACGACCTCGACGTCGTCACGGCGTGGGCGTCTCACCCAGAACCGGTAACTCTGAACCGCGAGGCGATTGCCTTCGCGTGGATGTTCCTGCGGGACGCTGAGATACTCCCTGGGATGTACGACGATAATCTCGACGCGGCCCTTCAGCAGGTCGTTTGGCAACTAGACGCCGCCGAGTTGGTAGCGTCCGACGCGCAGCGGTTTGGTCACCTCGCACCGGCGTGGACCGCCGAAGAACTCGCACTGCTCGCGCGCACGCTCCGCAACGCTGTCGAAGACTTCGCTGGCCTGCTCACGACGCCCAACGCCATCTAACCTGACGGTGATGATGACGTGCGGGTCCAAGCATCACAACGACCCGTCAGGCAGGTGATGCCTCCGTCTCTGTGAGAAGGCCAAATCCGCCGTAGGCGTAACGCCTCATCAGCCTACTTCGGGAGTGAACAAACCACCATCTGGTTTGTCATCACATTCGGGCTTGTTAGGCGGTGCGTTGATGAAAGCTCGGCAGATCACTGAGCGTCAAGCGCAGTCAGCGCTAGCACGTGATGTTGCGGATACGCTCATTCAGAAGATCCGGCCCATCTGGACAACGGGCGGTTGACGCGCGGGGCGCTGACCACGACTATCCCAGTCCCTCACGCGCTCGTTTGCCGCGAGCGGACGGGGGATACAACTGGTCTGGACTGGTTAAAGAAGCGATAACCAACGCTTCACGATTTCTTCACAAACACAACCGCATCCGTGTTATATCGTGGGGCAGCGGAGGGCCGAATGAAGCGACTCGCATTGGTGTTCAACTCAAGCATTAGGTGGATGCTCCAGCCTCTATCGAGGAGAGTCCTGCACGCTGCTTACAACCTGGTCGCGATTGGCGCGACGATCACCATTGGAGCGGCAGCCATAGCCGCACAGGCTCCGCACACCTCACGGGCCGGTACCGCGCCCGCCAAGTCGGCCGCCGATTCCACATACCTCACACGACTCGCCGTTGTCCAAGCCGGCGACACCACCGTCGATCTGGCGGCCCTTCGTCGCCAGTTTGCTTCGACCACCTTCTACGCGCCCTACGACATACACGTCGGCGAACGGAAGGCGCGGATGTGGGCGCGCCTTGACGCGCAGGACGTCGCCGGCGCCGGCGCAATAGCCGATAGCCTGCTCGCAGCGAACTACCTCGACGCCGACGCTCACGTGGGCGCGGGTGTTTCGGCTCGGGCACGCGGTGACTCGCTGGCGGCGGCTCGGCACTTCGCTGTCGCGCGCTGCATTATGCGCTCGATGGAGAGCACAGGCGACGGGCGTACGAAGGATCGGCCGCTCTTTGTGCTGTCACCGGCAGAGGAGTACAGCTACCTCGGCGCGGTCGGCCTGAAGCGCGTCGGGAGCCAGGGGCTAGACGTGTGCACTGACGGGCGCGCCTGTGATCGGCTAGAGGTCGCGCCACGCGACGGCGGCGAGAAGTTCGATCTCTTCTTCGACATTTCGCTTCCGATGGCGCACATGACTCGGCAGTTCAAGCACGCAAACAAACCCTAGTGACCACATAACGTACACGGCTATGAGACCGTGTCCGACGTCCGAGCCGGCCTTACGCGCTATTTCCAGTTCTTTAATCAACGTCGCCCGCACCGCGGGCTCCGCTCTGGAATCCCGGACAGCGTGTACTTTACCGCACTGCCTGAACCGCTCACCCCTTCACCGCGCGCCATTCCACTTATCCCAGCTGCCTAACCTGTCTCAACCGGTTAGGCCACCTCTGCGGGCGCGCTGGTTGTTTTCAGTCACGCCCTAGTCGCGCCACGAGTCCGCGCTCCTCGAGGCGATGAAGAGACTGATACAGCGCGCTCTCCTGAACGCCGACGGCCCGCGTTCAGTGAAGCGACGAGGGATCTGCACCTCTCTCGGTGCAGATCCCTCGCGAAGTTGCCGGCACACTGCGCCGACGCCGCTCATCGACGTAGCGCGTAGAAGCCGTGCACGCCGCCGACGTAAAGTCGGTCACCATCGATTGCGGGCTTGGGCCAGTACTCCCCACCGACGCCCGGCACGAGACCCGTTTGCCACTTCACCACTCCACTGCGTGTATCCAGCGCTACGAGATCGGCGGCGAAGTTCACGTAGGCGCTCGAATCATCCGTCGCGGCCGGACTCAGGTCCGCCGAGATTTCTCCAGCCGGCGACGCACGCCAATGTTCCAGGCCCGTCGCGGCGTCATATCCCACCACGGTGCCGGTGGAAGAGCCAACAACGACGACAGTGCCGGAAACCGAGACGCGACGGAGATCGTTCCACCCGCCCGCCGGCGGCAGCTGATGAATCCGCGGCGCTACCCAGACAGTGGCTCCGGTCGCGGTATCGAGAGCAAATACTCTCCCATCCTCGATGGACGTGATCACCGTCCCCTGGTAAAGCGCCGCGTCCCCGACACAGCCGGCATATTGGCCAGTGACCTCGGGGAGAAATTCATGTACCCAGCGTGTTGCACCTGTCGTCTTGTCATACGCGACGAGCGCGCCCGTCGCCGGATTCGTAAAGCGTTTCACCTCGACGAAGACCACTCCGCTCCCGAGCACCGGATCGTACGCTGAAGCCGAGTCGCCGGGCACGCGTGCCGACCAGCGTGCGGTCCCCGATTGCGCGTCGATTGCGAATACTTCCCCTTCTGGCGACGCGGCAAAGATCGTGGCGCCATCCGTGGCGATGCGGCCCATGCCGGGCTGCGCGCCATCCGCGGGTCGGAACGTCCATCGGTGAGCCCCGCTCGCGGCATCAAATGCAAAGACATGCTGATGGCCCATCACGGCGAGACCGCCGGCCAAGACGATGTTGAAGCCGAGGGTGAACGGGAATGCTCCTCCGCTAACGACGCCCGTCGCCGAGCGCCATCGGAGTTGCCCGGTGGATTTATCAACGGCGACCATCTCGTGCGAGTAGCCACCGAAATACACCGCCGCCTGGTCATAGGCTGGGGCGACCGTCGCACTGGAGCCGGAAAGCTGCCAGATAACTCGCCCCCCAACGACTTCGGTCGGGACGTCTCTGCACGTCGTCAGCAAGCCGAGGCCACTCCATGCGATGGCGATGACGACGCCACGCCAAATGGACCCGAGCCCACTGCCATCAATGCTGAAGATCATGTCGACTCCTTCGCTGGCGACGCGCCGAAGACAGGAGCGCACGTCAGCGGCGCGACGCTCCCGTCTTGTACACTCTTTGCGTGGCGGCGCTAACAAATGATTTCTCCGGCCGCAGGCATTCACCGTCACGTCAGTTTCTCCGCTGGTCGTGGCATAACTCAAGGCGCGGTAGACGCTCGAAAGCGACGTGTCTTGCTGCAACACGGGCATGTGCGTCGACGGCTGCGCCTCAGGTCGGAATCTTCTGAGCGGCGATGCTCAGTCAGACGGAACTCCGCACCTCCGCTGGCGCCAGGACGAGGATCGAGAAGGCGCAGCGCTAGGTAATTGTCCGCGCTTGTTCGTTCGCGCGCTCGAAATCGCGGACTCAAGCCGTCATTGACTCCGCGTGGCAGACCTTGCGACCGGGAATCAGGCCGCCGTCGACTCAACGCAACTGGAGATATACAATGCGCTGAGGCCGGAACAACGCTCAGCGCTCATGCAAATAATGCAACGAACTCACCCTGGGCTGCAGATACGGCGTCGGGACAATTAGTAGACGCTAACATCTCACTTCCCTCCGCGCAGGACGAGTCCGCGCTCGATGGCACGCCGTACCGCGCCTGAACCATTCGCGGCATTCCGCTCGCCGACAGCGTGACGAGGTACAGACCATCGAAAATGCCGAGGGCGAGCGGCGAAAGCGCGTGGCTTACCGTCCGATCATCAAGATCGTAAACGATCCTGGCACTGCACTCAAAGTGGGCTTAACCGCTGCCACAAAGCAGATCAGACCCGAGACTGACCATGCCGCAAACGGCCGCGCGATCTGGCGCGGCGGTTTGTCGCTTGGCGTGCACTTTCACTCAGGCCTTTATGGCTTCTTCTTCGCTTCGGTCTTTTTCTCCTGCGCCTCCGCTTTCGCGTCCTCGTGTTGGTGCGATGCGACCGCTCCGGTCATGGCATCGACGTTCACTTCTTCGACACCGGGTTTTCCTGCAACCTTGATGTCGTAGGAGTAGATCAGCTTGCCGTTTTCCCGCTCGAGTTCGTGCGATCTCACCTTACCGCCTGGTACCTCCGCGAGCGCAGTCTTACGCGCGGCCGCTTCAGTGATCTTCGCTTCCTTGCGCAACGACGCCTGGCTCTCCTTCTTGGCCTGAGGCTTCACCTCTTGCGCCGCGAGTTGCACGGCGCCGCCGCCCAAAAGCAAGCCAAGGGTGAGCACCTTTGATATTTTCACGATACGCATTTCGACCTCCTCCTTTTGCAAGTGCTGTCACCGGCCCTCGACAGTGGAAGTACTGCTCCTGATGCCGACGTGACACTCGTAATGTCCGCGCGTGCGCGCCGCTCGGCGCGGACGCCTCCAGCTGACGGGCGAGTTCGATAGCGACCGATTCCATCTCAGCCTCGTATGGCAGATTGATCATTCCGCCTCGGTAGCAAGAAGCGTGAACTCGCAGGCTGATCAGTTTGGTAAGCAGGACGTGCTAGCCGACATCGAGCGATCGTGGGAGCAACGTCAACTCGAGACGCTGATGCAGGAGATCGCCCAACGCTTGCGGCCGATCTGCGCGCGAAATGCCGGCGGAGGAGCTCGACCAACTCGTTGAGCGAATCGCTCGCGTACAACGGAAGTGGCAGCGAACGGACGCTCAGAATTTCCTGGGCGACTCGACGCGCCAACAAAAAGAGCTCGAGTGAACGCGCCTAACGCGACCAGCTCAGAGCGATCAGACTCGCTGTAATCAGATCGCGCCAACCCGCGGGATACAGCCAGACGCGACGAAACGCCTCGCTCGAGGCAAAGATGAGGCAGCGCGGCCCGCGGCTCCCAGGGACATCGTCGGCATCGCGCTCGGTGACGGTCCAGAGCACATCATCCTCGTCGACGTACGTGACGCCGAGGCCGACGATCCGGAGTGGCTGGACCTCGCCGGATGCACTCAAGCCGCAAAACCGTCCAACCGCTTCAGTTCACGGATCAGAACTCCCCGTGAGGCTCCCTTCGGGACGAGCGCATCGCAGCCAGCCGCGAACGCCCAATCGGTATCGACCTCCGCCGTGTGACGCGTGTGTACGAGAATCTGAAGGCGAGGCAGGCGCCGCCGATCGCCTTTCAGCACGCTGACGACGCACGATCCTTCGGCGCATGGCACGTAGAGCTCGGAAACCATCAGATGTGAGAGCTCGCTGCGCGCGCGGCGAAGCGCGGCATCCCCCTCGCGCTCGGACACGGCTGAAAAGCCGCCGTCTGCGAGCGTCGCAACCGTCACGATCGATTCGTCGGGGCGGTCGTCCAGGACGATGACGGGTGGACGAATGGAAGCCGCCGGGTCGGAAATTCCCAGAATACTCATTGCGCTCCAATGCACGAGAGTCGTGCCCACGGCCGCCGAGATAGCGACCGTAACGAGCGCCAACGAGAAACGCGGTCTTCCTGGGGCCGACGGAGCTGAGCCGACGTCGGCGGGCGCAGAGGAGAAGGCGAATGCCGTCAGCCTTGCAGCTGCCCCTTCTTCCCGACAGCCTTCCGAAGAAACGTCGTTTCCTCCTCGAGCGCAAGGGCGAGATTGCAAGTGCCCAGTTTCGCGTTGGCGTCGAGACGAGAGGCGTTCCTTGTCTGGCGGCGGCTCGACGCGGTCCGTAGCCAGATCAAGTCGTCCGTGCGGCGTCCGGATCCGCTGAGCATGAGCAATGGCTCGTAGCTCGTGACGCGGCGGCCGTCGGTGCGCGCCACCATCACACGGGGACCGCTCGGAGTCGAGCGGTTCCACGATCCACGCTCGGCGATGATCGCCGCATTCTTGTAGCTGGCCGGGAACATGTTCCCCGTGTGGAACGTTGTCGCACGCTCACGTGCAGATGGCGCGCGGACTGCGGGATGAATCCCAAAAAGCTCGGCAAGTTGGATAATGCGTCGCAAGAACGATGGAAGGCGTCGCTGCCGGCGTTCATAGAGGAGCTGTACTTCAAGCGGTTTGGCAAGGAGCAGCCCGATGTCGTGCGCTCGGTTGAGGAAATAGTGAGCGCAAAGGAACAGAAACGATCGGCAAAACGGGAAGCGAGGTCGCGAGTGGACGGGCGTGCTACAGCAAAGCTGAACGATGCGCACGACGAGATCGAGCTTCCGTGAGAGCGTCCGTGCTTCTTTTAGCACGACAAGAATTTGCCGTCACTCGCCGATCGCCAACACAGACCCGAGCACGCGTCGGACAGCCCCGTCCGGCGCATCGTGCGCAACAAGGATTTTGATGCGGTGACGTGTTTCAGCGGTTGTCCCGCTGGTTTCGGCGGCTCGCATAACGTGTGAGAACACGTCCAAGACCTCGCGGCCGGTGACTTCGTACCCGTGGCCCTCGACGATCCAGTGGAGACTGAGGACACCAACTTCTAACGCAAACACAGGCAATCGCTCCGCGAAGTCCCTCGCAGCGCGTGCCAGCGTCCTCGGATCGCACGGACTTCGGCGCGCGAGATCCACCGCGAGATCATAGAGCCGCGCTTCCTTGGCCGCCGCAAACCATTTCCCTTCTTGGCCTGGCGTGTCCGCTGCAAGATCCGCCAGAATCGCCGATGGCTGCTTGTGCGGGTATTTCTTCGAGACAGCGCGGAAGGTCGCGAGGTAGGTTCCCCGACGATTCGCGCCCCGCCCGTATCGCTCGTACGCCTCATCGACGAAACCTGACGACAGCAGGATCTCTTCACACACACGATCAACGAAGCCATCCGGCGTCGACGGACCACGACACGCCTCCGCGTAGCGAATTGCCTCCACCTTCTCTCCGCGAGCTGCGCGAGCCTTCACCACCCATTGCGTATAGTGCCAGAACTTCTCGGCCTGGAGAATATCGATGATCTCGGTATATCGCTCGGCGCGGAACAGCGCGCTGAGGCAGGCCGACGTACCGTGGAAATAGCCGCGCGTCTTCGGATCTGGATTGAGCGCCATGCGAGTGATGCCGACGAGGCGGTCGGCCCATTCCGACGCAATTTCCTTCGAACCACACAGCTCGCCCCAGTAGTCCGCGAGGGTCTCGATATAGGGAATCGCATCGGCCTCGTGCGCAGCCCAGAGCCGATCGAGCCAGGCCTCTCGCATATGTCGCTCGGCGGGAGCGCCGGCAATGATCGTTACGAGATCTGTGATCGCGCCGTTGACCGCGCTGCCGATGGCGCCCGACGAACTATCGATCTGCTCGAGGGCAGGTGACACGCGTTCAAGGAACGCGACGGCGCCCTCGGCTGCGAGCGTGCGGTCGGTTCGAGCGACCGCTTTGATCTCCGCGAGCGCCTCATTGATGCGTTCAATGGCTGGCCGCGATCCGCGCCACCCAAAGGCGTTACGCCGAAATCGCGATTTGAATTTCCATGAGTATGATTGTTTGGATGCGCGCGCCATTGCTGTTTCCGTGGTCATTTAGTGGCATCGTTTGCGGTCGCTTCTACTTCTTCGATAACCGTCAGGATTCCCTCGATCGGTGCTACTGCGCCGAAGTTCATTCCGGTCATGGCGTAGCAGTCCCCGAAGAAGATCATCAACGTACCGCCGCGCGGGCCACGAGAAGATCGACACGCGCGTGGAGAGTAACCGAGCGCGCGTCCCGCGTGAAAGTTCGGCGAGTGCCAGCGATCGGACCCTTTCTGGTGACGCGGGCCTAATTCCGGTGGAGATTCCGGCGATGCCGCTCCGGGGTCAGGCCGGTACTCGTGGATCCTCGATGTGGATCAGGTTTCTCTCAAGGTCGCTTTACCCTTCTGCGAACTTCGTGGCCCTCTCCTCACAGCGCCGTGCCTCCATCTCGCCGCAGAGCGCGTCGAGGCGATCGGGTCAATGCCTAACAACGCATAGTAACGCCCGGGCTCCAGCTGGACAGCATGCCGAGCAGCTGATCCACCGTGACACGGGAGGCCAGCCCAGCCATGTTCTAGACAAGCCGTTGCGGGCGCCCCGGCCGAAGCCGGTCAAGACGCGCGTCGTCGGCCGGTTGCAGGAACGATGGGAGGTCCCATGAAACACCTTCTCGTGCTGTTCGCGCTCGGAGTCGCCGCCTGTTCAGATGCCGCCCGGATCGTGAATCCGCCACCCAACTCCAAGAGCGCTCCCCTCATGGCGACGGCGCCCGCTGGCGTACCGGCGCCGCCGGCGGGATTCACGCTCACGTGGAGCGACGACTTCACCGGCGGCTCGGGCACGGGCCTCAACACGACCGACTGGAAGTACGACGTCGGCCCCGGCAGCAACTACGGCACCGGCGAGATCGAAAGCACGACGAGCAGCACCGCGAACGTCTTTCAGGACGGGACTGGCAACCTCGTCATCAAGGCGATCCACACCGGCTCCAACCCCACGAGCGGTTGGACCTCCGGACGTATCGAGACGCAACGCGCCGACTTTGGCGCACCGGCCGGCGGCGTGGTCCTGATGCAGGCGTCGATCCAGCAGCCCGACGCGAACCTCACCACCACGAACGGGCTCGGGTACTGGCCCGCGTTCTGGATGCTCGGGGCCGCGCTGCGCAGCGGCGGCACGTGGCCGAGTGTGGGAGAGATCGACATCCTCGAGGACGTGAACGCCCAGTCGGTGGTGTATGGGACGTTGCACTGCGGCTCATCGCCGGGCGGTCCCTGCAACGAGACGAGTGGGATCGGCTCCGGCCCACACGCCTGCTCCGGCTGCCAGACCGCATACCACACGTACGGCGTCCAGATCGACCGCTCCATCTCGCCGGAGCAGATTCGCTGGTACCTGGATGGCGCCAACTACTTCACGGTGAACGCGACACAGGTCGATGCGACGACATGGGCGAACGCAGTCGACCACCCGTTCTTCATCATCTTCGATCTCGCGATGGGCGGCGGCTTCCCGAACGGCGTGCACGGGGGCACGACGCCGACGACCGCCACGGTCTCGGACGGCGCGATGCACGTCGCCTATGTCGCCGTCTACAACAAGGGCGCGGCGTCGAGCGGGACGAACATCGCCCTGAACAGGCCAGCGACCGCGTCTTCGCTGGAGAACTCGACGTTCCCGGCGTCGAACGCCGTCGACGGGAATACGGGCACGCGCTGGTCGAGCGCGTTCAGCGATCCGCAGTGGATCCAGATCGACCTCGGCCAGACGTACAGCATCAATCACGTGACGCTCAACTGGGAGGCCGCGTACGGAAAGGCGTACCAGATCCAGGTCTCGAACGATGCGAGCACCTGGACGACGATCTATTCCACGACAACCGGCAACGGCGCGATCGACGACCTCACGGGACTGAGCGGAACGGGCCGCTACATCCGGATGTACGGCACGCAGCGGGCGACGGCGTATGGATACTCGCTCTTCGAGTTCCAGGTGTACGGGACGCCATCGTCAGGCGGCAGCACGCTGCTCTCGCAGGGGCATCCGGCAACGGCATCCTCGCTGGAGAACGCGACGTTCCCGGCGTCGAACGCCGTCGACGGGAATACGGGCACGCGCTGGTCGAGCGCGTTCAGCGATCCGCAGTGGATCTACGTCGACCTCGGCGCCACGCACACGATCAGCAAAGTGGTATTGAACTGGGAAGCGGCCTACGGCAAGGCCTTCCAGATCCAGACGTCCAACGACGCGACGAATTGGACGACGATCTACTCCACGACGACCGGCACTGGCGGAGTTCAGACGCTGAACGTCTCCGGCAGCGGGCGGTACGTGCGTATGTACGGGACGCAGCGAGCCACGCAATACGGCTACTCGCTGTGGGAATTCCAGGTCTACGGCACGTAGACCGCCGGCGGCTTCCGGGCGGGCGTCCTCGAGGCGCCCGCCAACCGTCAGGACGTCACCGACGACAGCTCTCGAAATCGAACCCGCTCGGGTTCAATGCCTAACAACGGAGACTATGCCGCGAGTCTGGCTATGAGCGGCTGTACATCTCGAGGAGATTGCCGACAGCTCCGAGACGGCGTCTCGCGACCGCATTGCCGCGATGGGGCTCATGCTGGAACACGGGCTCCGCGGCAACACGCGGAGCCTTGCGTGTGACGTAACGTCGGCACATATTGAGATGTGCCGGCGAAACGTCACAATGCTTCTCGGACCGACGGCGATCGGGTTCTCACGCTGATCCGGCGCCGCGGCTTCCTCAGACCTCGCGACCTCGCGCCGCTCGGCCTATCGCGAGAGACGCTGCGACGACTCGAAGCAACGGGCCAAGTCATCCGGCGGGGCCGCGGGCTATACGTCGCCGCCGGTGATCGCTTCAACGAGCAAGAGACGCTCGCGGCGGCAGGTACTCGCATCCCACATGGCGTCATCTGTCTCCTCTCGGCTCTTCGATTCCACGGGCTAACGACACAAAATCCGTCCGAGGTTTGGCTGGCGATCGATCGCAAAGCGCGTCTCCCGAAGGCCGATGATCTGCCCCTGCGAATCGTTCGATTTTCAGGAGAGGCGTGGACCGGAGGAATCCAGAAGCACCGCGTCGATCGCACGGTCATTCGGGTCTACAATGCGGCCAAGACAGTCGCCGACTGTTTCAAGTATCGCCGGAAGATCGGCATCGACATCGCCGTGGAGGCGCTGCGCGACTGCTGGCAGAATCGCAAAGCCACGGCCGATGAACTCTGGCGATACGGTGAGATCTGTCGCGTCACGAACGTGATGCGTCCTTATCTGGAGACGGTGCTCTCCGAAGTAGCCAACAGTTAAGGTGGCGCGCAGCGACGATCAACATCGATGAACAAGCACCCTGGTCAAACGCCGAGGAATCTACCTGCTTCCGTTCATGATAGGTTGCTAACTTTTGCCCACTCCCATCGCGAAGAGCTCCAGACGGTGCTTACGCGCTACGCCGTCGAGCGACTGCTCTATCGGCTGAGCCGAAGTGACGCCAAGGAGCGGTTCGTCCTCAAGGGCGCGGTGCTGTCGCGTTAGGCAGGAGCGAACGTTTCGACTTGAGCCCTCTCGAGCGCGGTCGCTATCGGAGGAGACTCAACGCTCTTCACTGCTACGCTCCTCGGCGCACAGCCCGGCGACACGGTTCTGATCAGGCCTACATCGACCAACCCACCGCCTGGCGGCGTTTCGCTGCACGGGACGGTAACAGCAGCCGACGCGGTCAAGTGGTACTACCACAACAATTCGACCGCTTCGTACGGCAGTTCCGGCACGCTCGACATCCTTATCAGCGTCGAACGATCTTAACAATGGATTGGGCAGGCGTTAGGTCGGCAGCGACGGTCCTGCGAGCCGAAGCTCGGCGGAGTTCGACTCGCAGGCGCCCTCGCAGCGCTCTCCCTCAGCGGCCTACCAAAAAAAGGGTTCCGCAGAAGCGGAACCCGGGACTTAGAGCACAGCGCCTTCAGTCTTTTGGCAGAAAAGCCGTGCGGTCCTCGGCGACCCCTTTCAGCGGAAGTAGCTTGCCGCGCTCCGTCCTTCGTAATCCGTTCGTCGACCAGATCCCGATAGTACGCAAACGTACACTGCATCGCTCTCCACATCGCGACGTGGATATCTGTTGCCACCAAGGCCCCCGAGTGCGCGTGAATCGCGAGCTCCGTCGCGGTATGAGTCTCGCATCGGTCGCTCGGCCAACTCACCGGTGAATTCGCTGTGGAGCGCACCCTGTTCTGCATCGTCTCGTTCGAAGGCACAGACGCGTATTCGCAAGTGGGCGGACTCGGCGTTCGCGTCTCCGGTCTCGCGCGCACGCTTGCCGATCTCGGTCACGAGACACACCTCTTCTTCATCGGCGATCCGTCGCTGCCGGGCGAGGAGCCCAGTGTTACACCGCGCCTAACGCTGCATCGCTGGTCGCAGTGGATCAGCGCGAACTGCAATGGCGGCGTGTACGATGCGGAGGAGGATAAGGCAAACGACTTCACGCGGTCACTGCCACAGTATCTCTTTGATCGCGTGCTCCGGCCAGCAATCGACGCCGGACAGCTTCCTGTGGTGTTACTCGAGGAGTGGCAGACCGCGGAATGTGCATGTGCGCTCTCGGAGCTTCTCGCCGTGCACGGAGTGCGCGACCGCGTGGTGATCTTTTGGACGGCGAACAACTCGTACGGATTTCACCGCGTCGACTGGCTGCGGCTGGCAACATGCACGACGATCACGACGATCAGTCGCTACATGCGAAGCATCATCCGGTCGCAGGGCGTAGACGCCCAAGTGATCCCGAATGGCATACCAAACGAGCTCCTCACGCCCGTCCCGCGTGCTTCGATCTCGCCGCTCGCACGGCGCGCTCCGACCGACTTCTCAGTGGATCTCTTCTTCAAGATGGCCCGCTGGGAGAGGGAAAAAGGGTGGGCTCAGGCGCTAGCGGCTGTACGTGGTTTGCGTGATCGCGGGCGCCGGCCCCTGCTGGTCGCGCGCGGCGGCGGCGTTTCGGCGGGATGTGACGGGTTGAGTGAAGCCGCTGGCGCCGCTGGGTTGCGCGTCGTCCAGGTTCACGACGAGCCGGAGCTCGTGCGGCACCTCAATCAAGCAGTACGCGCGGGAACGGAAGTCATCGACCTTCGTTTCACCGTGAAGACTCCCCTCGCGCGGAAGCTTTTCGCGGCATCGACCGCGGTATTGGCAAACTCGATCGCCGAACCCTTTGGCCTCGTCGGCCTCGAGGCGATGGCCGCGGGCGGAGTAATCTTCACCGGGGACACGGGCGAGGATTACGCAGTGGATGGCCGTAACGCCGTTGTCTTACAGACGCTCGATGCCGACGAGATCACGGCGCGCTGGGAGGCGCTTAAGGCAGCCCCCGCGCGTGTCGCGCGTATGCGGCGAGCTGCCAGGCACACCGCACGACAGTACAGTTGGCAGCGCATCATTGCTGTACTTCTCGAGCGTGTCGCGACACAGGCGGCCAGGCAAGGATTGTCCCGAAGGCCCGAGCGTGTAAGTCGTGAATCCGATGAAGCATTCGGCACCTGAGGCGGTCGCGGTGCTTCGAGCCGACTCCATTCGAGGCCAGAGCGCCGGTATAAGCTTTGCCTGAGTTAGGCTAGCAAGCTTATCCGTCCTCCATACCACTCCTGCTGGGTATCCCGGGTAATGACCGGCTTTTGCGCGGACGGTAGCGCGGCACCGGTAGTTGGGGAACGGTCGCGTTGGCCGTCGTCGTCGGACAGTTCGCGCTGCCTTTTGTTCTGCTCCTTTCGCGCGAGCTGAAGCGGCGTCCCGCGGTGATGGCGTCGTTAGGCTGGCTCCTCATCGCGATGCACGTCCTGGACGTGTACTGGCTCCTCCTCCCATCGCTTCACCCCGCCGGCGTTTCCCCCAACTGGCTGGACGCGGGCACGCTGCTCATAGTCGGCGGCTTCGCGACGGCGAGCGCCGCCTGGCGGGCGCGCGGCGGTCCTCCTGTCCCGATCGCGGATCCTTACTTTGCGACCGCGATGCGGTACGTCGAACCATGAGCTTCCATCTATCCAGTCAGCGGCCCGATTTCTTCTGCTTCCGAGCGGCATGACGACGTCGCACCAACCACACGATGGCCCAGACGGTGAGGCTAACGAAAACAATCCATAGCACCGGGCCAACGTACGCGTGGACGAGAGGATATTGGACGCCAAGCAGAAAGCCGAGAGAGGCCAGTACGCCGCACCAGATGAGCGTTCCCGCGAAATTTGACGCAATGAAAAGCAGGACATTCATCTTCGCGTAGCCCGCCGGCAGCGAGATCAGTCCACGAATTCCGGGCAGGAGCTGGCTGAAGAATACGGCCCATCCGCCGTGCTCCTCGAAACGCTTCCCCGCGCGTTCGAGGTCGCGGCCACGAAGAAGAATCCATTTGCCGTGACGATCGACCCAGCCGGAAACGCGCTCCTTCCCCAGCGCACGCCCCAGACCGTAAAGTGGGAGAGCGCCGATGACTGAGCCGATCGTTCCGACTAGTATCGTGCCGACGAGCGTCAGCCGGCCTCTGGCAGATTGAAAGCCGCCGAGCGGCATGATCACTTCGGAAGGCAGCGGGAGCACGACATTCTCGATCGCCATGAGCAGGCCGATACCCCAGTAGCCGAGGGCGCTGACTAGCCTAACGATTGAATGGATCATGCTCGAGCTCCGATTTGCCGCCATCACGCCAGCGCGTGACGGTGCCCGGAGAAGAGCGATCCGGCTCGTTAGGCTTCCAGCATCGATCTCGAGTGATGGTGGCCTCCCCTGCGCAGGCGCGCATCACAGTCCCTGTTCACGCGGGCGGCGGTGCCCCGACGGAGCTGCGCCTGGCCGGCTCGGAGCTGCGCGTGGCCGGCTCGGAGATGCGCTCCACGATCAGGGGCGATCTCCTGCTCCGAGACTCCTCCGCCATCGGCAGCCCGGGCGATATCAGCCTGGGAGACGATGCCAACACAGCACCCCGAATCATCAACGATGGGAACGCGGCGCACCTGCCGATCAGCCATCGTGCGCTCGATGTCGCGTACATCATCGTCGGGCGAGCAGCTGGTCGCGAGCGGAGTCATGACCTCATTGGAGTCGTCTGGCGAACAGCACGTGGGATTTCGTGTCATGATGTCGCGCGCTTTCATGGATTCCTCCTGTAGGCTTCACGGTGACGAGCTTGCCGCCGCAACCGTCGTCATTTCGCCTTTTGTCCTCAGCCGCGCTATCACTCGGTGGACCTGTGGGCGGCTCGCAGCTGGTCGGAAGTCCGCGCTGACGTCAGATGACGGAGAAACCAATCGCGAGCCGAGGCGGCGACTCGCTCGAGGGTCCCCGGCTCCTCGAACAGATGCGTCGCGCCGGGAACGATTTCCAGCCGGACCTCGGCGCGCATGTTGTGGCGGGCACGTTCGTTGAGCGAGATCACCACGTCGTCGCGTTCCCCGACGAGCAATAGCGTCGGTGCCTCGACGAGTGGAAGCGCCTCATCGGCCAGATCGGGCCGACCGCCTCGAGAGACGACGGCGCCTACTCGCGCTGGCCGTTCCGCCGCCGCCACGAGTGCGGCGCCACCGCCCGTGCTCGCGCCGAACAACCCGACCGGTAGTGCCGCCGTCGCGCGCGGACCCTCCAGCCAGTCGATGGCGCGGACGAGCCGATCGGCGAGCATGGGGATATCGAACCGATGGTGACGCGTCACTTCGTCTACCTGTCCTTCACTGGGCGAGAGGAGATCGAGCAGCAGCGTGCCCAGCCCAGCATCCCGCAGCACCCGGGCGACGAAGCGATTCCGCGGACTGAAGCGGCTGCTTCCACTGCCATGCGCGAAGAGGATGAGGCCTTGCGCCAGGCCAGGCACACCGAGCGTGCCCTCGAGCGCCACGCGACCGGCGGGAATCGAGATCGTGCGTTCGAGATCATCATCGTCATACGCTGGCATTCGTACCTCCAGAGACTGCGCGGGAGCGCTCCAGCAGATCGTGCACCTCGTCATCGGTGGTCTGCGAGAAATCGTCGTACCAGAGGCCGACGGCATGGAATGGCTCCGGCGTCACCGCACACACTATGTCATCGGTGATGTCGCGAAATGCGTCGCAGGTCTCTGGTGCGGCTACCGGGACGGCGACCACGACACGTGCCGGGCCTTCCTGTCGCAATGCGGCCACCGCGGCTCGCATCGTGGATCCCGTTGCAAGGCCGTCATCGACGAGAATGACTGTCTTCCCTCTGAGATCGGGTAATGCCCGATTACCTCGATATCGTCGCTCGCGTCGCTCGAGCTCGGCCTCCTCTGTCGCGGTAACTCGTTCGATCTCTTCATCGCTGATCCGCGCGACTCGGATGAGATCGCGATCCAAGATGCGAACGCCGCCGCTCGCGATTGCCCCCATCGCCAACTCCTCGTGCCACGGCAGGCCCAGTTTTCGCACGACGAACACGTCGAGTGGCGCATCCAGTTCACTCGCGACTTCGAAGCCGACAGGGACGCCGCCACGAGGCAGAGCCAGCACGATCACATCATTACGATTGGCGTACAGCCGGAGCTCCGCAGCGAGCCGACGCCCCGCGTCCTTTCGATTGCGAAAGCGTGCTGGCATGAGTTCTCCAAATCACTCGACGCCAATCTTCGCGCGCTCGTACGTGCCAACGAGCTCGCGATGCTCCAACACGTGATCGCGCATGGCCTCTTCGAGTTGTGCCTTGGTGGGCGCGCCGAGATCACCGAGTCGTACGTCGAGCGCATAGAGCTTGAAGAAGTAGCGGTGACGGCCTGCTGGCGGACAGGGACCAGCATACCCGACTTTGCCCGCGTCATTTGTTCCCTCGCGAGCCCCAGTCGGGAGCGACCTACCGTGTCCGCCAATGGCTTGCGCAGCCGTCGGGATGTCGTATACGAGCCAATGCACGAAAGTCCGCTTGGGCGCAGCTGGATCCGGTGCGTCCGGATCATCGACGATCAACGCGAGGCTATTCGCTTCGGCCGGTACACCACTCCACTCGAGCGGGGGTGGCACCTCGGCGCCATCGCACGTGTGCTCGTCGGGAATAGCGCCGTTGGACTTGAAGACCTTCGAAGTGAGCTCGAGTGCCATCTGCGTTCTCCTTCTCGTAAGGACGTAACCGGATGAACCGCGCTATCGGTCCGGCAGCGATCGCCGCTAGTGGCCCTCTCGTCGGCGACGCGTGGCCCAACCCTTCTTCGCCGCACGGCTATGCTCCTCGTGCGACATGCTGTGGCCACCGATATGGCCGCCCTTACGCTCGGGTTCGTGATTCTCCGCGCGTCCCCGCCCGGAGCCGGATTTCTTGCCACCGTGTGTGGTCGCGTTCACGGTTGCCCAGGCCCGGCGTTCCGCCTCTTTTTCCGGCACCCCGCGGTCTTCGTAGCCTTCCTCGATATGCTCGGCTTGGCGCTTCTGCTTGTCCGTGTAGGAGCTCTTGTCGCCTCGTGGCATGATGCTTCTCCCATGTTCGAAGGTCACGCTGTGTGATGCAAATCGATGGCCGCACCAATGGTTTCCATGCGATTAGAGGTCGTCTTGCGGCGGCTTCGTTGGCGAGGAGGCCACCAGAAAGCTGAAGCGGCCCAATCGTTAGGCGTTTATTCTGCCGCGTGCGCCATCAATCCGATCAGGAGCAGTACGAGCGCGATCACCGCCAGTATGGCGCGCGCACGATGCAGTCGGGTCCAGCGCGCATGATGATGCTTCCAATCCGACGGCAGGGACTTCGGCAGCCATGCCGCAATGGTCGCATTCATCGGTCGAAGCCAGGCCGCCCAGACCCCGATCATCGCGGCGACGCACACCGCCGCTGCCGCGACGAGCCACATCGTGGTCGTTCCGACCGGCACGGTGAACAGCACGATCAGGAGCGCTATCAGCGCCGCCACCTCGACCACTCCCAGTATCAACCCGAATCGTCTGACGCTAATCTGTAGGCGCGCGATTGGAAGCGCGGACACTTCTCGCCGAACCGGCCAGCGAAGTACGTGTGATACCGCAACCCCGGCCGCGATCGCGACCAATGCGATAGCCAGGAACAACAGCAGTCGAATGCTCATGGCGGCCGATATCAAAACGATGCTGCCGGGTCGTTAGGCAGTTGGGCTCAAGCTCGGCGTGGGAGGTCTCGGGTGGCAGCGGCGGCGGCACTTTCGTGCGCTGCACGGCCCGACAATGAACTCGGCGAATCGAGGTGGGCACCCGCGTCCACGCCGACACCGAGCCGGTCGACCAGTTCACCGCCGAGCCAGCCAGTGACCAGCGCCAGCAGAACGCCGATAGTGGAGAAGACGAGAGCGCCGCCAGCTGGTGCCGATGGCGAGCCACGCCGCATCCACCAGCTGATCGCGAACAGGAGCACGACCACCACGTTTCCCGCACCATGCCACGCGCCCACGCGCCAAGCGCGCGTGGTGGAAGGAATCTTGAGCCAATCGAGTAAGCCGAACACGGCCGCGAGCAGGCCGCCGATGATCCCGACGGGGATCATGAGATACGAAGCGTCCGCCCACGACGCTCTACCAGTGATAAGGTAAATGACGTCGAAGATGACGGCAGTCGCCAGCAGCCCGAGTGGAAATACGATGAGCATTTGATGAACCGAATGGCCCAACAATTTGGCTCTGCTCTCCATCGCTGGTCTCCTTAGAAGCGCAATCAAATGCGGGTAGGTGGCGCGCGATCGCTCGAAACCGGCACGCAGTTGAGATCGCATGGAACGGGCAATGCAAGTATTCGGCGAGGCGCCAGCGAGCCTGCAACTTTTGCTCCGACCACGACCTGACTTGTCGACTGCCTGGAGTCCCTCTCTAGTCTCCTCGTCGCGCCTGCCAAGCCGTGACTGAGATCCTCGCGCGCGTGCTCTCCGATGTCCACTACGCCTGGTACGGGCCGTCCATGCTCGTCACGACTCAACGTGGGTCCTGCGACGAGAGTCATGGCTTGACAGGATACTACTTCCGAGAGGCGCGACATCTGAGCGTCCTGCGTCTCGAGCTGAATGGAACCACACCATGGCTCTGCGCAGGCGCCGTCACCAGTCAGCGGCAGCTCGATTTTGTCTTCGTCTATCCCGAGCTCACGCGGTTCGGCGGTGGCGGAACCGACGTTGCCGACGATACCACCTGGACGGATGCCCACCAGGTTGCGCAGCGCGCGATCGACGTGCGTCTGAGCGAGCGACTCCGGTTCAATGGTCTCGATGTCGTATTGACGCTCGCGAATCGATCGTCGGCACCTGTCAATCTCAGAATAGCGTGGATGGTCGCCGTCGATTTCGCGGATGTGCAGGAGGCCTTTTCCGGGAGCCGCGAGCAGAAGGCCGGGATCAAGCAAGGGGCGCTCGAGAATGGCCTGCATTTCCAGTACGAACATCCCCGCCTCTCGCTCGCAACCCATGTCTCGGCGAGTGGCCCCTTGGAGTGGAAGCTCGGGGACAGTCGGTTGGTCGCACACCTGCGCCTGGAGCCACAGATGGCAGTCGAAACATCCTTGACGATCACCGCCATCGACGAATCCCTGCCTCTCGACGCGGCTTCCGACGCCCGACGATTGCGTCGTCTCGGCGCATGGTCAGCGGGCTTCGCAAAGCTCGAGACTCCGCGAAATGGCCGGATCGAGCGGCTGTTGAAGGACGCGGTGTCCGATATCGCCGCGCTGCCGCTTCTCGAAGGCGGAGAGGACGAATGGCTCACACCACAGGCGGGAATTCCACTCTACCCCGCGCTCTTCGGTCGCGACGCATTCACCGCCGGTTGGCAAGCTGCCATGCTGGACCAGGGAGAATTTACCGAATCGGCGCTCTCGCGTATTGGCCGGCTGCAGAGCGATCGCACTGACGATTGGCGCGACGCGCAACCGGGACGCATTCCGTACCAAGTACGGACTGGCCCACTGGCTCGACTCGACGTCAATCCATACAGCGCGTACTACGCCGATTTCGCCAGTCCCTTCATGTACATCATCGCGCTCGGTCACCGCTACGCATGGGCCGGCAGCGACGCAACGCTCGAACGTCATTGGGACACGGCGTGCCGTCTACTCGACTGGGCGCGCGAATACGGCGATTGCGATGACGACGGATACCTGGAATATCAGACACGCTCAAGCAAGGGAACGAAGAACCAGGGATGGAAAGACAGCGGCAACGCGATTGTCTACGAGGACGGCCGATCCGTGCCCGACCCGCTCGGCACATGCGAGCTCCAAGGCTACTGGTATGCGGCACAACAGATCATGGCTGCCCTCAACTGGGTCCGCGGCCGACACACTGAAGCGCGCGCGCTGTGGGATGCGTCGCTCGAGCTCAAGCGCCGTTTCAATCGTGATTGGTGGATGGAGGAGGAAGGCTTTTACGCTCTGGCGATGGATCCGCACAAACGCCTCGCCCGCAGCATCACATCCAATGTGGGACATTGTCTTGCGACTGGAATCATCGACGATGAGCGCGTGCCGCGTGTCGTCGACCGGCTCTTTGCTTCCGACATGTTCAGTGGCTGGGCGATTCGCACCCTGTCCGCCAGTCATCCGGCCTACAACCCTCTGAGCTATCACCTCGGATCGGTGTGGCCCGTCGAGAATGCGAGTATCGTTTTTGGATTGCGACGCTATGGATTGGACAGGCGTGCGATCGAGCTCACCGCCGGACTCTTCGACCTCAGCCAGCTCTACGACTTCGGCCGGATTCCCGAATGCGTGGGGGGATACGCCCGCACGGAATTTCCGCATCCTGGCGCATATCCGCGCGCCAATCCGCTGCAGCTCTGGAATCAGAGTGCGTACATCATGCTCATCCAGGCGGTCCTCGGTCTTCAACCAGTAGCACCCCTGCACACACTAGTCATGGATCCCGTACTGCCGCCGTGGCTGCCGGAGGTGATCCTGCGCGATCTCCGAGTCGGCGACGCAGCAGCAACGATCCGCTTCACGCGTGACGCCGACGGTCACTCCCACGGCGACGTCATCGAGCAGCGAGGAAGACTACACGTGATCCGGCACCCGCCCGTCGAATCGCTGCACGCATCGGCGCTGGACAGACTCAGCGCGCTGCTTCGCGGAATCGGTAACGGATGACGTTAGGCGCTCGGTAATTCCGCACCGTGATGTCGCGGCAGTGCGCCGAGCGTGAAGCCTTCGAGGGCAGCTCCGGCGAGGAGCAGCCAGTCGCGTTCGAGCCGTAGCGATAGCTCGCGGCTGCGCGGCCGCGAGCGCGCGTCGAACCGGCCGTGCGCTCCCCAATCTCCTGGTGCCGGAGCGAACAAGTTGTCGGGCCGCGCGACATCGGCGGTTCTCCCGTCTGCTGCGACTCATAACCGTCAGCGGCCAGCCGACGATCGATGTATGCAGGGACGAACTTGTTCGCGAAGACCGCCTTCACCGTCGGCCAGCCCACGAGAAGCTCGCGCCCAACGTCGTGATGCGCTGCATAGAAGACCGCCTCGGCGCCGACTTCGGGCTGGAAGATGGGAGGCACCGGCTCCGACTTGTTAGGCAGCCGGCTCTTCACCCAGTCGAACTGCGGCGTGTTCATGGCCGGCATCTGCACCATCGTGGTACGCACGCGATTTCCGTCGTGCAGCAGCTCGCTCAGGAGCGATTCGTGGAAGCCCATCACCGCGTGCTTCGACATCCAGTCTCGCAGCCTCGAGGCGTTCACGTCCCCGTGCGATCAGCCCAATGCGGGCACCCTCGTCGGCGAAGCGCTGCGCAATCGCGCGCCCGAGCCCGGCCGAGCCTCCAGTCACGACTACCACTTCACCGTTAGGCTTCACGTCCCGGTCCCTCCCATGTAGCTGGCCGTCGCTCACGGCCGACCCCAAACATCCAGATAGCAGCGCCTAACGCGGCAGCTGCCACGATGCCAAAGGCGACGCCCGGACGTGCGGAACGGCGCGTCGTGCTTCCGGAACCGTGAGAGTAGCAATTGCGACGTTGACCACCGCGCCGAGCACACAATACGCGCACCAGACGTTCAAGCGCGTCGGCATCTGCACGAAGTACCAGGCCGCCATTCCGGCTTCGGCCATTGCCTTCGTGGCTCCTGCGAGCGGCAGCCATGGATGCTCTTCCGCACGCGCATGTCCGCCGGCGAGGGCGATCGGGATGTTGAGTGCCAAGCTCGCAAGCGCCAGCGGCGCGTCAGGAATGCCGAACACAAATGACTGCGGCGACGTGGTGACCAAGTCGGCGTGAAAACTTCTCAGCGGTGGATCGGGGAGATGCCGGATCACATCGAGCTGTCGCAACGAGACGATCGTCGCGTTCGCCATTCCGAGCGCGGACAGCACGACGATGGCCTGCCGTTGGCGAGTGATCGCCTCAGAGGAGCTCATGCACCTTGTCTCTGAATAGCGTGAGCGCGACTCGCCCGCGGTGCGGCTCACCGCGCGCCAGCGACTTGGCCATGTGGGTTGCCTGCTCCAGCGTTATGCGCGCCGGCATTGGCGGCTCGAACGGGTCGACCACGGCCTCGACGAGCGCGGGACGCTTTTCTCTGAGCGCCGCCTCGAGCGCATGCCGTACTTCTTTCGGCTTTTCGCACCGGAATCCAACGCCGCCGCAGGCTTCCGCGAACTTGACGAAGTCGATCGGTTGGAGCTCCACGGCGTACTCGGGATTGCCAAGGAATACCATTTGCTCCCACTTGATCATTCCGAGCGTGTTGTTCTTGATGATAACCACTTTGATCGGCAGCCCGTATTTGACTGCTGTTGCAAACTCACCCATCAGCATCGTGAAGCCGCCATCGCCGACAAACGCGACGCACTGGCGATCGGGATACGCGATCTGCGCAGCGATAGCGTAAGGAAGTCCGGGGGCCATCGTCGCGAGATTCCCTGAAAGCGAGAAGAGCTGCCCTCCGCGGATCTCGACGTGCCGTGCCACCCACGTCGTGATGGTGCCACTGTCAGAGCTGATGATCGCATCATCGCTGAGGAGCTCGTTCAGCTCGTGCGCGATGACCTGGGGCTTGATCGGTGCGTCCTTGCGCGTGCCGCGTTCGTGCATCAGACCGCGCCATTCCTTCATATTCTTCTGCGCGTCGCTCAGGAATGCGCGATCGCGACGACGCACAATGAGCGGCAGGAGTGCCTGAAGCGTCGCCTTCGCATCGCCGGCGAGTCCGACGTCAACGGGATAGCGAAGGCCAATGCGCGCTGGATCGCGGTCGATTTGGACGGCCATCGCCGCGCCGGGCTTCGGATAGAACTCCATGTACGGAAAGCTGGAACCGACGATGAGGATCGAGTCACAGTCCTCCATCGCGAGCTCAGAGGGAAGCGTGCCCAGGAGACCAATTCCGCCCGTGGTGTAAGGCGACGTGTCGGGCACAGCTCCCTTCCCGAGCAGTGGTTTCACGATTGGAGCGGCCATCAGCTCGGCGAGCCGTTCCAGCTCCTCCTTCGCTCCAATCGCTCCCTGACCGGCGAGGATTACAGTCTTCTTACCGGCGTTGAGCAGATGTGCGGCGCGCTGGAGGTCGGCTGCGAGCGGGACGACGACCGGGGGCGTCCACACCTCCGAGGTGTGTCCGGGAACGTTCTTCTTGGAGCGCTCATCATCCTCGACCTCTTGCTCCTGAAAATCGACTGGACAGGTGATGTGCGCTACACCCTTCGCCGAGAGCGCGGCGCGACAGGCGGCATCGACGAGACTACGAGCATGGCCGGCGCCCATGAGCTGCTGGTCGAACACGGCGACGTCTTTGTACAGCGACAGCAGATCGACCTCTTGCTGGTAGTGCATGCCGAGGAGGTCGTGATACGTCTGGCCGGTGATGGCGAGCACGGGAGCTCCGTCGAGCTTCGCGTCGTACAGACCGTTGAGCAGATGAATCGCGCCGGGTCCTGAAGTCGCGAGACAAACTCCTAGTCGACCGGTGAACTTCGCGTAGCCGCACGCCATGAATGCGGCTGCCTCCTCATGTCGAACCTGAATGAAGCGGATCTGCTCTTGCCTCGTGCGGAGCGCCTCCATGAGGCCATTGATGCCATCGCCGGGGAGCCCAAACACCACCGACACTCCCCAATCGATGAGTCGATCGACCATGACTTCCGCCGCTGTCGCCTTCTTGTCGGCCTCTTGTTTCTTGTCGGCCTTCTTGCCGTTGCCCTTCCACATGAGTCCGATCCTCGCCGCTCGATGAGATTTCGCTTTTCTCCTCTATGAGTCGGTACTGCGCACCTCGTACCAGCGCCACGATTATGCGTCGAGGTCGATGAGCGGAAGTCCGCTTGCGGCATCGTGGGCGCGCCGGAGATGGACCGGCGATTCGACGAGCACGACCTCGAGGGTCGGCCGTACATGTGCCTCGAGCAGGTGTCCGCCGTGTGCGGTACCATCGGCTTTCCCGACGACGACGTGGGCGTGCACCGCTGGCTCACCGTCCGCAATGGAGATGTCGCCAACGAGCGAGAGCACCTCGACCTGCTCTTCCATCGGGATCCGCTCGTATTGCTTTCGCTTCCAATCGAAATAGCCGAGCACGACACGACTGAATGCGCCGATACCGGTGAAATGGCTGCCGGCTAGACCAAGCCGCTTGGCGAAGAGCGAGAGCGAGCCCATTGGCTCGTCCCCCGTATCGAAGACGAGGGCGAAGGTTCTCTCACCGTCCTGGTGTATCAGCTTCGATTTCATAAGCCGGATTCGTCAGAAGCTATTGCCTAACGCGTTGGCATGCGTTCATCCACCATAACCAGGGTGCGGAACCCCCCGGAGCGCCCTCGGGCACATTGTCATCATAGCTCGGCGCCGGTGGGTTCAGCAGAGGCTCATCACCAGCACGGAGCGCCAGCTCGAGCACCTCGGCGATATGCAGCGCGTGCCGGCCAGTGGTCTGGGCGATTTGTTCGCGGCAGCTGAAACCATCCGCGATGATGAGCGTGTCTGGTCGTGCGCCGCGCACTGCGGGGAGCAACACGCGCTCGCCGCATTTGATGGAGACGTCGTAATGATCACGCTCGAAGCCGAAGGCGCCAGCCATGCCGCAGCAGCCGGAGTCGAGTAACTCGAAATCGAGTCCGAGCTGGTTCAGGAGCGTCACCTCCGCGCCCATCTTCATGATCGCCTTGTGATGGCAATGACCGTGGACGACTGCCGTACGCCGGAACCTTGGCGGCCGGAAGTTGCCGGCTCGTTGGACCAGGAATTCGCTCAACAGATACGTTTGCCTGCTGAGTCGCGCGGCGAGATCATCGTCAGGGAAGAGCGCCCACAGCTCGTCGCGAAAGACCGCCACGCAACTCGGCTCGAGCCCAATGATCGGAGTGCCGCGCACAATCTCGTCCTGCAGCCCGGCGAGAATTCGTCCGAGCCAGCGTTTGGCCGTGCTGAGCATGCCGTAGTCATAGAGCGGACGGCCACAGCAGAGCCAGTGCCGCGGAACGTCGACCGTGTACCCGGCACTCTCGAGCACCGCGACCGCCGCCATCGCCGTTTCAGGATGGAAGTGGTTGTTGAAGGTGTCAGGCCAGAGGATGACACGTTCGCCGTTTGTGTTTCTCGGTTGCCGCCTGGCGAACTGCTGCTTGAACGTGTGCGCGGCGAACGCGGGGAGCCGGCGCTGCGGAGCGATTCCAGCAAGGCGCCTGGCGATCGTGCGAAGTCCTGGTGCCTGCGTTAGGAAATTCGCAACCGCGGGTGCGTGCTCGGCGAGACGAGCCCACCGCGCGATCAGCCCAAATGCATACGCGTGGCGCGGCCGCAGCCGCTTGGCGTAGTAATGCGACAGAAACTCGGCCTTGTAGGTGGCCATGTCCACGTTCACTGGACACTCGCCCTTGCATCCTTTGCAGGCGAGACAGAGGTCGAGCGCCTCCCTGACCGCTTCGCTCTTCCAGCCATCGGTGATGACCTCACCCTGAAGCATCTCGAATAGAAGCCTTGCGCGGCCACGCGTCGAGTGCTTTTCCTCTCGCGTCACCATGAAGCTCGGGCACATGGTGCCGCCATGCAGCCGGCGGCACTCGCCCACTCCGACACACCGCAGCGTGGCGCGCGCGAAACTGCCTTTGTCATCTCCCGGGAAGGGGAATTTCGTCGTGTCTTGCCGGGGGTGATAGCCCGTGCCAAGGCGGAGGTTCTCGTCCACCCGACGTGCGTTTACTAATTTGCCCGGGTTCATCTTGCCATCCGGGTCCCAGATCGTCTTGAACTCGCCGAATGCCTGGACGAGCTCCGGGCCGAACATCTTCGGCAGCAGTTCGGCGCGCGATTGGCCGTCGCCATGCTCGCCCGAGAGCGAGCCGCCGTAGCTGACGACGAGATCTGCCGCCGCGTGGAGGAAGCTGCGGAAGCGTGCGATACCATCGGCAGTGACGAGGTCGAAGTTGATTCGCGTGTGCACGCATCCCTGGCCGAAGTGGCCATAGAGTGCACCACGGTACCCGTAGCGAGTTAAGAGTTTGCGAAAGTCGCGCAGATAGTCGCCCAGTCGCTCCGGCGGCGCGGCCGAATCCTCCCATCCTTCCCACGTATCGGGCTCGCCCGGGACGCGCGCCGTCGCGCCGAGTCCAGACTCTCGCACGCGCCAGATGGTCTTCTCGGCGGCAGGATCGTCGAAGAGTTTCATGGTCGGGGCACGCGCTCCTTTCCCGAGCGCGGCCATGAGGGCGCGTGCGCGATCGTCCGCGTCCCGCTTGGTATCACCCCCGAATTCCACGAGGAGCCAGCCCTTCCCGTCAGGAAGGAGTTTCACGTCTTGTGGATGGAGATGCTTCTTCTTCATTCCGTCGACCAGCATCTCGTCCATCCCCTCCAGGCCGATCGGCCGGAACGCGAGGATGTCCATGATATGATCGGCCGCCTCATAGACGTCGGGATAGCCGAGGACAAGCAGCGATCGAGCAGCAGGACTGGACACGAGTCGCACCGTCGCTTCGAGCACCGTGACGCACGTGCCCTCGCTCCCGACGAGCGCGCGGCCGAGATGGAAGCCATTCTCTGGCAAGAGCTGCTCGAGATTGTAGCCCGAGACACGCCGTGGAATCTTCGGGAAGCGCGCGCGGATCGCCTCGGCGTAGCGATCGCGAAACGCGCGAAGCCGACTGTAGATCTCACCGCGCCGCCCACCCGCGGCGATTACACGCTCCAGCTCATCGTCGCTCGTTAGGCCCAGCCGCAGGCGCAGCCCGTCGTAGGTCAAGACTTCGAGCTCCTCGACGTTGTCGTCGGTCTTTCCCGCCATCACCGAGTGCACACCGCACGAGTTGTTTCCGATCATGCCGCCGAGCGTGCAGTGGTTGTGCGTGGCGGGATCGGGGCCAAAGGTGAGCTGATGGCGCTCCGCGGCCATCCGCAGATCGTCGAGGATGAGTCCCGGTTGGACGCGCGCGCGACGCGCGTCGGCGTCGAGCGCGACGATGTTGTTCAGGTACTTGGAGCAGTCGATCACGACGGCGACATTGCAGCACTGGCCGGCGAGGCTCGTTCCACCGCCACGCGGAAGAACCGGTGCCCCGTGGCGGTGACAGACGGCGACAGTCTCGACCACGTCGTCCGCTGTGCGCGGCACGACGACGCCGATCGGCACCTGCCGATAGTTCGAGGCATCCGTCGCATAGAGTGAGCGGCTTCCGGCGTCGAAGCGAACCTCGCCTTGGATTCGCTGCTGCAGGTCCGTCTCGAGCGCAGTTGCATCCACGGTCGAGCCGATGTCCGGCTTTCGCTGCTCGCGCTCGCCCGGCGACTGTGTTCGCATCGAGCCCACGATCAGACGGCGTAACGCGCCGCGTCGGCGCGCTTCAGCTCGAGACCAAGGCCCGGGCGGGAGCAATCGGGCCGCAGTGCACCTTCGACAGGTACGGATGCCCCGTCGAACAACATTTGCTCGAGCCGCGCATGGTCGTGGAAATACTCGATATGCCGAACACTCGTTAGGGCGCAGCACACGTGCAGGTGCAACGACGGGGCTGTGTGCGCGGACAGCGGAACACCGTGGGCCGCGCACAGGGCCCCGACACGCAAGAACTCGCTGATGCCGGCGCATCGCGTCGCATCCGCCTGCAGTACGTCGACGGCCCCCGCGTCGAGCATTCGGCGGAAGTACACCAGATCGTAGCCGTACTCGCCAGCGGCGATCTCCATCCCCGCGGGCACGCGGTCGCGGAGCACGCGCAGCCCCTCGAGATCATCCGACGACACAGGCTCCTCGAACCAGCTGACACCGCACTCGGCGAACCGTTCGGCAAAGGCAAGCGCCTGCTTTCGCGAGTACGCACCGTTGGCGTCGACGAAGAGCTCCGTGCCGCTACCGATCGCCTCTCGCGCCGCCCGTACGCGCTCGACATCCGCCGACGGTTCGCGGCCTACTTTCATCTTCACTCGTCGAATCCCGCTCTCTACCCAGCCACCGAGTTGCTCGCTCAACTCGTCGAGCGAATACGAGGTAAACCCACCGCTCCCGTAAACCGGCACACGGTCGCGCACAGCGCCGAGGAGCGCGTAGAGCGGCACGCCGATCAACTTCGCCTTGAGATCCCAGAGCGCTGTGTCGACAGCGGCGATACCCGCGGATGCGAGCCCAGGGCGCCCTACGTTTCGGACGGCGCCGCGCATCGCCTCCCAAACGCCCGGGATCGCCCGCGGATCACACCCTGTGACCACGTTTCGTAAATGCTCCTCGATCAATTTCGCAGTTGCGAGATCAGCATAGGTATACCCGATCCCGACGGTATCGGCCGCTGACAACTCCACGAGTACGACGGTCGTCGAATTCCATTCGAACGTGCCGTCCGACTCCGGCGAGTCCGTTGGAATGCGATACGCCGACACTGTCAGTCCATCGACGACCGGTGAATCCCTGACACTATGCGACTTCATACGAGGCCCGCAGATGCGAGGAAGGCCACGGCGCACACCATTGCAGCAAAGCGAAACAACAGAAGCAGAAGCGCCACGAGCTCCGCCAGCCCACCGCCGATTTGCCAACAGCGGGTAGAACCAGCGTCCGTTCGCGAGGTGCGCGGCGCGACCGTAGCCGATTGAGTGCCGGCAGGTCAACGACGCCGCGATCCAGTATCGCACCAGCAAGGATCGCGTCCAGCACGAGGGCAATCACGATCGCGATCAACAGGCCCATTGTGCTGGTCGACGAGCAGACGAAGAACTATTTCCCCAGCTTCTGCTGAATCTGTTTGGCGCCCGGGTACTGTCATGCAAATCGGCGGCCGAATCGAGCGCCAATGACGTCTTTCCGTCCGTCAGAACGGCCGCCAGGTCGGCTTTGAACCACCGATGAACAGCCGACTCACAACGACCGAGATCGATCATCGAGGAGTGATCTGGTCCAACACAATCAAGCAGTGCATTGCGCGGTAGTACGGCTCACAGGCGCCGCTTGTAATCGCGTAGCATGGTCGTGAGCTATTCGGCCAGCTTGCCGCGCATTCGCGCTCTGACGCCCTTGCGACTTCACGCACTCCGGGCCTGGAAAAGGTGAACGACCAGGTGCGCCAGGAAAGGGAATACGGCCGTCGACGGAGCGCCGATGCTCGTACGTTCGCGATCGAAGCTCGGGCGAGTCTACGCGCTTTGCGGGAGCAGACGAACGCCAATGCGGCGGTGGCACCCACTATCATCGGCGAGAGTCGCATTCTTCTCGACGAACTGGATTGCTTGCGCGTCCTGTGAGTTTGTTAGGCTCAGAAGGCTTCACCGCCCTCTTCATATTGCGACCGCTCCTGCAATTGAATCTGCGGCGCATCGGGTGCGTCTATCTGCGGGTGCTCTTCGCGACGGTGAAGCTCTAGTTGCTGGGCGGTCGAGAACTCCTCGCCGCAGACCCTGCAAGAAAACATCGTCGGCTGTTCCATAGCCTCCTCCATTTCGCTTGTTTTGACCCAAATGTGCGTCACCTGCGCCAGTAGTAATCGGACGCGCTCCGATGTGTTGCACGCATTCGACAATCGAATTGAGGCTGTTCGCCAATAGGTGACTCGAGAAATCAATGAATAGTCGCCGGCGAACGGGGTCGGTACTGATGCCCTGCCACCGACGAGTGGTCTTATCGCGACCAACTAAGCGCGTAAAGGTGTTCGTCGGAGAGGTCACGCCAGTTCGCGGGATACTCGTGAACCCGTCGCGCTACTTTGCTATTTTCGAAGACCAGCGAAGGGCCATTCGGTGTTTGCCGGTCTTCCCGGACGCTCCAACCTTCGCCGGCGATCGCGAAGCGGCGCTCCGCGTGATGCGTCCGTGGTGCTCCGTCATCACCTTGCCGTCGCTCCGGCATAGGGCCTGCCATCGAACGAGAAGCCGACCCGTCTAGCAAATACTGCGCCTTCGTCATGACCTACGGCATCACTACTTGTGGAGTGCGACTTATGATCACTATGGGGTTCGACTTGCCGAAAGTTAGGAGGATTCCCCGCCCGAGCGGGGGCGCCGATGCTGCTGCCCGCCGTCAATGGCACACGCCGGAGCGTTGTGCCTAACGGCGTCGCGGCGCGTTCATGACGCCCATGTCCCGTGGGTGAGACAACCAGGTTCACCCGGATGCCGGCTATTCTCGCGGCGGTTCTCGTGATCGCGCTCGTCGTATTGATACCAGTTAACGTTAGCGACTTGGTATCTCATCCTGCTCCCGCGCCGGACTACGCCGATGCGCTACGACGAGTCCGCGAGCGGCAACTTGGGGATGATGTCACGGCGACCGAGGGAGGACGGACGGTTCTCCTGACGCATGGTACCCGCGTGGCTCGGGTGGTCGTTCTCTTGCACGGTTTCACCAATTCGCCTCGGCAGTATGAGCATCTGGCTGCGCGACTCTATAGGAGAGGCGACAACGTGTACGTGCCTCGCCTCCCGCGTCATGCTGAACGACAGGGTACGGCGCGGGCGCTCGCCCAATTGACCGCGGAGGAACTCACCGTGTCAGCGGATTCCGCGGTGGACATCGCGCAGGGATTGGGTGATTCGGTCATCGTCGCAGGAGTGAGCGCCGGCGGGACGATCGCCGCATGGATCGCGCAGCGTCGTTCAGACGTTGAGCGGGCGGTGATCGTCGCGCCCGTGCTTGAAATCGGACGCGTACCGTCATTTCTCGCGAGGCCGCTGATGAAGTTTGCACTCCGCATCCCAAACATGACGCGAAACGAGTCGCCGGATACGACGAGGCCAGACCGCGAGCTTGGCGTGTCAACACGCGCCGTTGCCCAGTTACTGCGTCTTGGAGAGGCCATTCGGGAGCTCGCTCGGCACAGTGCGCCCCTGACCAAGGACATCGTATTTGTCATGAACGCGAGCGATCACACCGTGAAGACGGCTCCCGCCGTCCAACTCGCTCGCGATTGGACGGTCGCTCATACATCGGTTGTCGTGTACCAGTTTCCCCGTGCGCTCAATCTGCCGCATGACATCGCCGAGATAGCACATCCGAATGCTGATACTACTGTCGTGTACCCGGCGCTCGAGGCGCTGATCGATGGGCAAGGTATACCATCGGTCCTGGCCGCTCATCGCCTCTGGCCACGCTGACGCGGAACCGCTATTTGGCTCGCCCGACGTCGGAACTGCCGCTCGCGGAGTCAGCGTATTCCCCGCTGTCGAGAGCTGTAGCCACACCAGTGCCGCTGCGAAATCGTCGAAGAAATTCACGTGCACTCCGACGGCCTGCGCTCCGAGTTCGAACGCCCGCGCGAGAATGCGAACCGATATCCGATCAGTCTTTGCTCTCGCACCCAAGCAAATCATCTTCCTAACGAGGCATCCCGGCGTCGGTCCGTTGCGCCGAGGTGTCGAGAGGCGCGAGGCGCCAGCGCCCGTACGCGACGTACCCCGTGAGCACGCCGACGATCACAGGCATGGGCAGCGCCACTGGCATCAGGATAGCCGTGCTCACGGTTGCGCCGATCATGAGACATACCGCAGCGAGCGACGTCAGTCGCGGCCACAAGTGGAAGTAGCCGATCAGCGCTCACCTGGCGACGCGGCTCGCGGCGGCATGACTCTATTCGGGCCAGTAGCACTAGCCCAGTCTCATCACTCCGCCATTGCATCGTTAGGCGACATGCCGGTTGAGCGTAACTCGCCCTAGGCGCGCGGTCACGCGCTCCCGTGTTATCCCAGCGCGAAGCCACGAAGGCGATGCTTCGTGTGGCCTAACGACGAGTATCCGCGTAATATTGCTTGATGCAGAGCGACACGACTGAGCCATGGAAAGACCGTCAGTTAGCCGGTCTCACAGAAGAGATCGCTGAACGCTTACGATCCGTCTGCGCTCATATGGCCGCTGAGGACTTTCGCCAGCTCGTCGAGGAGATGGCGCGCGTGCAGCGAAAATGGGAGGAACGAGAAGCCTACTGTTTCCTTCGGGAGGGTCCCTCTCCAAGGGCTCAACAAGAACCGCAGTGATTCGCTCTTTGACGCTCACTTCGCGATGGTGAGACTGCCTAACGGTAGGCGCGATCTAGGATACGAGTGTCACTTCCTGCGAATCGACTGCACAGGCTAGGCCGCCGTCGTAACTGGCGGGAACCTAGAAGTTTCCTGACGGTCAACGCCTAACAACTCGGACGCGGGATGAGCGGCGTGAAGGGCGCGCGCCGAGCGCACACGTCGACTATGGCGCCAACCCGCAGGCCCGCCTCGATGAGCGGCATAGGACGAGCGACCAGCGGACCAAATCGCCAATGCGTGACGTGGGGTACTCCAGAATGCCAGCTAGGGTTACAGGCATTGTTTGATGAGCCTAACGAGTCAATACCTCTCGGTCGATGCCTTGGAAACCGCTTTGGCGCAAGCATATCCATTTAGCAGTCCGACACCGATCGGCACCAACGGTGACCAAGCATTTGTCCTTGTTCACCTTTGTGGTCACCGTGGGGCGCAGCTAAGAAGGCCCGCCGAGACCGGCAGACTCGTTCAGTAAGTTCGTATTTGGGGGTGTTAACAGAGCGGGCGATGGGACTCGAACCCACGACGTCCAGCTTGGGAAGCTGGCCTATTAGGAGGTCGGGCCCGGCAAACAGCCTCTTTGACGGCTGGATCATGGTGCCAAAAGTAGCATCCTCGTCGGACCAACGTACACCAGCGCCTTAGCTGGTTGAGTGGTTTCGTAACGTGCTTCCCGAATCGGGCCCAGGGAACAGGTTCATTGGCTCGTTAGGCTCGCGGGTTCCTCCATGCTTCCCTTACTCGTACCGCAGTGCTTGCATCGGATCGATCCGCGATGCTTTGAGCGCCGGGAGGAATCCCGCCAGGAAGGCGACCATCGCGAGCGCGACTGCCGCGGCGGCGATTACTACTGGGTCATATCCCTTGAGCTGATATAACAGCGACTGCGCGGCTCGGCCGAGCCCGATCGCCGCGACGATCCCGATCGCGCCGCCGACCAGCGTCATTGCGCCCACCTGACGTAAGACAAGCCCTCGCACGTTGCTCATGTCGGCACCGAGCGCCATGCGCACACCGATCTCTCGCGTGCGTTGCGTGACGGAGTAGGCCAGCACGCCATACAGGCCGATCGCCGCAAGGACCGTCGCGAGGAGTGCGAACGCCAATGTCAGCGTGCTGGTCATCCGGTCGAGGTAGACGTTCTCATGGACCTGCTGCGGCAAGGTCTTTAGTGCGTCGAGCGGCAGATTGGGATCGATGTTCTTCATCGCCGCTCGGATGGCACGGATGCTCTGGTCCGTGGGCAAGGCTGTTCGCACGTAGAAGTGGTTGTCGCCCACGTCGTAGGTGTGGCCGGCCTGCCGCCTGGGAATCACGAACACCGGAGGAATCTTGTCCTTCACCCGCGAGTACTTCGAGTCTTTGACGAGTCCGACGATCTCGATGTTTAGCGAGTCGTTATAGACCGACATGCGCTTGCCGACAGCATTGCGGCCAAGATTGAACTTCTTCGCGAACGTCTCATTCACGATTGCGACTCTCGCGGCGCCCGCGTTGTCCGCAGCGGTGAAGTCGCGTCCCGCAATGAGCGGCACACCGAGCACATGGAAATAGTTCGGCCCCACGACGGTGTAGAGAGACCCGTCGTCGGTGTCGGGATCTTTCCTGAATCCCTGGACCGACACGCCTCGGCCCCGGTTGTCGCCCCCGAACAATGCAACGGTAGACGAGGTGACTCCACTGACGCCTGGAAGCGCCGCGAGCGCCTGCTCGATTCGGTCGTAGAGCGCTGTCGTGCGGATATCGTCGTATCCGCTGCGCCCCGGCGAAACGCCGAACTGAACGACGTTCTCGATGTGTATGCCGAGATCGACGCGGGCGATGTTCTGGAGGCTCTCGAGAAACAGTCCCGCCGAGATCAGGAGCGCCATCGAGAGCGCGATTTGGGCGGTCACGAGCGACGTGCGGAAGCGTGCGGCCCGCCGACCGCCGGCGAGCTTGCCGGAATTGTTGCGCAACTCCGTAACCAGGTCAGGCCGTGTGCTCGCGACGGCAGGAGCGAGTCCGAACAGGACACCGGTCGCCAGTGATAGCACGGCGGTGAACGCGAATACCGGCGTGCTCAGGTGAAACTCGTATGCACGGGCCGCCTCGCTCGACAACAGCGCCGTGATGCCGCCTAACGTCCAGTGGGCGACAGCGACGCTCACGATCCCACCGAGCGCGGCGAGCAGCAACGACTCGGTGAGGAGCTGCGCGATGAGCTGGCGGCGCGTGGCGCCGAGCGAGAGCCGCACAGCCATCTCCATGGTGCGGTTCGCGGCACGTGCCAGGAGCAGATTCGCGATGTTGGCGCACGCGATGAGCAACACGATGCCTGTGACCGCGAAGAGCAGCGTGAGAGGCGTTCGTGAGTCCTTGATCGCCGAGCTCTGGCCTTTGCGCCCGTCGGTGAGCTTGATGACCGCGGCCCGGAATCGTGCCGCAGTCGTGGCGCTCAGGCCCTGTTGCATCGGCCAATCCACGTCGGTGATGATCGCGTGGTAGACGGAGTTGATCGAAGCGCTCGCCTGGTCGACGGTGGCGCCAGGCGCGAGGCGACCAAAGAGATAGACCCAGTGGTCGTTGCGGGCGGTACTCTGCTCTCCACCGGTCATAACCACGACACTGCTGATCGGAACGAATACGTCCGGACGCGCGCCGAGGGTCGTGCCATTGAAGCCGCGCGGCGCGACGCCGATGATCGTCAGGTGCTGGCCATTGACCGTGATCTGTTTCCCGGGCACCGCCGGGTCCGCGCCCAGGTTGTTCTCCCAGAAAGCATAGCTCAGCACCGTCACGTCATTCCCGCGGAGGGCCTGATCGTCAGTGCGGTCGAAGAGGCGGCCGATCGCCGGCTGAATGCCGAGCACCGGGAAGTAAGATCCCGATATCAGTAGCCCGTCGGCATTGATCGGGGTCTGGCCGGGCATCGAGAGGCTGACCGCGAACGGCATGTGGCCACCGATCCCACTGAACGCGGTCTTCGCTTTCTCGAGGTCGCGGAACATTGGGTAACTGAAGACCTCGGAACACTGCCCCGCTCGGCCGCAGTTGTAGAAGCCCACCTGCGGGCCCGTGGTGGCGAGATTGACCAGCCGGTCGGAATGTGGAACCGGCAGCGGCTGCAGCAACATTTCGTTGAACAGCGAGTAGATGGCGGCGTTTGCGCCGATCCCCAGCGCCAGTGACAGGATTGCGACGACTGTCACGAACGGAGTCCTGAACAGCGCGCGGAGTGAGAGTTTGAGATTGCGCATGGCGGACGGGGTTCGAGATCTCCGACGGTGCAAGGCGATCGGCCTGCTCAGTCGAAGCGTTCAGGTGGATGAGACACTCCTATTGATTCGAGAGTTGACGCCAAGCGGTTCGGCTTCTACTCCGGCCGCCACCATGAATGGTGTGGCGCAACTCATACCCCGATTCAGAAACTCATACCCCACGCCTAACGAAGTCGATTGCCCGACCGTCGATCCCCGCGCCAAAAGCCCTTGCCGGGTCGAGACATACGCGCGAGTGGTTTGGGGTATGAGTTCTGGAGACCCCCTGAATGACAAACGGCGGCCGCAGCCGCCGTAAGTGGTTAGCAATTACTGACTTAATCGGGACGGCGGGATTTGAACCCGCGACCCCCTGAACCCCATTATGGTTGAACAGCGTGGTCGACGCGTGCAAAGTCGCTAGAATTCGCACGTTACCGCACCTGACTACCTCGAAAGTCGCGAACGTTTTGGCGCCTTT
>DASXPH010000104.1:0-56999 GCA_036493735.1 Gemmatimonadaceae bacterium
CCTGCCGCAACCGACACAGCCGCGACCGCGCGGAACAATCGCAACGAGCAGCGCGACGATCCAAAGTTCGCGCCCGACCGCCATGAGGGCATCGGCCCCTTCCCAAAGCTGATCATTCGGGGTGTAACGCTCATCGACGGCACCGGTGCGCCGCCGCATGGGCCAGTGGACGTCGTCGTCGAAGGGAACCGCATCACTGAGGTGCGCGACGTCGGCGTTCCGCATGTAGCGATCGACTCCACGCGACGGCCGAAGGGACCTGCTCACGAGATCGACGCGACGGGCATGTATCTCATGCCGGGTATCGTCGATCTCCACGTGCATCAGGGTACGCCGCAGAAGGCGCCGGAGTCGGAGTACTACAACAAGCTCTGGCTCGCGCACGGCATAACGACGGTGCGCGGCGTGCCCTTCGCGAGCTTCGCGTACTCGATGCACGAGAAGGAGCGGAGCGCGAAGAATGAGATCGCCGCGCCTCGTTATGTGGTCTATCAGCGGCCCGGCACGGGGTGGGGGCAAGGGCCGGTGACGACGCCCGAGCAGGCGCGCGCCTGGGTGCGCTGGATCAAGGCGCACGGCGCTGACGGTCTCAAGCTCGGCGCCGAGCGGCCGGATCTCATGGCGGCACTGCTGGACGAAGCGAAGAAGCTCGACATGGGATCGACGGCACACCTGCAGCAGACGGGCGTCGTGCAGATGAACGCCGATCAGGCGACCGCGTTAGGCTTGCAGACGGTGACGCACTTCTACGGCCTGTTCGAGTCAATGTACGACAGCGCGTCGATTCAGCCGTATCCCGTGACCCAGAACTACAACGACGAGGAGGATCGCTTTGGTCAGGTGGCGCGGCAGTGGAATCTCGTCACGCCCCACAGCGAGAAGTGGAAGCAGTTCCTCAAGAGCCTCAAGGAGCGCGACGTCACGCTCGATCCGACGTTCAGCATCTATTCCGCTGGACGCGATCTCGCGCGCAAGATGTCGCTGCCATGGCACCAGAAATACACGCTGCCGTCGCTCTACGCGTACTATCAGCCTAGCCGCACGAACCACGGCTCCTACTGGTACTACTGGACGACCGCGGACGAGGTCGCGTTCAAGAACTTCTATCGCGTGTGGATGCAGTTCGTGAACGAGTACAAGAACATGGGCGGGAAGGTGACAACGGGCTCGGACGCGGGCTTCATCTTCAGCACGCCCGGCTTCGCGACCATCGAGGAGATGGAGATTCTACAGGAGGCAGGCTTCCACCCACTCGAAGTGATTCGCAGCGCGACGATGTACGGTGCGCAGACGCTGGCGCTGCGCACGGGCAAGGAGCCGGAAATCGGCGTCGTCAGGCCCGGGATGCTTGCCGACATGCTGATCGTCGATGCCAATCCGTTAGAGAACTTGAAAGTGTTGTATGGCACGGGGTGGTTCCGCCTCAACGACAGCACGGGGAAGGTGGATCAGGTGGGCGGCGTGAAGTGGACGATCAAGGACGGCATCGTCTACGACGCGAAGCAACTGCTCGCCGACGTCGGACGTATGGTGGAAGACCAGCGGCGCGGCGCGACGCAGGCCGGGCAGCGGGCGCCGTAGCGCGCGGGGCGCGAATCCGCTCTTCCCTCTCTTTGCCTTCTCTTCGGCGATTTTCGCCTCGCGGCGCCTCGCCGGCGCCTCACGTCAGCTCGCTGCGACATCACGTCATCTTGCCGAGAGCTGCGGTTGCCTGCAAACGAACTTCGGTCATCTCCTCGCGCGCTTCGGTCGCCTGTTCGTGACCTCACGCGACCTCGCCGGTTGCTCATGTCGGCTGATCTCGCGCTCGCGTCGTCTAGCCGCGACCTCACATCGCCTTGCCACGTGCTGCGGTCGCCTCGCAATGACCTTCAGTCACCTCGCCGCGACCTCACGTGACCTTGCCGCGCGCGCTCGTCATCTCGCCGGCGCCTTCGGTAACCTCGCCACGTCCTCACGTCATCTGTCCTGCACCCGAGGTCATCTCGCCAGGCACTCAGGTGAGCTAGCCACGCATCGAGTAACCTCGGCTAGTACTCACGTCAGCTTACAACGATCTCGAGTTACCTCGCCGATAGCTCTCGTCAGTTTGCCGCCAACTCAGCTCAGCTGGTCTACACCTCACCTGATCTCGCCGATGCCTGACGTGAGCTATCCTCTACTCGATGTCATGTGATCTCGACTCGATGTCATGTGATCTCGACTCGATGTCATCGGACCTCGACTCGATGTCATCTGCACAACGCTCACGGTCATCTATCCAAAACTCGATGTCTGCCGTCCTGGTCTCGCTGTCAGACAATCTGCGCCGCGAGACTGCTAATCTCCGCTTCGAGAGTTCCGATCATCTCCGCGTTACCGTTGATCGGCACTCTGTGACTCCTGACGAGCACTTCGACCCTGCTCCCCAGCGCAACGTCACTCCTGATCAGCGCCTCGTGTCTGGTAATCACCACCTCGAGAAGGTCGCGCGTGGCCGCTGTCAGCTGACCTGGATCTCGAGGGCGAGAACCAACTCCGCGACTCGACTGACTGGCACCTTGTGGCTGCTTCCCAGCGCAACGTGCGGACTGAACCTGACCGCGAGACTGGTGACGACTACAACGCGGCCGCTGAACGTGTCAACGTCGCCCTGATTACCTCTGCGCGGCAAACCTCAGCGAATCGAATACCGCGTCACCGTCGCCCCATCACGCGTACCCGAGAGCACGAGCAGATACCCACCACGCGCGACGACGTCGGCCGTCCACCGCATGCCCGCGCGAGCCGCTGACTCGCCGGGCAGCGTCAGGCGGTACGCTCGCCAGCTCGCGACGTCGACGACTGCGGCGCGCTGGCCAAAGCGCTCGGCGGCCGCCACGGCGGCGGTGCCCTCGCCGTGGACGATATCGAACACCGGCGGCAACGATGCGACACGCGTCAACATTCTCGCCGAAGGCGCGCGCCAGAGATTCGTGCCGTTCGTAGAACGCTCGACGCACAGCACACCATGTTCGTCCACCTCGCTTCCGCAGGCAGGGAAACCACTCACGTCGGCGAGGAACCGCTCACCGGCGTTGTCGGTACCGCGGATCTCCCATCGCGGCGAAGCGGCCATGGCCAACAGGACGGGTGTCGCCAATGCGTCAGGTCCGCCGAGGCGCGGGAGCGTGGACCAGATGGCGCTCCCGTCCGCAAATGCCGCGAGTGGCTGCGTCATCACCTCGCCGATATCGTCGGGCGAGGTAGCGCCAAGATGCATGATGCGCGGCGTCGCGCCGCCGAGCGTGTCCGAGACGACAACGAAGCTCCGGTCTCCGTCGCCGCGAGCGACCACGAGCCAGAGATGACGCGAGCGATCGAGCAGAAGCTCGGGCCCATCGAGAGCCGGGATCCGCTCGCGCCACAGCATCGCCACGCCACCGTCAGCGTTAGGCGCTATCCGCTCGGCACGCACCTCGAGGCTATCGCCGGGTGCGCCGTCGAGGACGATGACCCTCTCGTCGTCCAGGAGGGCTACCCTTGTCGCCGTGCTAGTGCGAAGGACCGATGTGGTGTCTGCAAAGTGGCCAATCAGATAACGCGTGCCGCCGCCGGCCTGTCCCCGCCGGATCGGCTGATACTGGCTCACAGCAAAGGCGCCGCCGTTGGGAGATGCAGTGATCGTCAGGCCGCCCCCGGCGACACGCACGGCACCGTGAGCCGTTAGGCGGCGGGTGGTCCACGTCAACGGTCGCGTGCGGCGAATGAGCCAGCCATCACCGGAGACCAAAGCGCCGCCGGCGAGCATTGTCGCGCTGAGGAGCGCGCCGGCGGCACGCCACCAGCGACTCGGCATCGTGAGCAGCGAGCCCCCGGATGTAAAGAGCAGTGTCGCGATCAGAATCGCCGCCGGATGCGACACCAGCGAGGACGGCCGTTCGGCGATGAGCGGCCACAGGGAAGCACCGGCGAGCACCGCGATCGCGGCGAAGCCACCCGCGACCAGCAAGCCCTCGCGCGTCAATCGCCGCCTGTTCCCGCGTGATGACTCGGCCCGAGCGCGCAGCGCGCTCTGGAGGCCGAGGATGATGCTGATGGAGACCGTGAAGAGAAGCGCGATCTGCCGCAGGGGGTCGGTCCACGTGATCGTGGGAAGAGCGACCAACACGCGCGCGAAAGTGACCGCGGCGGCCGCCGCCACTGCGGCGGTGAGTGTCGGCCTAACGAGTACGAGCAGGATGGGCAGCCCGGCGATGCCGAGCTGGCCCGCGGCGCCGAGCAGTACGAGCAGAATCAGCGCGAGCCACCGCACCGCGGTCGCGCCGGCAGGAGTTCCGGCGGACGGACGATGACCGAGCTTGACATCGACACGGTCGAGTGCCGCCTGGACGGCGCTGACATCGTCAGACGCAATCGGCGCTCGCCAGCTTCGGCCATCGTGATCGCAGGCGTCCACGACGCGGTTGCCGTCGTTGACGCTCAGGTGGAGCTCGGTGAGATCGGCGTACGCGATCGCCCGATAGCTCGACGCGGCGTCGCGCAGCGCGTGAAGCTCGAGCGGTGTGCCGGCCGCAACGCCCTCGAACCAGTACGCGCGGTCGCGAGCGAATGCGATGACGAGACCGTTTGTCGTCGAGCGGAACGCCCTGAGCGGCGCGGCGACCTGTGCTTCGGGATGCTCCACGGCGTTGACCGCGGCGCGCAGAGCCTGAACGCGCCGGGCGAGACTGGGATGCGTGGCGCCACGTTCCGTCGCGTGCGGCCAGCGGCGCGGCAGCCGGCTGTAGAGGTGCACCTTGGTCAACGCGCTCACGAGCGCCTCGGCGTTGCCGTCGGTGAGCACTACGGCGCGCAGATCGCTCGCCGTCTCCGACTTGCGCCGCCTCGCGGTCCGTCTACCTAACGATACAGCGAGCAGCAGCGGGACGCACCAGCTGATCGCCGCGGCAGCCATTGGTGTACCCGCGACGAGGAGCGGCGGCAGCGCTCCGATGAGGAAGACCAGGAGCAGCGAACGAAGATGGCTGTACCGCCAACGGTTGGCCGTGAACTCCTCGTGGTGCGCAATCTCGTGAGCGAAGACGGCGACGATCTCGTCGCCCGAGAGCGTCGCGAGCAGGCTGTCGCCGAGGGCAACCGCCGGATGCGACCGCGACGGAATCGCGAGCGCGTTCATGACGTAAGCGCCGGGTGCGCCGTAGCGGTACACCTCGGGGCGCCTGAACAGTGATGGCGACGCGCGCTCGATCACCGTGTCGAGACGCGTCATGAGCGTGGCCGACGCGGAAGCGCGAAGGGGAGACGCGCGATACAGCGTGAGAAGGACGCGCGCATAATTGTACTGCCACACGCCCAGCACCACGGCGAACATTCCCCCGACCCACGCCGCCACCCGCACGGCAGCCTGATGGTCGTTAGGCGCGACGCCGAGCGCAAAGTAAATGGCGAGTGCTGGAGTGGTCGCGCCCAGCAACCAGACCCCAGCCTGGCCGATGGTGGCCGACAGCGAATAGCGCAGATACGCGAAGGTGCCGAGTCGCTCGCCGAAGAGAGCGCGGCGAATGGGACGGGCGCTGAGCAGCAACGCGATGCCGAGCAGCGGGAGGGCCCAGAGCGCGTCGGCGTTGAACAACGCCGTGAGGACGACGACGCCCACGGTCGTGAGGCGCGCGAGCCTGCGCCGCCGCTCGAACAGCAGCTCGGGGAGCGCGGGGTCGTCCGCATGGGCGAGGACAGATCGCCCGGTCCACCAAGAGACGACCGCCGGCGCCAGCGCCAGCGCGAGCGCGAAGGGCAGCGAGAAGGGGATCGGCAGCACGTCATAAAGACGAACCAGCCGGGTGCGCGTTTGCGCACCCGGCTGGCTCGACGCGACTGCTTTCGGTGATCAGTAACCCGGATTCTGTGTGAGGCCAGCCGTATTGATGTCGTTCTGCGGAATTGGCATCAGTGCGCGGAACGCGGGGATTCCCAGCACCGTTGGGGCCAGGCCGAGCCTAACGAGGTCCGGCCAGCGGTCGCCCTCGAGCGCGAGCTCGAGCCGGCGTTCCTTGATGATGGCGTTGAGCACGTCTGCCTGCGTCGTGACGTCCACGCCGAGGACGTGCGGCACGAGACCGGCGCGGACGCGCACCTTGTTGTATTCCGCCACGGCGGGGCCCAGCTGGCCGAGCCGCGCCAGCGCTTCCGCCTTGATCAACACCACCTCGGCCAGACGAATGACGTGCAGATGCTCGGCACCGATAGTCGTGGGGAACTTCGTGCCCTGCAGGTTCCGGCTGCCGCGCGGCTGAATCGTCCACGCTTTGCGTGCGTCGCCCGACTCGTACGCGCTGTTCAGCCTTGGATCCGGCTGCAGCTCGCGACGGCCCACGCCGAGATAGTAGTAGCCCATCTCGTTGTATTGCACTGGCGTGAAGGCGACGCGAAAAATATCCTCGCTCGTGCTCGTCCCTGTGGACGTGAAGAGATCGGGATAATTCACCACCAGTGTGTCCCGCCCGGCGAGCACGATGTTCGCCTCGTCGAGCGCGCCCTGATCGTCGCCCTTATAGAGCAGCACGCGCGAGCGAACGGCGTGCACCGCCATGACCGTTGCCTGACGAGTGTTGCTCGTGTTGGTGATGAGCTGACCCGCTTGCGCGAGATCCGCGAGGATCTGGGTGTACACTTGTGCCACCGGCACGCGAGGGTATTTCGTCGCGTCGCTCGCGAGCAGAATCGGTTGCAGTGGCATCGGCACGTCGCCCCAGAACTTCACGAGATTGTGGTAGCTCAGCGCGCGCAGGAAGTACGCTTCACCGAGGATCTCGTTCTTCTCCTCGCTGGACAGGTCGTTGATTGCCGGAACCTTCGAGAGGACCATGTTGGCTCGCGCGATCACCGTGTAGATCGCGGTCCACACGCTGGTCATGGTGGTATTGTCGGCCTTCGTCGAGTCCCGATCCATCTCGCCGAGATACTGGAAGGTGCCGCGCCAGATGGCATTGTCCGCCGGCAGGTCGCCCATGATCTCGAGATTGCGGCCGTAGTAACCAAGACCCTGAAGACCGGCGTAGATGCCGGCGAGCGCAGCCCGTGCCGTTGGCGCGTCCACGATCGCCTGATCGGCGAGAATCTGATCGCTCGGCGCGGTTGCGAGCTCCTTGCTGCACGCGGCGAACGCGGTCGCAAGGAACAGGGGAAGCAAGAATCGAAGTCTCATGATATGTCTCATGGCGAGCCTCACCAGCCCGCGTTGATGCCGATGGTGATCGTGCGCGGCTGGGGATAGGCGTAATAATCGGTGCCGATGATGACATTCTCATCGGAGCCGGCGCTGTTCACGTCCGGGTCGTAGCCCATGTACTTCGTCCACAGCTTCAGGTTGTGACCTGACACGTAGACCCGAGCATTCGCGAGATACGCCCGATTTGCCCAGCGTTGCGGGAGCTGATACGAGAGCGTGAGCTCGCTAAGGCGCACGTACGAGCCATCCTCGATGTAGCGGCTCGAAATCTGGTCCGCGCCCGAGTCGCAGTCGTAGCTCATGCGCGGCACGTTGGTTATGTCGCCCGGCTTCTTCCACCGCGCGAGCACGTTCGTCGTCTTGTTGTCCCACGTGCACGCACCATCGTCGGTGAAGATGCGCATCATGTTGAAGATCTTGTTACCCTGACCGAAGGTGAGGAAGCCGCGCAGGGCGAGGTTGCCGTAGGTGAACTCGTTGCTGAAACCGCCGTAGTATTTCGGGTGCGGGCTCCCCACGTATGTCTTATCCAACGCATCGATGACGGGACTGCCATTCTGATCCGTACTGTGGTCAACGTTTTCGTAGATGGCGTTGCCCGTCTGGGGATCGACGCCGGTGAAGTGGAGCATGTAGAACTCGCCTAACGGCTGCCCTGGCGCGACGATCGAGGTGAGCCGGCCGTTGATACCGGTGACGATCGGCTGGCCATTGTAGGTGCTCACGACGCGATTGTGATTGAACGTCACGTTCAATCCGCTCGTCCAGCCGAATCCGCGTCCGTTCCGCGGGCGAATGTTCTCGGTATTGATCGAGAAGTCGTAGCCGACGTTCCTGACGTCGCCGATGTTCCCCCATGTCGTGCTGAAGCCGGTGAACGCCGGGATCGGTCGCTGCACGAGCAGATCGTTCGTCAGGCGATTGTAGTAGTCGGCGATGACGCTCACGCGGTTATCGAGGAAACCGAGGTCCACGCCGGCGTCGAAGGCATGCGTCGATTCCCACTTGAGGTCGGGGTTTCCGATCGAGGTCTGAGCGACGCCGGGCAACGTCGTGTATGGCGCCGCCTTGGCGAGCGAGTACGACGAGAAATCGCCGATGCCCTGGTTGCCCGTGACGCCATAGCTCGCGCGAAGCTTCACCGTGGCGTGCCGCGCGAGCGCGGCCGCGAAGGGCTCCTCGCTGAGGTTCCAGCCAATCGACGCTGCCGGGAAGGTTCCCCAGCGGTGATCCGCGCCGAAGCGCGACGATCGGTCGGCGCGCAAGCTGGCCGAGAACAGGTAGCGATCGAGCAGCGAATAGTTCGCCCGGCCGAAGTAGGAGCCTAACGTGTTCGCGGTGCTCGCGCCGTCGTAGCTCGTGATGACCGTGGCGTTGCGGACGTATGTCGTGAAGCCGCTCGTGAAGCCTTCGCCGCGGATGAAGTTGAGGTCGGACTGATTGAGCTCGACGCTCGCGCCGCCGACCACGGACAGCCGCTGCCGATCGCTCGCATACGCGTCATAGGTCGCGAAGCCTTCGCTGACATAACGACTGGCCGTCGTGTGGTCGCTCTTCCCGACACCGTTCGCGCTCTGCGCGTAGGTCTGATCCACCTTGGGCGAGAGCCACTGCAGCTCGTCTACCGAGAGAAGGTCCGCGCCGAAACGGCCGTTGAGCGAGAGCTTGTTCGTGACCGAATAGCGCGCCTCGACATTGCCGGTGCCGCGCATCGTGCCGTAGGTCGTCTGGTCGTAGCTCGCGATCGCGACCGGGTTCGAGTACTTCAAGCCACTGTCCGCGCCGGCGAAGCCATAGAAGTTGCCGAAGATCGGCCGCATCGGCTGCATGCCGATCGCGTTCGTCACCACGCCATCGAGACTGCCGTCGCCCTCGATGCGATGATTGTCCTCACGCGCCAGCGCCACGGAGGTACGAAGCAGCAGGCGGTTCGTGGCGTCGAAGTCCACGTTTACGCGCCCCGTCTGCCGGCGGTAATCGGAGCCGATGACGACGCCTCGCTGATCGAAGTTGCCGCCGCTCAGATAGTACTTCACGTGGTCGGTGCCGCCGCTCATGCTCAGCTGCGCGTCGCCGACGGGCGCGCGCCGGAACACGGCGCTCTGCCAATCGAAGCTGTGCGCGTCGTCGACGCCGCCGGTGAAGGGCAGATCCTCTGCATCGTTCACCGCACTCTCGTTGAAGATCTCGACGTACTGCTTCGCATCGAGAAGTGGCAGCTTGCGCGGCACCGACTGCGTGCCGTAGTAGCTGCTGAAGTTCACCTTGGAGGTGCCGGCACGGCCGCGCTTCGTGGTGATCATGACGACGCCATTCGATCCGCGCGATCCGTAGATCGCGGCCGACGCAGCGTCCTTCAGGACGTCGATCGACTCGATCTCGTCGGGGTTCAAGCTCGAGATCGATGTCACATCCTGACCGCCCAGGCCGAGCTGTCCGTAGTCTTCCTGGATGATCGGCACGCCGTCCACGACATAGAGTGGTTGGTTGCCGGCGTTTACCGACGCTGGACCACGTACTCGAATCGAGATGCCGTTGCCCGGGTTGCCGGCGTTGTTGGTCACCTGAACGCCGGCCATTTTTCCCTGAATCGCGGACTCGATGCCGGCGAGGGGCTGGTTCTCGATCGCGCTCGCGTTGACAGACGCGATGGAGTTCGAGACCTCGCGGCGGCTGCTCGTGCCGTAGCCGATCGAGACGACTTCCGAGAGCTGTACCGCGACCGGACGGAGCACGAACGACACCGACGCCGTGTCGCCGGCGTTCAGGGTGACGCTCCGCTCCTGGAAAGCGTAGCCGATGCGTTGTGCGCGAACTCGGGTGGTGCCAGCCGGTACGTCGCGGACGGTAAAGCGGCCGTCGTCATCGCTGACGGCGCCGCGCGTGGATCCCGCGACGGTGATGGAAACGCCGGGGACACCGCGTTGCGACGCGGAATCGGTGACGCTGCCCCGGATGGTGCCCGACTGCGCTGCCGCGGGCAGCGCGACAATGCAGAGCGCGGCGAGCGCGCCGAGCAGTCGGCCGGTGGTTCGAGAGAGGCTCATGGCGGATGGCAAAAGTGATGAGTGGAGCGAGTGGGGAGCCGAACTGGCCCTCACGCGCCATGACCTGCCGAGCTCACCAGTGGGGGCTGCTCGTTAGGTAGTTCGTCGCCTTGTTAGGCGGCGGCATGTTGGGCCTGCGCACGTGAGGCGTCAAGGCCCAATCGGTGACCACCGACCACCGACCACCGTTCACCGATCACTGAGCTAGGGCAGGCCGAGCCTCACGCGCAATATTGGAACGCCGCGGGGAACACGGCGCTCGTTAGGGCTCCCCGTCGCCCCGCTGCCTCCCAGGAGCGATGAGCCCCTGGCGACGGCGATCCCGGCGACGGCAGCTACGGCACCGCCAACGAGCAGCGACGTCCGCAGCTTGTCGAGACGCCGGAGCTCGACATCCTGCAAGTCGGCACGGGGAATGAGCACGCGCTGCTCGGCGTGGTCGGGCAAGACGGCGCTGGAGGGAGGCATCGAGAGCGCGACCCCGAGCGCTATGCTGCTGTCGCCCTGCTCGAGCAGCTCGCCCTCGAGCAGTCGGCCGTTTAGCGAGAGCGTTGGCTCGAGTCGTTCCGCCTCGGCGCCGGAGACGCGGATACGCACGTGCTCGCCAACCCTCAGGCCCGCCGCGGGAGCCGCCACGTACGAGTAGCAGGCCGACAGGGCCCAGGCCGCCATGCCTAACGTCGTTCCACGAACGAGCTTCGATCGACGCATCCGAGCGCACCTCACCAGAGCCATAGGGCAAATCCCGCCAATCGTAATGCCGGCGTGGCAAGTTGGCCATGCCCGTTCGCTTCGTCCCTCGGCTCGCCCCTCCAGGCCGTTAGGTGGGTTGTAAGAAGGTCGTTCGGTGTGGTTGACAGGCAGCGGTGCGCGGGAAATGGTAATGCCCTCGTCAGGCTTCACAAATACTGACTGACGGCACGGGACGCCCGACTTGCCGGCACGGGCGTGCTCGCGACCACTCCACCATTCAGTGCGTGAGGGAAGGCGTTATGGTCGCTCAAGTACGGAGAAGGATGGCGCGCTTCACCAGCGGTGTCCTCGTATTCGTCTTCCTCCTCGCGTCGCGGCTGGACGCGCAAGCTTCCACCGGCACCGTCCGAGGGATCGTGAGGCAGACGGGCACGCAGGCGCCACTCGCGAATGCCGAAGTCACGATCGTCGGGACCAGGCTCGGCGCACTCACCCGGAATGACGGGAGTTACGTCATCAGCGGCGTACCGCTGGGGTCGCAGCGGGTTCGTGCCCGCATGTTCGGCTTCTCGCCTAACGAGCAGGGCACGACCATCACGGCGGACGGCAGCGCGTCGGTCGACTTCGTGCTCCTGCCGACGGCGGTGCAGCTCGACCAGGTGGTCGTGACGGGCACGGCAGGGCAGGCCCGACGGCGTGAGGTGGGCAACGCGATTTCCGCGGTGGACACGGCAAACACGCCGGAGATAAAGACGGACGCTTCGGCGCTGCTGCAAGGGCGCATTGCGGGCGCGAGCGTGCAGCTCTCCACCGGAAGCACTGGCGCTGGTGCTTCCATCCGCCTGCGGGGCAACACGAGCGTTGCGCTCTCCAACCAGCCCCTCATCTACGTGGACGGCGTGCGGACGCGTAGCGACGAGTACCCGAAGAACGTTCCGCCGGCGGGCTCCAACCTCCGGAGCACCAACTACTACGCGAGCCCGCTCAACGACATCAACCCCGAGGACATCGAGCGCATCGAAGTCCTGAAGGGCGCGGCGGCGACGACGCTCTACGGCACCGAAGCGGCCGCCGGCGTCATCCAGATCTTCACCAAGCGCGGGTCCGCCGGTGCACCGTCGTGGAACTTCGAGACGACGCAAGGCTTCAATCGCGAGCGGCCATTTGGCATGAGCGCCACGGATCCCACCGATACGACCGCGAATACCTGCAGCGCGCGCTTTGGCCAGCGGAACTGCTCGCAGTATCTGTACATGAATCCGTGGCTCCGCGACGGAATCAAGAGCGACTACAACCTCTCGGTAAACGGCGGCAGCGGCAACGCGACGCGCTACTTCCTCTCCGGCGGCTTCGACGACAACCAGGGTGTGCTGCCGCTCGACGAGGAACGCAAATACTCCGTCCGCGCGAATTTCACCTTCGCGCCGACGCAGACCTTCAACATCGATTGGAACAGCGGCTACATGAGCAACCACATCAGCAACACGCCGGCGGGGAACAATGCCGCCGGCCTGACGCTGAACGCTTTCCGTCGCAACCGGAATTATTACGGCAGCGCGAACATCGATACGATCTCGCAGGTGCTTCAGTATCAGCTCAACACGTGGATCAACCGCGCGATCCTCGGCGGCACGGTGAACTACGCGCCGTTCGCCGGCATGACGAACAAGTTCACCCTCGGGCTCGATCGTGCGAATGTAGAGAATCGCAATCTTCGCCCGTTCGGCTTCCCCGAGTCGCCGACGGGCACGCTCTCCGACGAGCAATGGGTCAACCAGGTACTCACGACCGATTACGTCGGGAGCTTCGAGCATACCGTTCACGGCTTGAGCTCGACGTTCGCGTGGGGCGGCCAGGCCGCGCTGAACGACTTGCGCGACGTTCAGGCGTACACCATCGGCTTCGGCGGCCCGGGCGATCCGACGATTTCCACTGGCTCACAGTGGAATGGAACGGAGTCGCGCGTTCGCATTCTCACCGGCGGACTCTTTCTGCAGGAGATGGTCGGCTGGCGCGACCGGTTGTTCCTGACGGCGGGCGCGCGGTTCGACAAGTACAGCGCGTTCGGCCGCAACATCGGCGTGCAGACGTACCCGAAGGTGAGCGCGTCGTATGTGATCTCGGACGAGCCGTTCTGGCAATCGGGCTTTCTCAATCACCTCGCGAGCACGGTGAAGCTGCGCGCCGCGTATGGTCAGGCTGGCCGCGCACCCGGCGCCTTCGACTTCCTGCGGAGCTACGATGCCGTGGGTTGGGGCGGCCTCCCCGCGCTCCGCACCCGCAATTTAGGAAACCCTGATCTCGGCCCGGAGCGATCGGCCGAGACGGAGCTCGGCTTCGAATCGAGCTCGCTGAACGGCCGCCTCGGCCTCGACTTTACCTACTATCGAACGCGGACCACGGACGCCCTGATCAACGTCACCCCGCCGCCCTCCGGCGGATTTCTCAATCCCCAGCTCGAGAACATCGGGACACTGGATAAGAAGGGGATCGAGGTCGCGGTCAACACGACGCCGCTCCAGCTCCAGAAGCTCACCTGGACGCTCGGCGCGACGATCGCCCTCAACAAGAATCGAGTCGTGAGCCTCGGCGGTGCGGCGCCGTTCAACGTCTCGCCGAACGGGAACGGCAACGGGTTCGCGGTCGAAGGCCAGCCGCTCGCTGTCTTGCGCGGACGCTACATCACGAATGCCGACGACATCGCCGATCCGATCATCCAGCAGAACCATCTCTACGGGCCGTCGCAGCCAACCCGGATCATCGGCCTAACGAGCGCGCTGCGCTTCCCGAAAGGCATCGAGCTGTCGGCGCGCGCCGAGTATCAGGGGGGCAACTACCTGGACGAAGACGCGTCGTATCAGGCGCTATCGCGTGCCGTGCGCTGGCCGACGTGCTTCGATGCCTACGCCAAGCAGGCCGCCGACAGCAGTCAGAACAACTGGACGGCGCGCGAGCGTGCCTGGTGCAACTCGTCGCAGGTGCGCCAGGACGAATTCATCTTCAAGGCCGACTTCGCGAAGCTGCGCGACGTGACGCTGCGTGCGCCGCTACCTCAGCGCTTCGCGCCAGGCATGCGCAACGCGACGATCGCGGTCTCCGTGCAGAACTGGTACACCTGGAAGAACAAGGACTTCCGGCTGTTCGATCCGGAGATGGCGGGCAACGACGGCTTCAACGCCACCGTGCGATACATCTCGGAGCAGATCCCGGCGCCGGCGACCGTCGTCGCGCGGCTGCAATTCCAATTCTGACCGAACACCCGGACTGGAGCAATTTTCGACATGAAAAACTTCTTTCGCTGTGGTGCCGGCGCCGCGGTGCTTGTCGCTCTCCCGCTCAGCGCTTGTGATTTCAAGGTCACCAATCCCGGGCCGGTGCCCGTCGAGAACCTCGATAGCCGTTCGACCGCGGCCGGGATCGTGAACGGCGCCGGTCGCGACCTCTCCGACGCCCTGAACTGGATCGCGTATACAGGCGGCGCGGTGGCGCGCGAGATCTTCCCCGCCGGCTCGACCGGCAGCTTCGGCATCTCGGCGCAGCAGCAGACCGGCAAGTTGCTCGACGACGATACGAACAATTACTGGCAGCTCGCGCAGCGCGCCCGCTACGAGGCGGAGACCGGCGCCAACCACCTGAGGTCGAGCCTGGGCTCGGGCTTCGCCAGCGACACTCTCGCAGCGAAGATCCTCATCTGGGCCGGCTACGCCAATCGACTTCTTGGCGAGAACATGTGCGATGCCGTGTTCGACGGCGGCCCGAAGGTGGCGTACACCACGTACCTGACGCGCGCGGATTCGGAGCTCACGGAGGCACTCGCGATCGCGACGGCGGCCAACGCGACGAAGTTTGTCAACGCCGCGCACGCCGCGCGGGCAGCCGTCAGGCTCGACCTCAACAGAATCCCCGAGGCGCTCGCCGACGCCAGTACGATCGCCGACAATTTCGTGTTCGCGATGTCGTACTTCACCACCGATCAGGACCAGTACAACCGGATCTTCTGGTCCACGGCCAACCAGCCGTATCGCGCGCACACGGTGTGGAATACCGTCAACGATCAGTACTACACGGACACAAAGGACCCTCGCGTGCCGTGGGCGAGCGATCCGACGCAGCCCGTCGGCGACGCGGCGGTGCTGAGCCTGGGGCGCGTCACCTGGCACAAGGAGCTGAAGTTCGCGAAGCAGGATTCGCCGATCAATCTCTCCACGGGCTGGGAGATGCGGCTCCTCGAGGCCGAGGCGGCGTTAGGCAACAATGATTTGACGACGGCGATGGCGTTGATCAACAAGCATCGCGTCGCGCTCGGCTTGCAGCCGTGGACGGCGACGGTGATCGCGGATGGCTGGACGGCGCTCCGCCGGGAGCGTGGCATCGAGCTCTGGCTCGAGGGTCGTCGGCTGAACGACCTGCGCCGGTGGAAGGCGGCGAACGCGCCGGGCACGATGTCGCCGCTGGAACAGCCGGGCACCGGCACCAACGGTGCACCATCGTATCTCACGCAACAGGATCTCTGCTTCCCGATACCGACGTCAGAGAAGCAGAACAACCCGAATCTCGCGGGGTCGTAACAACCGGTGACAAATGATGGGCAGCGGGCCATCTTGCGGCGTTGTCCCTCCAGATGCCGCAAACCCGCTGCCCAACGATGCGCACTCCGCTCCGAATCGCACTGGCGCTCACTGTCGTTTCACTGAGCGTTGCATCTCGCTCGCCGCGGGAGGACGTCGACATTCTCCTCCGCGGCGGCACCGTCATCGACGGAACCGGCGCTCCCGCACGGGCCGCTGATGTCGCCATTCGCGGCGATCGCATCGTCTTCATTGGTGACGCTTCGACGGCCAACCTGTCGCCCAAGCGCACGATCGACGTGCACGGCCTCGTCGTTGCGCCAGGGTTCATCGATCCGCACACACATACCCAAGGCGATCTCGGAAGCACGGACACGAAGCGCCGCGCGAATCTTCCGTATCTCTATCAGGGTGTCACGACCGTCGTCACGAACAACGATGGCGGCGGCAATGTCGACATCGACAGCACGTTGGACAGCTGGACCAAGAACGGCATCGGCACGAACGGCGCCCTGTTCGTGCCCCAGGGCTCGGTGCGGGGCGCCGTCCTCGGCATGTCGGCAGCTAAGCCGACCGCCGCGCAGCTCGACGCGATGCGCTCACTCGTTAGGCGCGGTATGGAGGCCGGCGCCATCGGCATGTCCACCGGCCTCTACTACGCGCCCGGCAGCTATTCCTCCACCGAAGAGGTCATCGAGCTCGCCAAGGTCGCCGCGCAATACGGCGGCATCTACGACACCCACCTCCGCGACGAGAGCTCGTACACGATCGGCCTCATCGGCGCGGTGAACGAGGCAATCCGCATCGGACGCGAGGCCAGGCTTCCGATTCACATCTCCCACATCAAGGCACTCGGCACCGATGTCTGGGGGCAGAGTGACTCCGTCATCACCCTCATTCGAAGGGCCCGTGCGGAGGGCATCGAGGTCACGGCGAGTCAGTACCCCTACGACGCGTCAGGGACGAGCGTCGGCGCGTCGCTCCTTCCGCGCTGGGCGGAGGTCGGCGGGCGCGACTCGCTCCGTGCCCGCATCGCCGACGCGGCGACCCGCACGCGCCTAACGACCGAAATGCAGACGAATCTCCGCCGGCGCGGCGGCGCGAACACCCTCCTCATCTCCAGCACCCGCGACACGAGCATCCTCGGTCGCACCCTCGAGCAGGTCGCCGCGGCGCGTCACAAATCACCGATCGACGCCGCGCTACAGATCATTCAGCAGGGCGACGCGTCGGTCGCATCGTTCAACATGAACGAGAAAGACATCGAGAAGTTCATGGTTCAGGATTTCGTCATGACCGGCTCTGACGGGTCGGATGGTCATCCGCGGAAATACGGGACGTTTCCCCGGATCCTTCGCGAGTACGTGTTGAACAAGCATGTGCTCACCCTGCCGCAGGCGATCCATCGATCGAGCGCGCTCGCGGCTGCGACGCTGCGGCTGCCACAGCGGGGCACGCTCGCCGTCGGCAACTTCGGCGACGTCATTGCCTTCGATACGGCGACCGTGGCTGACAAATCCACCTATCGGGAGCCTCGCCTGCTGGCCACCGGCATGCGGTACGTCCTCGTGAATGGAACGCTGGCCATCGATAGGGGGAATTACACAGGAGCGCTCAGCGGACGAGCGCTGCGTCACGCGGCGCACTGACGAGAGCGGCGCGCGACGCGTTACCTTCAACGGGTCCTCGCGCCGAGCACATGAACTGGTCTCTCACGCCGTGGGTGAAGCGGCTGATCGTGGCGAATGTCGTCGTCTTCGTCGCCAGCCAGTACTTCATTCCAGTCCTCAACAATCTGCTGGCCTTCTACCCGCACTGGGCGTACATCCGCGTCATGCCGTGGACGTTCGTGACGTACATGTTCGCCCACGCGAGTTGGAGCCATCTCATCTTCAACATGATTGCTCTCTGGTTCTTCGGCCCGCGGGTCGAGGACCAGATGGGCGGCCGGCAATTCATCACGATGTACATGATCGCCGGACTGTTCGGAGCGCTGCTGTCACTCGCATTATCGAGTGTCGCGCCCTATCCAATCGTCGGCGCATCAGGCTCGATCATGGGGGTAACGCTGGTGTATGCGACGTTCTGGCCGCGTGACAAGATCTACATCTGGGGCGCTCTGCCGGTCGAGGCGCGGTGGCTGGTGATCGGCTACACGGCGTACTCGATCTTCGGCGGCTTTGGCGCGTTAGGCAGCATTGGAGGCGGGACGGCGCATTTCGCGCACCTCGGTGGTTTCGTAGGTGCGTTCCTGTACATGCGATGGATCGACTTTCGTTCCCCTCGCCGCGCTTACCAGCGAAAGCTGGAGACTGCGACGTACGGCAAACGCGGTTGGGGATTATCCGGCGATAGTGAAGAGATCGCGCGATGGGAGCAGATTCCGCGCGCGGGGCTACATCCGATGAATGTCGAAGAGCTGGACCGCGTCATCACCAAGGCGAAGAAGGAAGGCGTTCGCGGGCTCACGTCCGACGAACGGGCCTTTCTCCATCGCATGGCGCTGCGGGGGCCTGTCGACACGACTCCACCCATCCAATGAACCGTCGTGACTTCGCCCTGACCATCGCCGGGAGCGTCGCGTCGGGCGCGCTGGGCACTCAATCACTCGGTAGGATGACCTCGTGGGGCGCGGCGCCGCGGGTCGATGGCGCTCGACTCAACCGTCATCTCGCCGAGCTGTCGCGCTTTGGCGCAAACACACAGGGCGGTGTGACGCGGCTCGCCTACAGCGACGTCGATCGCGCCGCGCGCGAGTACGTGCTCGGCCTCATGCGCGACGCGAAGCTGACGCCGACGATCGATGCCGCCGGCAACATCATCGCCTCGCGCCCGGGACGCGAGGCCGCGCGCAAGCCAATCCTCTTCGGCTCGCACATCGACTCGGTGCCCGAGGGTGGCACCTACGACGGCAATGTCGGGTCGCTCGCGGCAATCGAGGTGGCCCAGTCGTTAGGCGAGCAGGGCGTCACGACGCGTCATCCGCTGCAAGTCGTGGTGTGGCAGAACGAGGAGGGCGGACTCTATGGAAGCCGTGCCGTCAGCGGCCAGCTCATGCCCGAGGAGCTCGGCAACATCAGCCGCAGCGGCAAACAGATCTCCGATGGAATCGCCTTCATTGGCGGCAACTCGAGTGAGCTCGCTACCGTGCGGCGCAACAAGGGCGACATCGCCGGATATCTCGAGCTCCACATTGAGCAGGGCGGGACGCTCGAGCGCGACCACGCCGACATCGGCATCGTCGAGGGCATCGTCGGCATCAAGCAGTGGGAGGTGACGGTCACCGGCTTCGCCAACCACGCCGGGACGACGCCGATGGACCAGCGTCACGACGCCTTGCTGGCCGCAGCACGTTTTGTGGACGCGGTGAATCGCACCGTGACGAGCATGCCGGGACGCCAGGTGGGAACGGTCGGACGCATCCAGGCTTTTCCCGGCGCGCCGAACGTGATTCCCGGGCAGGTGATCTGCACCCTGGAGCTACGCGACCTGGACGAGTCGAAGATCGAGAGCCTGTTCACGAGCATCTCGGCGAAGGCGACGCGCATCGGTGGCGACACGGGGACGACGTTCGCCTTTCGTATGCTGCACGAGAACATCCCAGCGCCGAGCGATCCCCGGGTCCGCGCACTCATCGCCGACTCTGCGCGCGAGCTCGGGTTGACGACGAAGGTGATGCCGAGCGGCGCCGGTCACGACGCGCAGGCGATCGCGACGCTTGGTCCGATGGGCATGATCTTCATCCCGAGCGTCGCCGGCATCAGCCACGCGCCGAAGGAGTTCTCCAAGCCCGAGGACATCGTGAACGGCGCGAATGTGCTAATGGACACGCTGCTCAGATTGGATCAAGTGGAATGGACATAGGAGATGGGTGCGGGTCGCGCGTTGCGGGTTGCGGGTCAAAACGGAATGAAGGCCGACGGCAGTCGCCGTCGGCCTTCCTTATTCCAATCTTCTACCCTCTACCGGCTACCCTCTACCCCGAAGTCCCTAGCCCTCGATACAGGTCTTCCCTCGTCCTCGGCAGCTCCACTCGGCCGTCGGCGTGAGTCTTTGCCAACAGCGACTGGATGACCCCGATCCGGCCCGTCCGGAACCCATACGCCGACGCCGACATGTATAGTCGCCAGACACGGTAGGTGGGTTCGCCGACCAACGCCACTGCCTCGTCGTGGCGAGACTCCAGGCGGTGCACCCAGTGGCCCAACGTCCGCGTGTAGTGCTCGCGCAGGCTCTCGACGTCGCGCAGCTCGAATCCGCTGCGCTCGGCGCTGGCGACGACGGCTGCGGACGGAACCAGCTCGCCATCGGGAAACACGTAGCGATCGATGAACTCACCGCGGTGCCAGAGCCGAGCCGCCAGCCGGCTCGCCGACGAGTGCGGACGCGATCCGTCGATACTCACGATGCCGTGGTTGAGAAAGAGACCGCCTGGTCGAAGCGCTCGATGCGCGGATGCGAAATATTCATCGAGCCTCGCCAGTCCAACGTGCTCGATCATCCCGACACTCGAGATTTTGTCGAACGATGGCTCTGCTTTGAGCCGGCGATAATCGCGGAGCTCCACGCTGACGCGATCGCTCAATCCCGCCGCCGCAATCCGCTCGCGGGCGAGCTCCGCCTGGGATTCGCTGAGCGTGATGCCGAGGGCGAATACGCCGTACCGACGGGCGGCATGCATGATGAGGCCACCCCATCCGCAACCAATATCGAGCAGACGCTCACCGGGCTTGAGCCTGAGCTTTCGGCAGATCAAGTCGAGCTTGGATTCCTGCGCGCGATCCAGATCGTCGGACACGTGCGCGAAGTAGGCACACGAGTACACCATGCGCGCATCCAGCCAGAGCGCATAGAAGGCGTTCCCAACGTTATAGTGGAAGCGAACTGCTTCGCGATCGCGCTTCTTCGAATGGCGCTTGCCGCCCAGATGCGATATCGCCGGCGTGTTGCTGCGGTCCACCGCTCGGGCGTCGTCCCGTGGCAGAGCCATCACGTGCCGTATGAGACGAAAAATTGCGCGCGGCGAGCGCAGCTGTGTTGCTGCAACGTCGCCAAGATCCGCGGCGGCCTCGAGATTTCCCTCGACGTCCACATCGCCAAAGATGTAGCTCTCGGCGATCGCGAGCTCGTTCGGCGGCAGCAGCATCCGGCGAAGAGCGCTCGGTGATTCGAGCACGAGCGTGAATCGCGGTTCCTCGGCTGGCTCGTCGAGCGAGCCATCCCAGAGTCTGACGGCGAATCGTCGCGAGGGAATCGGTCCAAAAACGTCGTCGAGCACGGCGCGGGCGGCGGACAAAGCCCTCGCGTCTTTTTCGGGTGGCGATGTTTGCGAGTACGACTGCTGCGTAGTGAGCGAGTGCGCCATAGCTCGTCGCGGAGCCAAAGGGTGTCTTCGAGAGTATATAAATGGGAGCAAGCGACGAAAGTGCCACCGCCGCCCAGAAAACCCGTGACGCGAGGGCAGGGTTTGACGTCGGGTCTGTGTGTACTGGGCAGTTCTCAGCCCGCTTTGCTCGCCTCAGTCGACTCGGATTTTCTATGCTTCGCAGGAGTTTAGGAAACACACTTTCGGCCGCCGCCGTCGCTCTCTCGGTTGTGCTCGTTCAGGCGTGCGTCAGCTCGTCGTCAGCACCTGTCATGCAGCAGGGTTCGGCGGCACGCGGTTCGGGCAAACTGCCCGGGAGCTATGCTCTGCTCGAGCGTGGCGTGATCGATGAGCTGAACTACGCGCGCACAGACCCACAGGGTTACGCCGCTTCTCTCGAGAGAGACCTCCAGTACTATCGCGGCACGATGTTTCGCCGCCCTGGCGACGACAGCCCGCTGGAAACACGTGAGGGGGTGAACGCCGTCCGCGAGGCCATCCGCACGCTGCGGCAGACGCGCCCACTGCCGGCGCTACGCCCGGTCGAGGGGATGATGATCGCGGCGCGCGACCACGTGAACGATCAGGCGCCGCGCGGCTTGATGAATCACCGCGGAACGGACGGCAGCCAGGCGTGGGACAGGGTGAGCCGCTACGGCGACTGGAAGTCGAAGATCTCGGAGAACATGACTTTCGGTCCCGCAACGCCGCACGATGTCGTCGCCGCTCTTCTGATCGACGACGGCATTACCGATCGCGGCCATCGCAAGAACCTGCTCGACCCGGACGTGAAGGTGATCGGCATCGCCTGCGGCGCGCACAAGTCCTACAGGGTCATGTGCGACATGGTCCACGCCGGAGGCTTCGTCGAACATCAGGGGGGAGGTCGCTGAGGGAGGATTCTTGAGGAATCTCCGGAAAGTGGCCTGGAGAGCAGTAGTCGACAGCTTTGGCAATCGCCTGATACCTCCGTCGATCTGACGCCCGTCGCCTCGCCTGGAGGGCCCAGCGACGTCGCGATCCTTCCGCGGCTCAGCAAAGGCCAGCGCTGCCAGCATTTCGCCAAAGAGGAGCAGTCACTCCTGGCCGCTGGGCTTCCAGATATCGGGATCCTCGGGGCCCAGCGCCCAGGCTGAGAATCCTCGAAGCTTCTTCTCTCTCATGAGCGCCAGCTTCGCCGCGAAGCTGCGGGCGTTCTCGAGGAACAGCCACTCGTACACGCCGCCGTTGGGGTAGTACGCGAATGGCACCTGGTCCGTCTCCTCCCAACGCATGGGCGCGTTGGCGCGCTCGGCGAGGTGCGTCCCCCAGCGCCAGGTGACCGTCTCGCTCCACGAGCGTACCTGCTCGGGTATGGAGGGATCGGCGCGCGCGAACCAATGCTGGCCGTAAAGGGGAATCCCTAACGAGAGCTTCGTCGCGGGCACGTACCGCAGGAAATAGTCGACATTGTCGCGCACCCACGAGAGGCCGGCCACCGGGCCCGGCGGGGTGCGTCGCGTGTGTTGGTCGTACGACATCATCGACACGAAATCCGCCACGCGGCCGATTGGGGCGAGGTCGTAGCCGCCGCGCCAGCTCTCCTGCAGGAAACGGTGATACGCGGTCGGGCCGGCCGCGTCGTCCGTACGGTGCACGATGGCGATCGAGATGGCGAATCCGCTCGCGTGCAACGCCGCCGCGGCGTCGGTGAACCATTTCGTGAAGCGGTCGCGATCCTGTTCGTTGATGTTCTCGACATCGAACTGCATGCCCCAGTAGCCGTTCCGCTTGCACGCCGAGACCATCGATTCGATGCTGCGTCGCTGCGCCGCCGTGTCGCTCAGCAGCCGCCGCAGCGCCGGCTGATTGAATCCCTCGTTCACGAACAGCGGCATCACTTTGACGTGGTGTTCCTTCGCGAGCCGGAGGACCCGCGGGTCCACGCTGCCAAAGAAAGTACCTAACGAATCGACGGTATAGCTCTGCGGACCGAGCACCGTGATCTGATCGATGTGCGCGACGAGACTGCGATAGGCATCCTCGCGATCGACGTAGTAGAAGAGTCGCTCCTCCTGCGCGTAGAGCGGAGCGGCGAAGAGAAGGCCGAAGAAGAATGAAAGAATGCGAATTCGCATGGCGGTGGCTTCGAAAAACCGGATGCAGAGGACGCAGAAATAAACGCAGATCCGGCGATGACTCACAAGGCGCACGGCTCGGCGCAAGCAGAAAGCACCGACCGCCAGAATCGTCGGCGGTCGGTCGTTAGGGAATCGGTACCGGGTACCAGTTTACTCTGGAGACCCGAACGTCTGGACGAAGATCAGCTGTCCCTGCCGGTCCGGCGCGAGCACTACGCCCGTCTCGCTGTACCCATTGGCGAGTATGTTCGCGCGGTGGCCGGGCGATCGCATCCACGCCGCGACGGCACTCGGCGCGTCGGTGTACCCGAAGGCAAGGTTCTCGCCCAGCGCGTTCCAAGCGTATCCGGCGACCTCGGCACGAATGCTCGGCGTCGGATACGGCGCGCCGAGAATGAAATGCTCGAGCACTCCCGTGGCGACGATCTGGTTGGCCTGGAGCTTGGCGTCCTCGATGAGCCGCTCATTCACGCGCAACGGTGGCAGATCGTGTTGGGCGCGCTCGAGGTTCACGAGGTAGACCACCTCGCGTGCCATACCGTCGAGCGACATCGGCGTCAGCACGGGACGCGGTGCGGCGGCTTGCGACGTCCGCGTGCTCGCGGTGCCTGGCAACAGGAAGGCAAAGCTCGCGCCGATGACCAGCGCCACGGCAATGCGCGTCGAGCTCCGGAAGCGCTTCTGCTCAGACTGATGGATGTGCGACACGAGCAAGCGACCGAAGCCAACGCGCGAGAGCTCATCCTGGCGCGCCTGAATTCGCATTTTCGATACAGCTCGTGTGCGGCTTATCACGGGATACATCCTGACATTCGACGATTACGCAGCAGCTGTTCCAGATCGCAGATGCAACACGAGTCAGCGCCGTCTCGCGTCACGCATTCGCGCTCCATTGACTCCTACGGCAAACGCCGCCCGAGGTGTCGGCCCGGTCCGTCGTAGCGAAAGTCGCCGAATATGGTGACACTTCGTTGAAGCGATTCCTGATGTCCTGGTACCTGGTACTCGACGGTTCATCATGTCCCTGCGCGTCCTCGTCACAGACGAAATCGATCCGGAAGGCGTACAGCTACTCGAGGCCGAGCCGCGACTTCGCGTCGACGAAGTTCCGACGCTGCCGAAGCCGGAGCTGCTCGCGCGCATCGGTGATTACGACGCGATCGTCGGACGCAGCGCGACGCGTATCTCGGAGGAATTGCTGCGTGCGGCGAAGAAGCTGAGAGTGGTTGGTCGAGCGGGCGTCGGAGTCGACAACATCGCGCTCGACACCGCGACCGCGCTCGGCATCGCGGTGATCAATGCGCCGGCGGGCAATACCGTTGCCGTCGCCGAGCTGTTCTTCGGTGTGATGATCGGGCTGCTGCGACATCTTCCGCACGCGACGCAATCGATGCGCGAGGGGAAATGGGATCGATCGCAACTGCTTGGCAGCGAGCTGAAAGGCCGCACGCTCGGCATCGTCGGTGTCGGACGCATCGGTAGCGAGATCGCGGCGCGAGCCCAGGCGTTCTGCATGGAAGTGGTCGGCTATGATCCGTATATCTCCGATGATCGCTTTCGAGCGTTGCGCGTGCGCCGCGCCGCGACGCTCGACTCGCTCCTCGAGGAAGTAGAAATCGTAACGGTGCACACGCCGCTGAACGATGAGACCAAAGGACTCATCGGCCGGCGTGAGTTGACGCTGCTGCGGCCTGGCGCGATCGTGGCGAATCTCGCTCGTGGCGGCATCGTCGACGATCAGGCGCTCCTGGCCGCGCTCGAGAGTGGTCACGTTCGCGGAGCGACGCTCGACGTCTATCAGAGTGAGCCGCTGGCCGCGGATCATCCCATTCGTCAGGCGCCTAACGTCGTGCTCACGCCGCACATCGGCGCGTCGACGGCGGAGGCCCAGCGCAACGTCGCCGTCGACGTGTGCCGCGCCGTCCGCGACGCGCTGGTCGAGGGCGAGCTGTCGCGCTCGATCAACATCGCCTCGGTGTCGTTAGGTGACGGCCGCTGGCGAGAAGTGCAGCCCGCGATGCTCGTGGCGCAGCGCGCGGCAACCGTCACGCGGGCCATCCTCGCCGACCAGGGACTTCGCGCCGTGCGGCGCCTCGCCCTCCGCTGCGGCAGCGCGTTGCTCGACGCCGGCGATCTCCTGCTCTCCGCCGCGGCCGTTGGCGTGCTCGATGGCGTGGTCGAGACCGATCGGCTGAATCTCATCAACGCGCGCACGCTCGCCGAGGGGCGCGGCCTCGAGCTCTCGGTCTCCGAGGCGGCCGCGGCGCCGGCGTATTCGATCGAAGTCGCGCTCTCGGGTGGGATGCAGGAGCTCGCCGTCGCCGGCAGCGCCGCGCCCGACGGCGCGCCGCGCCTAACGCGAATCGGGAGCTTTCACGTCGACGTCACGCCGCGGCAGACGCTGATCGTTCTCACCAACAACGACGTCCCCGGCGTCATTGGCCGCGTCGGCACATTGCTCGGCAGCGCCGGCGTCAATATCGCCGAGTACCACCAGGCGCGACTGGCGCAGGGTGGCGAAGCGCTGGCCGCGATCTCCGTGGACGGCGGCGCCGGCGCGGACATTCGTCGCAAGTTGCTGGAGCTGCCCGACGTGGTGACCGCGACCGTCATCAGATTCCAGGAATGATGCTCGTCGAGCAGCGCGCCGACCTCGTCTCCACCGACGATGGCGTTAGGCGCTCGTTCGCGAGGGACGCCTCGGGGCTGGAGCTCATCCCGGAACGCGTGGCGCGGCCTGCCAGGGAGTCCGACGTCGTGGACGTTCTTCGCCATGCGCACGCCGATCGCGCCTCCGTCACGCCGGCTGGCGGGCAAACAAGCACGACCGGTGCCTCGATCACGGACAGGGGAACGCTGCTCTCCCTGCGTGGGCTCGCCGAGATTGGCGCCGTCGATCACGAGCGCCTAACGGTTCGCGTCCAGGCCGGCGTCATCCTCGGTGATCTCAAGCGGCGGCTCGCCGCCGAGGGGTTGCTCTTCGCTCCCGATCCGACGAGCGAGGACGACGTCACGATCGGTGGCGCGATCGCGTGCAACGCGTCGGGCGCACGAAGCCTGCTCTACGGCGCGACCCGGCCTCACGTCGCCGCACTTCGCGTCGCCATGCCCGATGGCAGCGTCCACGAGCTGCGGCGGACGCGCCTCGAGAAGAACACCGTCGGTTATGCGCCGGTGCACGACCCCATCGACTGGTTCATCGGCAGCGAGGGCACGTTAGGCGTGGTGCTCGAGGCCGAGCTCGCGTTGCTGCCGCTGCCGCCCAACGTCGCCGGCCTCGCCATTCCGTTCGCGGAAGAGGACCGCGCGCTGGACTTCATCATCGCGGCGCGTTCGTCCACCGATGTGTCGCCGCGGTGCCTGGAATACTTCGACAGCCGCGCGCTCGAGGTCGCACGAACGGCGGAAGGCGCGGGAGAGTGGGCGCGCGGCGCGGGGGCACTCGTCTATACGGAGCAAGTCGCCGCCGCGGGAAGTGAGATCCCGCTGGAGCGGTGGCTGTTGCTCGCCGAAGAGTATGGCGCGGCGGAGAATGACATCTCGGTATATGAAAGCCCGTCGGCCTTACGAGATGCGAGGCGGTTGCGCCACGCCGTACCATCGACGATGATCGAGCGCGGCGCTCGCTATCGCGCCGCCGGCGGCCGGCGCGTCTCGACGGATTGGGCCGTTCCGTATCGTCATTTGAAGGACGCGATTCGCGAATCGCGCCGCTTCGCGACCGAGGCCGGTGTCGATCAACCCGTGGTCTACGGCCACGCTGGGAATGGACATCCCCATCAGAACTTCATCGCCCGAGACTCGGCCGAGCTCGCACAGATGGAGCAGGTAGTGGAGCAGACGCTGCGCTACGTCGTCGCGGTCGGGGGAACGGTCGCGGCCGAGCACGGGACAGGCAAGATCAAGCGGCGCTGGCTACCGCTGCAACTGACGCCGCTGCAGCTCGGAATGATGCGCGCGATCAAGCGCGAGCTCGATCCCACCGGGATGCTGGCGCCCGGAAACCTGTTCTGACGGCCAGCGTTAGGCGCGTGCCCACTTTCGCGTCGGTCGTCATCGATGTGGACTCGACTCTCTGTGGCGTCGAGGGGATCGATTTCCTGGCGGAACGCCGCGGTCCCGACGTCGGGAGAAGGATTGTGGAGCTCACGGATCTGGCGATGAAGGGCGAGATTCCGCTCGAGTCCGTGTACAGTGAGCGCCTAACGATCGTGCGGCCCGGGCTCGAGGACATTCGCGCGCTGGCCACGGCGTACATGGAGTCGGTGGCGCCAGGCGCGCCGGAGGCCATCGCCACGATGCGCGCGGCCGGCGCGCGGCTGGCGCTCGTCAGCGGCGGCATTCTCCAGGCGATTCTGCCGGTCGCGCGCGAGCTGGGCTTCGGCGCCGACGAGGTGCATGCGGTCTCCCTTCGCTTCGCCAGCGACGGCAGCTACGCTGCCATCGACGAGCCGGCGCCGCTCGCGACTCAGCGGGGCAAGCCAGACGTCGTATCGCGATTGCTCGAGACCGGCCGTCTGGTTCGCCCGCTGCTCGCGGTTGGCGACGGCGCGACGGACGCGATGTTGGTCGGCGTGGCGGACCAGTTCGCTGCCTTCACCGGCTTTGCCAGACGCGAGAGCGTCGTAGCCAGGGCGGATCTAGAGACGCGGAGCTTCGACGAGCTGAAGAGACAAGTGCTGGGGCTAGGCGCTAGGGGCTAGGGGTTAGGGCCTGGATTCGGATTAGGGGTTAGGAGCAAGCATCGATGCGAGTACCTTGTTCTAGGACCTAGCCCCTAGGCCCCAGCCCCTGGCCCCTCATCAACCCTAGCCCCTAAGTACTCCCATCAGCTTCGGCACCTTCTTTCTCCCCGGTCCGACGGAGGTCCGCCCAGAGATCCTTGCCGCGATGACGCGACCTATGATCGCGCACCGCGGCCGCGCCTTCGAGGAGCTCTTCGCCCGGCTCGAGGTCGGTCTGCGCGACGTCTTTCTTACCGCGCGGCCGGTCTACATCAGCACATCCTCGGCGAGCGGCTTGATGGAAGGCGCGATCCGCAATGCGCCGGCGGGTGCGGTGCTCGCGCTCGTGAATGGCGCGTTCTCGGGCCGCTTCGCGAAGATCGCAAAGGCCTGCGCGCGCGAGGTGGACGTCTTCGAAGTGCCCTGGGGCGAGACGTTCGACCTCGAGGCTGTCGAGCGGCGACTGGCGGCGCGTCGTTATGCAGTCGTGACCGTGGTGCATTCGGAGACATCGACCGGCGCACTGACGGACGTGCGCACGGTGACGGAGCTCGCGCACAAGAATGACACGCTCTGCATCGTCGACAGCGTCAGCGGCGTGGCCGGCGCCGAGCTGCGCTTCGACGCCTGGGGGCTGGATTTCGTCCTCACCGGATCGCAGAAGGCGCTCGCGCTGCCGCCCGGACTGGCGTTCGGCGTCGCGTCGTCCGAATTCGTCAGGCGCGCGAAGCAGGTCTCCGACCGCGGGCTCTATTTTGACGTCGTGGAGTTCGAGGAGTTCGCGGCCAAGAATCAGACCCCGGCGACACCGGCGCTCTCGCTGCTTTACGCGCTCGATGCGCAGCTCGCCGACCTATTGCGCGAGGGCATCGAGCGGCGCTGGGAGCGACACGCGGCGATGCGCGACGCGACGGCGGCGTGGCTCAAGCGCGCCGTCACCCGCGTCGATCTGGAGATCGACATTCTCGCGCCGGAGGAATCGCGCTCACCCACGGTCTCGACGATCACGCTCCCCGAAAACGTGAAGAGCAGCGACGTCGTCAAAGCGGTCGAGCGACGCGGCTTCGTGATCGGTGCGGGTTACGGAAAATTAAAGGACACGACGATCCGCGTAGGGCACATGGGCGATCACACCCTCGAGACGCTGCGGGGGTGTCTGGCGGAGTGCGAGGATGCGCTGCGAGATGTGGGTGGGATAAAGTGGTGACTGGTGGTTGGTGGTTGGTAGATGAGGAAAAGGCCGGCGAGTAGAACTCGCCGGCCTTCCTCGTTTCACCAGCAACCAACCACCATTACTGCTTCTTCGGGTCGTGCTCATCGTCATTCGAACCGAAATTGAACCCGGTATCCTCCCCGCCGCTGACGCGCTCGACGCGGAGCACCTGCTTATAGGTGCGGCCGCCGACCGTGAGCGTCACAACGTAGTCGCCGGTATTCACGACTGGGGCCTGGTTGCCACGGCCGCCGCCGAATCCGAAGATCGCACCGAAGCCACCGCGACCGCCGCGCTGACCCGGCGGACGAAGCAGCTCGCCCAACTCCTCGGCGCCACCCGGGAACTGATCGAGCATGTCCTGGATGTTCTCGCCGCCGCCAGCCTGGGCACCTTCGGCTCCGGCAGCGCCGCCACGGCCTCCGCGACCGCCAACGAATGCACCCTCACCGGGGCGCGCCACCCAGCCGCCGCCCGGACCACCGCGGCCAGCACCACCGCCGCCACGACCAAAGGCCGCCGGATTGCCGCTCGCGATCATTTGACGCATGCGGTCGAGCGTCGCCTTCGGCATCGCGTTCGCCTTTTCCAGCGAGTCGAAGACGAAGTTGATGCGATTCATTCGCACGACGCTGTCGCGCTTCTCCGAGACCGAAAGCACGCGAACCGGCGGCTTGCCGCGGAAGTCCCAGGTCACGCGGTGCAGCCCCGCGCTCAGCGGGCCATTCAGTGTCTGCACCGTGTCACCCCTGGCGTCGGTGATCACGATCTTCGCCTGTTCGCGGGGCGCACGACCACCGCGACCGCCGTTAGGCGCCGCGCTGCCGTTGGCGTCGTTCGCGTTTCCAGCCAGCGACGCCGTGCTCGCGCCGTTCGACCCGATGCGATACACGATCTCGGCGCCGTACTGCGGGCTGGGCGCATTGAAGAACTTCTGCCCCTCCCCATTCGACGAGGCGCCGATCGCCGGACCCTGACCATACTCGTACGCGGTCTTTGGCGCGAAGAGATAGCCGTTGTCGGCAACGACCTTCTTGCCGGAATCGCCAGCCATCTGCTCGAGCGGCGTGACGTCCACGATCCAAAAGCCGCGTCCGTGCGTCGCGGCGATCAGCTCGCGGTCGCGGGGATGGATCTTGAGGTCATACACGGGCACCGTCGGCATGCCTGACGAGAAGCGATGCCAGCTGGTGCCGCGATCGAGCGAGACGTAGGCCGACCGCGATGTTCCGATGTAGAGGAGGTCCCGGTTATACGGATCCTCGCGAATGACGTGAACGAAATCCGCCGGGCTCTCGTGAGGCAGCGACCCCGCGACCGACCGGAAGGTCTTGCCCGCGTCGCTCGTCACGTACGCGTACGGTGTGAAGTCGTTCCACCGGTGGTTGTCGAACGTGATGTAGAACGTGGTGGTATCGAAGTGCGACGGCTCGATGCGGCTGACGTACACGTCACCAGTCGGCAGGCCGGGGAACTTCGTGGTCGGGATTTGCTCCCAGGTCGAGCCATCGTTCCGCGTCGTCCAGACATTGCCGTCGTCCGTGCCGGCATACAGGAAGCCCGGACGGACATAGGACTCTGACAACGCGACCACGGTGCCGTAGGTCTCGGCACCAGTCGCGTCGAGCGTTATCCCTCCCGTCTTGTTCATGCTCGTGTCGATCTTCGGCCAGTTCTTCTTGGAGAGATCGGGCGAGATCGGGTACAGATTATCGCCGCGCTGCGTCGACTTGAGCACCCGGTTGCCGCCCATGTAGAACACGTCCGGGTTGTGCGGCGAGAGGAAATACGGCGTCTCCCAGTTGAAGCGAAGATCGAGATTCGCCGAATCCGCCTTCTGCCGAGCGCGATACTCGGCGACGCGCTGCGACTGCTCCTTCGTCGCGGGCGAGTTCGTATCGCCACGCGTGATGAGGATGGAATCCTCGAGCGTCTGATACAGCGGACGCCAGGTCGGCTTCACGAGCGAGCTGCGCTCGCCAGTCTTGAGGTTCAGCCGCGAGACGTTGCCGCCCTGCGACTCACCCCACACGACCCACGGCTCCGTGGGGTGTTGAGCAGTGTAGAAACCGTCGCCGCCCGAGATCGTGTACCAGTACGCGTTCGTCACCGGGCCGTTCTTGCGCCGGCTCGGGCCGCACCACGCGCCGTTGTCCTGCGCGCCACCACAGATGTTGTACGGGATCTCGAAGTCGTAACTGACGTCGTAGAACTGGCCGATCGGCAGGTTCGCGGGGAAGTCGAAGTTGCCGCCGCCATCCCAGGTGATCGAGATGCCACCGTCGTCGCCGACGATGAAGTGATCCGGATCGTTGGGGTCGATCCACATTGCGTGGTGATCGACGTGAATCCCCTGCGTCGCCGTGCGCGCGGTCTTGCCGCCGTCGCTCGAGACGAGCACCGGGGTGGACGAGAACCAGACATGATCCGCGTTCCGTGGATCGACGCGAACCTGCGAGTAGTAGAACGGCCGAGTGTCGGCGTCGTTCATCTTCTCCCAGCTCTTGCCGCCGTCCTTGGTGCGATAGAGGCCGTTCGCGAGCTTCTGTCGCTTGCCGTCCTTCGTCGCTGCCTGGCTGCGCACCGAATCCGCTTCGACCATGGTGTAGACGATGTTCGGGTCCTGCGCATAGATCGCGAGCATGACGCGACCCTTCTGCGTCTCGGGGAAGCCGCCGCCTTTGATCTCGGTCCACATGTTGCCGGCGTCAGTCGACTTCCAGAGACCGGATCCGGGGCCGCCGGAAACCAGGAAGTACGGACCACGAACTCTCTGATACGCGGTAGCCCAGACGACGTTCGGGTTCTTTGGATCGATCGCGATATCGACGAAGCCCGTCTTGTCGTTGATGAACTTCACGAGCTTCCATGTCGTGCCGCCGTCTTCCGTCTTGTAGACTCCGCGCTCCGGGCTCGACTTCCAGGCGGCGCCTAACGCGGCGACGTAAACGATGTTGGGGTTGGTCGGATTGACGGCGATGCGGCCGATGTGCTGCGTCTTCTCGAGCCCCATGAGTTTCCAAGTCAATCCACCGTCCGTTGACTTGTAGATGCCGCCGCCCGGCTCGATCGTGTTTCGCGAGTTCTGTTCGCCGGTTCCGGCCCAGACCTGCATGGTGTCCGACGGCGCGATCGCGAGCGCGCCCATCGACACGACCGGATAGTTGTCGAAGACGGGGCGGAAGGTCACGCCGGAATTCGTGGTCTTCCAGATGCCGCCGCCCGCGGTGGCGACGAAGAACGTCTTCGACGGACTCGGGATCCCGGCGATGTCGGCAACGCGACCCTCGAAGTTGGCGGGTCCAACGGTCCGCCAACGGAATCCGGCCAGTGTCAGAGAATCGAGAAGCTGTGCCTCGGCAGTAGTCGCGACGCTGGCAAGGGCGACACCGGTGAGGAATGGAACGATGCGAAAACGGGACATACGCACTCCCAAGGGGTGGGACGAATGGAGTGGAAACGATACAGTTACGGAGCGCCCTCGGGGAGTGTTGAAGGGGCCGCCGATTGCTGCTGGTCCAGTATTGGCGTCATTCGATGTCGCTCCAATCTCTGTCCGGAGGGGCAGGCAGAGGTGACCATGACATTCACACGGCAGACCCTTCTACTCGCGGCTGTTTCTTCGCTCGTGGCCGCTCCTGGCGCGGCGCAGTCTATCCAGGGCGTCATCGTGAGCGAAAGCACCCACCGTCCAATCGGTCGAGCGCGCGTCTTTCTGGTCGATGATAAGGGACAGGTGATCGCGCGCTACACGACGGACTCGGTATCAGGCGCCTTCTACCTCAGCGCTCCCAAGCGTGGGACGTACGAGCTGAGAATCCTCGTTGGGCGCGGAGGGCTCTCCTTCAGCCCGTTTTATTCGCTCGACAGCAGTCAAACGATCGACGGCGCCTTCGCCGCGCCCGACTATGCCCCGGCATTCCTCGAGGCATTTCTAGCCGATGACGTGACCAAGGCGGCAGCCGTCGGCCCCAACGATGATCCAAGCCTAGTGCGCTATCCCGAGGAAATGCTTCGGAGCCGGCGGAATGGTATCGTCCGCACTCGTTTCATCCTGGATCGAGCAGGAAAGCCCGACATGAGCACTTTCCAACTCCTCGAATCGGACGACAGCAGCTTCACGCGCTCTGTGGTGGACGCGATACCTCGCATGCATTTCGCGGCCGCCGAGCGCGACGGTGTCGCGGTCCCGCAGGTGTTCGAGATGGGCTTCGACTTCTGCCTCAAGAGTGCTCCACCGCGACTCAAGGGCGAGAACGTGTTTACGATTCGAGCTCCGTGAAGGCAGAGCTTTGGTAGAGGTAGAGGGCAGCGGGTGAAAGGCAGACTCCTCGCTGCGCTCGGAATGACACTCAACCAACGAAGGCCGCCTTCAGCGACGTCGCGATCCTTCCGCGACTCAGCAGAGACTCTCTACCCTCTACCCTCTACCCGTAGCCCCTCTGTCAGCGCGTGGCGCTTCTGGTATTTTCGATGTGCTCGCGGGCTCACACCCACCGCCCGCCCCTACCTGCCACACCAGAAGGAGAGACCAATGTCCCCCTCTCGCAGGACCATGGTGCTCGCGCTGACCGCCCTTGTCGTCAGCACGGCGGCTCGCCAGACACTCGCCCAAACGGCCAAACGGCCGATGACCATCGACGACATGATGGCGCTCAAGAACGTCGGCGGCGTCGCCATTTCGCCCAACGGCGCTCTCGTTGTCTATCAGGTGAGCGCCTGGGAGCATCCGAGCGCCAACCTCGCCAAGAGCGACACCGCTCTCGGCGACAAGCACGAGGTGCGCTCCCATCTGTGGATCGTGCCGAGCGACGGCTCGCGTCCCGCACGACAGATCACGTTCAGCGAGCGCGGCGAGTCTCAGCCGCAATGGTCGCCGGACGGTTCGTCGATCGCGTTCCTATCGTCGCGCGGCGCGGCGGCGGGAGAAGAGCAACCGCGGTCCGAGATTTACCTTCTTCACCTCGACGGCGGTGAAGCAGAGAAGATTACCGATGTGAAGGAGGGCGTCACTGGCTTCAGCTGGGCGCCCGATGGCAAACGGATCGCGCTCCTCAGCGTGGACTCGTTGCCAAAGAGCACCGACGCCGCGCGCAAGCGTCGCGATGACGCGCAGGTCTACGAGGGCGACTTCCGGCTGTCGCACGTCTGGGTCGTCGATCTCGGCACGAAGAAGGCGAAGGAGCTGGTACACACGACTCAGTTCACGGTACGCGGCACGCCCGACTGGTCGCCGGACGGTGCTCATATCGCATACGTGACGACGCCCTCCACGTTGCTTCGCGACGAGCGTCGAAACGCATTCATCGTCGACGCGGCGACGGGTACCGCGGAGCGGATCAACTCCGGCGCCGATGTGCAGTCCACGCCAGTGTGGTCGCCCGATGGCAGGACGCTGGCGCTAATCACGCTCCGGCAGACGCATCCGACGGTGCCAGACAGCATGCAGTGGCGAGAGATCCTGGATTCTCACCTCGAGCTGTACGACGTGGCATCGAAGCGCACGCGCGACGTGAGCGCCGGCTTCGACAACTCGCCAGGCGCGGTGAAGTGGAGCGCCGATGGCAAGGCGGCGTATTTCACCGCCGGTGATCGCGTCTACTCGAGCGTCTTCCGCTTCGACGTCGCGAGCGGCAAGTACACCCAGCTCACCCAGAAGCAGATCATTCGCGGCGTCTCCTTCGACAAGAACGGAACGCGCACGGCGATGGTCATCGACAGCCCGATGTCGCCGGGCGACGTCTACTCCTCGGACGGTAGCTTTGCGTCTCCGAAGAAGCTCACGGAGGCAAACCCGCAGCTCGCGAGCATCGCGTTAGGCGAGAGCGAGGTGGTTACGTGGAAGAGCCCGGACGGGCAGGAAGTGGAAGGCGTACTCCTCAAGCCCGTGGGATATCGTGCGGGACAGCGCTACCCACTGCTCGTCGACATCCACGGTGGGCCGACAGGCGCGCACAACATCGGCTTCAAGGCGAACTGGGGATCGCCAGGGCAGTTCTGGGCTGGTCAGGGTTGGGCGGTCCTTTACCCGAATCCCCGCGGGTCGACCGGCTACGGCGAGAAGTTCATGCGGGGAAACATCCCGGATTGGGGCGGAGGTGACTACCGCGACATCATCAGCGGTGCGGACGCGATGGTCGCGCGTGGCGTGGCAGATGGTGACAAGCTCGCAGTCTCCGGCTGGAGCTACGGTGGCTACATGACGTCATGGGTCGTTTCGCAGACGAGCAAGTTCAAGGCGGCAATGGAAGGCGCGGGTCTCACCGATCTCGTGAGCATGTACGGCACGACTGATATTCCGGGCTACATCGCTTCGTTTTTCAAGGGAGTCCCCAACAAGGAAACCCTGGAATTTTATCGCCAGCGCTCGGCGATCACGTTTGTCGACAACGTCACGACACCCCTGCTGATTCTTCACGGCGGCAACGATCAGCGTGTTCCGATCGGTCAGCCGATGGAGTACTTCCGCGCGCTGAAGGATCGCGGCAAGACGGTGGAGCTCGTGTTCTTTCCACGCGAAGGCCACGGCTTCAGCGAGTACTATCACCAGATGGACAAGGTCCGGCGCGAGTTCGACTGGATCAACCGGTACACGTTAGGCACGCCCAAGAGCGTGTCGTCGCGCTGAGCTACGCCGCCTGCGTCATGCCGGCGGCCAACGCGCCGCTCGAGATCCGCGAGCTCTCGGCTCCGGATCTCGAGCCCGGCGCGGCATTGTTGCACACGATGTACTCCGAGGTTTGCGGCACGGATGTCCACCTGCATCATGGACGTCTCGACGTTCCATTTCCGATCATCCCCGGGCACGTCTCCGTTGGCCGGGTGGCGGCGCTGCGGCAGGGCAACGGTGGCATCCGCGACGTCGAGGGCGAGCGCATTCGCGAAGGCGACGTCGTCACCTTCCTCGACGTCCACGAGACCTGCAACGCCTGCTACCACTGCCTCGTCGCACAGCAGCCGACGCGGTGCGCCAAACGACGCGTCTACGGCATCACCTACAGTGCCGCCGATGGTTTGTTAGGCGGGTGGTCGCAGGCGATCTGGATGAAGCCGGGCGTCAGGATGATCCGGCTGCCTAACGAGCTCGCTCCCGAGACATTCATCGGGGGCGGCTGCGGCCTGGTGACGGCGCTCCACGCCGTGGACATGGCGCATCTCCGCCTCGGCGAGTCGGTGGCCGTGCTCGGTGTCGGACCGGTAGGCCAATCGATCGTTGCCCTGGCCGGACTCTCCGGGGCCGCCGAGGTGATCGCCGTCGGCGCTCCCGACGACCGTCTGGCGTTCGCACGTCGCATGGCCGCGACGCGCACGCTCGGCCTGGACCTAACGAGTGCGGAGCGCGTCGACGCGGTGCGTTCGGCCACGCGCGGCCGTGGCGCGGACGCCGTCATCGAGGCGAGCGGCAGCCCCGACGCCGTCGCGCAGGCGCTGGACATGGTGCGCGACGGGGGACGCGTCGTCATCTGCGGTCACTACACCGATAACGGCCCAGTCGAGATCCATCCACACTGGCAGATCAATCGCAAGCACGTCGAGATCCACGGCTGCTGGGGATCGCAGTATCATCACTTCCACCGCGCAGTGGAGATTGCGGCACGCTTCGGGGACCGCGTTCCCTGGGGCGAGATGGTCAGCGGACGCTACGACCTGGAGCACGCTGCGGATGCACTCGCGGCGGTCGAATCGCGCTCGGCGATCAAAGCCTTGATCGTTCCCTGAACTGCTGCTCCAAAGTGAGGAGTCGTTCGTGGTCCGAGCAGGGCCGTCCGACAGCGAGACTGGTCTGTCCGGATATGGGACATCGAAGTTGCGCGTCGGATAGGCTTTGACAGTATTCGGGTCGATGTACTCCACCTGTCTGTTCTGCAATAGCTCACTCGGCGCGAACGACCGGATCGCGGCGTTCCCGGTGGGACGGCGACTCGCCTATGATCCCGCGCGTGGTCGTCTGTGGGTGATTTGCGGGCGCTGCACTCGCTGGAACCTGTCGCCGCTCGAGGAACGGTGGGAGGCGATCGACGAATGTGAGCGTCTCTTCCGCGGCACTCGCCTGCGCTACTCGACGGACAACATCGGGCTGGGACGAGTGGGCGAGCATCTGGAGCTCGTGCGCATCGGTCTTGCGCTGCTCCCGGAGATCGCGTCCTGGCGCTACGGCACGCGCATCGAGCAGTACCTGTCGACAAACAATGGTCACCGGCCGTCGCGCGCGCTGGCCCGGCGCGGTACCGCGCTCCCGCGGTGGATCGCCCGTCGCGCCGCGGCCGCGCTCGCGGGGTACGCGACCACGGTCGGCTTGAGCGATGAGGCAATGCTCAAGCTGCGCACGTTCCGACGCGGCGACGCCGTGCTCGCGCGGACCGTCGACGAGACGGGCCTGCCGATCGTGATTCGTTACGCACACCTCGGCGCCGCCGAATTGATTCGTCCCGAGCGCGACGAACCCTGGCGTCTCGTCGTGCGACACGACGGCGGTGTCGCGCGACTGGCCGAAGTCGTTGGGTTGCGCACCGCGGGTAAGATGCTCGCGTCGCTCAATTTCGGCGTCGCGAGCAACGCCGAGATCCATCACGCGATCGCGAAGCTCGACCAGGCCGGCGATCGCGAAGGCTATTTCACACGGGTGGCGTCGCTCGCGATGCGAACGCATTGGGGACGCGTGCCAGACGCGCCCGACGAAGGGCTCATCGAGCCCGCCGCCTCGAGCTTCGCCGAGCGCATTGCGCTGCAGCTGGCGAATCGCTCGTTCTGGGGACGCGGCGGGACTGGCAGCGAGGAAACGACACCCCTTTTCCGGCTGCCGTCGGTGGACCGCTTGGCGTTGGAGATGGCGTCGAATGAAGACATCGAGCGCCGGGCACTCGAGGGCGAGCTTGCGTCGCTGACCCAGGCGTGGAAAGAAGCGGAGGAGATCGCGCAGATTTCGGACGCGCTATTTGCCGACGAGGTGTTCGAGGAGTTCAAGCGAGAATACAAGCAGCGCGTGACGAGGGCCGACGAGGCGGAAGAATAGCTCTTGCGTCGTTGTCATCCCTCGCTTTGCTCGGGATGACATAGTCACTTCAAACCACAGACTCGCAATGCGGATCTCGCACGTCTTCGTTGTCTCGGTGAGTGTTGTTGCGTGCAAGCAGGTTGGATCGAACACCGACACCAGCGCCGCGCGCAATGCGCAAGGCGCCGCGCCGGTCGTTGCGAACGCTCGCATCGGCACGCCGAATCCGCCGGGTGCCGACGGCGAGTGGGTCATGCCGGCGCGCGACTACGCCAGTAGTCGATACAGTCCACTGACCCAGATCACGTCCGCGAACGCCAAGAGCCTCCGGGCCGCGTGGACCTTCTCCACGGGCGTGCTACGGGGACACGAAGGCCAGCCGCTCGTCGTGAACAAGACGATGTACCTGGTGACGCCGTACCCGAACGTCGCCTACGCCATCGACCTGACGCAGCCCGGTTATCCCCTCAAGTGGAAATACCGTCCGGAGAATGCGCAGCAGGCCGTCGGCACGGCGTGCTGCGACGTCGTCAATCGCGGCGCCGCGTTCTCCGATGGGAGGATCGTTTACAACCTGCTCGACGGCCACACCGTCGCGGTGGATGCCGAGAGCGGCAAACAGCTCTGGCGCGTGCAGATGGCCGACCTGCAGCGCGGCGAGACGATCACGATGGCGCCAATCATCGTGAAGAACCGTGTCATCGTCGGCTCGAGTGGCGGCGAGATGGGGGTGCGTGGCTGGATCGCCGCGCTCGATCTGGCGACGGGCAAGGAGCTCTGGCGCGCGTACAACACCGGCTCCGACGTGGACGTGAAGATCGGTCCGCGCTTCAAGCCGTTCTACCCGACCGAGCGCGGCAAGGACCTCGGGCTAACGAGTTGGCCGGGCGACGCCTGGAAGATCGGCGGTGGCGCGGTGTGGGGCTGGCTCTCGTATGATCCGACGCTGAATCTCGTGTATCACGGGACGTCGAACCCAGGGCCCTGGAACCAGGACATGCGCCCCGGCGACAACAAGTGGACGTGCGCGATTCTCGCTCGGGACGCCGACACGGGTGAGCTGGTCTGGGCCTTTCAGGTCACGCCGCACGATTTCTGGGACTACGATGCCGTCAACGAGAACATTCTCGTCGACATGCCCGTGAAGGGACAGCAGCGCAAGGCGCTCGTCCACTTCGATCGGAACGGCTTTGCGTATACGCTGGACCGGCAGACTGGTGAAGTACTGCTCGCGCAGCCGTACGTCCCGTTGAACTGGGCCAAGTACATCAATCTGCAGACGGGGCGGCCAGAGATCGACACGAGTAAAGCGACGAAGCAGGGCAAACTCGTAAAGAACATCTGTCCGTCGCTCGAGGGGGGAAAGAATCAGCAGCCTGCCGCGTTCTCCCCGGAGACGGGATTGTTCTACGTGCCAACGAACAATCTCTGCATGGATTTCCAGAGCCGCCCGGTGAGCTACATCGCTGGCACGCCGTACATCGGCGCCAACGCACCGGAGACGGGCGGTCCGGGCGACTACAAGGGTGAGTTCATGGCGTGGGATGCCTCGAACGGCCGCAAGGTTTGGGGCATTCGGGAGCCGTTTCCGGTCTGGGGCGGTGCACTGGTCACGGCCGGAAACGTGGTGTTCTACGGCACCCTCGACGGATGGTTCAAGGCCGCGAACGCGCGCACCGGGGAGTTGCTGTGGCAGTTCAAGGTCGGCTCGGGGATCGTCGGCAATCCGATCACCTACACCGGTCCGGACGGCAAGCAGTACGTGGCGGTGTATTCGGGGATCGGCGGTGATATGGGTCTGCTCATCGCTGGGGACGTGGCGGCAAACTTGCCCTTCGATGTCCGCGAGCGCGGGACGACTCTTCCCGATCTGGCGAAGTACACGTCGTGGGGGGGCATGCTGTACGTCTTCGCTTTATAGGCATCCGCGCTTCAGCAATAGGCTAGCTGGATCCTGTCAGGAGTGAACCATGCGCGCAGCGCTCTCTGTTCTCGCTTTATCGGCGGTGGCATCGGGATGTACCCGCGGTGTCGACCGGGCAGAGGCCCGCGAGCCCGACATCGTTAGGCGCGCCGCGCAGGCGCAGCAGCCTACGACCAGCAACCAGCAGCCGACCACCAATAACCAACAAGCCACGCTCATCCCGCATCCCGAGAACATCCAGCCCGGCATCTCGTACCACGGCGGATTCGCGCAGCTCACCAATCCCTTCCGCGAAAATGCCGGCAAGGTCAAGGAAGGCGCGGATCTTTTCGTCTCGTACAACTGCATGGATTGCCACGGCGCCGACGGCTCGGGGGCGATGGGGCCGAGCCTCGCCGACAATCGGTGGCACTTCGGCGGTACGGACGCCGAGGTCTTCCAGTCCATCTACGAAGGCCGCCCCGAGGGCATGCCGGCTTGGGGCGGCCGCATCCCCGACGACCAGATCTGGCGCCTCGTCGCGTACGTTCAGTCGTTAGGCGCCGGCAGGGACGTTGCCACCGAGAACTTCACCGGGAAGACGATCCAGAAGATGGGGCACTAGAGATGGCAGCGGGCGGAAATCGCTTCGCCACGTCGTCCAGGTAGTGCTCGATCGTCGCTGACTGGCCCATCACATAACGCGACACGAATCGGAAGATCGGATTGTAGACCTCGCCGTCCTCGGTGATGCTGAGTGTGGTGACGTTCGGGGTATCGGATGCAAGCTCGTAGGTCCACGTGCCTCCGAACGGTAGATGCTCGTCCGCAATCCGTCCGACGAGCAGTTGATCGGGTACTGATTGCTCGAGCGCATATGTGATTGGCGAACCGTTCTTCGTCCCTTCGCGCCACCGGAGTCGACCACCTTCCTCTGGAAGGACCTCCACCGTCTTCACATCGCTCCGCCACGACGGGAACGCGCGCACGTCGCTGATCAGCGCGAAAAGCGCCGACGGGGTCGCGCGGTACGCACGACGCAACGTCACGCGATGGTGCGTCGGCAGCGACCATCCGATCACCGCGACGGCGCCGACGAACACCGCCAGTATGCCAACCGCGATCAGCACGTAGCGCATTTATGACACGCTCCCGCCCACTCGGGTGGACACTTTCTCGGTGTAGCGCCGGCAAGCCTCAGCCAGCTTCGTGAGTCCAGCCGTGATCGTCGCGCGCTCGGCCGGCGACGCGTGCTCGAGTACCGCCGCCAACGTTGCCGACTCGAGCACCGACGTCTCGCGCACCGCACGTACGCCCTTCGCCGTCAGCAGCAGCCCGACCTGCCTTCTGTCACCTTCCGCGCTGGCAACGCGCCTTACATAGCCCGCCTGCGCCAGCTTCTTCAGCGCCTCCGAGAGCGTCGAACGCGCCACGGAAAGGTGCTTCGCGAGTCGCGCCGGCACGATCGGTGAATCTGCACCGCAATGCGCGAGAATCGACGCGTCTCTGGCGGAAAGTCGATGTTCGGTCGACCGCTTCCGCTGGTGCCGCGTGTGACACGCGTAATACACCTGCGGATAGGTGAGCTGGACCGTCTCGACGGCCTGGTCGATAGTCATGCCGACCAAGCTAGGGTGGCGGCCGGTCGTTCGTCAAAGCGAACGATTCGGGCACCTTGCCATTCGGTTGCTTCGTTAGGCGGCGCCGGCGTCTTCCGCTGGTTCAATCGCAACGTGAACAAACCGAAAGGTGCCCGACCGACGCGGGGCACCGGGTATTGGCTGAACATCCAGCGCCAGTTCGGGCCATTTGGCTAGGGGTTTGGCAACCTCTGTGTGTCTTAGTGCCATGGCGACCACGAGAAACGCTGAGGCTGAAAAATGAAGCATCCACAGATCTCAACCCACCTGCTCGTTCCGGCTGCCGTTGCCCTCTCGTTCGCAATTCCGCCGAGCGCAGTCTCGGCGCAAGGGCCGGGAATCTTCGACGCGTTTGCCGCACGCAAGGAGGCATCGAGCGATCCGCTCTACGTGGGGTTCGGCCTCACGGGTTACAGCGGAATCTTCGGACTTCGAGTTAGCGGTGCACTCAACTTCAATGGGGGAGGCAGCAGTTCAACCAGCTCCAATGCAGGACAGTTTTACCGCTGCGATCAATTCCAGTGTCGTTCCTATCGTCAGCCACAGGCCACGTACTACGACCCCGGCATGGGCTTTGGCGTCGGCGGCTGGAGCGCCGATGCAGATCTGCTAATCGCTCCGCTACGGGAGCTGCCCATTGCAAAGTCACTACTCCTCGGCTTCTCGCCCTATGCGTTCGTCGGGATCGGCGGAGCGGGAGTGAGCCCGTCCAACGCGGTGGACACGAGCCGCGCGACGTGGAGCTACGGTGTCGGTATCCATCACGATCTGCTCGGGTGGCTCGGTCTCACCGCGGAGGCGCGGAATCGCCGGTCACTGCACAGCGACAGCGTGATCGCGATTGGAAATAGCCGCGATTGGGAATATCGCGTTGGGCTCTCGATCAGCTTCGGCGGCGGCGATCATCATGACGTTGCCGTGACGAGTGGTCCGCCGTCGGGGATCATTGTGCCTAGCGAGCGATCCGAACTGGATGGATTCGATACGGCGGAGTCGGCGGCGAGAATAACTGCCCGAGTTCTCGATCGGGCCGAGAGCTTTGTCGATACGCCCTTCCGTATCGGCAGCACGAATCCGAGCATTGGCTTTGACGCGGCGGGTTTCGTGCAGTATGTCTTTGCGCAGGAAGGAATCACGTTGCCCCGTACGTCGCACGAGATTGCCGAAATGGGTCAGTCGATCCCGACACGCATTGGTTCGTTGCAGCCGGGCGATCTGCTCTTCTTCGGAAACGACGGATGGAGCATCGAGCACGTCGCGATTTACGCCGGTCACAATCGCATCATTCACGCGACGGCGAGTGGTGGCGGCGTGCGATACGACACGCTCGGTGAGGGCCCGCGTGGTGAGTGGTTCGCGGATCACCTCGTCGCGGCGCGGCGCATCATTGCCGAAGGGCACGCGCGGCCAAATGTTAGGCGTGATGATTCACGCGATGAGGGCGAATTGGATCCGCCGGACGGCGCACCACGCGCTGGCCGTGGCGGGATGGAATGAGTCTCGAGTGTTCAACAGGACGTAACAATGAGAGTATACAAAACACTGTCCACCGCGGCGCTCTGCTCCCTCATGCTGGTGCCCTGCTCGGCGCAGGCCCAGCTCCGCCGCTTCCCCTCCGATCAAGGCGCCGCGAGACGGCAGTCCACGGGGGACTCCGCTAACGCCGGCGACTCCCGAGGTCTACTCGGCATCACCCTCGGGACGTCGGGCACCGACCGCGACACGCTCGGACTTCTCGTGACCCAGGTGATGCGTGATGGTCCGGCCGATCGCCAGGGGATCGACGAAGGCAATCGTCTCGCCGAGATCGACGGCGTGAGTCTCCGGATGGATCCGGCCGATGTCGGACGCCAGAGCGCGACCGAGGCGATCATGCGCCGCCTGAGTCGCACGTTGCGCGGACTGCAATCGGGCGAACAGGCGACGCTGCGCGTTTTTGGCGCGGGCAAGTTCCGAAACGTCTCGGTGCAGCTCGGTGGCGGTAATACGATGATGACGATGGCCGGGCCCAATGCCAACACGCCTAACGGCGGCAGCATCACCATCGTGCCCTCCACGCCCGCTCCCATGACGGCGCCGTCACCGGCCGCCGTTGCGGCGGGAGGCGATCCGGGCATGCGGTCTGGGACCCTCGCTGGTGCGATGCAGAGTCTGACCGACCTTCAGGTGCAGCTCCGCCGGATGGCCGACGACGAAGGCTCCTCGGCGCTCGCTGACTCCCTGCTTCAGTCGGCGCGTGAGCTCAGCGCGATTCAGCGCCGGTTGCGCTCCGCCCAGGCGGATCAGCAACGGCGTCGCTTCGAGGATTCGTCGGATCGCTCGTCGCGCCGTTCGGCGAGCAGCAACGATGTACCGGGTCTGAACCTCAGCCCAGTAAGCGACGATCTCGCGGACTACTTCGGCGACGGCAGCGACCGCGGTCTGCTCGTTCTTCAGGCCGATGCGTCATGGTCGCCGATTCGCAATGGCGATGTCATTCTCGCCGTGGATGGCGCGCCGGTCACGCCCAGCCGCCTCCGCGACATTCATGATTCGCGGCAGCCGGTGCGGGTTGACCTGTTGCGGCGTCGCCGGCAGATGACGGTCACCCTGAATAGCCGCGAGGACTAAAACCGAAGAACGTTTGTTCCGGCACGAAACTGGAACGGGGAGTCCGGCATCCGCGCTCGAAGGTTGGCGCGAGACCGCACTCCCCGTTTCTTTTTCTTGATGAGCGGACGCTCAATCCCCTCAACTTCGCTCGGAGATTTGCACCATGCATCGATCCTTCCGTCACGCCTTTGTCGTACTGCGCGCGCTGGCCTGCTCACTCACCGCGATGCTCATCGGCGCCGCGAACGCTCGGGCGCAGGCCGGCACGACCACCTACACAATCGGCGCGAACGCCGGACTTGTTATTCCAGTCGGCGATCTGTCGAACTTCACCAACTCGGGCTACACAATCGCCGCGACCCTCGGAATGCATCAGACGCTGTCGCCGCTGGCTTTCCGCGTCGAAGGCAGCTTCACCGAGCTTGGGTTTAACGACAATTCGGACGCGAAGCACCGCATCTACGGCTTTTCGCTAGACGGCATCTACAATCTCGGACAGGCGTCCTCCAATGGAGGGCTGTATGCCACTGGCGGCATCGGCTACTTCGGCTCCAAAGATTCCAACCTGCAGACATTCGTCGGCAACGTCGAGACTCAAACCAGCTGGGACTTCGGCATCAATGCCGGTCTCGGATATTACCTCCCGCTGAGCGGCTTCACGGTCTACTTCGAAGGCCGCTATCGGAACATCTTCAGCAACCCAGGCCAGGCGATGTTCCCGATTACGGTTGGGGTGACGTTCTAGGGGCAGAGGGCAAAGGGTAGAGGGTGCGGGGTTAAAAAGAACGAAGGCCGACGGTGTTGCCGTCGGCCTTCCTTGTTCGAACCCTCTGCCTTCTACCTATGGCGTTCCCGTGACCGCGCCCGGCGCGCCATCCTGCCAGACAAAGTGCTGCAGCGCGTGTTTGTTCGGGTACACCTCATCGAGCGTGTTGCCGTCGTAGAGTCGGCCGTTCTTCATCACGTAGCGAATCGTGTTCGTGTTCTTGATGTCGTCGAGCGGGTTCTTGTCGAGTACGACGAGGTCGGCAAGCTTGCCGCCCTCGAGCGAACCGAGGTCGCCACTCATGCCGATCCCTTCGGCGCCGAGGATCGTCGCCGTGCGCAGCACGTCGTGATTCGACATGCCGCCGGACGCCATCATCCACATCTCCCACTGGTAGCCGAGGCCCTGCAGCTGGCCGTGGCTGCCGATGCCGATGCGACCGCCCGCTTCGACGACTTTCTTCGCGAACTGTGCGTGGAGCGGAAAGGCGTACTCCTCGTCCATGAACCAGCCGCCCGGTCCGGGGCTGCCACCGGAACCGAGGCCGCGGCGGCGAGTCTTGGCGTCGAGCTCGGCTTCCGGTGTGAAGCGACGGAGCTTCGCGTCGCCGTGCACGTTCTCGTGGGTGTACCAGTAGTTCTCACCAAAGGGCCCACCGTACGAGACGATCAGCGTCGGTGAGTTCGTGACGCCGGTCTGTTTGAAGAGCTGTACAACGTCCTCATACAACGGCGCGATCGGCAGCGCGTGCTCGATGCCGGCGTAGCCGTCGATGGCGTGCGTCATGTTCAGGCGGAAGTCCAGTCCACCTTCCGTGGTTGGCATGAGACCGAGCTCCTTCGCCGCCATGATCACCCACTCCCGCTGCTGGCGGTTGCCGGTCATGTACATCTTGAGCGTCTTCGTATCGTAGTACGTCGCGTAACGCTTGAGGACGTTGCGCGTCTGGTCGAGGTCCTTGAGGTTCTCGCCCGAGAAGACGCCGGGGCCGGTGGAGTAAATCCGTGGCCCGATCATATGCCCGGCCTCGACCTCATCCTCGTAGCTCAACACATCGGTTGTCGCGGTCTGCGGGTCGCGGGTGGTCGTGACGCCGTACGCCAGCTGGGCGAGGTACTGCCAGACCTGACCGGTGTGGACTCGTGGGATGAGCCACTGCGGGTGATAGTGCGTGTCGACGAAGCCTGGTACGATCGTCTTGCCGGCGACGTCGATTACCTGAGCTCCGTTAGGAAGACTGACCGTGCCGCGCTTGCCAACGGCGACGATGCGATTGTCGTGGATGACGACGTCGGCGTCCTCGAGCACTTCATTGCCCTTCATCGTGATGACCCGCGCGCCCCGGAGCACCGCGGTGCCTTTCGGTAGGTCGCGGGTGACCGGAATCGCGATCCGTATCTCGGCCGGCTTGTAGCCTGTCGGCGCTGGCGCCTTCTTCGTCGAATCGATCTTCGCGCTGTCCGGTTTCGCGGCCGGGGCTGCCGCGCTGTCTCCCCTCGCGCGCTTGGCGGCGGCGATGCTGTCGTCCACCTGCTTCGCTCGATCAAGATCGAACGAGACGAACGCATTTCCGATTGCCCAATGCACCGTCTTGCCATCCGCGCCCCACGTCGCGAACTCGCCGCCGATATCGGTGAGCCGGCGAGCGGGGAACGAGGCTGCGGCCGGATTAGCGACGGAAACCGTCGGCGTCGGTCCGCCAAGGTAGGGCACCGTCACGACGTAGATGTCGTTTCCAACTTCCGCGAGCGCGCGATCACCCTTCGGCGCCATCATCACGAGCTGGGCGGGCGGCGGGGTGGGATTCTGTTCGAGCTCGTAATGCGTGGGCATCGGCATGTCGACGCTCGTCGTGTGGTCGTCGTCGAGCGTTCCCAATGGCGGCAAGGGGCCGGTGACCTTCACCAACGGCTTCACGTCCGTACCGTCCCAGCGCATCGACACGAGGCCCTCTTCGGCGCTGTACGCAAAGATGCGGCTGGTGTCCTGGGTGAAGTGCGGGCGCGTACGGTTTCCACTCGGGCCAATCACCACGAGATCGCCGCCAGTGGCGGGAACCCAGACGAACTCGGTGCCCAGGCCGCCGCCAAAGAAGCCTAACGCTTCCTGCATGTCGCGCGCGGCCGCTTTTACGGCCACGATTCGCTTGCCGTCCGGCGACCACGCCAGCTGCGAGTACAGCGCCCCCGTCCTCGTCAGCTGCTGCGGCGCCGTGTTCCGCCCGTCCACGGCCGCGCGGAAGATCTCGCCGCCGGTCTTGTCATCCCACGTCGCGAACGCCACGGACCTGCCATCCGGCGACCAGGCCGGAAAGAACTCGCCGACGGCCTGCGTCGTTAGGCGGCGTGGCGTGCCGGTGGGCAGATCCATCACATACACCCGATTCAGCGACACGAAGGCGAGCCGCTTGCCGTCCGGTGACGGCGCGACATCGCGAATCTGATGCGCCGTGAAGCCCGCCGCGTCGTCCACTTTGTACGCGAAGCGAACTTCGGGTCCGACATCGAGATTGACATCGGCCGTGAATGGAATCTTTACCGGCTTCGTCTTGTCGAGCGACACGCGCCAGATCTCGCCACCGTACGAGAGGATGACGGCCTTGTCGTCCGGGGTGAAGGCGTAGCCGGGCAGCACATCGAGTGGCGACCGTGACTCCTGGTCGTCGCGCTGAATTGGATACGCGAGCCAGTCCTCGGCGCCGCTTTCGACGTTGCGAATGCGGAGACCAGTGTTTGTCTCGAACCGGGTGCCATACACCAACCACTTTCCATCATGCGACAGCTGCGGCCGGAAGGCCGAGCCGTAGCGCGATGACATGACCGTGTTGGTTCCCGTCTGGCGATCGTAAACCGCGAGCTGGTACTGCGGGAAAATGGCGTTGTACTGCCAATCGCCCTGCCGCCGCGAGTACCAGATGTAGCGGCCGTCATGGCTCACCGTTGGACCGGTGACTTTGAGCTGCGCCGGCTCGCGAACGAGCGCCGCGCCCGAGCCGCCATCGACATGATAGATCCACAGCTTGGCGGCGCCGCCCAATCCGCCCGACTTTGCTGCGACGATGTACTTGCCGTCGGGCGTGAACTCGGGTGACGTGTACAGGTTGTCGTTGCCCTTGGTGATCTGGGCCGTGTCTTTCTTGTCGAGCGAGATCGTCCAGACATTGTCACCGCCGCTGCGATCCGATACGAACACCACTTTCTTGCCGTCGGGGCTGAACCGCGGCTGGTTGTCCATCGCCAGGCCGCTCGTTAGGCGCGTTGCCGTGCCGCCGGTGATCGGCAGCGTGTAGAGATCGCCGAGGAGGTCAAAGACGATCGTCCTGCCATCGGGACTCACGTCCAGCGACATCCACGACACTTTCGTGGTCGTGAAGTTCACGTGCCGACCGACTGTCAGCGGCAGATCGGGCTTCTTGCCTTTTGCGCCATCCGGCTGCTGCGCCTGCGCGCGAGGGGCGAACGCGAGCGCGAGCGCCACGCCAGCAGCGCTGAATCGAAATGCGAACCGCATGATGAAGAAGGAGAGAGGGAGGGTGGGTGAGCTTCCACGAAGCGCACGAATATGCCGGTCGAGCGCGCTTCTACGCCAGAGAAATCAGTCGAGCGTCTGAACGTTCGGGGCATGCCTTCGTCTCACCGTGTCGGGGTAGAGACGCGTTCCCGTGTCTCAACACGAGAGGCTTAGGCAATCGATTCACGTACAATCACGACTGTAATGCACTGGCGAACATTTTCTGGACTGGCTCTCACTGTCGCCGCGGCTTCCGCCTGCGCGAGTCACGACGCGACCACGGCACCGGGATCGACCACCGGCCCGACGTCGTTCAACAACAACCCCTGCTCGGTGAGCGGCACGCTGATGCTCGACGTCGCGCAGGCAACGCGCGTCGATTGCAGTAATGGCGGCACGACGGTCACGCTCGCTGGCAACGGCGCGAGCTATCTCGTCGTCGCCCAGTTGGCCGTCGATCGAGTACCAAACTCGTTCGTGTCGTATCACGTCAGCTCCGGTACGGCCATCTCTGCGTCCCGTTCACCACTCATCGTGGGCCTCTCGGCAATGCGGGCGAGTGTCTCGCCTTCATTGGGAATCGCCGGTGCCGCTTCGGGCGATAGGCTTCCCTTCCGGAAGCGAACCAAGCAGCTCGCCTTCGATCGAATGCTTCGCGCGCAGGCGCGACGTCAGGTGAGCTCGCATTCCTGGAACTTCTCGAGATCGCTCTCCGGGTCGGTTTCCGCGAGGATGAGCCCCGCATCACCCGTGCGGGCGACTTCCGTCCCGGAGGTGGGTAGCGTTCGCACGTTCCATGTGCTGGCGAATGATGCGGGGACGGCGTTCACGACGGTTGGTGCGCAGCTCGCCTATTCGGGCAGCGATGTGCTGATCTATATCGACACCCTCGCGCCGGCGAATGGCTTCACGGCGTCCCAACTGCAGGCATTTGGGCAGCTGTTCGATCAGACGCTCTATCCCATCGATACGACGGCCTTTGGTCCACCAACGGACATGGACCAGAATGGCCACGTGATCATGTTGATGACTCCAGCGGTGAATTCGCTCACGACGGCGAGCGACTGTCAAACGAACGGCTACGTCGCGGGTTTCTTCGAGGAGGAGGACCTTGCCGGAGGTGGCGACCCGGACTCCAACAACGGCGAGATCTTCTACACGATCGTGCCCGATCCGAACGGCGTCGCGAAGAGCTGTGCGCATTCCGTGGATGACGTGGGGCTCGATGTGCCGGCGACTTTCATGCACGAGCTGCAGCACCTCATCTCCTTCTCGCAGCACGTTCTCGTGCACGGCGGCGTCCCGGAGTACGGCTGGCTCGACGAAGGATTGAGCATCGTGGCGGAGGAGCTGGGCTCACAGTATTACGAGAACAAGTATCCGGCGCCGAGTGGCCGGACGAGCGCATCGCAGCTCTTTCCGGATTCGTCGCAGGGGTTCATCGCCAACTTCCTGTATGACTCGTACCAGTACGCGTTGCTGCCCGACACGGCGAGCGTGACGCTGCACGACGATTCGGAGGATGGATTCTCCTGGCGCGGGGGCGACTGGCTGCTCATGCGCTGGCTCGGCGATCAGATGGGCACCGCGATCTTCAAGAAGCTCGATCAGAATACGCTAACGGGAGTCGCCAACATCGAGAGCGCGTCGGGGCAGTCGTTTCCGTCGTTATTCGCGAACTTCGGACTGTCACTCTTCACCGACAGTCTGCCCAACCTTCCGCGAACGACGGCACCCGGTGCCGATCGATTCACGACACGCAACGTGCGTCAGCTGTGGAATCGCTTGTATGCCACGTCGTCGGGTTCCGACGTGCCGCTGCCGATGCCGCTGCAACTCTTCTCGATCAGCACGGACACGTCCACGGCGATAATGGATCCGGGGACGGGCTCGTACTTCCGCCTCGACACCCCGGCGACGTCGTCGACGGTGTCGATTCAGTTCTCTGGACCTGGCGGTACGGCATTACCGGCATCGCTGAAACCGCAGCTGGCGATCTTCCGATTACCGCCTGGGCAATAGCGCGGCGTGTGGCGCTACCCTTCGGTCTGCAACTGGCTGGTGACGCTCGTGTGCAGATAGTGCGCGATGATCGACGAGGCGATGTTCGCGGCGCGGGTGCCGTGGCCACCGAACTCCAGCATCACTGCGACGACGATCTTCGGATCGTCCGCGGGCGCGAAGCCGACGAACCACGCGTGATTGAGCTCCACGCCGTTCTTGCGCGTGCCGCTCTGAGCGGTGCCCGTCTTTCCCGCCAACGCGCCCTTGAGTGCCGCGCCAGCGACGGCGGCCGTTCCGCCCGCGGCCGCGACATTGGCCAGCGCCTGCCGCAGCTGAGCCATCTGGTCCAGCGTCAGGTTGAGAACTCTCGAACGCTCAGGCTTCACCCTCGCGACGTGCGGCTTCGCCGCGTAGCCATCGGTCGCGAGCGCCGAATAGAAATGCGCCATGTTCACGACCGTCTGCGAGTTCTCACCCTGTCCAATCGCCAGATTGAGCGAAACTGCCTGCGTCCATCCGCCAGGATACTTCTGATTGTAGTACTGGACGTCTGGCGGGAAGCTCGGGCGCCGCTCCTCTGGCAGGTCGATGCCCGACTTCGACGCGAAGCCGAGATTCACGCCACCGGCGACGAGTCGCGAGACCTGTAGTCGCAAGCCGAGCTGATAGAAGTACACGTCGCACGATTTCGCGATCGCGCCGGCGAGGTTCAGGCTGCCATGGCCGTTCTTATCCCAGCATCGCCAGTAGCGATTGCCAAAGTAGTAACCACCCCTACAGGGCTCCGCCATGTGCTCGTTGAACGTCACCGCGTTGTCCTCCAGCGCGATGACCGACGTCGCCAGCTTCCAGGTTGACCCCGGGGGATACGTGCCCTGAAGGGCTTTGTTGTAGAGCGGCTTCCGCGGATCATTGCGAAGCGAGTCGTAGTACTCCGCCGAGACTCCGCCAATGAAACGATTCGGATCGAAGCTTGGCGCGCTGTAGAGCGCGAGCACTTCGCCCGTCTGCGGTATCATCGCGACGACGCCGCCCTGCAGTGAGTCGGCGAAGAGCTTCGCGACGAATCGCTGCAGATCGAGATCGATGTTCGTATACAGTGGCGGCGCGCCGACGGGGTCGAGCTGCCGATCCGTGACTTCGCGCAAGACCGAATTTCGTGCGTCGACCTCGACGAAACGGCTGCCCTCACGCCCGCGCAACTCGGATTCGTACTGCTTTTCCAACCCCTGCTTTCCGATCTGTTGCCCCGCCTTGTAGCCCGCGTACTGTGGTGAGGCCAGCTCGGTCTCGTTGATTTCGCCGGTGTACCCCACGAAGGCGGCAACCGCCCCCGAATCCGGATAGTAGCGCTTCGGTGCCGACTGAATGATCAAGCTCGGGAAGTCGATCCGATGCTCCTCGAGCACCGAGACCACGTCGAACGAGGCATCGGGAATGATCACTGCTGGACGAGCGCGATCGCGCCGATACCGGCGTACCGCTGCGTCGATCTGCCCGGGCGTCAGCTCGATGGTGCCTTTGAGGCGTTGAAGCGTTGCCCTCAATGAGTCCTCTGACTTCGGGAGGAGCGATACCGAATAGCCGACGGCGTTCTCGGCGACTATCCGCTTGTCGCGATCGTAGATGATGCCGCGCGAGGCGGGCAGAGGGACCTCGCGAAGCCGATTCTCCTCCGACTGCAGTACCCACTGCTGGTTGCGGAGGATTTGAGTGCGGAAGAACGCGCTCAGCAGAAAGCCGATGACGACCACCAGGAGCGCGGTCGCCTGCCGCCCACGTCGGGCGACGTCGTTCGGGTGAAAACTCATGCTGAAATCATAATCAACGTCGCTCGGAAAGATTCGAGCGACTCACTCGCGCATCCCCGCTTCTAGAACCGGTGACTGGTGCGTGTTGTCGGTCACTATCCGCATTGGCCGGCCGACAGCGCGCGCTCCTTCGCGTCCAGGTAGAGATGGACGAGCGAGTGTTCGCGAACGAAACGATCGTTAGGCGATCGTGCTGCCGTCGAGGCTGGCTGGGCGGTGTCCGTGGAGTCGGCGTTGCAGCGTGAGCGTTGCACCCAGCTCCGACAGGAGATTGAGCGTACCCACCCGGCGCTCCGCGGGAAGGCTGCTTCCCGCTTCACGCTCCCCGGAGATGAGCCACCACGTGTCCACGTCGTAGCCGCGCACGATGGCCGATAGCGCGGCCAGGCTCGGTTGGGTCGATTGCCCGTCGAGAATTGCCTGGAGATCAGCCTCGCGCGCGCCGATTCGCCTCGCAGCTCGCGCGACGTCACCAGCATCGTGCTGATCGACCAGGTCGCGAACTCGAGCCGCTAATTCCTCAGGGACGATTGCATCAGCCATGACGGGATGTATACGAGGCGGGAAATGTGAGCAAGGGGCCGCGTCACGAACGGTCGGAGCGATCGGCATCGACGCCCGGCAAGCCCACGCGACGCATGGGGCCGGTGTGACGAGGTACTTCCTTCGCCTGCCGCAAAAGATCGGGCAGCTGCTCCACAGGGAGCTCATCCCATCCGCCCGGAATCGGCGCGAGTCGTCGCAACCCGCCTTCCTCGGATTCGAAGGTCAGCCAACCCTTCTCGAATCCTGGATTGATCACTGCCCCGCTGATCGGCACCGTGTTCCAGACTCGCCAATTCATGCCGGACGCATCCGTGAATTCCCTATTCGGCATGGAATCAAGAAGAGCAAGGTCGGTTCCACTATTCCGAGCATACTCGCAGCGGCGTGAAGTGTGCTCTCTGTCACGATCGGCAGATCGTGGGCGCCCGGCAGTCCGGGAGGAACATGGTTGCCCGTCTTGGAGCTCTGGCCAGAAACAGAATTGAGCGGATGATTCGAAGCGGGATCGTTCCGATCGACGAGTTGTGCGAGGGATTTCGCCCGCGGTCGACGTACGTCATTACCGGCGGTGCCGGCGCGGGCAAAACCACCTACGCGCTGCAATTCCTCGATCAGGGGCTGCGTTCGGGTGAGCGGGTCGTGATGCTCACTCATGCGTCTCGCGACGCGCTCTTTGCGCATGCCGAGCAGCTCGGCGTGCCGCTGAGACCCGCGCTTCGTGATGGCCGCGCTATCGTGCTGCGATATCGGTCGGATTTCGCGCTTCGTATGGCTCGCGCGGGAACGGCGGCACGGGTGTTCGAGGAACTTCGCCAGCTGGTGATCGAGTATCGCCCCGCTCGCATCGTGCTCGACAGCTTCGCTCCGTTGCTCGATGACGGCTCCTCTTCGGCCATCGCCGCCACGATGCTGGCCGAGCTGCTCGAGCGAAGCCAGGCGACGGCGCTACTCACGTATTCGGACGATCTCGCCGCGCGGTACGATCGGCGGCTCGAGCCGTTGGTTCAATTCGCGGCGGGCGTATTCTGCCTAACGCGAGACAGTGCCGGCATGCGCTGGGTGGAGGTGCTCACGTTGCGCGGTCAGCAGTCGGGCACGGCGGCCCTGGGCGCGCGCCAACTCGCCGAGCCGATCGAGGCCCGCTGACGCATGCGCTACGCGCTCGTATTCCTGTTGGCGGTGCTCTGTCTCAGCGCCGGCGCGATCGCGACGTTCGTCCATATCAGCTCGGTGTCGCTGGTGGCCGCGCAGCCAACCGCTTCCCCGACCGCGGATACGGTACCGGGGCCCGTTGTCGCGACGCCCGTCACACCGACGGCGGCGGACTACGCTCGTTATGCAGAGGCCGACAAGGCGTGGCGCGAGGTCCATGCGAAGCAATACACCATCAGTGAGCTGCGTGCTCGCGGCGACGGCAAGCGCACGCCACGCGATGTGATGCAGGACCGTGTGTTCATGCTCACTCGCCGCGGCGACCGTGGCAACGCGATCATCGAGCTCGAGCACTGGGTAGATGCACATCCGCGCGACAGGCAGTCGCTCCTGTCGCTCGCGCGGCTGCTGAACGAAGCCGGCCGCACAAACGAGGCTGTCGCTCGATACCGCGAAATTCTCGCGCTGCAAAACCGCGCGAACTGATCATGGGCCGTGTAGCACGCGCCGTGGTGCTCGGCGCCAGTCTGTGCGTTGCCGGCTCACTCTTGCACGCGCAGCAATCTCGGCGCTCGCGTGGCTCGTCGCCGGCCGCGGGCACTGTTGCCGTGCGGGGCGAATTGGCCCGCGTGCTGTTGCAGTCGGGACGCTACGATGAGGCGGCGAGAGAGTTTCGGCTGCTTCTTGCGCGCGATCCCTCGAATTTCGACTATCGCTTGGGGCTCGCACGCGCACTGGCCTGGGGCGACCACCCTCGCGACGCCGAGCGTGAGATCGTCCAGCTCCTTGCGAAGCGGCCGAACACACCAGGTCTGGATTCGCTGCTTCGAGCGGTGCGCGACGCCTACGACCCTCATGCCGTGGATGCGGCGCAATGGGTGACGAGCGACCCCTTCTACGCTCCGTATCGCGTCGCTCTTGCGCGCGCGCTCGCGCGGGAAGGTTTGTACCGGCTCGCCATCGCGCATTACGACACGCTGTTGTCGCGCCCCGGAGCCGGGAGCGTGCCGGACCGCGGCACGCTCTTGCGCGAGATCGCTGACGCGTACGTCGGTGCCGGGGACCGACTCGGCGGCGCCGAGCGTCTTCGCGCCGCACTGGCGCTCAGCCCGGGCGACACGGCGCTCCGGCTTACGCTCGCGACGATGCTCGCCGACGCTCGTCGCTACGACGATGCCCGCGCGCAGGTAGATACCCTCATCGGTGGGAGTCCGTCCGGCTCGCTCCTGCTCGAGCGAGCGCGATTGCGGCTCGCGTTAGGCGACCGGGCGGGAGCCGAGTCTGACCTGCGGTCCTCGGTTCAGCTGCAGCCGACCGGCGCGGCCTACCTTCTCCTCGGCGATCTGTATCGCGAGCGCGGCGACTATCGCGGGGCGCGATCGATGTACATCGCGGCGCGCATCGGCGCGCCGCGCGAGGTGAAAAACGCGGTGGCTGGCGCGATGGCGCAGCTCGACCGCGAGGAACGGCCCGCGGCACTGGCACCACTCGTCGGCAACGAACCTGGATGGCGCATCTCCGAGGATGCCGCCGCCGATAACCTTGGGGTCGCGTACTCCGCCCTCGCGTTGACGCGAAGCGTGCCGCTCGCGTCGTCGACGACGCTCTCGGTGGGCGCGGAGTGGCGGCAGCTGGTGCAGCGTACGGCCGCGCGCAATGTCGACGCGAGCGGCTACGCCGGGATCCTGGGGCTGTGGCAGGAAGCGTCCTACGGGCCCGTACTCGGGCGCATCGCCGTGGACGGCGGCGCTGTTTATCATCCACTCATCGGTACGATCGGTGAAGCGCGAGGCGCGCTCGCGCTCTGGCTCTACGCCTGGCAGGCCGATCTCGAGCTTGCGAGCGAGCCCGCGTATCCGTCGCTCTTCACGGTGGACGCGCTTCTCCCCGCGAATGGCGGACGTCCGCTCGTCGAACGCGACGCCGCGCTGACCGTCGGCGGCCCAATAGGACCCGTCGATGCCGGTGTGAGCGTGCAGCGATCGCTGCTCAGCGATGGCAATCGTCGCGCGACGATCGACTCGTATCTCCGCTACCTTCTGGGCGGCAATCTGTATGCGCTCTATTCCGGCAGTGCGGTCGGCTTCGCCGCGCGCAGCACGGCGTACTGGGATCCGGAGCGCTACGCGTCACTCGCCGCCGGTCTCGAGTACGCCGTCCGGCGTGCGCGCGGTTTTTCCCTGGCCGCGCGCGTACTACCCGGCTATGCGTCGAGCGATGAATCGGTATTCCTGCCGTCGCAAATACCAGGTGATCCTGCCGAGCGCGGTCCGATCACGCATCACACTGCCGTGCAGCTGAGCGGCGGAGCCGAAGCCGCGTATCGCGTCCACGCGTGGGAAGGCGCGGCGGCGGTGAGCTATGGCCGTGCGCGCGCGGGGGATTATCAGCGTGTGGGTGCCTCCATCACTGTGCGCCTGGTGCCCTGAGATGCGCCCCGATTTCGCGAGCCCAACGCTCCAGATCGCGATCGCATTCGTGCTGACGTTTCTCGTCGTGCTCATCGTCAGGTACGTATTGCTGCTCGGGCTCGGCTATCTGCAACACATCGAGAACCGCGGGCGCGACGACGAATGCACGCACCAGCCGCCGGTTACGATCATCGTCCCCGTGTTCAACGAGGAAGCGGTCATCGCGCCGGCGATTCGCAGCCTGCTCGAGCTGCGCTATCCCGAGTTCCACGTCATCGTCGTCGACGATGGGTCCACCGACCGCACGCTGGAGCGCGCCACGGCGCTCGAGGGACGCTACGGACACTCGACCATTCGTGTCGTTGGGAAGCGCAACGGCGGAAAGGCCAGCGCGTTGAATTTCGGCATCGCGCAGGCGACGACCGAATTCATTCTGTGCATGGACGGCGACTCACGTCTCCATCCGGACACACTTCGCTTCGCGATGAGGCATTTCATCGATCCGCGCGTCGGTGCGGTCGCGGGGAATGTCAAAGTCGTGAATCGCGACAATTTGTGGACGCGACTGCAGGCGCTGGAGTATGTCGAAGGCCTGAACACCGTCAGGCGCGCGCAGGGATTCCTTCGCGTCGTCAACATCATTCCCGGTCCGATCGGCGTCTTCCGCCGGGATGCGCTGGTGCGCGTCGGCGGCTACGACACCGACACCTTCGCTGAAGACGCCGATCTCACCCTGAAGCTGCTGACGGC
>DASXPH010000105.1:0-2284 GCA_036493735.1 Gemmatimonadaceae bacterium
CCTCGGTGGACGGGTCAAAACCGGCCATTTCGTCGACGGGCAAAACCGGCCATTAGCAGACCGGTGACCGAGACGAGTGAGTTCTACTTCGTCGGCTCCTCAGGACGCAAGTCGGTATGGACCTTGGTGCGCCAGCTACGAGGGCCGCACTTCAGGACATGCGCGTGATGCAGCAGGCGGTCGAGGAGCGCGGTGACGGCGGCGGTGTCGCCGAGGAGCTTGCCCCAGTCATCGACCGGTCGATTTGAAGTCAAAAGCGAGGAGGCCCGCTCATAGCGGCGCATGATGATCTCGAGGAGATCTTCAGCCGCGGTGTGCGGGAGCTTGCGCATGCCCAGGTCGTCAATGATGAGTAACGGGACGGTCGTCAGTTCGGCGACGAAGGTTTTGCGCGTGCCGTCGAGCGTGGCATCGGCGAGTTCCTCTAGCAAGGCGTGGGCCTCCCGGTAGAGCACACGGTGGCCTTGATGGATCGCGGCGCGGCCGATCGCTTGGGCGAGATGACTCTTGCCGGTTCCCGGTGGGCCTAGGAAGAGGACATCTTCGCGCTGTTGGATAAACCGCCCGGTCGCGAGTTCGTGAATGAGCGCGCGGTTCATCTTCTTATTGAAGTCGAGGTCAAAGGTGTCGAGGGCGCGGTCGGCGTCGCGGAAGCGGGCCTGCTGCAGGCGGCGGGTGATGAGGCGATCCTCGCGCCGGAGCAGTTCGTCGCTGACCAGGACCGAGACGAGGTCGATCGGCGTATGGTGCTCCGACTGCGCTTGGCGGAGGCGGGCCTCGAGGACATCGGCCATCCCGGAGAGGCGAAGTTTCCGAAGGGCGTGATCGAGTTCGACGAGATTCATGTCGGGTCTCCTGTCTGGCGATCAATCAGATCGCGGTAGAGCGTGAGCTGGCGGATGAGTGGGTCGACTTGCGTGAGGGAGAGCGGCGCGGCGGGCCGTCGTTCGAGATAGCGGCGGAGAAAGCGATAGGTCGGAACCTGGAGCTCCAGGGCGGTCTTAGCGGCGTCGTCCGCCGCCGCCGGACCATATTTCTTGGCCAGCGCGAGGATGCCGAGGATGCGGCGTACTCCGGCGGTGCCCTCATGATCATGGATGTAAGTGCAGACGGTGTGGAGGTGTGGGCCGGCGTGGCGAGCCCGCGCGAGGAGGGCCACGGTCGACGCTGGGGTTCGCGCCGGCCGGTCCGCGTCCGCAATGCGATGCCAGCCACGCGGCGCGTGGACGTGCTCGCGAAGGAGCTGACCGGTCTTCGGATCGAGGAGCCGGACGTGGAGGTCCGTCCATTGCACCCGGACGCGCTGGCCGATCCAGCCGGGCGGCGTCGAGTAGTAGGCGGCGTCGACTTCGACGCAGCCATCGAGATGGACCGTACGCACACCGAAGCGGTAGTAGCGAAAGGGCTCGACCGGCAGCGGCTGCAGCGTTGGTCGCTCTTCGGCGAACATGGCGGCGACCTGGCGTTTGGTCGTGCCGTGGATCCGGGTATCCGCCCAGTGTGCCTCCCAGCGATCCAGATACGCCTGGGCCTGCTCGAGCGTCTCGAAGCGTTGCCCCTGGAGCGGTGTCTTCTGCGTGTGCCCGATGCCGGATTCGACCTTCCCCTTGCGATCGGGATCGCGGACGCGACACGGCAGGCCGACGACGCCGTAGTGCGCGAGGACATCGCGATACAGCGGATTGAGGGCCGGCTCGTAGACGTCGGGCGTGAGCACACCTTCTTTGAGGTTGTCGAGGTTTTGTGCCCGTCGGCGTTTTGTGGCGATCACACCGATGAGCGCAACGGCGCGTGGGGGCGGCCGAGCGCGGCGCCACATAACCGTCACAGCGACGCGAGCCACGCGAGCAAGGCGGCATCGTCCCGCCAGACGGCGCGTGGGGGGCGTGTTTCGGCCTCAGCGACGGGTGGCTGGCACGCTTGGAGCGCCGCCTGTTTCATGCGCGTATTGATCTCGGCGTATCGATTGGTGGTGTCAAGGCTGACGTGCCCGAGCCAGGCTCGAATCACGTTCACATCGACACCAGCTTCCAGCAGGTGAACGGCGGACGTATGTCGAAAGAGATGTGGGTGGAGACGAGGCGTGGCCGCATCGGGTCGCGCGTCGGCAAGCCGCCGCACGATCTTGTAGATCCCGAATCGCGTTAAGGGTCGCCCAAGGTGCGAGACAAAGACGGGGCGGTCACGCGGACCGGGTTGCGAGTCGAGCAACTGGCGGAGGTGCTTGATCGTGTCGGGCCACAGCGGACAGGTGCGCCACTTGTCCCCTTTGCCGTGTAGCCGC
>DASXPH010000106.1:0-61109 GCA_036493735.1 Gemmatimonadaceae bacterium
GCCCGCATCACGATGGCGGAGAATGCCAGCCCAGAATGCAGCATTTTCCTCGTCGCTCAGCGGCCGACGCGGGTTCTTCCCCTTCCCGTCAATTGCAACTTTGGCGGAGTTGCTCATGCGGATTTCCTGGCGTGTATAGGACGCAGCGCGTACGCGAAGCCTCACACTATAAGAACACCGGGAAGCGAAAAGTCCCTAGTTCATAACGATTCCGCCAGTCCTCGAGCGCGCGCGGCGGTTACTCCCTACCGTGTTGGCGTCACGTTACTCGAGAGAGACATCGGGGCATTGCATGCTCGCGGCCATCCGGGCGCGTCCGAGCGGTGCAGTTCTTCCCGATCCTGCCTCTTTGACTCGTCTTCTGTGCCGGATCGCACCGACGATTCTGGCAATGCTGGGCCTCGACCCGATGGCCCTCGATGCCGTGCGGTCAAAGGGCCTGCGCCCGCTTCCCCCAGCCGCCGAGTAGCTGCTCGATCTGTACCTAACGACCCGGGCCTGCGGGCCCGGGTCGTTAGGCATCCAGAGTTGACAAGCGCGTGTTCTGAACACGCGTGGAACCTTGCTGCATCCGAGCCCGGGGTTGCCACGGCCTCTCCGTCTGCGCACCACGCTCGTGGGATTGCATCGGATCGCCGGGACACGTTGTTTCTTGACACGCCTGGTCGCCCCCTGCGTACGATTCCGATCAGTCTCACGCGCGAGAATTCTAGATGGCCCCAAGTGAAGAGCTAGTCGCACCCGGAACACCTGGTCTCGAGCCGCGGTGGACGTCGAGCGCGAAGAGCGGCGTCGGCACGGCGTTCGACGGTCGCAGCCTCGTCTGGTTCACTGTCTCGCATGGCATCGTCGACGAGGTGTACTACCCCCGCGTCGACCAGGCGAACACGCGCGACGTCGGATTGCTGGTGACCGACGCGGGTGGCGCGAACGACGCACCCTACTTTTCCGAGGAGAAGCGCGACACTGCGAGTGTGGTGCGGCTTCTCGGCGCCGGTGTGCCCGGATATGAGCTGACCAACACGTGCGTGCACGGCCGTTACGAGATCCAGAAGACGATCGTGACCGATCCGGAGCGCGACGTGCTCGTGCAACGCGTGCGCTTTCGTCCCCTCATCGGCACGCTCGGCAACTACCGGGTCTTCGTGCTCCTCGCGCCTCACATCGTCAACCAGGGATATGGCAACGATGCGTGGCGCGACGAGTACAAGGGCGTTCCGATGCTCTTCGCGCGTCGGCTCGACGTCTCGTTGGCGCTAGCGTGCAACTGCGGCTGGCGCGCGCGCAGTGTCGGCTATGTCGGCGTGAGCGATGGCTGGCGTCAACTGCGCGAGAGCCGGCACCTCGTCGAGTACACGAGCGCGCCTAACGGCAACGTCGCCCTCACCGGCGAGATCGATCTCGTCGCCGCGGCCCGGCAGGATGATGGCAGCGTCGCCGAGTTCGTGATCGCGCTCGCATTCGGCTCCGGACCCGCCGAGGCGGCGCAGCGCGCGCGCATGACCCTCGCGTCGAGCTTCGAGAACATCGCCGACGCCTACGTGCGCGAGTGGCGCGTGTACCAGGAGCGCACGCTTGGTCCCCTTCCTGAGAAGTCGGCGCTCGTGCCTGACGAGATGCGCATCAGCGCCGAGCACGAGCTCGCGACGACCGCCAACGGCATGACGCAGGCCGACGCTCCTGCGGGAAGCGGCGATCCGCGTGACCGCACACCGATCGATCTTCCGCCGAGCGTCCTCGATCTCTATTACACGAGCGCCGCCGTCCTCGCCTGTCACGAGGACAAGCGCGCCATCGGTGCCCTCACCGCGAGCCTCTCCGTGCCCTGGGGACAAACCAAGAGCGACCATGAGCTGGGCGGTTACCATCTGGTCTGGCCGCGCGATCTGGTCGAGAGCGCGGGCGCGCTGGTCGGGGCTGGTCATTGCAATTTGGCGCGCCGCACCCTGCGCTACCTGTTCAGCACTCAGGAAGCCGACGGACGCTGGCCGCAGAACATGTGGCTCGACGGGCGGCCGTACTGGACGGGAATCCAGCTCGATGAAACGGCCTTTCCGATCCTCTTCGCCGAGTTGCTCCACCGCGAGGAAGAGCTGAGAGATCTCGATCCCTGGCCGATGATGCGCAACGCGGCGGCGTTCATTGTTACGCACGGTCCCGCCACACAACAGGACCGATGGGAGGAGGACGGCGGCTATTCTCCCTTTACGCTCGCCGTGGAGATCGCGGCACTCGTCGTTGCCGCGGACTACGCGGACGCTGTTGGCGATCGCGAGACAGCGACCGTGCTACGTGAGACCGCGGACGCCTGGAACGACAACATCGAGCGGTGGACCTATGTCACCGGCACCGAGTTCGCGCGCCTCGCCGGTGTCGAAGGGTATTACACACGTATCGCGCCACCCGAGTCAACGGACCCGCGCGCCTCGCCGGACATGCTCCCGTCGGGGTATGTCCCGATTCGCAATCGTCCGGCCGGCGCGGACCGGGCCCGCTACGAGAACCTGGTCAGCCCCGATGCGCTCGCGCTCGTGCGCTTCGGTTTACGTGATGCGAACGATCAGCGGATTGTAAACACCGTCCGTGTCATCGACCGATTGCTCTGTCGGCGTACCAGCACCGGGCCCACCTGGTACCGCTACAATAATGATGGCTATGGTGAGCACGAGGATGGCGCGCCCTTCGACGGGACCGGCGTCGGGCGCGGCTGGCCACTCCTGGCGGGCGAACGGGCGCATTACGAGCTCGCGCGCGGCCGTCCGGAAGCCGCCAAGCACCTGCTCGGGGTGATGCGTGCCCAGACGAGCGATGGCGGCATGCTCCCCGAACAAGTCTGGGATGGCCCCGATCTTCCTGAGCGGGAGCTCTTCAATGGACGTCCGACCGGCGGCGCGATGCCGCTCGTGTGGGCCCACGCCGAGTACGTGAAGCTGGTGCGCTCGCTGCGCGACGGCGTGGTGTTCGACATGCCCGACGCGCCTTACGAGCGGTATGTGCGACACAACGTCCAGGCGCGCCATGCCATCTGGTCGCCGGCGAACAGGACGCGGCTGATGCGTGCCGGACGCACACTGCGCATCCAGACGATGCGGCCGTCGCTCGTTCACTGGTCCTGCGACGGCTGGCACACGACGCACGATACGAAGTCGCGGGAGTTCGGCGCACTACGCATCTGGGTCGCCGATCTCGAGACGACGGCGCTGGCCCTTGGCGGAGCGGTGGAGTTCACCATCTTCTATCCTGACGAGCAGCGGTGGGAGGGGCAGAACTATCGAGTCACGGTGACGGCCTAGGCAGGACGCCGATCGGGCAGATGTGCGCGCATACGTTTTCGCGTCTCTACGTTCCGAAATCATAAGGAGGATCCGTGATACGAGAGCCATCCAGGACATCGAGACGATCAGTCTTCGCCGCACTGCTGCTTGCTGCGGTCGCTTGCCGTGATAGCGCCACGGCGCCAACGCTCGATTCGCATGCGATCCTTTTTCAAATTCAGAACGCGCTGTATTCGATCAACCCCGATGGGACTGGTGAGCATCAGATCACGGACGGCACGCACTTCGACGGATACGGCGCCTGGTCGGCTAACGGCAGCCGCATTGCCTTCACCAGCAACCGTGGCGGTCGGGCTGCGCTCTACACGATGCGCGCGGATGGCTCGGACGCGCTGCAGGTGACGACACCGGCCGGGTTTGGGGGGCCGTACATGCTGAGCTGGTCGTCGAAGGATGTCCTCGCGTACTCCTGGGTAACGGATCCCTCCCAGGAAGGAAATCTGGTCACCATTCCTGCCGGCGGTGGCACGCCCTTCACGCTGCAGACCGACCAGGTGATCGCCACCGCTGACTGGGCGCCCGACGGCAATCGCATCGCCTTTGTGAGCACTCGCGACGGCGGCAACTCGCACATCTTTGTCATCAACGCAGACGGCACTGGGTTGACGGAGGTTTCGAAAATGGCTGGATCCGCCGAGGGTGCGCCATCGTGGTCGGCGGACGGGCGACACATCGCCTTCATGCGCGCTTTCGGCGGCGGCGACGGGATTTGGTTTGCCGACCCCGATGGCGCGAATCCCGTTCAGGTCACGACCATGAGGGGCGATGCCTATCCGTCGTGGTCGCCGGACGGCAGTCGCATTGCCTTCACGAGCACACGCGATGGTCCTGGCGATCTGTACATCGTGAACGCCGACGGTTCGCATGTACAGCGCCTAACGACCACGGGCGTTTATAGAGCTGGAACGAAGTGGCGGAGAGTACCCTGACCCTGGGCTATGCGCGGTGTACCCGAGGCGGCAACTCTCCGACGAACAGGACGTCAGAGTTGCCCAATGGGGATGGCTCCGGTGGCCGGATCGATAATGAGCCCGCGCTCCAACGTCTGCTTGACCGGGCAGCGGTCGGCGATCTGCAGCAACTTCGCGCGCTGCTCCTCGCTGAGTGATCCGCGGAGCTCGAGGGTCCGCTCGATGTGCCGAATGCCGACTGGCGCTGACTCACAGTTCGCGCAGTCGATGGCGTGTGGTGGCGCGTTGCGCAATCGGACGACGACATCCTCGAGGGGCCAACTCTTTCGCTGCGCGTACATGCGCAGCGTCATCGCCGTACATGCACCGAGTGCGCCGAGCAAGTACTCGTACGGCGTCGCGCCACGATCCATCCCTCCGGCATCAATCGGCTCGTCGGCAACGAACGTGAACTGTCTCACCGTGATGTCGGTTCGGAAGCCGTCGCCCACGCCTGTACGTGCCGTTACCCACATTTCCGCATCGTTGGCCGCGCTCATCGTTCGCTCCGTTGTGTAACCGTGCCGGCGAAACGTAACGCCCGGAGACGGAACAACGGATGGCATCGGCGGCGGCGCTGAATTTCGATCTCGCCGAAGTGCTGACCGCTCTCGGCGAGCGCATGGCGCTGACTCAGCTGCGCTGTTCCAGCGCCTGCAGGAGCTGTTCGAGGTCGAGCTCACCCGGAGCAACCGTGACGGACGCAATCAAGATTGCAGCGCGCAACGTGTCGGCCGTTTGAATAACGCTATCGATACGCGTTACATGCAACAGCGTGTGGAGATCATCGGCGAGACGAGCGACGCAATAACCAACACCGGCTCGGCGCGCCTGCTTTGCCAATGAGAAGAGAAGCGCAAGGCCGGAGCTGTCGATGTACTCCGCGCGCGCACAGTCGACGACGATGCCAGTCGGCTTCGATATCAGCTGCTGTCGGACGTGCTCGCGGAAACCGCCGCGAGTCGAGACGACCAGCGTTCGGGGCGACGCCACGATCACGACACCGTGCTGGCGAGCAAGCGCGAAATCGGCCACCTCGTCGCAATCGGCCGTTTCACTCCCGCCTTTCAATTGGACTCCGTTGGCCGCTTCGATCATTCTCATTCTCCATGCCGAACGCATCGTTGATCTCCCATCGCGCGCGACTACACAGGTGAATCTGACGAAGTATCTTCTGGGCCGCGTCGGCCATGTTGCAACGATTACGTCAAGACAGCCCCAACGCCAGACCTCCGACTCCGACTAACGTCCAATGGCGATCGTCGACTCGCCCCGTAGGGTGAAAGCGCATACGATGACGCCGCGAAGACGACCGAACGCCGATCCCTGTTGAGCGGTCAATGATGCTGGCAAGCTCGCGGGAGATGCCGTGAACTTCGACATGAATTGGGATCGCCGTCAGTTTCTGAGTGCCCTCGCGGCCGGTATTGCCACCACGAAGGTCGATATGAGGGAGTTAGTGAACTCTACTTCCGCGGCATCAGGAGTAAGCAAGGCGGTGGCGAATACACTGCCCACATCGCCTGCGTTTGGACCGGTGAAGCAGATCGACGCTGGCCTGCTCGACGTTGGCTACGTCGAGCTCGGGCCTCGTACTGGTCGGCCCGTTTTGCTCCTCCACGGCTGGCCTTACGACATTCAGAGCTTTGCCGAGGTCTCACCGATCCTTGCGCAGAAGGGATATCGGGTGATCGTGCCATATCTTCGCGGCTACGGCAGCACGCGCTTCCTGTCGGCGGACACCTTACGCAACGGACAGCCCGCGGCGTTGGCTGTCGACGTGATCGCGCTCATGGATGCGCTGAAGATCGACAAGGCAATCCTTGCCGGCTTCGATTGGGGCGCGCGCTCGAGTGACATCGTCGCCGTACTCTGGCCCGAGCGCTGCAAGGCGCTCGTCTCGGTGAGTGGTTACTTGATCGGCAATCAGGCGGCGGGCAAGATTCCCCTGCCGCCTAACGCGGAGCTTCAGTGGTGGTACCAGTTCTACTTCGCGACGGAGCGTGGCCGTCTGGGTTACGAGAAATACCGCGGCGACTTCGCGAAGCTCATCTGGCAAACTGCTTCGCCCAAATGGCATTTTGACGATGCAACCTTCGCTCGCAGCGCCGCGGCATTCGACAATGCTGATCACGTGAGCATCGTAATTCACAACTACCGCTGGCGACTCGGGCTGGCCGAGGGTGAAGCAAAGTACGACGAATTCGAAAACCGACTTGCCCGGGCTCCTGCCATTGCCGTTCCCACCATCACGCTCGAAGGCGACGCGAACGGTGCGCCACACCCCGAACCCGCGGCGTACGCGAAACTATTCTCGGGCCGGTATGAGCACCGCGAGATCACCGGCGGTATCGGCCACAACCTGCCGCAAGAAGCTCCGCGGGCCTTCGCGAAGGCAGTGATCGACGTCGATTCCTTCTAGCTCATTATTCATGCGTCACGGCTGGTGTGACGCTCGGCATCTTCGATTTCCCAAAGTGGTAAACCGCAGCGAGACGGAAGCTCGTGCGATTGAGGCCGGTCGGCTCATCGATCACCGGGCCCGCGAATGACCGAAACGATCGATTCCCGGTGAAGGGATTATGTCCCGAGGACAGTGTTGCTTCTAACCGCCCGCTGAACTTCTCGATCACCTTGAACTGAAACCCGAACGAAAAGAGGGGACTCACACTGAATGGTGTCGCCGCACCGATTCCCGTGACGAGTGGCGATTTTTCGTCCAGCAACCACCATGTGCCCTGAATGCCGAGGGTGCCGTACGGATTGATCGACGCACGCCAGGGCAGCATGTAGCGTATCAGCTCGAGCGCCAGGGTCTGCGACTTCAACGTACCGACGTCGTCGATGTTGAGCGCCTTCGAGCCGTCGCCGTTATTGGTCCTGAAATTCAAGGTACTCGAGGTATAGGTGTAGCTTGCGCGAAAGCCGGTGCGCAGCAGGATATCGACGCCTGCCCCGCCGCCGATGGCGAATCCGGTCGCGCTCTCCAGTGCTCGCTGGCCATCGATCGGATTGGGGGCCTGCTGAAGGAGAAACCGGTCGCTCGTCGCCACTCCACCCTGTGCGAAGAGATTCCAGTTTGGCCCCAGGAGCGCTCGCAAGACATCGCGAACGAAATCCTGGGCTTCGGCCTTCGTTGAATCCGAACGCTGCGCCTTCGAAATCGTTGGCGTCGCGAGGAGCGAGCAGATCGAGACGACAACGAGCCAACGCGACTTCAACATACGTTTGAGTCCGGTGAGGAATGCGTTGCCCACGCGGTGACTGCACGCGGGCTCTGATGTTTTGTAACGAGTTTGAATTCGCCATAAAGTGGTCGTTCGCGACATTGGCACTTGGTCTGTTGGCCGCCGATCTCAACCCGAGTGCAACGAAGGTCTACCGCCTCACGCGGGTGGCAAACGCCGTGTCTCGCCAAAACGCGCAACCCACAGCCGATCAGCGTCGAGCCCGGCTTCGCGCCAGCGCGCGGCCGCCCGCCGCGGCGGCTCATCCATCGCTTCAGTCGTCAGGCGGAAGGTTCCCCAGTGGATAGCGAGCATGAGCGGCGCGGGAGCGTTTGGATGGGCCGCGAGTAGATCGGTGTAGATCTTCACGGCTTCCTCCGGATTCACGTGCACGAGCTGCATGAACCAGCGCGGCTCGTAGGCTCCGATCGGAATCATGACGAAGTCGAACGGGCCGCATCGCGCGCCCACCTCGGAGAACTCCGGGTGATACGCCGTGTCTCCAGCGAAGAAAACGCGAATGCCGGCCGCTTCCAGTGCGAAACCGCACCAGAGCGTGCGGTTCCGATCGCCGAGGCGCCGCGCGCTCATGTGCCGAGCCGGCGTCGCCGTCGCGCGCACCGGCCCGATGGACGCCTGCTGCCACCAATCCAGCTCGACGATCTCGCGAACGCCCCAGGCACGGATGTACGCGCCGAGCTTCAGCGGTACCACCCATGTCGCCCGCGGGTGCGCCCGCGCAATCTGCCTAACGGCTGCTTTGTCGAGGTGGTCGTAGTGATTGTGCGAGAGCAAGACGACATCGAGTGCCGGCAGTTGCTCGATCGAAAGCGCCGGCTCCATGACTCGACGCGGCCCGAGCCATTGCACCGGGAACGCGCGTTCGCAGAACACGGGGTCGGTAAGCACGTTCAGCGTTCCGAGCTGGAGCAGGATGGTGGAATGCCCGATCCACGTCGCGGTGAACTCGCCAGCCCTGCCTCGCGGGTACGCGAGGGCTGGCGTGGCGGTCGGAAACGTCCCTCGCGGTGGCGTTGGCGGACGTCCGCGGCTCCACAGCTCGGTCATCATCCGCGCCACCTCACGCACGCCTGGTGCCCCGCTATCCGGCCAGGGGTTCTGAAAACCACCGCCGGGTGCATGGTGCGCACCAGACGTGCCGACATCCGGGGTCTCGTTAGGACCAGGCAACGAGTGCCTTCTTGAGGCCTCTCTCGAGCATCCTAGCCTCGATGCAGGTTAGCGATTGTTCGTATCACAGAAGGTAACCGCAACGGGACGTTCGTCGCGGAACGCAGCGACTTGTGCGCGTAACGTACATTTGCAATATCCGCCAGGTGTCGTTCAACCTTGGCTATTCCGTGTTCGCGGCGTTAATGTCGTGGGGCATCATCGCCCTGAATCAGCGCGTGGCTCGGCGAGCCCTCCAGCCAAGGCGCGAGGACATTGTACGGCTGCTCGCCCAGATGCAATTGTAGACATTCGTCCCTCAACGAGCGACTTCGTAACCGGAGATATCATGCGCACTGCCGTTCGCCTAACGTTACTGGCACTCTTTGGCTCGATTACCGCGGCGCCCCTCCACGCTCAGCAACAGGCTGGTGCCACGCCGGCGAGCTCGGCGCGCGGAAGGTCGCTTGCATCCGATGCCGAGATTTTCTCGATCATCAAGCAGCGCGTCGACGAGAAGCGAAGCGCCGGCATCGTTATTGGTGTCATCGACGCCGACGGACGGTCGCGCGTCGTCGCGTATGGCGATCCCGGACCAGGCCAGCCACCGCTCGATGGAAATTCCGTCTTCGAGATCGGGTCCATCTCGAAGGTCTTCACCGCAACGGCGCTGTCAACGCTCGTGCAGGAAGGCAAGGTCCGCCTCGACGATCCCGCGCAGAAATATCTTCCGGCCAGCGTGCATCTGCCGACGCGCGGCGACAAGGTCATCACGTTAGGCAACCTATCGGAGCAGAACTCGGGACTGCCGCGGATGCCCAGTAACTTCAAGCCCGCGGACCCGACGAATCCCTACGCGGACTACACCGTGCAGCAGATGTACGACTTTCTCTCGGGCTACCAATTGCCACGAGATCCGGGGCAGGAATTCGAATACTCTAATCTCGGCGTCGGATTGCTCGGCCACCTGCTGTCGCGTGCGACCGGGCAGTCATACGAGGAGATGGAGCGCCAGCGCGTCTGGGCGCCGCTCGGCATGACCAATACCGCCATCACGTTGACGCCATGGATGAAGGCGCACCTCGCACTCGGCCACGACGAGCAGGGGCACGTGGTACCGAACTGGGATCTTCCGACGCTCGCCGGCGCCGGGGCGATTCGCTCGACTACCAACGACATGTTGAAGTTTCTCGCCGCGAATCTGCACCCGGAGCGCGGCCCCCTCGAGCAGGCGATGGCATTCGCGCACAAGGAGCGTGCGCCCGCCGGCAACATGGGGATTGGTCTCAACTGGTTGAGCACGCATGCCGGAACGGACACGATCGTCTGGCATAACGGCGGAACCGGCGGCTATCGCACCTTCATTGGCTTCGAGCCGTCGCGAAAGATCGGCGTGGTGGTGATGACGAATACGACGGGAGCGGGCGCGGATGACATCGGCTTTCACCTCCTCGATCCTGCGCTGCCACTCGCCGCGGCTCCCGCGCCTCCGAAGCAACGCACCGCAATCGATGTGCGTGCCGACGTGCTCGCGCGGTATGTCGGTACCTACCAACTCGCCCCGAACTTCATGCTCGAGGTCACGCTGACGAACGGTGCCTTGTTCGTTCACCCGACGAATCAGCAAACCTTCCGCATGTGGCCCGAGTCGGACACCGATTTCTTCCTCAAGGAACTGGACGCGCAGCTCACCTTCCAGCGTGATGCCAGCGGGAGCGTCACAGGGGTGGTGCTCCATCAGGGAGGTCAGAACCAGACTGCACCGAAGGTGCGGTCCTGACTCACCGAGTGTGACTTTGGTCGACGTCGACTTAGTCTAAGAGGTGACGGCCGCGCGGAGGCCCGCCGACGAAGGTCTTTGGCCGGACGCGGGGCACTCACCTTCCTTCTGGAGAGCCATCGTGCCTAACGACCGCAGCGGGAAACAACCGAACGCGCCGGACGATGGACGCGATGAGCGTCAGCGCGTCGAGCGCGAAGTCATATTCCGCTTACGCTCGCGCGGAGTCCATCTCACCGGCCGGGAGTCGGACGAGGAGCTCGTCGAGCTTCTCGAGGCGGTCGAGCGCTTCGAGCGGCGCGTCGAGCAGCGCGGCGGTGATCTGATGGTCGATGAGCCGGTTGGCTCCGATGAAGCACGAGAGCCCGACAATCGACGCTTCGTACTTCCCCGTCGCCTCGACCAGGAAACCGTCAGCGCATTTGTCCGTCGAATTGTGGAGGCGGTGGATCGCGCCGGCACGTAACGCCAACAGCGCGTTGGCATGGTTTGCAAGTTGCTTTCTTTCGGCGATGCTGCTCGCGGCGATGGCGGCTCCCTGTCGGGGCCAGGACACCGCTCTCGTGCAGCCGAGTCTTGGCGTTCTCCCGCGCTCGCCAGCGATCGAGAGCGAACGCGCGAAGACTACGTGCCCGCCAATTCTGGGTGACCACCGCGATCACCTGCTAGCCGCCTTCGTTCCGCAGGACTCGACCAGAATGACGTGCAGCGTGGAACGCGTCGATTCCCTGCATCAGGCAGTGGGCCTGCAATGGCGAGTGGTGAAGTACGTAACACTGTACGTCTTTCCGGCGGACTCGCTCAAACGTCGTTTCCAGTCGGGCGTCACGACCGACACATCCGAGGTGCTCGATGTCGTGATCTACTCGGTGGAACGCGAGGATTCGCTGTGGCGCGCCGAGTGGCGAGGTTGGGCGGAGCGAGCGATGACACGAGATGTCGACGTTTCACTCGGAGTGCACAGCGGAAGGGCACTGTTCAGCATCGTCTCATGCGTGAACGGAACGGGTGGGTGTGATCAGCACTTCGTCGCACGCACGACCGCGACCTGGGTGCCGTTGAACGAGAGCTATCGTGAAGAGCTCCAGCGCCGCTTCGGCGGAAATTCCTTCTGGAAGGGCGTTGTCGTGGACGTCACCACCCTTCACGGCATCATACCACTCTACTCCAGCGGCGACGCGAATTGCTGCGCGTCACGCAACCTTCGCCTCGACCTCAAACTCGAAGGAGTGAACATAGTCGTCGGGGGCACGAAGGCGTATCGCGTCGCCAGCCCCTGAAGACATCGATCATCTTTTTAGTACACGGTCACTTTCCCTGAGCCGAGATCGTACACGCCGGCCGCCACCTCGAGTTTGCCCGCCGCCGTTGCCTGTCGGACCACGGTCGACGAGGACTTCAGTAGCTCGGCCTGAAAGCGTGCGTTCAGCTCGATCGCCTTATCGACATTGCCCGTTGACTGATCGACGGCCGGACGAAGATGTAGATACAACGAGCTGATTTGTCCAGGAACCTCGTCTGTCTTCATCGCTGCCTTCACGGCGCCGCAGTTCGTGTGACCGAGTACCAGCAGCGCCCGAACGTGGAGAGCGGCCACGGCGTACTCGAGGCTGGCGACGATCTCCGGCGTCACGATGTTTCCGGCAACGCGCGCGACAAAGATCTGGCCGATCGACTGGTCGAACACGAGCTCCACGGGCACGCGAGAGTCGGCACACGCCAGCACCGCTGCAAACGGTTCCTGCTTCTCGGCCGTGCGTTCCTTCAGAATGGTCAGATCGTGCTCGATCGACGTCAGTTGATTGGCCGCGAATCGCCGATTACCCGCCAGCAATTCTTCGAGAGCCGTGTCCGGTGAGCGTTTGCTCACTCCACGAAGGCTCTGACGAAGAGGCAGCCATGCTCCTGATCGCCGAACAACGCTGACCGCCGCCCCGGCGACGGCCAGCTGAACAAATCGCCTTCGGTCTACGGGCGATATGGTGTCTGGGTGCTCTGGCACTCGTCGAGCTCCTGAACAAAGTCGAGTCCAAGAGTCAAAGCTCAGCGGTCATCCTCGTGGCTGCTATTCGACCTTGGTTCGATAGCCATTGGGCCAAGTCAGTCGTGATACAAGCCATACCAGGGATGGTTATCGTCTGGCAGGTATGGCCAATCGCTCTTGCTTGGTAAGGACTGTCGGGCGGCTTCGGACTCGGCCACCGTGAGAAACATCGCACCGAGGTCATTGCCGCCGTTGATCGCGAACAGCCGATGCGTCGACTCGCGAGACGAGAATCCTCGACGTCGCGATGCTTCCTCGGGCGCGCCGGCCCCTAAATCCCTTACTCGGAGCGGGAGAGAACCCCCTCGGACTTCCCTACCTCCCGGTCGTGCGCCCTTCGGCAAGGTAGCGAAATGCAGAAGATCGAGCCGTTAGGCGGAAATTCCGCCCACGCTCGTCCGCCGAGCGCCTCGACCGTCTCCCGCACGATACTGAGGCCGAGGCCCGTTCCTTCGATGTTCGGCCGTGTGTCCTCGTGAGCGCGGAAAAAACGCTCGAACAGATGCTCGCGCTGCCTCAGGGGGACTCCGATACCGTTGTCACGAACGCGAAGTATGATCTCGGGCGTCGACCCGCCGTCGTCTTGCGCGCAAACTTCCGCACTCACCTCGACCCAGCGCTGTGGCTTATTGGGGTCCGAGTACTTGATGGCGTTCGAGAGCAGATTCGACAGGCAGAGCTCCACCGCGGCGGCGTTGACTTCGATCGCCGGCAGGTCGCGCACTCGGATCTCTATGTCACGACTCTTGGCCGCGTCCCGAAGGAGGCGCGCCGATTCCCGAAGCGCGGCGGGGAGCGTGACGTGCCGCTGCTGGCGCGTGTCGCTCGACCCCAGCCGTGACAGCTCGGCCAGGTTGTCGAGAACGCCACGCACGCTCTCCACGTTTCTGAACACGACGCCGAACAACTGCTGACGTTGGGGCTCGTCGAGATCGGGAATCTCACCGAGCATCTGTGCCGCACCCATCGCGGCACCAACGCGATTCCGCAGCTCGTGCGTCAGCGCCCGATTGAAGGCGCGCAGACGCTCCTCCTGCTCGTGGACACGCCCCTTCATGCGCGACAGATACTGCGTCGTCGTCGCCTGCTGGATGAGCGCTACCGCGTGAAAGAGGCGATGGGCACAGGTGAGCAGTTCACGCCGAGTGCACGGAGTATCGATCTCGTCCGCGGTGCGCGAGAGGAATGCGTACAGGATGCTTCCGAACAGCTCGTATTCCTTGAGCAGCTCGTGTTCATCGAAACCCTGCGCGTAGCGCAGCTCCCCGAGCTCCATCGCCTTCGCGATCACCGGCATGTCGGATGTGGCCGCGAGTGCCGGGTTCTCGATGTAGTCGGCGACGCCGTCGATGAGGAGCGGTACGTGGTCGAGCAGCTCTTCGGTTGGAAAGACTCGATTTGGATGGAGCCGGACGCGATCGCTGATGCGCTCGAGCCACCGTCGCGTCAGGTCGTCTCGCGAGCTGCGAAGGCGCGACGCGAGCGTCAGCGCAATTGGACAGTCCGGGCCCAGTTCCATCATTTCAACAACTTCGCTTTCTGCTGGGAAACGTGCTGTAGCCAGAACGTGACTGCCTCGGTCACGATCGCCGATGCGGTGGTGTCGTGCTCGAGCGCCGCGATTTTAAGAGCCTTGATGGACTCCGGCCGCATGTACACGACAAGTGGCTCCCGGCCGTCGCGAGTCGCTCTCCGCTTTCGCGATCCTTCGCCGCGCACTGTCGTGATCCGGTCAGCGGTCTGCTGCTCTTCCGCGGGACGCTTTGCATCGGAGGCGCGACGGGCGAGAGCTCCGTCCGCCGCGGAAGAACCGCGCTGCTCCGTCTGTCGCCGCCTGTCGAAGGCCAGATTGTCGGCGGCTTTCGCTCGCGAGGGCAAGATCTCGATGGGTTGAATGGCTCTACGGCGCCAGCCATCTGGGTGGCTGCCGCAAGACAGGAACGTACGACTTGCCGGTCGCAGTAGCAAGGCTGCATGCATTACAGGCTCACTTGCTAGCATGCTGGCGCCGGCACTGGCCGGTTGGCTGCCAGTTGCGCGTCGAGACACCGCGCACCAACCGGCAGCAGACCGCGATCACGAGCAGGTAGCGCGGAGACGGCGTTTGCATGTGAGCGTTCCTGCCGAGGGTGAGCTCGAAGTAACAGCCCGTTGCGGCATTTCGCGACCGATTGCATGTTGGGCTCCAACGCAAAATGATGAGCGCGAGGAGTACGTGATCCTGGATCCGGCGGAGCAGCGTCGTCGCTTGGGGCAAGTCCCAGGAGCTCTGGACATTGCGTCGGCGACGACGCAGCCCATGGAGTATGGGCCGCATTCTGACCAGGCGGCCGCGGGGATGGAGTCGCTGCCTAACGCCTTCGGCGAGCGCTATGCACCGCAACGCCGGCTCGGCCGCGGCGGCATGGCGACGGTCTATCTCGCTCGCGATACGAAGCATGACCGGCTCGTCGCCGTCAAAGTACTGAACGAAGCGCTCACGGCTCGCGTCGGCGCGCAGCGGTTCGTGCAGGAGATTCGCCTCACAGCGCGGTTGCAACATCCTCACGTGCTCGCTCTACTCGACTCCGGCGTCTTTGGTCCCGAAGCGGACGCGCTGGCGGGCCGGCCGTACTACGTCATGCCGTATGTCGACGGCGAGTCGTTGCGTTCGCGGCTCGATGCGCACGACACACTGTCGCTTGCCGAAGCACTGCGAGTGCTTCGCGACGTCGCCGATGCCCTGAGCTATGCCCACGCGCAGGGCGTCGTTCACCGCGACATCAAGCCGGAGAACATTCTGCTGAGCGGCGAGCATGCCGTGATTGCCGACTTCGGTATTGCCAAAGCACTCTTCGATTCTCAGAAGGATCCGCGGCCCAACGGCTTCACGAGTAGCGATGCGTTCGCGCCCATAACGAGGCTCAGTACCCTCGTTGGAACTCCCGCCTACATGGCGCCGGAACAGGCTGATACCACGATGCGCGTGGACCAACGCGCCGACATCTACGCGTGGGGTGTCGTGGCCTATGAGCTGCTCGTTGGTCGTCATCCATTCGCTGAGAGCGCGAATGCGCGTGAGTTCGTCGCCGCGCATGTCAGCGAGATGCCGCCGCCGCTTCGGCCGAGCATCGTTGCCAGTGACGTGCCGTCCTCGCTCGTCAGGCTGGTGATGCGCTGTCTCGAGAAGGACCCGGCGAGCCGCCCGCAGGAAGTGTCCGAACTGATGGAGGTACTCGAAGACGCCAGCGCGAAGTTGCTGGCGCGGAAACGCTGGCGAGCGGTGCGCTCGAGCTCTCTCGTTCTCGCATCGACGCTGTTGTTGATAGCGCTCGGTGTGACCGGGGCACTCACCTGGCGTGCGCTCGCAACGCGTGTCGCCCCCGCAAAGGCGCCGCCGCTCGTCGCCATCCTGCCATTCGAGAGCGAAGGCTCGGCGCCCGATACAAGCTTCGCGAGGGGCCTCAGTGACGCGATCGCCGGCAAGCTCGCGCGATTGGGTGGCCTCCGCGTCATCGACTCGAGAAGCGTGCAATCGGTGGCTGACGCCGCGGCGCATCCCCAAAAGACGGGCAAGTTGTTAGGCGCCGAGTATGTCCTGCGGGCCTCGCTGCAATGGACGCGGGGCGCCTCAGGCGAGCCTCACGTGCAGGTCAGTCCCGTACTCGTGCGCGTCGCCGACGGAACGACGTCATGGGCCGGGGAGCCGGAGGTCGTTTCCCCGGCCGATCCATTCTCGATTCAGGCGACGATCGCAACGCGCGTCGCCGAGGCGCTCGACATCGCGTTAGGCAGCGCCGACAAAGCACGACTCGCCCGGCCCGCTACGCGCGACACGGCGGCGTACGCGGCCGTCGATCGCGGCTTGCGGGTCTGGGGACTGAGCACGGACAGACCGGAGCTCGCCATGGAGCAGGCCCTGCGCGAGTTCGAGCGCGCGTACCGTCTCGACCCGACGTATGCCGACGGCTTCGCCCAGGCGGCCGACCTGCTGGTCGAGATGGCGCGCAGCGCCGCATCGCTTGCGCTCTACGACTCGGCGGCCGTTCTCGCACGCCGTGCGCTCGCGCTCGACCCCGGGGAGTTCAAGGCCGTGAATGTACTGTCGACCGTGGAGCTCGCCCACGATCGTCCCGCGGCAGCTCTTCCCGTGATCGAACGCGCGGTGCGCGAGAACCCCTCCAGCGCGGAGCTGCTCGCGCTACTCGGGCACACGCACCAGCTCTTCGGTGACTCCGCCGCGGCATGGGACGCCGTGACGCGTGCCCTGCCACTCGCACCGCGGTCTGAACCGATCCTCACGAATGCGTTCGATGTCGCTCTCGCGCTGCACCGCTACGCTGACGCACGCACCATCCTCACCGCTCGACGCGCCCTCGATCCGGGGGATCTCGGCATGCTTCGAGCCTCGGGTTGGTTGGCGGCGGCGCTCGGTGACAGCGCCCGCGTTGCGGCGTCGGTGCGCGAGTACCGCGCGCGAGGCGGCGTCGTGCGAGCCGGACCAATGCTCTCTCTGGTGCGCCGCGCCGACGAGTCACTGAAGCGGGAATTGGCGAGCGCGTCGCCCGACGCGTACGGCGCCGCCTCGGCGGCGGACAGCGTCGCCGTTTTCACGGAAAAGGCAAAGCTGTTCATGAGCCGGCGCGACTCGGCGCGTGTTCGGGCGCTTGTCGACTCCGCCTATGCGATCGTCGTTCGCCTCGAATCATTTCCCGCGAGTGCGCCGGAGTGGAAGCGGCAGCGGTGGCGCGGCCTCGCATGGCTCGCCGCCGCGCGGGGCGACCGATCTGTGGCGCTCGACGCGCTCCAGCGTGGCGCGACGAGTCCGCGCATTGCGCAGCAACCCGGCAGCACGATCGACGCCGAGCAAACGTGCGCCAGCGCCGAAGTCCACGCTCTGCTGCGCGACTTGGAGCCGATGCTCACGGCGTTGCGGCGCTGTCTCGCGATGCCTAACGGTGGAGATCCATCGGAGCTCACCGAGCCGATGTTTCTGCCATACCAGGGGGAAGCGCGCTTCAGGACGCTCATCACCATCAACTCGGGTGGAAGAAGCCTTCGATATTCTCTTTGGCCTTGAGCACCTGAAGCATGTGGCTGGGGGCGCTCGAGCCTTCGCGGGCTCGCGCTTCGGCGCCCTGTGGCCCATGTTTTGTCTGGCGTCATTGCGATGCACGCAGACGTCCGAGCGATCCTCCTTCGACATCACCGAGGCACAGATGCGTCGTCAGATCGTAACCTTGGCAGCGCTCGTTCTGAGCACTGCCGCCCGCGCCCAGGACCCAGGCTCGGCAGTCCCGCCCGAGCAGAAGCATGGCGGCAACGACAAAGTGCACATGTTGAGCCACGTCGTGGCGCATCCAGGACCATGGAAGGCGGCGGACATCGAGATGGAACAGGACCCGTCCCGGCCCTACGTCTATCTCTGCGGGTTCGTCAACTTCGACGTGCAGATCTACGATGTCCGCGATCTTGCCAATCCGAAGAAAGTCTACGACTGGACGATCGAGAACCCGGAGCTCCATCGGGGCATCGGGGCGATGGACGGGAAGTACTTCAAGATCGGCAACAAGTACTACTACGCCCAATCGTATCAGTTCATGCAGGGGAGTCCCGATGCCGATCTTGGCGCCGTGATCTTCGACGTCACGGGACTTCCCGACGCGTCGAAGGTGAAGGTCGTCGCACGCATTCGATATCCGCAGGCACCTGGCGGGTTCCACAACACTTTCGCCTACAAACATTCCGACGGTCGTGCGCTGTACTTCGCGACGGTGAATGCACAGAAGGCGCTGGTGTATGATCTTGCTAAAGTCGTGAGCGGCGCCGACCCGACCACGTGGCTCGTCGGCGAGGTACCGAATCCCACCCCGTACAAGCAGATCGGCGCCGGCGGCTATCACGACTTCTACGTCGGTTACGATCCCGCCACGCATCAGGACAAGTTCTACGGCGCCGGTCTCGGCGGGTATTCGGTGTGGGACGTGACCCACCCCGATGCGCCGCGGCAGCTGTTCACGATCACGAGCCTCGGGATGGACATCGCGCACACCTTCACACCGTCGCCAGACGGTCGTTATGCGGTGACGGAGACGGAGTACCAGTACACGCCGCTGCGCGTCTGGGACCTGGAGCCGGGCCAGACTGGAAAGACACAGAACATCGACATTCCAATCAGCGCGTGGACCGCCGACTGGCACGACCTGTCGCACAACCACGAGGTGCGCTGGCCGTACGTGTTCGTCTCCGCCTACGAGGACGGCTTGCAGGTCTTCGATCTCAAAGACCCCAAGCACCCGCACACCGTTGGCCACTGGTACACCTGCGAGTGCGAGCACGAGCACGGCTTCGGCGGCACGCCCGATAACGGGTGGCAGAGCACGACGAGCGTCGAGCAGGGCGCGTTCGGTGTCGACGTGCGGAATTATGACGGCCTGGTCGTCCTATCCGACATGCGCACGGGACTCTGGCTCTTCCGCGTCGACGGCTTCAAGGGCTGGAATGGGCATGACGTCGGCATGCCGAACATCTCGAGCGTGCAGGATTGGGATCATGGCCCGGATGGAGCCATGAACACGCACGCCACGACGAGTGACCGGTGAGGGACGGTGAATGGTGATCGGTGAACGGTATGAGGGTTAGGCACACGCTCGCTGCTTTCGCGGTCCCGCTGCTGTTGGCGGCGGGACCGTACGATATTCCGCTCTTCGCGACACCGAAAGCGCCCATGGTCACGGGAGCAGCTCGTTTAGTGTTTGCTGAATCACCGTTCGGCATCGCCGTCACCGCGGACGGGCACGCGCAGTACGACGTGAAGGTCACGGCGGCCAATCTGCCCGAACCGTCGGCGCTTGGCGCTTACAAAGCGTACGTCGCCTGGGCAGCAACGCCGGATCTCCAGCATTGGGACCGGCTCGGCACGATCCGGAATGGCACGAGCACCGTTGGACACGTCAATCTCGACAAATTCCTGCTCGTGATCACCGCCGAGTCGGACTCCGCGCCGAAAGCACATGTGGGGCCGACGGTGCTTCACGGCACCTCGCCAAGCGGCTGGCTGCAGTCGTTCCTGAACCATCCGATGTTCCGAGGAATCACCGGATGAAGCCGCGTTGCGTGCTCCTCGCTTTATCGTTAGGCTCGCCATTCGTAGCGTCGGCGCAGGACCCGATGAATGGCATGCATCACATGCCAGGGATGAAGCATGACTCGGCGGGGATGCCGATCCCGATGCCGCAGGGAATGCCGATGATTCCCGGCCTGGTCGGTCTTGTACCGGGCGGGGGCACGTTCCTCCCTGGAGCGGGCATCGATCCGGAACGGCTGCCGCCCGCAAAGCCGAGCGAAGTCGTGCGCCTCCGGAGTGGTGACACCCTCGATCTCACGGCGCGGCTCGTCAGGCGTACGATCAAGGGACATTCCTTTGCGATGTACGGGTACAATGGCGAGGTGCCCGGTCCCCTCATTCGCGTGCCCCAGAATGCAACGATCGTCGTCCGCTTTCACAACGACATCGATTTGCCCAGCGCCGTTCACTGGCACGGCGTGCGTCTCGACAATCGGAGCGACGGAGCACCAGGGGTGACGCAGGAGCCCGTCCGCCGCGGCGGCACGTTCGTCTACACAGTTCACTTTCCCGATGCGGGGCTCTATTGGTACCACCCCCATGTTCGCGAGGACGTCCAGCAGTCGATGGGCTTGTTCGGCAACATGATCGTGGACTCACCGATCGCCGACTATTACGCGCCGGCGAATAGCGAGCACGTGATGATGCTCGATGACTTGCTCATCAATGGTGACACGCTGGTGCCGTTCGGCGGCGAGGGGCCCGATTTCGCGCTCATGGGACGCGTCGGCAACGTGCTGTTGGTGAACGGCGAGCCAAGCTACGCCGTGCGTGTCAAGAAGGGCGAGGTCGCGCGATTCTATCTCACCAACACCGCGAGCTCGCGCACGTACAACCTCTCATTCAGCGGGGCGCCGATCAAAGTCGTCGCGTCGGATCAGAGTCGCTTCGAGCGCGAGGTGTTGGTGCCGAGCGTCGTCCTCGCGCCCGCCGAGCGGTACGTGATCGACGTCCGCTTTGCTCACCCGGGACGTTACGCGATCGTCAACGGGGTACAGGCAATCAATCACTACAAGGGCGAGTTCGAGCCACAGCTCGATACGTTAGGCTTGGTCACCGTCGATGCGGCGCCGGCCACCGCCGACTACGGCCATGCCTTCGCCATCCTGCGGGCAAACCATGCGGTGACGAGCGAGATCGATCGCTATCGCCAGTACTTCGACAGGGCGCCGGACAAACAGCTCACCCTCACCTTGCAGACGACAGGGCTGCCGCTGGCCACCGTGCAATTCATGACCATCGACACGGCGTATTATGCCCCCGTGGAATGGATCGATGGGATGCCCGACATGAATTGGCTGTCGACGAGCAAGCAAGTGCGCTGGATCTTCCGCGACAACGCGACCGGCAAGGAAAACATGGACATCGACTGGCACGTCGCGCGCGGCTCGGTCGTGAAGCTTCGCCTCTTCAACGACCCGAAATCCTTTCATCCGATGCAGCATCCGATTCACCTGCACGGTCAGCGGATGCTGGTCATCGCGAGAGACGGTATTCCGACACGCAATCTGGTCTGGAAGGATACCGCTCTGATTCCGGTTGGCTCGACGGTGGACTTGCTCATCGATGCGTCCAATCCCGGTGACTGGATGCTGCACTGTCACATCGCCGAGCACCTGGGCGCGGGCATGATGGCCATCATGCACGTGGATCCCTGATCAAAGGCAAGAGATCATGCGACAATATCGAGAATTCACTGATTCAGCGGGAACGGTGTGGAGCGTCTATCATGTCGAGCCGCGAGATGTTTCTCCTTCGCTAGCCCGGCTGCGTGAAACACTCTCTAATGTTCCGGCCGAACGGCGCCAGCCATGGCTTCTCTTCGAGTCCCGTGAGGGTGATCGACGGCGCCTCACACCAGTGCCGGGCCGGTGGGAGGAAAACTGCATGGACTCGGAAGTCGCGGAGTGGTGCGCAGCAGCCGATCCAATACCGCCCGCGCCGCTTCGGCGAGAAGAGGATTCACACCTGCCCGGAGAGGCGAACGGACCTCGTAAGGCGGAGGATGACCACTGACGCACCCTGAAACCTCAGGGCACTTCATCAGGCGCAAATGAGGCTGATTAGCATCCTTTTCTGTTGTGGAACAACCGTGAGCGCCGGGGCGCAATCGGCGCGGACCTTCGCGTTGACGTCGCCGACAGACGATTTTCAGGCGACTTTCGTCGTCCGTGACAGCACCATCTTCACACGAGTCCTCACCGAGTCCAGCTGGATGTCGCCATCGCGGAGCTGCGTGGTCACCGAGGGGCACAAGCTCGTGGTCGTGACCCTCGCTCAACAGCAGAAGTGGCTGAGGCAGTGGCTGGACTCGACGAAAGCGATGCGCGCCAGCACCGAACCGCCGCCGGGTGTGGTGACGACACTCACCGCCGATACGCAGACGATCGCAGGCATCCGAACGAGGCGCCTGCGAATGGATTCCCCCGCATATCACAATGACGTCTGGGTGGCCGTCGACGAGGTGCCTTCGCGACTTCGTGAATCGAACAAGCCGTTCGTGGATTTGCTGCCGCCCGATTATTGGCGCCGAGTCCACAGCTCGCCGGGATTCACCGAGATGATCACGCTTTTCGGAATTCCGATGCGCGTCCAGGGCCCTGCCGGCACAACGCTCCAGGCGTCGGCGCCGACGTCCATTATTCCGGCGTGGGTGGCGGATGTCGAAGCGCGTTGTCTGCGGGCGGAGAAGCCTTAGTTCGGGAATCGCGCCGTGCCGGCTTGGAGAGCTTTTTTCGAGTCGCGCCGTGCCGGCTTGGACAGCTGTTGGGACGCGAATTCCGCGAATGTGGGGCGAATCCAACCGTGCGCGCGACGGCCGCATCGCGCCTGCCACTAAGGATTCGTATCATCTCCGGATCGGGATCCCCGCGGCCGCCGCGGGATTTTGTCGACAAATGAAAACGTAAAGTTGTAATAAAAGAACTCGCTCGACGGAGCCCGTTACGCCACTCGGTTGGATTCGCTTTAGATTCGCGCGATTCGCGTCCTAGAACCCTGGGGCGTCCGTGGCGTCCGGCGCGCAGGGATACGCGTCTAACGGGGCTGGAATGATCCTGGGAATCCACTTAATCCAGGTCAGTCTAGCGCATGCTCGGCGAACTTCTCGAGGCCGAACGAGTGCAATCCATCGTCGCCGGATTCTTCACCGTGTTCAACTATTTCGGCGGCGGTGGAATGTGCGAGGCTGCCCATACCCCAGCTCATCGGCTATCTCCGCGCCACCATATTCGAAGTCGGCGTGCTACTTCATTTTGGTCCACACCCGAAGTTTTATCGCTTCGTCGACTCCATCAAGAAACACCCGAGAGTCGATGGCTTACGCGACAAAGCCGATAGGCCACTTGGTTTTATTCGCTCTGATCGTTGACGCGTGTTCGTAGCCGCTAGCGCGCCCGCCACTCGGTGGCAATCCGCAGGAACGCGAGTCCGAGCATGACCTGACCTCGCTTGCTCTGAAGATCGACGGCGCCGCTGCGCATCCCCGCACGAACTTCGGCAAGCGTCGGCGCTTCCTCGCGCGTCGGCGGGATAGTCGTGTTGAGATCCTGCGTCAGGCTGAGGAACACATTACCGACGGCGAGCGCGACGAGCTGCCGCAGGGCGGCAAGCGTGGCGAACGACTCCTCGTCGAGCGGAGACTCTTCCTGAAGGCTGAGGAGCGCATTGGCGCGGTCGGCATCGAGGCCGAGAAAGGTGACAAACGCGGCAAGGTCGTAATACGGATGCCCGAGCCCCGCCACCTCCCAGTCCACGAGCCAGGTACGCGTGCCGTCCCACAGGACATTGCCCGGATTGACGTCGTTATGACTCACGACCCGCCGCGTGTCGCGCGCCAGCAGCGCCTCGAGTTCATCAAACGCTGATCGCAGGTCCGCGGCCCACGGCGGAAAGCCCTCGCGCTGGCGTTGCATTTCCCAGATGGCGCGCGCGAACTCAGCGGCATTCCGCTCCGCAATGCCCGATGGCTCGATCGTGTGCAATGCGCGCAGGCGCGCGACGACATCCCCGATCGCGTTCTCTCTCACCGCCGGATCAGCCAGTACCGACGGAAGCGGTACGCCTCGGATCCGCGTCGATACGATCGCCCGCGCCTCCTCGTCGACGTGAACAACGCGTGGCGCAACTTCCATCTCCGCCGCGCGACTCAGGATGAGGATGTGCTGCTTCCAAAAGCTGTCGCCCATGCGCTGGCCCTGGAGACGGAGCACGTACTCTCCGATGTCGGTCGTCACGGCGTACACGCCGGCGCCGGAAAGGCCCTGTCGGATGGGCGTGAGAGTGTTTATCTCGCCGAGTATCTCGACTGGAAGAAAATGCTGCAGCGCGGCTCGATCGGTGGTGGATTCAGACATAGGGAGCAGAAGGTGGCTCGCAAGCTACTCTCGTTGCTCGTCGTTGCAACTGCGGCTGTCAGCGAACTGTCAATGTTTCGTCGCGCCACGTTGACCCGAGCGGCAGCTGGCGAGCTTTCACCGGCGAAGGATTCGCACGACGATCCGCTGCACTGCGGGTTCTCTAGCCGCGGAGTGATGCGAAAACATGCCTAGCGCACCGGCGGACACCGCGTCGTACCACGTCGGCGGATACCAGGAATTCACCCCGCCGCCCGACCTCGCCGATGCCGTCGAGGCCATCTGGATTCATCAGGCATCGGACGTGCACGTGGTCACGCACCGAGTGGTGCCTGACGCCGCGGTGAGCCTCTGCTTCGTGGGCGCGCGCGCGACCGATGGCTCCGCCGATGCCGCACGACTTCGAATCATCGGCCCGGTGAGCCGGCCGCACGCCTTCACTCCGCCGCTCGGCCACCGCATGGAGTCGGTGCGAATCAAGCTGGAGTGGTGCCGGACGCTCATCGGCGTCGCGCCTTCGCAGCATGTAGATGATGAGCCGCTCTATGCAGACGTGCGACCCGATCTCGCCGCGGCACTCGAGGCGCGGTTGTGGCGCACGACAACGTCCACCGACGCACTACTGGTGCTGCTCGACTTCCTCCGCGCACGCCGCGTTGCCTCGCACCAGCACAACACGACGCTGCTCCTGGACGGCATGGAGTCCCTGCGGCGCGGAACTGGCCGGCCGCGCGTCGCGGAGCTGGCCACGCAGTTAGGCGTGAGCGATCGGCACCTGAGACGTCTGGTGATGGACGAGACCGGGATCTCGCCGCGCCACTTTGCGCGCATTCAGCGCTTGCATGCGCTGCTGCGCTCCGCGGACCGCGCGCCGCGCCCCGAGTGGGCTGCGCTGGCGTTTCGTCACGGCTACGCGGACCAGCCGCATCTCATTCGTGAGGTTCAGGACCTTGCCGGCGTGACACCCTCTCGGCTACACGCCGAGCGTCGCGCGGAATCATCGACTAGGGATTGACGGTGATGCCGTGGCGGTCGGGGAGATCGGCGGTGACCGCCCATCCTCCGAACGTCTCGCTCACCGCGAACCACAATTCATTCCGCCCTTGTCTCAGTGGCAATGCCAGCTCGTCGAACAGACCGACGATCCCGAGGAACTCAGGGTCGCGGGTGCCGAAGCCGGCATTGCCCGAGTAGAGCAGCCGCCCATTGAGGAAGACGCGGACGCGGTCGCTGTAACCGAAGCGAACGCGCACGATCCGTTCGGCGTCGGCCATCAACGTGAGCGCTGCAACGACGGTGTTGCGGCCGTCGCCGATACCGGCGATGCGCGCCAGGTTCACGATACCCTTCTCCTCGACGCCGAGCATGTGCCACGTCGAGGTGCCCGGTACCGTTGTGAGCTGCGTGAGCCTCACGAGTGTTGACTCAGGGAACGGTGACGACACGCGCCACGAGCGGACGATCGTGGCCGGGGTCGAGTCGCGTACGTCAGATGCCATGAGCGTGATGTCCGGCATGGCCGCTGCATCAGCCTGCACGCTGACGTTGGCGAAGCGCGCTCCATTCCCCGAGATGAAGCCGATCTCACCTGCACCCTTTGGTCCGCGGAGTTGCCTAACGATCTGCACGGCGCTGTCGCCGTCCACGAACAGCTCGGCGCGCGAGTCGCGCACGATCAGTTTGACGTGCATCCAGCGGTCATACGTCCAGTGCGCCGTACCTTCCCACGCCGGACCAGCGTAGATCTGCCACGCAAAGAGGCCATGGAGCACCGGCGTGTATTGCGTCGCGTGCGGTCCGCCGCTCAGCGCCTGGCGTAGGTAGAACAGCTCGAAGTCGGAATGCGTTGCAGCACGAAACGCGATGCCGGGGAACCCGCCCGTATCGCTGAATTTGATATCGAATTCAATGACGCCATTCTGGAAGTGGCTCCCCTTGAGCCACGCCGCGCCGTCGCGGAGCAACAGCGCGCTGCGGCCGCGATCCGGCTCGACACGCCATTCGGCCGCCTGGACATCCCATTTAGAGGAGTCGAACGGTTGCTGGGCGCGGAGCGTGGAGGAGACGAGAAGAGCGAGCAGCAGAATGACGACGCGCGGATGCCTGATGTGATTGGCCATACTCTAGCGTATGCCGCAGGCCGATGCAGAGATTGAAGGATTCGGACATGCCGGTGATCGGTGGTCCGTGATCGGAAACGTCGACAGACATACTGGGAGGGCTTATGCTCACTGGCGGCCACGTCATCATCTACAGTCGGAATCCCGACGCGGACCGAGCGTTCCTCCGCGATGTGCTCGAATTGACGCACGTCGATATCGGACGAGGGTGGCTCATATTCGGACTTCCACCGTCCGAGATTGCCGTCCACCCAGCCGATGAGAACGACCGTCACGAGTTCTACCTGATGTGCGACGATGTCCGGGCGTTCGTCTCCGCGATGCGCGACCGCAAGATTGCCACGGATCCGATCGAGCAGGCGTCGTGGGGGATGTTGACGCGCGTGGTCTTGCCGGGTGGTGGAAAGCTGGGTGTTTACGAGCCGCGACATGCGCGGCCGCAACCCGCCTAACTACGCAAGTGCGTCTTCAGAAACCTCCCGGTGTGCGATGCCTTGCACGCGGCAATTTCCTCGGGCGTGCCCGTCACAGCAAAGGCAATGGACCACGGCTGACGACATTTCCTTCACGCGCCTCCGCGAATCTTTGGGAACTGATCCCCGGATGCTTCTCAGGCGTTCTGGCCCTTCCGACCCCGAGCGAGGGTTGGACGTGGTCCCGATCGACGGTTGCAAACCGGGCTCACCACCAATTCAGCCGAAAGTACAACTCGATGCTCTTGCCTGACGAGTCGGCACCTGTCAGCAGATCGAACGACTCCTCACCGCGCGATGTCGACCCACGCAGCAGCGCTTGCATGGTAACCTTCACGCCGCGCGATTCCATGACAGCGTACTCCTCCGCGATGTTCGTCACGAGCATCGCCGTCTCTGGCGTCAGGCCATCCGTATTGGCAATCGACCGCACGAAGGCCCTAACGATAGCTGCCTGACGACGTGCGCATGTGCTGTCGCCTCGCAACTCGTAGATCTTGCCGACATCGCGCTGGGCACGCACGTGTCCGACGTATGCGGAGACAAGAGAATCGAGGATCGCGCGGGCGGCGAGAGAGTCGGGTGCGGCACGAGCTCGATCGAAGACCGCCGATGGCGACGGCTTCCCTTCGTCGGGCAGGCGCGCGTACAGTAGCCGCAGCGCCGTGAAATCAGCGGCTGTGTCTCCGGTGAGAACCCGGTCGCGCAGTTGCAGATAGGTCGTCGACTCGGCAGCCGACAGCGGTTTCGAAACCTTCTGAGCGTCAAGCGGCCGCGACAGCGTCACCAAGAAGGAGAATATGAGGAGTCGCATATTCATGAGACGTCTACGTCCGTCCATCTTGCACATCCGATGCGCGATGAGCGCTACCGCGTTGTCCGCCGAGGCTCTTTTCTATTCGTACCTGAGAGCCCGCGTTGGCTCTACCCGCGACGCCCTGAGCGCCGGTAGCCAGCTCGCCGCGAAGGCGACGACCAATAGCGCCAGCGCGACCGTCACGAACACCACCGGATCGCGTGGCGACTCCTCGAAGAGCAAAGGCGCCAGCCAACGGCCCGCACCGAAGGCAATACCACCGCCAATCACCACACCGGCGATCCCGAAACCGATCCCTTCGCGCACGACGAGCCGGATCACATCTCCCGCCTGCGCACCTAACGCCATGCGCACCCCGAGCTCGTGCGTCCGCTGGGCGACGTTGTACGCGATGACGCTGTACAATCCGATCGCGGCCAGCAGAAGCGCCAGCAACCCGAATGCCGAGAACATCGAGGCACCGAGGCGCCAGGAGCGCGTCTGATCGCCGAGGATCTTGGAGAGCGGAGTAATCGTGATGTACGACGCGCCCGGCATCTCACGCTGCAGCGAGCGGCGCACCGCGTCCGCGTACTGCGCCGCATCGCCGCGAACGCGGACGAAGAGACCCGTCTGGTTCGGATTGAACTGCGTCGCCGGCATGTAGTAGTACATGTCCGGCTCGTTGCTCAACTGATGAGACTTGATGTCCTCGGCGATGCCGACGACATAGCGGCAGGGATTGGTGTCGGCGCCCATGCGTACACACTTGCCGATCGCGTCCTCGTTAGGCCAGATCGTCTTTGCCATCCCCTGGCTCACGACCATCACGAGCGGCGCGTGCTCGAGGTCCGTCGGCAGAATGCCCCGCCCGCGGAGGATGCGCGTTCCCATCGTCGCGAAATAATCCGGCGAGACCGCCGAGAGATCGAAGCGGCCGAGTCGCGCCACCGTGTCGATGCCGGCGATGGTGAGCTGCTGACTCCAGGTGCTCCAGAAGGGAATCCCGATTCGCAGCGTCGCGCTCTGGACGTTAGGCGTCGCCACCGCCCGTTCGACGAGGCGCCGCCGCAGATCCACCTGCTGAGCGCTGTCGAGTTGTACGCCCCGCATATTCATCTCCACGACGAGCACGGGATCCGCGTCGAAGCCGAGTCGGACGCTGCGCACGTGGTTGAGACTGCGGACGAACAACCCGGCGCCGACGAGGAGAATCACCGACAGCGCGCCCTGCATGAGGAGCAACGTCACCCGCAGCCGCGACCGCTGGTACATCCCTTCCCGCGCGCCGGACTTGAGGTCGCCGGTGAGATCGGCGCGGCTCGCCTGCATGATGGGCGCGAGGCCAGTGAGCAGTCCCGCCAGTAGCGCCGCACCGCCCGCGAAGAGCAGTGTGCGCTCATCGCGCAGCACCGAGAGCGTCGCGGTGTCGGGGAGAAAGGCCATGGTGAGCCCAATGCCGCTAAACTGGGCGACCAGCAGCCCGGCGACACCCCCCGCGAGCGCGAGGAGCACGCTCTCCGTGAGCAATTGCGAAAGTAAACGCGCCTGGCTCACGCCTAACGCCAATCGGACCGCGATCTCCCGGCGGCGCCGCAGCGCGCGCGCGAAAAGCAGGTTGGCGACATTGGCGCACGCGATGAGCAGTACGATCACCGCGACGCCAACGAGCCACGTCGCGACTTTGGCGAAACCGGACGCCTGCGGTCCGCGCTCGCTCAGAATGGAGCCGACTTCCGCCCGTGGTCGCAGCGTCTTGACCGGTGGACTGTTCTTGGACGTCGCGCGTTCCGCCTCGAGGCTCTGTATGAAGGCCTGGGTCAAGTCCGCGTTGGCTCTGGTGTCGCTCACACCAGGCTTCGTTCGGGCGATCATTTCCATCCAGCCCCAGTGGTACGTCGTCCACCAACTCTGACTTTTTTCCAGGATGCCGTTACGCCCCATCGTTGCGCCGTAGGTCGTGATCGGCAGGAAGTACGCGGGCGGACGAGAGGGCCACAGGCCAACCAAGCCCGCCGGCGACACGCCGATGATCACGAAGACATCCGACCCGATCTGGACCTTCGTGCCGAGGATGTCCTTTCGGCCGCCGTACTCGGTCTGCCAGCGCGCATAGCTCGCGACGGCCACATGTGCGCCACTCGGCGGCGTGTCTTCGCTCGGAATGAAGTAGCGCCCGAGTGCAGGTGGTGCGTCGAAGAAGCCGAAGAAGGTCGCGCTCACGACACCAATCGGCATCTCACGCGCGGCGTCGCCGACACCGACCGCGAGGTCACGTTCGGTGAAGCCAGCAGTGCGATCGAACGACGTCGTCCACTTCGAGATGTCGACGTAACGCGCGTACTGACCGCCAAGAGACGCCCGCTCCTTTCCACGGTACGTCTGGAAGCCATAGATCCGGTGAACGGACTCCGGGTTCTGCATGAGCGGCGGCGGCCGAAAGAGCAGCCGATCGACGAGCGAAAACATCGCCGCGTTGGCACCGATCCCGAGTGCGAGCGTCAGGACGATGGCGGTGGTGAAGCCAGGCTTGGCGCGAAGGCCGCGAAGCGCGTAGGTCAGGTCCTGCAGGAAGGAATCGAACATCGCGTTGAGCGTTGAGCGTTGAGCGCTGAGCGTTGGCGGTTGGGCGCGGCTGAGAGATGAGACACGCGAATGGCACGGTCGGTTGGCGTGGCGCCTCAACGCCCAACGCTCAACGCCCAGCGACCGGCTCGGCGCGCATAGGTTGGAACCAGCGGGCCGTGCCCTGCCGAAACAGGAGCCAGACGATCAGCATGGTCAGAGCCGCGTGCATCGAGAGCTCGCGGATGTTGCCGAACGCGCTGAGGACCACATGAAAGGTGATCCAGGCGACCGCCAGCCAGCGCGCCCAGTTCCGGCCTCGGAGCAGGAAAACTGCGGCGACGACCGCGACGAACTCGGTGAGCTCGATCCAGACGCCCTCCGAAGGTGTCGTTAGCAGATCGTGGAAGTGCGCGACGAAGCCGCCGATGCCGACGGCGAGATATGCGCCGGCAACGACGAGTACGGCCACGGGAGGGCGGACGAAGGTCATTTTCCTATCTCGGGCGTTGGATGCTGGTACTGATCAGTAGATGATGGCGCCTGAGATGCCGGCACGCCAGAACCGCCTAACGCTTCCCGGAGCAGTAGCAAGGGTGTAGGCTTCTGCGTGGGCGACCTGTCGCGAGGCGATTTCGCGAATCCACACGATCCGAGCAGACCATGCAAACCCGTCTCGCTAGTCGTTGGTTGGGGTTGGTTCTCGCGTTCGGCGCAGCGGGCTGTCACTCCGGGGGAGGCGTTGCACCGTCAGTGACCGTTGGCGAAAGAACGCTTGCGGCCATGCACGCGGCATACGCGAAGTCGTGGTATCACACGCTGACATTCCGGCAGCGCACGACGATCTACCCACCGTCGGGCGAGCCCCGTGTCGAGCAATGGTATGAGTCATTGGCCCAGGTCAACGGCCGAACTGTTCTTCGCATCGATCGCGGGTCGCCGCGCGAGGGGAACGGTATCCTCTACACCGCCGACTCGATGTGGGTGATGCGCAACGGCACGCTCGCAGCGCAGCGCGCGAGCGGGAACGAGTTTCTTCCGCTCATCGAGGGAGTCTACGTCCAGCCGGTCGCGCAAACGTCCGCCGAGCTGCAACGTGAGGGATTCGACCTGACGAAGGGTTATGAGCGTTCGTGGAATGGAACGCGCGTGGCAGTGGTCGGCGCCGCGTCGGCGGCCGATTCGACAAGCCCGCAGTTCTGGGTCGCTCGCGACCGCGATCTGCTAGTGCGGATGATCATGGCGCTGACGCCGACCCAAACGTTCGACGTGCGTCTCGAGCGATACGAGCGAGTGGGCGACGGATGGCTCGCGACGCACGTCGAGCTCTTTTCCGGTGGCCGCCCGGCACAGATGGAGGACTACAGCGATTGGCACGTCGACGTGCCGTTGTCTGACGCCCTCTTCGACATCAATCACTGGACGACAGCGCCGCACTGGGCGGGCGAGTAGCGGGGCACTTCCGCCTAACGGCTTGGCTGCGCTTCGACCTCCGCCTGCAGACCCGCGCGCGCCATCGGCATCGAGCGAGGACGAATGCCGGTTGCGTCATAGATCGCGGCGCCGATCGCTGGCGCCATGCCCATGATTGGTGCCTCGCCCGCGCCCATCGCCGGTTTGTCCTTACGGTTCATCAGCACCACCTCGATTTTCGGCACATCGGAGAAACGGGGCACCCGGTACTGCGCGAGGTGCGCGTTCCGCACCGCACCGTGATCGAAGTCGATCGCCTCGAACAAGGCACCGCCAATTCCCTGGATCATCGCACCCACGATCTGATTTCGGAGTCCATCCGGGTTGATCGTGGGCCCGTTGTCGAACGCCGTGACGGCGCGAACGACGCGCGGCTCGCGCACGCCGTCGCGCGGCTCGACAGCGATCTCGGCGAACGTCGCGAAGTACCCTCCCTTCTCGAACCCACCACCCATCCCGTATCCGTGCCCAGTGGGTGCTTTCTTGCCCCACCCGAAGCGCTCGCCAGCCGCCGTGAAGACGTCGCGGAGCCGAGCATCCTGGATGTTCTTGAGGCGGAACGCCAGCGCGTCCATCGTCAGGATGGCGGCGAGCTCGTTGATGTGCGTCTCGCGCGCGAAATGATTCGCTGTCGCCGCGAGGCCGCGGTACGATCCCTGACGCAGCGGGGTGTCACTCGGATGGTAGGTGACACGCTGGTTGGGAATCTCGTACCACGGCGCGATCGCCGCCGGGCCGGAGTTGTAGTTGTCGAACGACCACGCGACGAGCGTGCCGTCGTTATGCACACCAGCATCGACGTCGATCACACCCGCCGGCCTGAAATACGCCCAGCGGAACTCCTCCTCGCGCGTCCACACCAGCTTCACTGGCTTGCGCGCCGCGCGCGCGAGACGCGCCGCTTCCACCGCGCACTCGCCAGTGTGTTTCCCACCGTACCCCGAGCCCGTGTCGGGCACGATCACCCGGACGCGTTCCTGGGAAAGGCTGAACGCTTCAGCCAACTCGTCGCGTACAGCGAACGGGCGCTGAGTGCCAGTCCAGACGGTGAGCTTGTCACCCTGCTGATCGTGTGACCATTCTGCCACGGCGGCCCGAGGCTCGAGGGGCACATGGGCGATGTACGCCACCGTGTAGCTACGCGTTAGGCGCTTCGCGGCGGCGGCGAGCGCCGCATCGACATCGCCCTTGACGATCGGTCCACCGCGGCCGCCTTCCCCGCCGCGCTCTCCGCTCTCTTTCGGCCGCGTCGACTTGAGGTACGCATAGATATCGCGCGAATCCGGGAGCGGTCCGTTAGGCGGCGTCCACACGGCGCGCACCGCGGCGAGCGCGCGCGTCGCCGTGTCGTTATCGGGCGCGACCACGCCAGCGAAGTCGCCGTCCCGCGTGACTACCACGCCACGAAACTTCGCCGCCGGACCACTATCAAACTCGGCGAGCTTCGATCCGTAGGCGATCGGACGCACCACCTTACCGACCAGCATGCCCGGACGCACGATGTCGGACGTGTAGGAATGCCGTCCCGTGACGAGCTCGCGCCCTTCCACGTTTGGCACCGATGTCCCAGCGACACGCCATCTGGTCGGGTCGGTGAGCTCCGCGTCGTCACGTACACTCTCCACGAGTCGGCGTCCTTTCGTGAGATCACCGTAGGCGACGGTGCGTCCCGACTTCGGATCGTGAACGCGGCCGTCGGCTGCCGTTAGGCTCGTTGGCGTGACTCTCCATTGCTGCGCGGCAAGACCGATGAGCAGGTCGCGCGCGGCCGCGCTCACCTTTCGCAGCTTCGTCCCCATCTGCGGCGTGGATAGGCTGCCGAAGGTGCCCATGTCGAAGGGTGTGAGCTCCGTGTCACCCATGACCATCTGAATGGACGACATCGGAACGCGGAGCTCCTCGGCAACCTCCTGCGCGAGCGAGGTGCGGATGCCCTGGCCGAACTCCACTTTGCCGGTGTAGACGGTCACGCGTCCATCGCCAGCGACATGCAGCCATGCGCCGATTTGCTCCCCTTGGTTGCTGATGCCTGCTGACGGGTGGCTGGTTGTTGCAGCGAAGAGGTCACGGCTGACAAGGGTGACCACGAGCCCCGCGCCGAAGCGCTCCAGAAATTCCCGTCGCGTGGTCATTGTCGCGCCTCCGCGCTCGCGGTGTGACCAGACGCGGCGCGCTGCACGGCCGCGACGATGCGAGGGTACGTGCCGCAGCGGCAGACATTGCCTTGCATCCCGGCGATGATCTGTTGCTCGTTAGGCGACGGGTTCGCGCGCAGCAGGCTGACGGTGGCCATGATCATCCCAGGCGTGCAGTAGCCGCATTGCATCGCCCCCTCATCGAGGAACGCCTGCTGCACGGGGTGCAGTCGGCCACCGTGTTCCAATCCTTCGATGGTGATGATCGGATGGCCAGCGGCCGCTGATACGGGCGTGCTGCAGGCGCGAACGGCATGTTCCCCGAGGAGCACCGTGCATGCGCCACATTGGCCTTCGCCGCATCCGTACTTCGTGCCGGTGAGCGCGAGCTCGTCGCGCAGCACGCTCAACAGGGTCCGGGATGGTCCGATATCGAGGTGGTGACGGTGTCCGTTCACGTCGAGCTCGATCCGCATGCTCACCTTCTTGATGAAGTACCCACTTGCCTCCAACCAGGCTGCAGTCAGCTGATAGGGAGCACAAGGTGAAAGGTGGCGCCGCCTCGCCGATTGTTCTCTCCCCATAACGTGCCGCCATGCGAGGTCGCGATCGTGCGCGCGACCGTGAGGCCAAGCCCCAGCCCTTCTGGTTTCGTCGTGTAGAAGGGCTCGAACACGCGCTCGGCGGATACGTTAGGCAAGCCGGCTCCCGAATCGGCGACGAGCACCTCGACATGCTGAGCGTCGGGCCGAAACAGCTCGACGCGAAGCTGCCGGCTCGGCGCCGGCGTGCCATTCATTGGGTCGCACCCATTCACAATGAGGTTGACGATGACCTGCAACAGCTTGACTGCATCGCCTCGCACGGGGGGCAATCTATCGGCAAAATGCACGTTCAGCTCGACGTCCGCGAGCTCAAGGGCACTTCTGCTCAATGCGAGCGCGTCGCGGACGACTTTCTCGACATCGAGCGTCTCGAAGCGCGACTCTCCATTCCTCAGAAAGAGCCGCAGGTGAGTGATGACACTGGCGGCGTGACGATTCTCGCTCTCGATGTCGGAAAGTGTGGCGCGAAGCATCGGCAGGTCCGTGGGCTGTCGCGCGAGCATGAGCCTGGCCGCTTGCGCGTTCGCGAGAATCGCCGTCAACGGCTGGCGCAGCTCGTGGGCGAGGGCGACAGAGAGCTCGCCGGCGGTGGCGATCCGCGTCACGTGCGAAAGCTGGTTCCGCTGATCCTCCAGTGCGCTTGCAATCAGGGTGCGCTCGCGGATGACTGCCGCGAGCAGCATGACGGGTAGAGAGATTGCGATCCAGTACAGCTGCAGGGACAGCACGACATCGTTGCTCGCCGACAAGACGAATGGCCCCAGTTGACGGGAGGCGCCCGCAATCGAGAGTGCGGCAATGCACAACAATGAAATGCTCGCGCCCAGCGGCCCAAGCCGTACTGCAGCCCAGATGAGAGGGGGGAACGTCAAGACGAGCAGCCAGGGGAAACGGGCGAGCTGAGGCCCGGCGGTGACAGCAATGACGCCCACGACGATGACTGTACCCATGATCGTTGCCGCTTCGGCGACGGCTCCTTTCGATATCGCACGCCACCGCTTCGCACCAAGTGCGCACAGCAACACAGCCGGTGTGACGAGCAGCAAAGGCGTCAGGTTGGCCATGACGAGGCGCGCAAAGGCAATCGGGGGAGAGAAAAAGGTCTCCAACCCTGCGAGCGAGCGTACGAAACCGGGTCCAGTCAAGGCGAGCGACACAGGCATCACGACGGCGAGGCACAGGTAGATGAGCACCTCAAGGCCGATCTGGGAACGCTGAAAGAGTACTCCCTGGCTGAGCCGTGCCGTCCAGTAATACCCAGTGCCAAAGAGGATCAGCCAGACTCGCGATCGCGCTGCGCGGATGAGCACCGCACGGACCCGCTCTTCGAAGTGGAAGTCGGAAAGGAAATCCGACCTCTTGGTCGCGCCTTCAATGCGTTCCATCTCTTTCGCGCACGTCGTCTTTGTCAGGCTGCCGTCACATCAGCGTGGGCTCGAACGAGGGCCCAATCTGGTTAGGCGAGCATTGGGGGGCAAGAACGCAGAGCGCTAGCCTCAACCCCCTAGTCAGCCCGAAGCACGCTCAACGGATCGCTCCGAGCAGCGCGACGCGCCGGCAGGTAACACGCCGCGAGCGCGATCCCTGCCAGGAGCAGTGGCAAGGCCAGCAGTACGACCGGATCCGTTGGGCTCACGTCGTAGAGAAGGCTCCCAAGCAAACGGGTGACCGCGAGCGCGCCTCCGACGCCCAGCGTGACGCCCACCAAGGCGAGGAGAGCGCCCTCGCCGAGCACGAGCCTGACCACCGCGCGCGGATCGGCGCCGATGGCGAGTCGGATGCCGAACTCGCGGCTGCGATTGGCGACGTGGAGCGACATCACTCCATAGATGCCTACCGCCGCCAGCAACAGCGCGACCAGCGCGAAGCCGCCGAGCAGGAGCTTCGTTAGGCGTCGCGTCGCGAACGTCTGATCAATAATGTTGGAGAACGACGTCACGTCGTCGAGCGGAATCGCCGGCTCGACTTCGGCGACAATGCGGCGTGCCGCCGCGATCGCACTCGCGCTCGATCCGTTCGTCCGAATCACCAGTGAAAACGGAGTATCGCCCGTTTGTGGGATGCTCTGATACAGGTGCGGCTCCGGTGGAAGCGCCGGGTCACCGTCGCGGACCGTGCCCACGACGCCGATGATCGTGAACCAGGTTGGGGTGCCCGTCGCGCGAATACGATGGCCGAGCGCCTCGGCGCCCTTCCAGTAACGGTTGGCGATGGTGACGTCGACGATGCCGACCGGCAGACTCGTCGAGTCGTCCGTGGCAGCGAAGTCGCGCCCATAGAGCAGCGGAATGCCGATCGTCTTGAAGTATCCGGGACTCACTCCAATCCGATAAGCCTGAGACTCGTTGCCGCTCGAGGGCACCGGTCTGCCGTCGATCAGGTATCCATCGTAGTCACCGTTTTGACTCATCGGCAGTCCTGTCGTGAGCGCCGCGGTCTGGACTCCGGGGATCGCGCGCACGCGCGGCAGTATAGCATTTACGAATGTGTTCAGTCTGACCGCGTCATTCCCGATTCGCGGCGGTACCCACAGCGCCATGGACGTCACACCGTCGGGTTGAAAACCGAAATCAAGTTGCGTCAGGCGCTGAAAACTCTTCAGCACAAGGCCGGCGGCAATCAAGAGCACCACGGACAAAGACAGCTGTACCACGACGAGCGCGTTGTTGACTCTCCGCGAGCCGGCATGCGAGCTCTCACGTTGTCCCGCTGTGAGGTCCGACGTGAGCTGAACCCTGCCGGCGTGAATAGCTGGAAGGAGGCCGAACAGGAGACCGCTCGCGAGCGATACCGCTAATGTGAACGCGAGCACGCGACCATCGACGGAGACTTCGTCGATGCGCGGTAGCGTGGCGAGATTCGAGTGCGTGAAGAAGCGAACCGCGACTATCGCGAGTCCGACACCCACGACCGCGCCGAGCAGGGCGAGTGCGACGCTCTCGGTGAGCAGCTGGCGCATCACTCGCCTTCCGCTCGCCCCGAGCGCGGCGCGCAGCGTGATCTCACGCTGCCGCGCCGCGGCCCTTCCAGACAACAAAGTTGCGACATTCGCGATCGCGATTAATAAAATCAGCGTCACTGCCGCGAGCAGAACTGTCAACGAACGCGCACTATTGCCGGTGATCTGCTCGTGGAGCGGCGTAACGAGCGTCTTCATGCGCGTCTTGCTGGGATCTACCGATGCACTGACGACGTGCTGCTGCCGCGCCCACTCCCACATGATCGCTGTCGTCTGCCGCTCGGCGTGCTCCACTGTGACACCAGGCTTCAGCCGTGCAAGTCCCGCATTGAAAAACCCCCACCGCCAGTTCGGATCCAAGCCCACGGGGAGATACGCGCTGATTCCCGGCCGCGGGAACTCGAAGCTCGCCGGCATGACGCCAACGACGCGTATTGGTTGTCCATCGATATCGATCGTCTTCCCGATCACAGAGGGATTACCACCGAAGCGCGAGCGCCACATCCCATCGCTGAGAATCATCACCGTGTTCTTCCCTGGCGAATCTTCTTCCGTGGTGAACTCCCGACCGATTACCGGGCCGACACCGATGGCGCGGAAGAACTGCGCCGTTACACGGAGGATCCGAATGCGCTGCGGCCCCTTGGCATCCTGCACCGCTACGCTACCACCTCGGTAACCGGCAAATGCGCTGAAGTCCGTCGAGCGGTCGCGGTACATCGCGATGTTCATCGGATTGAGACCCCAACTATCGAGGCCCTTCTCCGGATACGATTGAAAGATCCCGACAATCCGGTCGGACTGCGGATACGGCAGCGGACGCAAGAGAATGCTGTTCACGAGTGTGAACATCGCCGTGGTCGCACCAATACCCAGAGCTAGCGTAACGATGGTGACGGCAGCGAACGTCGGCATACGCCGAAAGGTGCGAAGTGCGTAGCGGAAGTCGGTGAAGAGAGACTCGAGCCATTCCATGAGTCGTACCTCGCGAGCGTATTGCCGGTCGATGGTGAGACATTCGTCACGAACGCCAGCCCGATCGCCAAACCGATCGTGTGCGCTGGCGCGGGCAGCTTCAGGTGGTAGTCCGAGCTGTTTGAGCTTCTCCTCGCGCATGCTGAGATGAAACGCGAGCTCGTCGTCGATGTCGCGCTCGATGGAGCGCTCTCCGAGTCGCAGACGGAGCAGCCGCCGCCAACCGGGCGCCGGACTCACGCGAGCTCCACCGACGTCCGCCTCAGCACCCCGGCGATCGCCTCAGCGTGGCGATGCCAGAGCGGCGCCTGGGCGCGAAAGCGTGCGCGGCCAGCAGTGGTGAGCTTATAGAATTTTGCCCGACGATTGTTGTCCGACACGCCCCACTCGCTCGCGATCCAGCCGCGGCGCTCGAGGCGGTGGAGCGCTGGATAGAGCGTCCCTTCCTCGAGGAGGAGCAGCGACGCCGTGGCGCCCTCGATCCACTCACTGATGCCGTAGCCATGCATCGAGCCCCAGCTGAGTGTCTTGAGGATCAGCAGATCCAGACTGCTGCGAAGGAGATCGGTTTCGGTGTCGGCCATAGGTCCCTTACCCTTGTGACACAAGGGATGGTAAAAGCGTTGCCATAGCGACACAAGGGGAGTGACTCGAACGGCGCGAAGTCCCGAACGACGCGAAGTCCCGAACGACGGACAATTCGAACTCAGCGCCCTTTGGAACTCAGCGCCGGTCGCCTTCTAGTTGACATTCTACCAGAAGGAGCGCATACTCTGGTAGAATGTCAACTAGAGACGAATCGCAGGCCCTCCTTCAGGGCACCCTCGACCTACTTGTCCTGCGTGTCCTCGCGCTTGGCTCACACCATGGCCACGGCATCGTCGTCGCCATCCAGTCGCGGTCGGGGCACACCCTCCTCGTGGATCATGGCTCCCTCTACCCTGCCCTCCAGCGCCTCGAACAGCGCGGCTGGATCAAGGGTGCATGGGGCCTGTCCGACAACAATCGCCGCGCGCGCTTCTACTCCCTCACGGCGCTCGGTCGAAAACATCTCACGATCGAAACCAGCCGCTGGAATCGACTCGTCGAATCCATTGCCCGAGTCATGGACCCCAATCCCACAACGGAGAACGCCTGATGTTCGGCCGCCGTTCGCAACGAGACTTCGAGGACGAGATTCGCTCGCACCTCCAAATGGAGATCGAACGCCTCCAGGCACTCGGCATGTCCCGCAGCGACGCCGAGCGTGCCGCGCGTCGACACTTCGGCAATGTTGGTGTCGCTGAAGACAACTTCTACCACATGAATCGCTTCGCATGGCTCGACGACACCGGCCGCGACTTGCGACATGCGATGCGCGCGCTGCTACGCACGCCTGGATTTCTGTTCATCACAGTTGTGACGCTGGCACTCGCGATCGGCGCCACCGCCGGCATGTTTGGCGTCGTCAACACCGTATTGCTCGAGCCACTGCCATTCCCGCATCCGGAGCGGCTTGTCAGCGTCCAGGGTACCGCGCCAGGCACCGATCTAACTCAGCGGTTCGATCTCGGCCTCGATTTCTACCTGCACTACAAGGAACGCTCGAAGCTCATCGACGGCATTCTCACGTTCAGTAGTGGGACTTCGACCTTCCGCACTGACGAACGCGTCGAGCGCATTGAAATGTCATGGGTGACGGACGACATGTACGCGACGCTGGGCGTTCATCCGCAATTGGGACGCGTTCCGGTGCCTGACGACGATGGCAACGCCGTCGTCATCAGCGATGAGCTCTGGAACACCTGGTTCGGACGGGACCCATCGGTGATCGGGAAATCCTTTTTCGTGTCGGATACCACGAAGAAGATCGTCGGCGTGATGCCGCGCGGATTCCATTTTCCGAACGACAACACGCTGCTCTGGATCTCGAACAACGTACGTCTCAAAGATGTACGGCCGGGCAATTTCGGAATGCCGATCCTCGTGCGCATGAAAGAGGGTGTGAGTCAGGAGCAGTTGGCCGCGGACATGACACGGCTGGCAAAGGAGCTGCCGGCTCGCTTTGGCGGAGCGCCTAACTACGCGCGGATAATCAAGAGCTACCGCGCGGTCGTCAGCTCCGTGCTCGACCGCATGGTTGGACCAACGCTCAGAACATCGCTCTGGGTGCTGCTCGGCGCGGTCACGGTGGTGTTGCTCATCGCCTGTGCCAATGTCGCCAACTTGTTCATGGTTCGCGCCGAGTCGCGTCGACGCGACCTCACGGTGCGTCGTGCGATCGGCGCGTCGCGCGCGCAGCTCGTCCGCTTTCAGATGGCCGAGGCGTCTGTCGTCGCACTCGCGGCTGGCGTGCTCGCGGTGGTTCTGAGCACGGTTACGCTGCCGCTCTTTGTGCGCGCGGCGCCGCAAGGCATTCCGCGGCTTGGCGAGGTCGGGCTCGATCTGCCGACCATCGCGGTGACGTTCGGTCTCGTGATTGTCGTGGCACTTCTGTGCGGCGCCGCGCCGGCGATCCGCGCCTCTTCACCCGACTTGACGGCGCTTCGCGAGGGCGGCCGCGGCTCCACGCGGGGACGTCGCTGGGGGAGGGACCTGCTCGTCATCGGACAGACGGCGCTCGCGCTGGTGCTGATTATCGGCGCCGCGCTGCTGGTGGAGAGCTTCCAGCGGCTCCGCCACGTCAATCCTGGCTACGACATCAAGGGTATATACACCTTCCAGTTTGCGCCGCAGCAACCGCAGCTTCGCGATGGACCGTCGTTAGGCCGGATGCATCTCCTGGTCATGGATCGGTTACGCGCGTTGCCGGGCGTGACGACTGTCGGCGTCGTAAACAACATCCCGCTCGACGAGGGCACGGACGGCGTCCGGGTGACCGCGGAGGGAATGCCGAGCGACGGTGGCGGCGCGCCGATCAACATGAACTTCACGGGCGGAGACTATTTCCGCGCCATGGGAATCAAGCTGCTGCAGGGGCGCACGTTCACAAACGAAGAAGCCGTGACGCCCAATTCCAATGTCATCATCAGTCGCGCGGCCGGCGAGAAACTCTGGCCCGGTCAGAATCCACTCGGAAGAAGAATCCGTCCGCGCTTCGGACGTCAGGACACCCTCGCGTTCACGGTCGTCGGTGTCGTGAACGACGTGAAGCAGCTCGATTGGCGTGAGGCCGGCGACGCAGTGATCTATTTCCCGCTCACGGGTCCGTTCGCTGGTGCTTGGGGAATGGGCTCACCCGCCTATGTCGTCAAGTCGCCGCGCGCGGAGATGCTGAAGGGCGAGGTGCGACAGATCGTGCACGAGGTTGCGCCCGAAGCGCCGGTGTACCGTGAGTACACCATGGAATTCCTCTCGCGCCGGTCAATGATCCAGCTTTCGTTCACGATGCTCACGCTCGGCGTGGTGTCTGCGCTCGCACTCATTCTCGGCGCGCTAGGGCTATACGGCGTGCTGTCGTACGTCGTTGCGCAGCGGACGCGCGAGATCGGCGTGCGCATGGCGCTGGGAGCATCGGCCGGCGCGGTGCGGCGACAGGTGGTTTCCGAGGGCGCGAAGGTCGTGCTCGTCGGCGTGGCGATCGGCATCGTCGCCGCATTCGCGTCGACACGACTGCTCGGCACGCTCCTGTACGGCGTGAAGGCTGTGGATCCGCTGGTCTTTGCCGCGATGTCGCTCGTGATGCTTGGCATTGGCGTGCTGGCCAGCTACATGCCCGCCCGCCGCGCCAGCAGTGTGGATCCGATCGAGGCGCTGCGCAGCGATTGAGGAGAGGCGTCTACTCTTCGCGCAACGCCAGCACCGGAGCGATCCGGAGCGCCCGACGTGCCGGCACGCTGGTCGCCAAAATCGAGATCACGATCATTGTAAGCGTCGCGAAGCTGAAGACACCGAAATCCGCCGGGGGCACCTGGTAGAGCATCGATCCAACGAGCCTCGCCACAGCGACGGATGCAGCGAGGCCGATTGCTACGCCGACGAACAGCAACCTACCCATCTGCGCCGCGACGACCTGCAACACGTCTCGATGCTGCGCTCCCAGAGCCACACGCACGCCAATTTCTTTGGTCCGCTGCGTGACGGCATAGCTCACGATCCCGTACAGGCCTATGGCCGCGAGCAGCGACGCGATGAGCGCCAATAGAATCAGAAGCTGCATGGCAGCATGTTGTCCCTCGAGCGGGCCATCGACATAGGTCTCGAGCGGCATCGCGTTGAAGACGGGTACGCCCGGATCGAGCGCTCGTACGGCCTGCTCGATCGCTCGCACGGCCTCCGGGACGGCGCCCGCCGTCCGCAGCAGTACGGCGTAACCATACTCTGGCCGATACACCTGTCGTACGGGCACGTAGAAGTACGGCGTCGGCGCGTCGCTGAGACGATAGAACTTCGTGTCCTTCACGACACCGACGATCGTGAACCAGCGGCCCCACCCGTGCACGCGCACGCCTAACGCGGCACCGCCGCCGAGGAAGTGCCGCACGAACGCGTCGTTCACGATCATCACCGGCACGTGCGCCGAATCATCGGCGAGGGTGAACTCGCGCCCCGCGACGAGCGGCACCCGAAGCACCTTGAAGTAGTCCGGACCAATCGCCGCGCGATAAAGCTTCATGTTCTCGTTCGGCGCTGGCGCATAGCCCTCGACTCGGAGCTCCTCCCATGATCCGGCACCGAGACTCAGCGGAACGTAATCCGTGTAGCTGGCCGCCTGGACGCCCGGCTCGTGGGAGAGCCGATCCGCGACGTTGCTGAGAAACGCTTCGGCGCGTGCGGAGTCGTAGCCGGCGAGCGTCACGCTCACGGAAGCCATCGCGACGTCTTGTGCATCGAAGCCCGGCGACACCGCACGCGTATGGCGAAAACTCTCGAAGAACAATCCCGCTCCAACGAGCGACACCACGGCCAGTGCCATCTCGAGGGTCACGAGCGTGCGCCGCGCCCGCGCAGCACCGCGGTTGCCCGCCGTTCCGCGCCCGCCGCTGCTGAGCGCTTCGCCTAACGCGGCACGCGAGCCCTGAAGGGCCGGGACGATCCCAGCGAGCACCGTCACCGCGATTGCGAGCAAGGCGGTGAACGCCAACACGCTTCGGTCCACGTGCGGCGCGAGCAGGGCCGGTCGCGCAAACGACGGTAGGAGCGAATTGAGCGAACGCGCAAGCCAGGCCGCACCCAACAGTCCCAGCGTGGCCCCGCTGATCGCGAGAAGGGACGCCTCGGTGAGCAGTTGCCGGATGAGGCGAGCCCGCGGCGCGCCGAGCGCGAGCCGAAGCCCGAGCTCGCGCGCTCGCGCCGTCGCGCGCGCGAGAAGCAGACTCGCCGCGTTTGCGCAGACGATGAGTAACACCAATCCACAGGCGACGAGCAGTACCACCAGGGGCTCGCGGAGTGCGTCCTGCGCGCCCCAATGCGATTGCCAGATTGGCATCAGTCGGCCTTCCATCCCCTTGCTGACAGCGCCGTTCACGCTCGCCATGAACGCGGTGAACGATTCGACTTCGGCGCGCGCGGCATTGAAGTTCACACCATCCCGGAGACGCGCCAGCACGCGGAAGGTTCGCGTACCCCGATCGCGGAGCCACCACCCGCCGGTCGGGACGATCTGGCCCAGCATCGCCGCCGGCACCCACACGTCGAACTCCTCGCCCGACATCGAGCCATGAAAGGCCCGTGATGCGACGCCGACCACCCGAAACGGAAATTGGTTGATGTCGACGACACTGCCGACGACGGAACTGTCGCCGTGCCACCGGCGCTGCCACAACTCGTAGCTGATGACGGCGAGTGGCTGCGCCCCCTCGTTCTCCTCGACCGTCGACGGAAAGAAGCCGCCGAGCGCCGGTTGGACGCGCAACACCTCGAAGAAGTTGGCGGACACGAGCTCGCCCCAGACGCGCTCCGAATGCGCGGCATCGCCTAACGCGAGCGACGTCGGATAGGCGGCCGCGAGCCCGTCGAAGGATCTGAGGTATCTCCGAAGATCGCGGTAATCGAGCCAGGACGTTGGCGTCCAGCTGCCGGAAGCGGTCGTCGTCTCGAGCGCGAAGATACGCTCGGGTGCACGGGTGCCGGGGAGTGGATCGAGCAAGACGCTCCGTGTCCAACTGAATACGGTCGCCGTCGCCGCAATGCCGATCGCGAGTGTAATGACGATCACCGACGACATCGTCGGCACCCGCCGCATCTGTCGGAGCGCGTAACGCACGTCCATCAGGATCGACTCGAGTGTGGGCCACTGCCAGACCGCACGGCCCTCCTCCTGGATGTACGTCACGTTCCCGAACGCGCGCCGTGCCTCCGCACGCGCGTCAGCCGGCGAAAGGCCCCGTGCGATCAACGCGTCGGTCTTTTCTTCGAGGTGCGACTGCATCTCGCTCGCGAGATCGTCGTAGAGTTGGCGCTGGCGCACCAGGGCATCGAGCCATCTCATGCCTCACCCCCCAGCGCAAGCACCAGCGTGATGCCTTCGAGCATCCGTTCGAAACGGGAGATCTCGATCCCCAGATGCTTGGAGCCAGCCCGCGTGATCCGATAGATGCGCACCCGGCGATTGGTCGCCGACACTCCCCACTCGGCCTCGACGAGACGCTCCTTCAGCAAACGCTGAAGCGCGGGGTAGAGCGATCCCTCTTCGACTTGCAGGAGATTTTGGGAGGCTTGTTGGATGCGCTGCACGAGGGCATAGCCGTGCATCGGCTGCCGTTTGAGGAGGCGCAGCACCATGAGCTCGAGCGCCCCGGGGAAAAGGTCGCGCGATTCCGAATCAGGCATGACGCGATCGAGAAGCGAGAGTAGTGGCCAGCCGATACCCATACCCTGTTCAGCACAAGGCCTAGAGCAGAATAGTATGCGCGTGTGGGCGCTGTCAATCGCGCGGTTACCTGCGAAAGTTGCGAAGCTGACGTGCGGGTGCTAGACTTAGTGAGCGATACACGCCGTTCAACGCGTGGACATGTTCCGATCGATCAGGGGCCTGCCGAATGCGAGCAGGCCCCTTTTGTTTTCCGGCCAATCGTCGTTCGCCCCTCACTCCAGGAGTTTAGGATATGCGGACGAGGGCATTCGACGAGCATCGCGACTCGCCGCTCTGGCGCGCGCTGGAGGAGGTCGTCGCCGAATTGGTCGCGACACAGGAAATCACGATCAACACGGCGCCGGAGTATGTGATCGGGTATCTCTGTCGCGAATTGATGGCGAAGCGAATGGTGTCAGCTGGCGCATCAGAAACCTCCTAGCCGCCGGCCGCTCCGCGGCCGTTCACGTTAGGCAGATGATGTTTCCCGTTCCGAGGTTCCTCATGCATTCGAAGACGATTCTCATGGTTCAATCGGGCAATGATTCCCTTTCACGTCTTCGCATGCGGCTGGAGGACCTAGGGTATACGATCGTCCAGGCCGCTGACGCGGCAACCGCCATGGACATCGCCAACCGCTCCGAAATTGCGCTTGTCGTGACGGAGTTATATCTCCGCCTCGGCACATGCCGCTGTCTCGGTCGTGTCATTGGCAGGTCGCCGGCGCTCCGACGCACCAAGCTGCTCGCGTACACAGCACACGGAAAGCGAAGAGATCGCGACTGGGCACAACGCATCGGCGCCGATGGATACGTGATCAGCCGTTCCGGCGATGAGCGTTTTCTCTCCGTCGTCGACCATCTGATGACCGCTCGGTCGAGACCGCGTCGCTATTGGGACGATGATGCGATTCACCAGAGCCGCCGAACATAGCTGTGCATCTTCCGATGAAGACCGTCGTCTGGATCGTCCTCCTGGTCGTGCTCACTGGTGTGGGCGTCGCGTACCTGACAGCCTGGATGAGGCGAATCGCGACCTCTCCCGCGGAGCCGCCGGCGCCACGACCAGATGAGGTGTCAGCGGACGCCGGCGCCGATGAGCTGAGGCATGAGCTCATGACCACGTCCGAGGGTACCAGGCTCCTGCTCAGGCAAGGACACCTGATCGCGCCCGTCGACAGCACGCGAAAGGAATCCAGCGGCTGAGGCGGACACACCGTCGCGGTGTGCCCTATGCACTCTCGAGAGGCATTCTGCCCAGAGGTCGTGCATGACCAGTGCAAGGCTCTCGACATTCATCCGACAGAATGCCGAACCCATCTTGTCGGAGTGGGAAGCCTTCGCGCGCACGCTGCCACGGGGCTCCTCGATGGATGTCGATGCACTTCGCAATCACGCGAAGGCGATGCTCGAGGATATCGCCAGAGACATGGAGACGCCGCAAACCGAACGCGAGCGCTCTGACAAATCGAAGGGCGTGCTACCTCAACGGCACACCGTTGCCGCGACCGAGCACGGCCATGCCCGTGCCGGTAGCGGATTCACTGTCGTGGAGATGGTTGCGGAGTTTCGCGCACTCCGTGCGACAGTGATTCGCCTGTGGACCGCGCAGCTGCCGCAGTTTGCCCAGGCGGAAGCCGACGACTTGATCCGCTTCAATGAGGCGATCGACCAGGCGGTTGCCGAGTCACTCGAGCGTTATGCTGGTGAGATCAACGAAACACGAGAGCGGTTTCTTGCGATCCTCGGGCACGATCTCAAGAATCCGCTCGGCGCGATCGCGGCCTCGGTGAGTTTGCTGCGGGAGACCGCATCAGCTGGCGCGGAGCGGTCGAAGGTGATTCAGATCATCCAGAATGCCACGTTACGCATGACGAATCTCGTCGCCGACATGCTGGAGCTCGCACTCAGCCGTCTGGGCGACGACATGCCCGTTCGTATGAGTGAAGTGAATATGCGAGATGTGATCGAACGTGTCGTCGCGGAGATCCGTGCGACATACCCCACTGCGCAGATCACGACGAGCTTCCACGGCGATCTCGCCGGTCATTGGGACGCGTCACGGTTGACGCAGGCTTTGACGAACCTGATTGCAAATGCGGCCCAACACGGCGACCTGAGTAAACCCATCCACGTCATCGGCCGCGGCGACCGGACGGAAGTGTCGATAGAGGTGCGCAACAGCGGCCCGACCATTGGCAGCGAGAGACTCCGTCAGCTGTTCGAAGGACGCAGCGCAGCCCGTGGCGAGAGCCGCGATCGACGGCATCTCGGACTTGGGCTTTTCATCGTCGACAAGATCGTCGCTGCTCACGGTGGCTCCATCGACGTGCGGTCGGCGAATTCCGAGACAGCTTTCGTCGTTCATCTACCGAGAGCGGAGCTCGGCCGGAAACCCAAAGCTCCCAGACTCGAAAATCGCGCGTCGGCCTGACGGGGAGCGCTTCGTGCTGTCGATCAGTAGTTGATCGTCAAACCGTCGTGAATCCATTCGTGCTATTTGTCGGCATCGTCGCGCTGGGTGCCGGAGCGGGAGCCTATGCGCTCACAATGCGCGATCTAATTCGGCGAGGACGTCTCCATCGTCAGCGAGAGCGCTTGCTCGCCGCCGGACAGCCGATCGGTCTGCCTGATGGCCGCGTGCCTTGTCCTGAATGTGCCGAGGCGGTCCTCCCTCAGGCACGCCGCTGTCCGTACTGTCGCGCGACCATTCTCGGTCGCATCTGACGCCGCGGCGGCAAGAGGCGCGACGTCCCGAACGGCGCGACGTCCGGAACGGCGGAGCCTTCGCAACACCGCGCTCTTTGGAACTCAGCGCCGTTTGGAACTCAGCGCCCTTGGATTCCCTAACGTTGCGTGCGCTGCCGAGCGAATAGAAGGTTGAATATGCGCACCCCGCTCACACCGCCGTTTCCGTCGGGAACGAACGTCAACACCGTCGGGCGGCCGCCGCTCGACTTCGTGCGGAACGCGTCGTAGCTGACCGGCTCGAGCGGCACGGCAGGATCGGTGACTACCGCGGCCTCGAGAGCGCCATTCTGAAAGGTTACGCGTACGTCGCCATAGGCCGAATCGACGTACGTCCCGGCGTAACGCTCGAGTGGTAAGGACGGAGGCGACGTCGTACGCCCGCTTTGCGCCACCTGCGTCCGCGGGGGCCGCGCGAAGATCGGCTTGAGATCGACACTCCAGTCGCGGCGCGGACCATTGTCGAAGAGGTCGAACACGGTGTACATCAGGCCGTGGCGGAGCTCCGCGTGGTCGAGGTTCTCGAGCACGTAGACGCCGAGTCGTTTGTTCGGCTCGATGCCGATGATCGCGCAGAGGCCGTTGATGCTGCCGGTGTGCATCCAGACGTGCTGGCCGCGATAGTCCTGGATGAACCAGCCCAAGCCGTAGCTGAAGAAGTCGGGCTTCGCGAGCTGAAGCGCCGGGTACTCTTCCATCGGTGCCTGAATCTGTGGCGTGACCAACTCGGCGAAGGTGCTCTGCTTGATCAGACGCTTGTCGCCCACGCGCCCGCTGTCGATCACGAAGCGCATCCACTTGGCCATATCCGCCACGCTCGACCAGACGCTTCCCGCGGACGCCACGCCATCGGTGGACCGTACCGGTACGATCATCACGGAATCGCCAACGAGCGCGTGCGGCACGGCAACGTTAGGCTTGCCCATGATCATCGAGACGAGCGGCTCCGTCTCGTTCATGCCGAGCGGGGTGAAGAGGCGCGTCTTGACGAACTGCTCCCACGGCATGCCGGAGACGCGCTCGATGATCAACCCGTTGAGGGCGTACATGACATTGTGATACTGCCACTCCGAGCGGAACGAAGCCGTTGGTTCGATGTAGCGAAGGCGCCGGATGATGTCGGCCTCACTGTACTTCCAGTTCGACGCCCAGAACAAATCGGTGCCGGGAAGACCGCTGCGATGCGTGAGGAGGTCGCGGATCGTGATCTCACGCGTGACCCATGGATCGTGCAGCTGGAGCTCGGGGATGTATTTCGTGACGGGGTCATCGAGCTTGAGCTTGCCCTCGTCCACGAGCATGGCGAGCAACGCGGACGTCATCGCTTTGGTCGTCGATCCGATCGCAAAGCGCGTGTGCTCGTTGGCAGGCTGCGGCTTTCCCTTCTCCAGCACGCCGTAGCCCTTGGCGAAGACGACCGAGTCGTCCTTGACGACCGCGATCGCGAGCGCCGGTATGCGCCAGTCAGCGGCGGCCTTTGCGACGTATTTGTCGAACGCGGCCCAGTCGGGTTTGGCCTGCGCGCCGAGCGTCTGCGCGGCGATGAGCAGCGCCGCCGGCAACCATCTTTGTGCTCTCACTTCGTTGTCCGTCCGGTAGAAAGTTGAGTTCAGCTTCAGAGTCGACGGCAATGATGAGGGGCGGGCATGCGTAGGGGAAGACGTGGAGCGTTGGGCGTGGTGCGTTGCGCGTTGAGCGTTGAGCGTGAGGCGCTGACTGCTGGTGACTGACATCCCAACGCTCAACGCACAACGCCCAACGCTCAACGCTCAACGCACAGTTGCTCCCACCAGCCGTCCAATCGCGCCGAGTGTTGTCTGAGCCGACGTCAGGCCGAGCATGAAATCTTTGTCAGTGAACGTCGTGAGAACATCGGTCGGTTGATGATGCGTCGGATCCCAGTTGCCGCCGATCTGTGATCCCCGTTCGTTCTCGCGTAGGCTCAGCGCCGGCACCAGGTCCTTGAATGGATCCGAATCCGTATTGCTCATATGCGGGCCGACCGCGGCGGGATACTCCGTTGCGTACTTCTCGTTCGCGGCGCGCCAGAAGAAGGCGAGCTTCATCGCTTCGTCAGCGAACTTCGACGTGCTCGCGAACTCGATGTTGATGTCCGCTCCGGCACGCTGCTCGGGCGAGAGCTTCCCGTCGGGAGTGGGCGGACCGTGATCGACCATCATCATGTCGTGCTGAATCATCGCGAGCCATTTCGGCTCCGGGTATTTGCCGGATCCCGCTGGGATCTCCTTCCCCTGCATCGCTGCACGCTGGTCGACATAGGCGTGTGCGCCATTGAGTCCCGTCTCCTCGTTGTTCCAGAGCGCAAACCGGATGGAGCGCTCCGTCCGGACATCGGGCATCGAGAAGATGCGCGCGAGCTCCATCACGATCGCTGAGCCGGAGGCGTCGTCGTTCACGGCCTGACCCCAGCCGATGCCGTCCATGTGGCCGCCGATGATGTACATCTCGTTAGGGTACTTCGTCCCCACCTTCATGCAGATCACTTCCTGCCGCTCGCCCGGCGTGGTCGGCTCCATGTCGATCGCGCGGATCTTGGGATCGGGCTGGGCCAACGAATCGTTGTTCGCGCCATGTTCACGCATGTCGCTGAAGATGCGGCTACCGCCAGGTCCGTTGCCGGCGTAGCCATGGCCGTTGGATGACGTCACGGGTCCGCGCCCACGGCCGCCGCGCTGCGTTGGTGGAGGCGGGTTGTACTGATAGGTGATTCGCTCGACGTTCTGACACCCGTACTGCTTGAGCTGCGCCTCGATCCAGTCGACCGCGTCCCGATTGCGCTTCGTGCCCTGCCGACGATCGCCGAACTGGGCGAGTCCTTTGATGGTGTTCTTGTATCGCTCGAGGTCGAGACGATTGACGAGGAGCTGCACCGGATCGTTCGTCGTATCTGTCCCGGCTAGTGTAGCGGCACCGCTACTCTGCGCCGCCGCGCTCGAGGCCACTGAAATGAACGAACCGCATCCGATGATGAGTGCAAAGAGTCGCACGAGATCGCTCCGCGATGTGGGTAACGCGGAAATTCTACCTCGTGATCGCGTCGCTCACCATGACAGGTGGCTTACTCTTCACTGAACACAAACCCTACCCTCGAAAGGAGCGGGCGCAATGTCGAAGGTAGTCGCAATCATGTCCATGTCGCTCGACGGCTACGTGGCCGACCGCAACGATGGTGTTGCCGAAGTGTTCGACTGGTACATGCACTCGGGGAACGTCGAATTTCAGACTGGAGGGTCGGACCCGATGACGTTCAAAGTGTCCGCTCCGAGTGCCGAGCACCTTCGCGATCTCTGGTCTGAGCTTGGTGCCGTGCTTACCGGTCGACGCACCTTCGACAAGGCCGAAGGCTGGGGCGGAAACCACGCCTGGGGACCAGCATTCGTTCTCACCCACGACATCCCCGCCGGATGGCCCCGACCCAACTCGACAATCCACTTCGTGACCGACGGCATCGAAAGGGCCGTGAAGCAGGCGAAGGCCGCCGCCGGAGGCAAGGCGGTTGGGGTCCACGGCGCTGACACCATCCAGCAGTTACTGAATGTTGGACTTCTCGACGAGCTCTCCATCGACATCGCCGCGGTGCTTCTTGGCTCCGGCGTTCGCCTCTTCGACCATCTCGCCGGCACGCCGTCCGTCCTTGGCAACCCGACGGTGATCGCGGGAGTCGGCGTAACGCACTTGCGCTATGCCGTACGGAAATCGTGAACTTGGGCGGACGTGACATACGATGTCGTCGTCGCGCAACTCGCTCACCGCACGAGTTGCAGCGTCCCCGTCAACGCGTCGATCGCGGCGTCATTCGCCGGCCCTATTCCGAGACACGTTGCCGTGCCGGGAGCAACCACCGTGCGTCCTGCATCGCGGATCAAGTCCGCAGGCAGTGCGGCGGCGATCGCCTGACGCTCCAGCTCCAGTAGCTGCGTCTCGTCGTCAACGCGGAGCACGACCTTGGGCATGCCCTCTTCGAGCCATTGGCGGAGATCATCGTGCGCACGGACAGCGAGTAGCGCCGAGACCGATGCATGCGCGACCTGTGCTGCGAGCTTGCCGCGCGGGAGCCGCAGCGCTTCGTTGACGATAATGACCTGTTTCATGAAGGGAAATTGAACGGCGCCGCCCGCCGTTTGGAACTCAGCGCTGTTTGGGACCGGGCGCCGTTTGGAAGTCAGCGCCGTTTGGAAGTCAGCGCCGTTTGGAAGTCAGCGCCGTTCGGAACTTCGCGCCCTTCCTAGTTTCGCGGATGACAGGGTCCCGACCACCATTTCCTTGACATTCTAGGGAATCCCCATATCATGTCCTAGACATTCTTGGGAATGATCATGCCTGCCTCCGCGGTCGACGTTCTTCAGGGTACCCTCGACGTGCTCGTGCTCAAGGCGCTCTCGTGGGGCCCGCGACACGGCCACGGCGTCGCCCGCGTCATCCGCGACACCACGTCCGGCACGCTCGACGTCACCGACGGCTCGCTCTACGTCGCCCTGCACCGCCTCGAGGAGCGCGGCCTCATCGAGAGCGAATGGGGGCTCTCCGACAAGGGCAAGCGTGCCCGCTTCTACGAGCTCACCGCCGCCGGACGCCAGCAGCTCAAGAGCGAGATCGCGGCGTGGCAGCGCTACGCGCAGTCAGTCACCCGACTGCTCACCGCCACTGCCCAGCCGGCCTAACGATGCCGTCGCCGAGGTGGCGCAGGTACCTCCGCTTCTGGCGGAGCGACGTCGACGGCGACCTCGATGAGGAATTCCGCTTTCACGTGGATGCCGAAGCGGAATACCTCGTCGCGCGCGGCTGGTCGGCTGAGGCGGCGCGCGACGAAGCGCTTCGGCTGTTCGGAGATGTCGACGCGTTCCGACGGGACGCCCGCGCCGCGGACGAACGTCGCATGGGGCGCGCCCAGCGCAAGGAGAATCTCGCCGTGCTGCTACAAGACCTTCGCTTCGCCCTTCGCTCCCTGCGCCGCCAGCCGGCGTTCACCGCGATCGCCGTCATCACTCTTGCGTTGGGCATCGGCGCCAACACAGCGATCTTCAGCGTCGTCAACGGCGTGATGCTTAAGCCCCTTCCCTATCGCGAGCCGAAGCAGCTCGTGATGCTGTGGGAGACGATGCCGGGCGGCGACCGTCCACTCCTCTCCTATCCGAACTACCTGGACTGGCGCCAGCGGCAGCGCGGCTTCGAGGACATCGCGGTCTACAATCCCTTTCCCGGGTTCACCATGACGGGACAGGGCGATGCGGCGGACATCAACGGCTCGCTGGTGACGGGAAACTATCTCCAGCTCCTGGGCTTGCACCCGGCGCTCGGGCGGCTGATCGCGGCGAGGGACGATTCGTTAGGCGCCGCGCCCGTCGTCGTCCTCCGCTATGGCTTCTTCCAATCACATTTTGGCGGCGATCCATCGGTGATCGGCCGCACGCTGCTGCTCGATAACGTCGCGTATACCGTCATCGGCGTGCTGTCACCGGACGCGCGCGTCTCCTACCGCGCGGGCGACGCTGATCCCGACGTCGTCCTACCACTCGGGCTCTTCGTGAAGGAACCTATGTACAACCGGACAAGTCCCGTTCTCTTCGGAGTCGGGCGTCTCAAGCCCGGTGTCAGCCTCGAGCGCGCGCTGGCCGACTTGCAGCGGGTGAGTGCCGAGTTGCGCGCTGAGTATCCAAAAGAGAACGCCGGGGTCGGCGCGGGCGGCGCGCCGATGATGGACATGGTAGTGAAGTTCATCAAGCCGGCGCTCAGGATCATGACGGTCGCGGTGGCGCTCGTGCTGCTGATCGCGTGCGCCAACGTCGCCAACCTCGTGCTCTCGCGGTCCACGGCGCGTCGGCGCGAGTTCGCTGTGCGTACGGCACTCGGCGCGGACCGCGGTCGTATCGTGCGCCAGGTGCTGACGGAGAGCGTTGTGCTCGCGCTCGCGGGCGGCGTGCTCGGCGTCGGCATCGCGGTGCTCGGCGTGAAGCTGCTCCCCGTCGGGATGGATCCGCGCGGGGTGCCGCGCTTCGCGGAAATCACCGTGAATCAGACCGCGTTGCTGTTCGCGATTGCAGTGTCGGTACTCACGGGCGTGCTGTTCGGTCTCGCCCCCGCGATCCACTCAGGAAACACACAGCTCGTGAACGGGCTCAAAGAGGGTGGCCGCGGAACGAGCGGTGCATCGAAGCAGCGGACGCAGGCTATCCTGACGATTGCGGAAGTGGCGCTTGCCGCCGTGCTGCTGACAGCATCCGGATTGCTCGTGCGCAGCTTCGTCAAGCTGACCGCGGTCGACCCCGGATTCCAGCCGGCGCACGTCGTCGGCGCTGTCTTGCAGCTATCATCGGGCAAGTACCCCAATGCCGGTCGGGCGCGCGGGGCGCTGGACGAGTTGCTCGCCAAGGTGCGCGCGATTCCAGGATTGGAGAGCGCAACGATGGGCTCGAGCACGCCGATCAGCCCACACTCGGAGTCGGCGGTGTCCTTCGAGTCACGTCCCGAGCCCGACGCGAGCAAGTTGCCGCGGCTGAACACCGCGGTGGTGGAACCGAACTACTTCGAGACGTTGCGGATCACGCTCACGAAAGGCAGAGCGTTCACGCCATCGGACGCAGCCGGCCAACCACAGGTCGCCGTAATCAGCGAGCGCGTGGCGAGGAAGTTCTTTCGGAAGACCAATCCGATCGGTGCGCGGCTCAAGCTCGGTCAGGCAGACGATACGAGTGCATGGCGCACGGTCGTTGGCGTCGTGAAGGAGACGCGAACGGACGGGCTGAACGAGGCTCCCCACGGCACCGTGTATCTTCCGCGCGCACAGGAGGAGATGCGCGGCGGGTGGCTCATGGTTCGCAGCACGCTGCCCACCGAAGAGATCGCGCGGCTGCTGCGCGAAAGTCTCCGCGCAGTGGACCGTGACGTCCCGCTGGCGTTCGTGCAAACGATGGATGCCGCGCTCGACGAGGAGTTGCAGCACCCGAAGTCCTCGATGCTGCTGCTGGCGCTCCTCGCGGCGGTGGCACTCGCGCTGGCGTCGGTGGGCATCTACGGCGTGATCTCGTACAACGTCACGCAGCGCACGACCGAGATCGGGGTGCGCGTCGCGCTTGGCGCGCAGCGCCGCGACGTCGTGGCGCTGGTGGTGGGCCAGGCAATGACGATGGCCGCTGTCGGCGTCGGCATCGGGGTGCTGCTGGCGCTCTGGGCGGGCAAGGGTCTCAGCAGGATGTTGTTCGGAGTGGGGCCGCACGATCCGCTGGCCCTGGGAGGCGCGAGCGTGTTCCTGCTCGTCGTCGCGCTGGTCGCCGCGCTGGCGCCGGCATTGCGTGCGTCACGCATCGATCCCACGATCGCGATGCGCGCAGACTAACGCCGCTGAAATTCCCAAACGGCGCGAAGTTCCGCCGTTTGGAAGTCAGCGAAGTCGGGCACTCCGCGCCGTTTGGACCTCTGCGACTTTCGCCCCCAGGCTCCAAACCCTTCGAACGCCGCGGTTGTCTTACCTTCAGACCATCTGAAGGAAGGAGATCCCGTGGCCGATGACCGTACCGAGCTCCTCCAGGGCACACTGGAGATGCTCGTGCTCCGTACCCTCGCGCTGGAGCCGATGCACGGTTGGGGCATCGCCCACCGCATCACCCACATGTCCCGCGACGCCTTTCTCGTCACCCAGGGTTCGCTCTATCCCGCCCTCGTTCGCATGAAGCGGCGAGGTTGGGTGAAGTCGAGCTGGCGCAAGACGGAGAACAGTCGACGCGCCCGATACTACGAGCTCACCGCCGCTGGACAGCAGCAGCTCGAGGCCGAGCGCGCGGTGTGGGCGCGCGCGTCCGCCGCGGTCGAGAGCGTCCTCAGTCCACGCTGGACCATCGCGAGCCTTGCCATATGAGCATTCTCTCAGATATCGCCGAGCGCGTTCGCGCCCTACTCTTCCACTCACGCGACGAACGCGAGCTCGAGGAAGAGCTTCGTACGCACATGGCAATGGAAGCCGAGTATCTACGGCGCACGGGCGCTTCCGAGCAACACGCGCGTCGCGCGAGCGCGATCGCGCTGGGCGGCGTCGAGCGTGTCAAGGACGATGTGCGCGATGCCCGGGGCACCCGCTTCCTGCACGACGTCTGGCGCGACATCGGCTTCGCCGTACGGACGCTCGCCGCCAATCCCGGCTTCACGCTCGTGACGCTGGCGACGCTCGCCATCGGCATCGGTGGAACTACGGCAGTGTTCAGCGCCGTCGACGCCGTGCTGCTCCAACCGTTGCCGTACGCCCAGCCTGGCCAGCTCGTTCGCCTCTACCAACATCGGGACGACCAGCCTAACGACCGCAGCGTCGTGACACCCGTGCACTTCGTCGAGATTCGCCGTCGCATGACCGCGTTCGCCGCGACCGCCGCGCTCAACCTCTACTCCGAGAGCGGCGCCGATATCGGCTCGGGCGATCAGGTGCAAAGAATCCGCACGATCGCCACGACCGTCGACTACTTCGACGTCCTCCACGTTCACCCGGAGATGGGTCGCGGGTTCACACCCGACCAGGAGATCGGCGCCGACGTCGCGGTCATCAGCCATGACCTCTGGCGCGAGCGGCTCGGCGGCGATCGCAACGCGATCGGTCGAACGCTCATGATGAACGGACGTCCCGTCACGATCATCGGCATCATGCCTAACGGCTTCCGCGATCCGCTCGTCGGCCGCGTCGACGCGCTCGTGCCGCTCGATCTCCGCCCCGCGCTCGATCCGAGCAACGCCGGCAACTTCTATCTCAGCGTGGTCGCGCGGCTGCGCCCCGGGACCACGATCCAGCGCGCGCAGGCGGAGCTCGATGCAGTCAATCTCGCCATCGCCGAGAAGTATGCCCAGGCGAAGCGGATGCGCGCGAGCATCTACTCGCTCAAGGAAGACATCGTCGGCCCTTCTACGCGTGCGCTGACGCTGATGCTCGGCGCCGTGCTGCTCGTCCTCGTTCTCGTTTGCGTGAACGTCGCTAACCTGATGCTGGTGCGCGGCTCGGATCGCGCGCACGAGCTCGCGATCCGTGTCGCGTTAGGCGCCGAGCGGTGGCGATTGGTGCGTCAGATGCTCATCGAGAGCCTGACGTTGGCGATCGTCGGCGCGGTGGCGGGGCTGGTCGTGGCGCGAGTCGCGATGTCGGCGATTGTCGCGCTCGGCGCCAATACCATTCCGCGACTGACGTCCCTGACGCTGAATCCGCGACTGCTCGCGTTCTCCTTCGTCGTCGCGACGATCAGCGCTGTGGGCTTCGGGCTCGCGCCGGCGATGCGCGCCTCTCGCACCCAGCCAACCGACGCGTTGCGTGAGCAGAGCCGCGGCTCGACGGGTGGCGCCCGGAACCTCCGGCTGCGTGAATGGCTCGTCATTTCGCAGGTCGCGCTGGCGTTCATGTTGCTCGTCGGCGCGGGGCTGTTGATCTCGAGTCTCGACCGCCTGCAGCACGTGGACCTCGGCGTGAAGACCGCGAACGTGCTGACGTTCGACCTGAACCTGCCCGACGCGCGCTACGACTCGACCGCGCGCGGTGTGACCTACGAGCGTGTCGCGCGAGCTCTCGAGGCGCTGCCCGGCGTGCGCGCGGCCGGCGGCGTGTCGAAGCTGCCGGCGACGGGACAGTTCAACACCTGGGGCGCTCACCCGCTCAGCGGACCGCTCGCGGGCGAGCAGAACCTCTGGCCGAGCGACGAGAATCGCGTCGTCTCGGGCGACTACTTCAAGGCGGTCGGCATCCCGATCGTGCGCGGCCGCGCGTTCGACGATCGCGACGTGCCGGGTGCGCCGCCGACGATGATCATCACGCAGTCGCTCGCCGACAAGATTTTTCCCGGCGTCGATCCGATTGGACAGAGCCTAACGACTGGCGGCCGTCGTGGCACCGTCGTCGGCATCGCTGGCGAAACATCGGTCACGAATGAGGGCACCGCGGGCATGTTCGTCTATCACCCGCACCGGCAGTTCGCGGGCGATCGCAACTGGGCGCTCACGCAGGTCGTGGCGCTGAACGGGTCCTCCGGTCAGACCGGCGCGATTCAGCGGTCGGTGCGTTCCGCGATCGCGTCGATCGATCCGCTGCTGGTCATGTACAAGCCCGCGACGCTCGATGAAGCCGTCGGGCGTGGAGCCGCTCAGCGCGTGTTCACGTTGCGGATTCTCGGCGCGTTCGCGGTCGTCGCGCTGATTCTCGCCGCGCTCGGGCTCTTCGGTGTGTTGTCGTATGGCGTTCGACTGCGCGGCCGGGAGTTCGGCATTCGCATGGCGCTCGGCGCGCAGCCGGCGGGCATTCGCGTCATGGTGCTCCGCCAGGGATTGATCGTGAGCGGCATCGGGATCGCCGTCGGCGTGGCATTCGCCGCCGGTCTCTCACGCTTCATGCGATCGATGCTGTTCGAGGTGAGCCCGCTCAACCCCATCGTGTTTGGCGGCGCGGTGGGGTTCATGATCGTCATCGCGGCGATGTCGGCCTATCTGCCGGCGCACCGCGCGACGTCAACGGATCCGCGGACTGCACTTCAGTAGACGACCAACGGCGCAAAGTCCCAAACGGCGCGACGTCCCAAACGGCGCGAGGTCCCAAACGACGCGAGGTGCCGAACGGCGCGGAGTCCTAACGGCGCTCTTCGGCATTTTCGCGCTGTTTGGGACCTCGCGCTTTATGGAGCTCGGCTTGCCCTGGTCTCGATGTCGAGGCAGAATCTGACGAACCAGAGGGTACGATGCACTGATCGGAGTCGATCGAGGCTTCGAGTTCCCTCACTGCCCGATATCGACATTGACCGCCCAATCTCGCCTTCTCCTCGCATGCATCTCGCTCGTCGCCTGCGCGAGTGCACCGCGCGCGATCCCTTCATCCACGGCGCCCAGCGTCCCGAGCACGACGCTCCGCGTGATGACGTACAATATCCAGTCCGGTCATGGTGACATCGATCGAACCGCGGCGACGATTCGCGCGTTCTCGCCCGATATCGTTGGCCTCGAGGAAGTGGACGTGCACTGGGCAGAGCGCAGCGGCTTCGTCGATCAGGCAAGTCGGCTCGGCCAGTCGCTGGGCATGCCCGTGCGCTTCGCGCACATCTACGCGTTTCCCGGCGCGACCGTGGATGCAGCGAATCGCGAGTTCGGTGTCGCGCTCGTGAGTCGTTATCCGATCGTGGCGTGGGAAAACGATACGCTCACGCGACTCTCCACGCAGACGGAGAATCCCGTGCCCACGCGCATGCCGGGCCTGCTCGCGGCGACGATCGACGTGCATGGTACGCGTGTCCGCGTGTTCGTGACCCACCTCGACTACCGCAAGAATCCATCGGTGCGACGAACGCAGATCGCTGAGATGCTCGCGCGCATCGGTGCGGTCGACTCCCCGACGCTACTGCTCGGCGACATGAATGCATCGCCCGATGCGGCCGAGCTCCAACCGCTCTTTGCCAGATTCCACGATAGCTGGTTGACGACAGCCGGGCCGGGGTTCACTTATCCGGCAGACACGCCCACCGAACGCATCGACTACGTTCTCCTGTCGCCTAACGGCAAGGTCGACACAGCATTCGTTCCAGTGGTTCCCGACGCTTCTGATCACCGCCCGGTTGTCGTTGATCTGTCGTTCGGCCATAACTGATCGAGCACCCACTGAATCGCTCCCCTCACATCTCGTTCCTCCCCCTCCCCTTCCCGTGGAGAATGACGTGATGATCGACACATCTCACCGACGCGCTCTGGCGGCGTTCGTCTTCGCCGTGGCACTGGGCGCGACTGCCCACGTCACAGGCGCGCAGACCGGCACCGTCACTGGGCGAGTGACCGACGCGCACACGGGTACGCCCGTGGTGACGGCGCAGATCACCGTCGCGGGCAGCACACTTGGCACGAGCGTCGACCCGCATGGACGCTTCCGCCTGACGAGTGTCCCCGCCGGCACACACGAGATTCGCGCGCGCAGTCTCGGCTATGCACCCGGGAGCGCGAACGTTATCGTCACCGACGGCGGAACGGCCGACATTACGGTGGCCCTCGAGCCTGCCGCCACCGCGCTCGATGCCGTCGTCGTCACGGGAACGGCGGGCGACACGCGGCGCCGCGCCATCGGGAATGCCGTGTCGACGGTGGCCGTCGCCGACGTCGTTGACAAAGCCACCGTCAGCAATGTCACCGAGGTACTGCAATCGAAGGTGCCCGGTTTGACGCTCGTTCCCGGCTCGGGCTCGGCCGGCACGTCCGCGAACTATCGATTGCGTGGCGCGGGCTCCCTCTACGCCGGCAATACGCCGACGATCTACGTGGACGGCGTGCGCGTCACCACGCGCGATCAGGGTAGCTATACCGTCTTCGGCCAGACCACATCGTCGCTCGACGCGATCAATCCTAACGACATCGAGTCGATCGAAGTCATCAAGGGTCCGGCGGCGGCGACGCTCTACGGCGCCCAGGCAGCGTCAGGCGTCATTCAGATCATCACGAAGCGTGGGCTCGCCGGACAGACGCAGTGGAACGCCCGTGTCGAGACGGGCTATTCGGAGTGGCCGGCCTCGATGCGGCCGGTGAACTACGCGGTCGCCACTGCCGCGCGTATCGCCGATACCGCGAACTACCCCGGCTTCGCCGGTCGCGCGGTGGGTGACATCATCTCACATCGCGTGATGTCCGAGCCTAACGCGCTGCGCAACGGAGACCTGTCGAAGATGAGCCTTTCGACGAGTGGAGGCGGCGATCGCTTCACCTTCTTCGTATCGGGCGAGCAGAACAAGGAAGAAGGCGTGAACCTCAACAACTACGCCAACCTCGGCTCACTGCGCGGCAACTTCTCCTTCGTGCCGTCGAACAAGCTGAGCTTCAACACCAACATCGGGTACAGCCGCAACCATGTGAGGCTGCCGCTCAACGACAACATCGCCTTCGGACTCATCATCAGCTCCTATCTGGCGATCCCCGGACGCAAGTATCCCTATCCGGCGGGACTCGACTACTTCACCATCCTCCCCGAAGTCGCCAACACCTACGACAACCAGACGCAATCCGATCGTTTCATTCTCGGATCGTCAGGCGACTACAGACCGTTCTCCTGGCTCACGAACAAGGTGCGCGTCGGCCTCGACATGAACATCGGACAGGCGGAGTTGTACTTCCCGCCGCAGCCGGCAGGGCTCGATCCATTCAGCGCTCGCGCGAGCTTCGACCTCGTCAACACCAAAGGATTCATCGCGCAGGGACGACCGATCAACGAGAACCTCACGCTGAACTACGACGGGACGATCACGCACGCGTTCTCGACCTTCGTCTCGAACTCCTCGCTCGGCGTGCAGTACCTCGCGGACGCATTTCACCGAACGGATGCGTTCGGCCAGGACCTCGGCTCGACGGGCGTACGATCGGTATCTTCGGCCGCCGTGACCACCGGCCGCGAGCAGGATACGACGCAGAAGTCGATCGGCTTCTACGTGCAGGAGCAGGCGGCGTGGCGCGATCGCCTCTTCGTCACCGGCGCGCTGCGCGTCGACAACAACTCCGCGTTCGGCTCCGACCTGCACCGCGTC
>DASXPH010000107.1:0-7327 GCA_036493735.1 Gemmatimonadaceae bacterium
GTCATGCCAGAGGTCGACGGTCGATGGGCATCCCCGTCGGTCGCGATTGTCACGATCTGCGTGTACGCAACGGCAATCTTCGAGTAGAACGCCGCGAGCTCCGCTGCTGGGGTTCCTTGGGGCAGTGGTGGCCTCGAGCGAGCGTGAGGATCATCGGGTCCTGCCCTGGAGCTCACTGAGCCGCCGCCTGGTGTCTGTGTGGTCAGGCAGCTCGTAGTCAGGAAACACTGCACCGGGAACGATGTCGGGGCGCGTGACAATCTCTCTGGACCTGTGCGCGACCACGTGTTTTGCGCGCACCCGGTGCGCTCGTGTATGAGACGTTGGTATCTGTTGGTGCGCCCGGAGCGATCGGGACCAGGATGACAGCCGTGTTGTTTCGGGCGCCGAGCTACAATCAGCGCGCACCCTGGGCACGCGCCTCGGTCGAGTTGCTTCGGCATTGAAGATCGTGCGCGTCACGACGCTTCAAGGCCACGAAGTCGACGCGAGCGCCTACGTGGCCCAGCGAGAATGACTGCTATGTGCCGGCGAGTCGTGGCGCGTTTGCGGCGCGCTCGATGAACCGAGCCACCTCAAGTGCGTGCGAGATGAAGACAACGTGACTCGATTTGATCTCAATTGTCGTCGCGTTGATGCGCTTGGCGTAGAATCGCTCGAGCTCCGGATTGAGCGCCTGATCCTCAGTCGCGACGATGTACCACGACGGGATCGTCTTCCACGCTGCCTCGGGCACGGACTCGCCGAATGAACTGTTGTGAATCGGCTTCTGCGTTGCTGCCATGACGCGTGCTTCCACTGCGGGTACGTCAGGCGCAAAGAGCTGGCGGAAGTACGCACGATCGATGTAGAGAAAGCCGGCGGCATCGGGCTTGAGCGCCTTGCCGAGCGGCGCAGGATACTTCTCGCCAAAGGCAGCGACGGCTTCTCCGGGTTCGGGCGCGAAGGCGGCGATATACACCAGGGCCTTGACGTTCGCGTTTCCTGCCGCTGCTCCCGTGATGACGGCCCCTCCGTACGAATGGCCCACGACGACGACGGGTTCGGTTTGCGCATCGATGAGCCGCTTCGTCGTCTTGACGTCTCCCGCGAGCGACTCGAGGGAATTCTGCACCGCGACGACGTTGTACCCATCGCGCTCGAGGATGGGGATGACATGCTGCCATCCAGTGGCATCCGCGAAAGCGCCGTGAACGAGAACGATGGTGGGTTTGGCGGCCGAGCTACCGGTTGCGCGTCCGCGGCTGGTAGGCGCGGTCAGCTCTGCGGCGGAGGCCGATGATGAGTCTCCGCGAAAGGCGTCGGCACCGACGATGCCGGCGATGACCAGACCGACCAGCGTTAGGCGCACCGTGCGCGAGTTTCTCATCGAACACTCTTCGAGATCGTTTGCTGATGCGCTTCGACGAACCAGAGCCACTTGTCGATGCCGCGTGAGATCTCCGTTAATACGTCTGCACTTCCCGCGTCCTCGAGCTCGTTCATTTCCTCGATCGCAATGCGAGCTGCTCGCCCGAACTCAGCCAGGGCGTCCGAAAGCGCGGCGACGTGCAAGTCCCCGCCAGCAATGCTCAGTGGATAGTCGAGCAGGGTGGACCGTCGCACCGCCGCGCGAGCGGTTCCCTCGGCGATGCCACCGAGTTGGACAATGCGTTCCGCGATGAGATCTGCGTACTCGTCGACCGCTTCGTGCACTTTGTCGAACAGCTCATGGAGCGCGATGAAGTTCGGCCCCTTCACGTTCCAATGCGCCTGCTTGCATTGCGTCTCGAGATCGACGCACTCTGCCAAGCGCTGGTTCAGTAGTTGACAGACCTCCAGTCGCGTTCCGAGCGGAAGACTGTTCTTGGTCGCGAAGCCGTGCGATGCGCCAGCGCTGCGCTCCGCTAGAGCGTCGCTGGGTGCAGGGGGCATCAGAGTCGTGTCGAGTGCCATTCTTGAGCTCCGTCATTCATTGTTCACGCATACTGCGAGCGCCCGACGGTGTTCAGACATTGCACCTTAGTATCAGTGCCGGTCGCAGCATACTGCGGTATCAACAGGTCGGCTCTGCGCTCGACGAGGAATCGGGTGCATGTCTCGCCGTTGGCCTCGGGGTTCTTCGTCGCCGCGACCACCTGATTGGCCATCAGGTGCAGCAGCGTTCACGCTACAGGGGCCCCTGGAACTGCGTTGTTATCAAAGGACCTACGAGAACCGCCCGCTGTGTCGTGGGTTGCCGCCAGATATCGATTTCTTCCGGAATGACTCAAATAATACCCCACGGAAAAAACGATAATCGCCATTCATGACACATTTCGCGCCGGTCACTCAGAATAAGAATATGCTCATCAACACCTTAAGTAGGCTCACTTGTGGTGTATGTTTAACAAAACGACTTACAGCGATCGAGGCCGCTGTAAGTCGTTGTTTAGTAACTGCTTAAATCGGGACGGCGGGATTTGAACCCGCGACCCCCTGAACCCCATTATGGTTGAACAGCGTGGTCTACGCGTGCAAAGTCGTGCAATTTCGCACGTTGCCGCACCTGACTACCTCGCAAGTCGCTAACTCTTTGGCGCCTTTTGAGGCGGAAAACATACACCAACTTACACCAGGCCGCAGCAGGACCAACCCGTCCATCGACGACTCGGCTTGCGATAAGGCCAGGAGAAGCATTTTTGCCTAACGGCGACTCTCTCATTCACCATGACACTCGGAGCGAATCCGCTCATTGATTACGCTCACGGAGATCCGAGGACTGGCCCTTCGGTGCGCTGCCCGCCACCAAGCTCCCTGATCGGGACACCCATTCGCCAGAAGCGATCGCCGTCGAAGTGAACGACGGTGCGTTTCTTCGACCGGAGTACGATCTGCGCCGGCAATTATCAGCGCTGCGGGACGCTCTACCGGGCCTCAAAGAGTCCACGAGGCGCTTTAAGGCTAGTCTCTCTCCGACGGCACTTGCTGCTGCAGTCCGCGGTCCGTGTGGACGTGCGCGGTTGCGGTTCCGTCAACCGTCTCGCAACGCCACAGTTGGATCGACACGCGACGCACGCATCGCCGGAATGTAGCCGGCCACCAGCGCGATGCCGCCGAGAATGAGCAATGCACTGCCGTAACTTGCCGGATCGGCGGCGCCGACGCCGAAGAGCAGGCCGCGCAGCATGCGTCCGACGACGAGGGCTCCGGACAAGCCGAGGAAGAGACCGATCGACGTGAGCTTGAGCGTGTGCGAAACGACACTCGTTCGCACTCGGCTCGCTGATGCCCCGAGCGCGATGCGAATGCCGATCTCTCGCCGACGCTGGCTCACGTCGTACGACACGAGCGCGTAGACTCCGAGCGCCGCGAGCAGCAGCGCGAAAGTCGCGAAGCCGCTCACCATTAGCATCACGAAGCGCCGCGGCGACGCCACGCTATCCACGAACTCCTGCAGCGAGCGCCATTCGCTCTTCGGCAGGTTCGGCACAGCGGGGAGCAACCCAGCACGAATCTCCTGCGCGACTCCGCCGACGGTCAGCGCGCTCCGTACGACGAGATTCACACCCTGATAATCGGCCATCTGCCGAATCGGATAGTACATCTCGCCCGTGAACGCGTGGTCGAGGTCGCGTCTGGCATCACCGACGACGCCGACGACGCGCAGATGCTGACCGCCACTCACGATCGTCTGGCCGATGGCATCGCGACCGGGCCACAACATGCGGGCGAGCGTCTCGTTCACAACGACTACGTCGCTTGAATGCTGAGTATCGCCGACACCGAAATCGCGGCCCGCGAGTAACGGAATCCCCATCGTCCCGAAGTAACCATCGCTGACGACGCGGACGATTGCTCCAGGATGATGATCGCGAGCGTACACCTGGCCCTCGGCAGCGACCATCCAGCCCCGGTCACCCGCGAAGGGAAGGAGATCTGCCAGTGCCGCACCGGTCACGCCCGGCATCGCTCGAACGCGACGCAACACGTCGTCATAGTAGAGATTCGCGCGCGGCAGATCGGGAAAGGGCTCTGCCGGATCGATGCGCGCCGTCGCGAGCTGCGTGGGACGGTATCCCAGTGGCTGACTCAACAAACGCTCAAAACTCCTCACGAGGAGCCCGGCGCCGACGAGCAGCACGCACGCGGCCGCGATCTCGGCGACGACGAGCGAACTGCGCGCACGCGTATGACGCGGGTCGCCGGCTACGCTCCGCTGCCGCTCTCGGAGCGGGTCGTTGGCGTCGCGAGGCGCGTTGAGCGCGGGCAGGAAGCCGGCGCCCATACCGACCGCGAGCAAGAGGGCGACCGCCACGACGACGGTCCAGCCGTCGATTGTCATGCGCTCCAATAATGGGAGGTTGAACACGTGGAGGTGAGACACCACGCGAACACCGGCGACGGCGATCGCGACACCCAGCGCCGCGCCTCCACCGCTTACGAGAAAGCTCTCGACGAATGCGAGACGCGCCAGCCGAGCGCGGGTCGCGCCGAGTGCTAGCCTGACACCGAGCTCGCGTTGGCGCGACACGCTCCGCGCGTACTGCAAACTGGAGAGATTGGCGCACACGATGAGCATCACGACGCCAATCGCCCCGGCGAGCGTCCACAACGCTGGCCGGAAGGCACCGTTGATCCGCTGGTCGAGAGCGACGACCGTTGGGCGGAGCGCATTGCGATCGGAATGTTCAGCCGTTAGGCGCTTTCCCAGCGATACGATCTCCGCCCTGGCTTGTTCGACTGTGGCGCCGGTCTTGAGCCGGCCGATGAGCGCCAACGTATTCCCGTAGCTGTTCGTCTCCACACTCAGCGGAAAGGCGCTGAACAGATCGGCCGGTGTTTCCGGCCTGAAGACCGATGCGAAGTCGAACGATGCGGGAAGGACACCGATCACGGTCGCCGGTCCGTTGTTGAAGACGATGGTGCGTCCGACGATGGAAGGGTCCGCGCCGAATCGACGGCGCCACAGACTCTCCGTCAACAACACGGCGAGGCGCGCGCCGTAGACACACTCATCCGCCGTGAACGAGCGGCCGAGCATCGGCGTGACGCCGAGCAGCGGGAAGAAATTGCAGGTGACGCGGACGTCCGTGAAACGTTGCACGTCACTGCCCGTCGACAGCGCGGCGCCGCCGACGCTCTGATACGCGTAGCCGGCGAGGCCGGCCATGGATCGGGCTCGCGCGCGCAGGTCGACGAGATACCCGGCCTGAGTCGCCCACTCGGAGACGCCGTCGTCACCGGTATTCGAGACCCACACGAGGCGCGCCGGATCGGGGAATGGAAGTGGACGGAGGAGGAGCGCGCTGACAAGACTGAACACCGTGAGACTCGCGCCGATCCCGAGCGCGATGGTCGGAATGGCGAACGCCGTGAAACCGGGATCGGTGCACAGCGTGCGGAATGCATAACGACAATCCTGCGTCACACCGTCGATCCATCCACGCACGCGCGCGTGCAGATTGCGCCGTTCGTTCGACTGCCGCAGCATCACGCGGGTCTCGTCGACGCCGCCGAATCGTCGGACCGCTTCCGCACGCGCCTCGTCGTGCGACATGCCTTCGGCGACGAGCTGCCGGGTGCGCAGGTCGAGGTGGAGACGGATCTCGTCATCGGCGTCGCACTGCGGATCGCGGCGGCTGAAGACTCGAAAGAGGCGCCGAATGCCGGGTCGGATCTCGGGTGTGCGCATGATGATCATTTCCTCACGTGCGGCTTGGCGTCGACGTCAGAATAGCCGTGACGGCGCCGGCATAACGTACCCATTGCGCGGTCTCGTCAGCCAACCATTTCCGTCCGGCCCTGGTGATCTTGTAGTAGCGGGCGCGCTGGTTGTTTTCGGTCACGCCCCAGTCGCTCGCGACGAGTCCGCGCTCCTCGAGGCGGTGAAGGGCCTGATAGAGTGCGCTGTCGCGGACGCCGACGGCGCCCGCCGATCGCGCCTCGAGCCATTGCGTGATCTCGAAGCCGTGCATCGGCGTCCAGGTGAGCGCCTTGAGCAACAGGACGTCGAGTGTGCCTTTGACGATAGCGGGCGCGTCGGCCACGGAGAGCTCAGAGTAAGAGTACAGACTCTGGAGACAATGCAATGTGGCGCGCCGGAGGCGGCGTGTCAACAGGCGCCGTTCCAGGTTGGCGCCGCTGGATGTCGAGGCCGGCGGTGAACACCGAGCGGAACGCGCTCGAAACGCAACTACGGTGGTATCCGAGTCACGCTGATGGCGATGCTCGGCGGCGCGCATATCCCGGTCCAGATCGATGTCGGTTTTGGTGATGCGATCGTTCCGGGAATCGAATCCGCAACCTTTCCAACACTGCTGGACTTCCCTGCTCCTGAGCTCAAAGTCTATCCACCGGAGACCGTCGTCGCCGAGAAGCTGCAGGCAATGGTGTCGCTTGGGCTGTTCAATACACGCATGAAGGATTTCTACGATCTCTTCGTGCTCTCGAACCGGCACGCGTTCGACGGCTCGACACTCGCCTCCGCAATCAAGGCGACGTTTGCACGACGGCAGACTTCCTTTCCTGCGGCTGTTCCGGTTGCACTGACTACGGCCTTTGCCGAGGATGTCGAAAAGCAGACTCAGTGGACGGCGTTTCTCGGCAGAACACGGCTCGATGACGCGCCAAACGACCTCGCCGGCGTTATCGATCGCCTTCGCGAATTTCTCTGGCCGCCGACGGCAGCAGCGGCCAACGACTCCGCCTTCGACTCCGCCTGGCTCCCCGAGATCGGCTGGACGCGCTAGTCGCAGTTAGGCGGCCGGCGGAAGCACTGTGTTGTTGCGTGGACCACCTGATCCCTTTGGAGGGCGTGCTCGGTGCAAGACCGGATCAAACCCACGCATCAATGCGCGAGAAGCGCAGTTAAGTGCGAGTCGCCTCGCCGACACAGCTCGATCTTATTACCTGCAGTGCACCAAATGGGCACACTTCATACACCACTTACACCACCATTCGGTGAACCGGTGTAAGATCTCGGCGCCACCGAGGTGATAAGTTATTGCTAAACATCCACATGAGCGACTATGCCGGTGGCGTATGAGTTGCGGGGACCCCCTGAATGACAAACGGCGACCGAAGTCGCCGTAAGTCATTGTTTTTGAATCAGTTAATCGGGACGGCGGGATTTGAACCCGCGACCCCCTGAACCCCATTGACCTTCGTGCCGAAATTCTAAGTCCGCCTGATTTCGGGTTCTTCGCTCGGGGATTCCGGGGAATTCGCCTCCGAATTCAAGGAATCGACGGCAGGAATTTCGGCCAATTTCCGGCCCAGACTATGGATCATCCATAGTCTGCTGCAACGTCCAGCCGTGCGCGGTGGAGTTCGGAGCGAATGCGTTCACGAACCTGCTCCTCGTAAC
>DASXPH010000108.1:0-11954 GCA_036493735.1 Gemmatimonadaceae bacterium
GAACCACGGGCGACAGCGCATCGAAGTCCGGCTCCCGCTGCAACACGCGGGACAACACGTCGGTCACGTTCTCGCCGGTGAAGGCGCGTTGCCCCGTCAGCATCTCGAACAGCACGCAGCCGAACGCCCACACGTCCGCGCGCCGATCGACGGGCCGCCCCTTCGCCTGCTCGGGCGACATATACGCCGCCGTGCCCAAAATCATTCCGGCCTGTGTCATGGCGGGTGATGTCAGCGTCGGCGATAGGGACGCACCTGGCGACGAACCCGCGGGTGACTCCATGCCCTTCGCCAGGCCGAAGTCCAGGATCTTGACGGTCCCGTCACTCCGCACTTTGATGTTCGCGGGCTTCAAATCACGGTGGATGATGCCTTACTCGTGGGCGGCTTCGAGCCCCTCCGCGATTTGCTTCGCGATCGGCAGCGCCTCCTCGATCGAGATGGCGCCGCGCGCGATGCGCTGGGACAGATCGTCGCCTTCGACGAGCTCCATTACGAGCGCCGTCATGCCCGCGCTCTCTTCGAGTCCGTAGATGGCGGCGATGTGCGGGTGATTCAACGAGGCGAGGGCTTCGGCTTCGCGTTGAAAGCGTGCGAGCCGATCGTGGTCAGCGGCCAGTGCCGGCGGCAGGATCTTGATCGCCACCTGACGCTTCAACCTGGTATCGGTGGCCCGATACACCTGCCCCATCCCGCCTTCGCCAATCTGGGCGGTAATTTGGTAGACGCCGAGGCGAGTGCCGGGAGTGAGCGACAAGTGGGTGATTATATGGGGCTTGAGGAACTGCGGAGCGGACGGGATTAGTCTCCGGTACGCGCCGGAGCGTTTTGCAATGCTCCGCTGTCCGTCGAGCGTCCTCTCGTCCCGGCGTTGGTCGCCTTTCTCACGTCGAGCAGATGCGACCGCTGTGGGGCAACGCGGGGAGCGCCGCTCTCTCATACCAATCAACCCGAGTCCCTGACCTTTGAGATTCTCAGGATCGAACCCAGCTCCCGAATCCCGCTCGATCAGCTGGATGTCGTCGCGCTACCTGAAGACGAGCGGGCAGCGGCTGCAAGGCGCGGCGCGGATGTTCGAGCGGTGCGAGCGGGTTGTGCGACTCGCTCTCGATCAACAACGAACAACGGCGTAGTGGCGACTGGACCCGTTCGGGCCGGTCTGGCTAAATACTTCGCGACCACTCAGGAGTGATTCGCCGATGGTAAGAGCGGCCAGGACTCGCCTCCTACCGTGGCTTCGACGCGACAGTAAATATCTCCAGAGGCCAATTGGCGCGTGCAGTGCGACGTTAGCTGGCAGTGGCCTCGACGACTTCAACCCTTCCGCAGAATGCGGCCGACCAAGGCTTGGAAACGCGGCCTAAGCGATTCGATTTTAGCCATCGCAGCCGCGGGGTCTCGCCCACGATCCTCTGCGTGAATGAAAACGTTGCGGGCTGCTGTGAATTCGGTCTCCGACACTGTCTTTCCTGAAGCCGTCCGCCGATCGAGCGTAAGGATTGTCGGATCTTCAGCTGTGAGGACTGCGTCGATCCGAGACTGCAGAGCTCCCGTGCTTGCCTTGAACGTGGCGAACACCGCTGCGGCCGCGTAGGTAATCAGAAAACTAGCAACCTGGTTTTCGACCGACAATCCGGCTATGTACATCTGCCGAGCGACAACAAGGTCGTTCGCCGTCGCCGGCGTCGGTGCTGCTTCGCGAAGGGCAAACTCCGCGAGCAGCTGTGCAATGCTCTCGCCCCTCACGCGGTGCGTCACTCTGACCGTGACAGCTTCGCCGACAAGCGCGAGTTCGCCCAGGAAAGCGTGAAGCGTATTGGTATCAGCGCTCTGAAAGCTCGGGGACCCAAGCCTTCTCGGTTTCACCATCTGAATGATGTCGCGATCGCAGAGCCACAACGAAATATGCTCGGCGACGTTTCGCGCAGCGTTGTCGGCTGCAACCGCTGCATTGGATGGATCGTCCGTCGCAATCTCGATCACCAACTCCAGCCCCGCATCACACGGTCGGAGCGTCGCCGTCCATCGTGGCGGCCCTGCAACCTCCTCTGTGAACGGTCCACGATCGACCACGACCAAGTTGGGGATTGCCAATTCGTAGGTGACAGATAGGATTCCCGTGGGCACGCCAAATCTCCCAGAGCTAAAGCGGTTCGTTCCAATCTGGCAGCGAAAATGCCGTCGACATTTGCCGAATGATACTCGGTCATGCCGGCATCCGTGGCGTCGAGTCGCCCTCGCGGAGGGCATAAGTAACGGTTGACGCCGCAGTGGCGACCGATCGTGCCTCGAGGTTCACTCTACCCTTCGCGACTTCTCAGCCTCGAGTACTTTGCCCGCATCGCGCCGGAGGCATAACGCCGGTATTCCTCGTATATTACGGTGATGCTGGCCACCCTTCGGGACCTTTTTTGCCACCAGGCGTTCACCGACGCGGCCCTGCTGAACGCGGTCCGACGGCACGAGACCGCCGCTCGTGATTCAGAACTGCGGACGCTGTTGCATCACATTCTCGTGGCACACCGATACTGGATTCACATTGGTCAGGGTCTGCCGTTCTTCGTGGAAGAAGAAACCACGGTACCCGACTCCCTCGACATGATCGTGGCCCGATACCAAGCAACCCAAACCATGGAGAGGGTTTGGCTGGACGGACTACGAGAATCGGATTTGGCTCGTGTGCTGCAATCACCCTTCTTCCCGGGACGACTCATTGCGGTGGGTGATGCACTCATGCAGGTTTGCATGCACAGCCATGGTCACCGATCTCAGTGCGCGACCAAGCTTCGCGCAATGGGAGGAGAGCCACCGAGCCTTGACTTCATTCTCTGGCTGAAGGATCGCCCCACTCCCGTCTGGAAGTAGCCGTGCCTGACACGCAATTCTTAGCAGGAGCGGCGGCTGAAACAGGCGCTGGCGCCTGCGGCTCTGAGGAGTTGCTGGGTTCCGCGAGCGATCATGGCCGGCGCTGATGATAACGTGAGACGCCGAAGCGGCGAGTCCGGCCGTCATGACGGGTCGCTCTACCCTTCGCGACATTTCGGGAGTCATCGGCTTCTGGACGACGTTCCCGCGCCATCAGCCGCTATCGAGGCTCCAGGAAGGACGAGTACTTTGCCTGGCGCACCAGTGTCCATCGCCCGATAGGCGTCGGCGACCGCGTCGAGCGGAAAGCGCGCGGCGACGCCCGCCGAGAGCGGCTGCGTGCCCGCGCGGCGCAAGGTCGAGGAGATGATCGGCGCCAGGTCTTCCACCCCAAGAAGGCCGGCGCGCGGGCCGTATTTGGTCACGAAAATCGAACCCGCCGTCATGAGCTGCGCGAGATTGACGGATGGCAGGGCACCGGCTAGTTGCCCGTAATTCACCAGACATCCGCGCGGCGCGAGCAGGGCGAGACTCGTCTCATACGTCGCGGCCCCAATCGGATCGAACACGGCCGACGCACCGCGACCGCCCGTGGATTCGCGCACGACCGCGGCAGTGTCCTCGCACGTGCGATCCACCGCGCGGGTCGCACCGACCGCGCGAACGGCGTCGGTGCGATCGCCGCTGGCAATGCCAATGACGTGGATTCCACGGTCGGCCAATCGCGACACGAGGACGCGACCCACCGCCCCCGCCGCGCCCCAGACCACCGCGCACGCGCCAGGCGAGAGTGGCCAATGACGCGCGAGCCCCTCCGCCGTGACTGCGGCGTGGGCGAGTGTTGCGGCCTCCTCGAGCGAGACGTCGTCCGGTACCTCCGCCAGGAAGACGGCGCGTGCGACCACGTGCGTGGCGCACGATCCGAAGACGGCCGTCCAGCAGACGCGCGTCTCGATCGGGATCGTGACGTCTCGACCGACGGCGACCACGCGGCCAGCGCCCTCGAATCCGACCGCGAACGGAAATGGAAACGCGACGGCGTACTCGCCGGAACGCGCGAGGATCTCGACATGGTTCAGACCGACGGCCTCAACACGAACCAGCACCTCGTCGGTCTGAAGCGGCGGGAAGGTTTGCGTTTCTACCACGATGACGTCCGGACCGCCGGCCTTCAGGGCGACGGCCACGCGGCGTTGCTCTCTCGTTGCCATGTCGCTATAATGTAAGCAATAACTTACTTTGTCAGCTTGCATTTGCCATGACACCTCCTCGTCGATCGCGGACCGCATTTTTGCCAAAGAAACAGCCTCGCCAGGACCGTTCCCGCTTCACGGTCGAGGCCATTCTCGAGGCCGCGGCTGACATTCTCGTTCGCGACGGTTACGCGAAGCTGACGACCAACCGGATTGCCGATCGGGCGGGAGTGAATGTGGCGTCGATCTATCAATACTTCCCAGGGAAAGAGGCCATCGTCGCCGAATTGCGGCGACGACATGGCGCCGCCGAGCGTGCGGCGGCGCGCGACGCGCTCGTCCTGCGCCGGGGCCAGAGTCTCGAAGCGACACTGCGGGCGCTGATCGCGCGCGGCGTCGCCGCGCATGCCGTGGCTCCAGCACTGCACCGCGCCTTTGCGGAGCACATGCCGGCGCTTCGGTACCGCGAGATCGAAGAGGCGGACGCGGCGGTATTCCGCGAAATGCGACGCTTCCTCGAACGGTCGGCAGAGGGTGTGCCCGACGTCGAGTTCGCGATGTGGATGGTGGCGACGACGGCACACGCCGCGATCCACAATGGCGTCGTCGAGCGACCCGAAGACGTCGAAAGCGGGCGCCTCGTGGATGAACTGGTCGTGTTGCTCATGGGGTACTTGAAGCGGCCTCGTGCGCGAGTGGACCAGCTGACTCGGACAAATCGAGCACCTCCGTAGCCCTGGCGAGCTGTTCTCGATGGGCAGGAGCGATGCTCGCGCACATGCCTCATATGCTTGAAGGTTGTTCATGTCGATAGATATTCGTCATCTCACTCCGAATGACCTCACGCTGATGGCAGCGCTGTTGACGACGTTCGGCGAAGCGTTCAACGATGTGGATACCTACACTGCGAGCCGTCCGAGTGAGGGCTATTTGCAGCGATTGCTTGGCGGTGACACGTTCATCGCGTTGGCCGCTGTGAAGAACGGCGAAGTGGTCGGCGGTATCGCAGCCTACGAGCTCAGGAAGTTCGAGCAGGAGCGTAGCGAGATCTATATCTACGATCTCGCCGTTGCATCGGGGCATCGGCGTGAAGGAATCGCGACGGCCTTGATTGATCAGCTCAAGAAGATCGCTGGTAGGCGTGGCGCTTATGTGATGTTTGTTCAGGCCGATACCGGCATCGAAGATGAACCGGCGATCGCGCTGTACACGAAGTTGGGAAGGCCTGAGGAGGTCCTGCAATTTGATATCGCGGTTGAAGGTGAAGGCGACGCTGCATAACACGGTTGCGGCTGGCTGGCGAAAGCGCCGGCGCCGGAACCCTGATCGTTAGCTCGAGGTAAACGCCGTCGTGTCTGCAACCAGTTCGGCCGACCAGCGAGCCTTTGGCCCGCTGAAAGCGGGCGGAAGACGAGTCGAATGGTACCGCTGCGGCGTTACCACGAAGGTTGGAGCGTCCATTTCTCCGGCACGCTCGAGTCAACGGCACCCGTGACCTCGCCCTGTGCCATCACCGGGCGAGCGTCGGCAGCCAGTTGAGCACGAGATCGAGGTGGCGTCCGCCGGGCAGGTCCTGGACCATGAGGAACTCGCGGCCGTCGTGGCTGAGGCTGTAGCTGGCAAGCGTAATGCTCTGGCCAAACCCGAAGTGCTTCTCGAAGAGCAGATGCGGCTCGCTCAAGCGGACCTCCGGCGTCATCGACACGTCGACGGCCAGCATCTGATCGCCGGCGCGATAGAAGACCCGGCGTCCGTCCGCGCTCCAGATCGGATGCGTGCCGCCGTGGTTCGAGACCGTCCACTTCCGCTCGGCGCCGTCGTAGGGACGCAGGTAGACGTTCATCGCCCCGGATTCGTTCGACACGTACACCATCCACTTACCATCCGGTGACACCTGGGCGGCGGCCTCGTAGGCAGGCGTCCTGAGAATGGGGGTCAGCGCTCCCCCGGCGGCCGGGGTGGTGTAGAGGTCGGCGGCCGTGACGGGGTCGAGACGTTGGATGACGAGGGTCTGGCGGTCGGCGGAAAACGACAGCGGGTAATCCGTGGGTCCGGTGTTGGGCAGCACGGCCGGCACCCCGGATCCATCTGAATTCTGCCGCCGAATGCCATCGCTCGATCGGAAATAGATCGACTGTCCGTCCGGCGACCAGACCGGAAACGAGATGAGGGAATCGACGATGGCGGTGACGCGCGTGAACGTGTCGCGCTCCGGATCGAATGTCCAGACCGTGCCTCGCTCGGCAAAGGCGATGCGGCGGCCGTCGGGCGAGACGCGTGGGTTGAAATAGCGCCGCGGCTGAGCGGCCGCGGTCCTCGTACTGCCGGTCATGGACACCCAGACAAGCTGACTGTCGAACACGGCCGGAGGTGCCGTCAACAGGCTGCCGCCAGCGGAAACCGCGGCCGCACGTCCGCCCGCGGTCCCGGGCGCCACGCTTTCATCGACGCGTCGCGGCTCACCGCTCGCCTCGCCGGTGGCTGAATCGAACGCGACCGTAAACAAGCTGTCGCCGCGCGCGAACACGAGGTGTGCGGCCGACGCGAACACCGCCTGCTCGGCTCCGTCAAGCACGACATGACGCGCACCGCCGTTCAGGGGGACGGACTCGATGCGCGACACGAGGCCGCCAGGTCCGTTGCGCTGTGAGGTGAACAACACGAGCCGTTCGTCCGCCGATATGGCCGGCGTCTGGAACAGAATTTCGCCGGCGCGTGGATCCGCCGTGGCGAGCTCGCGCTCTGCGCCCGTTGCCGATCGCAGGACGAGTGTCTTTCCGCGGCTGAACGCCACCTCGCCGCTTGCTCCGGGCGCCGCCGGGAACCCGACGGCCGCGCCTGCCGACAGCCGTTCGATGATGCCGGTCGCGAAAACGATGCGGCTGATTCGCGTGTCGGGCGTGACGAACACGGCAGAGAGCCCGTCCGGCGCAATCGCGACGGTGGACGTGGTTTCCGTGCCGGCGATCGGCCGCACCTGCGACTCGTCGAGCGAACGCAGGAAGATCTGACGTGTGGATCCGCGCACGCCGACGAACGCGATCGTCATCCCGTCGGCGGAGATGCTCGGGCCGTTATAGAGCTCGACGTCCGCCGGCAGGCTGATGTCGACGTGCGCGACGCGGGCGGGTGGCCGCGCGGTCGCGCCGCGGACGGCGAGAAGGACGGCGACGCAGCCGAGCGCCGCCACGAGCGTCCATGGCAGCAGGAGCGCCGTCCCGCGCCGCAGCGTTCCCGCCGGTGGCGGCGCCGCTGCGTTTCCGGTTTCGCCGCCGAGCAACGCGTCGATCGCGACGCGCGCCTCGCCGATGTCTCGCAGCCGCGCCTTCGGATCCTTCATCAGACATCGGTCGAGCAACCGCCGCAGGTTCGCCGGCGTCGACGGTGGCAGCGCCGCCCAGTCCGGCTCGCGCTCCAGAATCCTCGCGACGATGTCGGCGACGTCATCGCCGTCGAACGCTCGCCGTCCCGTGAGCAGTTCGTAGAGGATGTTGCCGAAGGCCCAGATGTCGGCGCGGCGGTCGACGGCACGGCCGCGCGCCTGCTCCGGCGCCATGTAGACCGCGGTACCCAGGATCACGCCCAGCGCAGTCGCGTTCGTCAGCGTTGGCGACATGCTGGGGTCCGCCCCGACGTCGCTGCCGTTGGCCGCCAGCGCTTTGGCCAGGCCGAAGTCCAGGATCTTCACCGTGCCGTCGGGCGTCACTTTGATGTTGGCGGGCTTGAGGTCGCGGTGAACGATGCCCTTTTCGTGCGCGGCTTCAAGACCATCGGCGATCTGCCTGGCGATCGCGAGTGCGTCGCGCCAGGCGAGCGGGCCGCGGGCGATCGTCGCGGTGAGATCCTCGCCCGGCACGAGTTCCATGATCAGCGCGCGCGTGGTGCCGCCGGCCTCCTCGACGCCAAGAATCGACGCGATGTGCGGGTGATTGAGCGCGGCGAGCGTCTGCGCCTCGCGCTCGAAGCGCAGCAGCCGCTCGCGGTCGGCCGCCAGCAACGGCGGCAGGACTTTGACGGCAACGTCCCGCTTCAGCCGCTCATCCCGTGCGCGGTAGACCTCACCCATGCCGCCCGCACCAATCTTGGAGAGGATGATGTAGGGTCCGATCTGTGAGCCCAGCACGCGGCGATTATAGAGTGGGCCGCCCAGGGAGCGTGGATCGTTCCCACCGCGGCAACCGCGATCCTCTAAATACCGCTGCCGCGTAATTCGAGGACGGACCGGAGCGTGGGTCCCGACGTCGCGGCGAAGATTCGGTTTGAAGGGGAAGCCTCGTTTGGCGGGGTGATCGCCAGCGAGGCGGGTATTCCTACGTTAATGGTACCGCTACGGCGTTACGAGCAAGGTTGGAGCGTCAGGTTCACTGGCATAGCCTCGTAGGCCAACCTAGGGCGGCAACCCCTCGGTTGATACGCTGCCGCAATCCGAATGGCTATTCCTCACGCAGTGCGTCGACGGGCGCGACCCTCGACGCGCGCAGCGCCGGAAGCAATGACGCCGCGAGCACCGTCGCAAGAGATACGGCGGCGGCGACCAGCAGCGTTCGGAAGTCATTGGGCGCGATGCCGTAGAGTTGTGCCCGGACGAGCCGCGCAGCGGCCCAGGCACACGCACCGCCGATGAGCACCCCGGGCACAGCGATCGCCAGACCGTCCCGCACGAACATCCAGACGACTGCTCCGCGCGCGGCGCCAAGGGCGAGACGCACACCGATTTCTCGAACCCGCGCTGTGACGGAGTACGTGAGCAGTCCGTAGACGCCCATGCAGGCGAGCAGGACGGTCATTCCCGCTGCAAATGTCGCCAACCCTGCCATGAACCGCTGCTGCAAGAGCGCCTGGTCGACCCACTCTGATGACGTGATGAAAAAATTGCGCAGAGCCCGATGGCCCAGCGACTTCACGACGCGCGTGTATCCATCGCGCACCGTCGCCAGGTCGCCGCTCGCACGAACGTACGCCATCGGGAACTGGGCCGTCGCCAGGTCCTGCAGAATCGGACGGAACACCACGAACGGCCGCGGGTCGTCGAGCTTGCCGTACGGGGCATCTGCGACGACGCCGACGACCTCCAGGTCACGCGGCTGCGGCCCGGCGAGCCGAATCGGCCGGCCGACGGCGTCGTCCGCCGGGAACAGCACGTGCGCCAGCGACGCCGAGAGCAGAGCCACGGCAGGCTTCCCTGACCCGTCATCCCACGAGATATCGCGCCCCTGCAGCCGCGGCACCCGGAAGAGATCGAAGAAGCCCGGCGAGACGAGTTCCGGGAGCACCGCGACTGCAGGCGTGGCGACGCCGTCGGCCCGCGTGTAGCGCTCGTAGAGCTCTGCAGGGAGCGGCCCCACGAGCCCGTAGTAGGTCGGGTAATACACCGACAGCGCGGCCGCCTCGGCACCCGGTGTGTGGGCGAGACCGTCGACCAGCGCCTGGTAGTACCCCGCTGGTAACACCTGATTGTCTCCGGGCTCCCGATACGCGCGGGTGAAAAAGATGTGTTGCGACTGGAGCGACGTATCGTTGGTGCGCAGGTGGGCCAGGGTGGCGGTGAAGAGTCCGGCCCCGACGAGCAGCGTCATCGACAACGCGACCTGGACGACGAGCAGCCCACGTCCGAAGCGACCCAGCGACCCGCTGATCCGCCGGCCGGGACGCAGCGCTTCGTCCACCCGCGCCGTCACGGCCCGCCACGCGGACACCACGCCGATCGCGAGACCAATCAACACGGTCAGAAGCACCGTCGAGGCCAGCACCCGTGCATCGGGCGTCACCATCGGAAACTTCGCAGTCGCGAACGTCAGCGACGCCGTAATGACGCGGATGATGGCCCACGCCAGGGGGAGCGCGCCGGCCAGCGCCGCCGCCGACAGCAGGATCCCGTCGAGCAGCAACTGCCAGAACACGCGCCGCGCGCTTCCACCGAGCGCCAGACGAATCGCGACCTGGTGCCGTCGTGTCAGCGAACGCGCGAGCGTGAGGCCCGCAAGGTTGGCGCACGCCACCGCGAGGAGCATTCCCGCCAGGCTCATGAGCACGCCGAGCGTGGTGCGGTAGCGCTCGCGCAGACTCGAAAAGCCTGACGCGAGCATTTTCACGTCCACCCGCTGGCGGAGGAGCGCCTGCTGATCGGACTCAGATAGCTTGGCCGGCATCGTCGCCGCCTGAGTCGACGGCCAGCGTGCGAGTACTTCCGCGCGTGCCGTGTCAATGGACACGCCGCGTGCGAGACGCGCCACCACGGTCCGCGAACGCAACGGGCTGGCCGAATCACCGCCGGTGGCCCGGCCCAGCGCGAGGGGCACGATGATGTCCGGCGTCCCGTCCAGATCAATATCCGTGAAATCGTCCGAGGCGACGCCGACCACCGTCACCGGCATCGCGTCGACCTTGATGGTCTCGCCGACCGCCGGACCGTCACCGAAGATGCGCCGGCGGAAGTCCCCGCTGATCACCGCCACGGCGTCGTCGGATTCGCTGAAAAACCGTCCAGCCGACGTTCGCGCGCCGACGATGTCGAAGTAGTCCCGCGAGACGGTGTCCGACCGCGCGTCGAACGTGCCGACCTGCGTCTCGACCCGCCGCAGCCCTCCGCTGGAGTACATCGACAGCTGTGCGAACGATCGCTGAGCGCTCCGGTACGCTTTCAACGTGTCGGCGTAGAAGTAGCCTGACCCGTTCCCCTGGGGATCGAGCGCTGACAGGGCGACGAGCTGCTCGGGCCTGGGAACCGCGGGTGTCCGCAGGACGAGCGCATTGAGCAGGCCGCCGACCGCCGTGGTCGCGCCGACCGCGAGCGTCAGCGTGACGATGACGATCGAAGAGAACGTCGGAGCCCGGCGCAGACTGCGAAAGGACTGCCGGGCGTCGAGGCGTACTGCGTCCCACATGCGAGAAACCTAGCTTAACCGTATCGGCACGCCGGATGTGCAGTGAACGGCATCCGACGACGATGCATCGTCGGGAGCGATGGATCGAGATGACGCGACCGGTCCTGCGATGCGATTACGAGGAAGGTTGGATCGTCCAGTTTGAGGGACAACGTGAAACTGGCGCCCAACGGGATGGCGAAATGGATTCGTGCGATTCACTTAGAGAACGCGCTTCAGCCGTCCGACCAAGTGATTCCAGCCAATGACTTCGTCGATCGTCGGCTCAGCGATCTAAGCGCTGCGCGGTCGCCAAGGATTAACGCATCCTTCTTCTTCCGGGTCCACCGTTTCAATTGCCGCTCGCGCGCGATCGCGCTCACCATCGAGGAATGCTCCTCGGCGTAGACCATGCGAACGGGCCTGCGGGCCGCTGTGTACTTGGCGCCCTTTCCATCGTTATGAGTTTGCTCTCGCGACGCGAGGTTCTCAGTGTGGCCGACATACAGCGTATCGTCGGCACAGCGCAGGATGTACGTGAACGGCATTGGACGACGATGCCATCGTCGCGATTGAGAGATCAAGATGACGTGATCGGTCTGACGTGATCGGTCCTTCGATGCGCCACCGCCCAGCCTTCGGCTGGCCGCTGGCTTACTCAGGACATTCGATTGGTCTGGCTGGCCTGCCATGAGGGAGCCTTCGGCCTGCCGCAGGCGGGATGAAGGCGAATCGAATGGTACCGCTACGGGGATTCGAACCCCGGTCCCGTGGCTGAGAAACGCAGCCGGACCCATCGGTGGTGTCCGGCTGCGACGGTTTTGTTAGGAGATTCGCACAGTCGCTTCGGATGTCTCCGGTCGAAACGGCCCGTTTCGTGCGCAAAGTTTCAAGTTTCTTTCAAGTCAAGTCATCGCCTCACAAGAACTCTCATGGACTACTGCGCTCGCAGCAGAGCGGGTGTGGGATTCTCTGGTTTTCTTCCTACACACTCGACCACTCCTCGATCACGAACCGGCCGCTCTTGGTGATC
>DASXPH010000109.1:0-27091 GCA_036493735.1 Gemmatimonadaceae bacterium
GGCCGAGGCAGCCCGGCCGTATCAGCAGGTGTTCGTGGAGAACGGCCGTCCGCAGGACTTCGCCGACGCGCTGGTGGCGGCGGCGGGGGCAGTGCGTGCGTCGGTGGACGCACGGGCCCAGAGCATCGGGAGCAAGGTGGGGGCCCGCGACGGACTCAAGGCCACCGCAACACGAGCGATCGCTGTCGTTCGGTTGCTGGACGCGCAGGTCAAGCGCGCGCTCGTGGATGATCCGAAGGCGCTGGCCGCGTGGAAGTCGGCGAAGCGCATCGGGAAGGGGAAGGTAGTGCCGATCGAGGCGACGATTCCGACTCCGACGACGGTGTCGGCGGCGACGACGCCCGAGGTAAAGGCGGCGTAGGGGAGGTGGGAGGATAGCCTAACGGGCGATCGACGTATCGATGGTTCTGTACGGCTCTCTTCGAAATGGAAACGGCGGCTCGCGCGCGAGCCGCCGTGTTCATTTCGGTCACCAGAGATGATGTCTGAAGCTCGCTGCCGCCGAGAGGAGCAGCGTCAGGAGCAGTGCCGCGAGTAGGGCGGAGGGTCTTGGTGACGGCGACATACCGGCACTGTACGCGTCTCTAGCAGCACTCCAGCATCGTAAGAACGCACTCCGTCACCAATGCAGTGCAAAGAAAAACGGCGGCTCGTGTGAGCCGCCGTTTCTCTTCGACTTCTTCGCTTATTGTATGACGATCGGCGGCGTTCCTGTGCCGTGGAAGGTCACCGTTCCGCGGAAGGTTCCGACCCCGTTCAGCGTAATGACGCCATCGAGCGTTGCGGCGGTTACCTGGAGGAAGTTGTCGCCCTGGTCGAGTGTCCATGACGGGCAGCGATAGATGCCATCGGCATCGCCTTCGCTGTGGATTGCGGCTCCCGAGTTCGCGTTGGCGTCGCCAACTGTCAGGTGGCCGTTCGTCCCGACCACCGTGCACGTGACGTTGGCATCGTTGGGACCGACCGGCGTGTTCTCCGACGGGCGATGCAGATAACGCAGCTGAATCGTCTGCGATCCATCAACCTGGTCGCCTGCGGTCGCGCTGGGCAGTGTATCGCTCGCGGCAACCATCTGGACTGGCGTACCGGCAGCGATGACGCTGAAGCCACTACCATCGAACGCGCCACCGGCGCCGAGGTCGAAGGCGTATGCAGTGCGCGGACCGAATATCGATTGCACGGCATGCCCGACGCGTGACAACGCGTAGCGAACGACACCGCCAAAGGTCGACGTGGATCCGATTCCGCCTCCCTGCTCGGGGCACACGATCGGCGGCTGCACATTCCGGAGGAATACTGGCGCCTCATTGACGTCGTACTTCAGGAGCAGCTGCGGAATGTTATTTGGATTCTCGAGACATACCGCCGCGGTCACCGGTGCGGTCGTGTGCGTGACGTGCGGATCCGTCGTGAAGCGGACGCAGTGCACCGGGGCGCCCGCAGTACTCGGCGTCACCATCTTCGTGACCCCAAGCCCGCAGCCGGTCTTCGATGTCTCGGACGAGGACGTGATGTCGTCGACCGACACGATGACCTGATCAGTGCCGAGCGCCGAAGCATCGAACCACCCTGGCGTGAACAGGACCGCATTCTCGCCATCTGGCGTCGAGACGAGCGTCGTCGCGTTGGCCGGCACGATCTGCGACGCGCAGTTCGCATCGTTGCAGAATTTCACCCCCTGCTCCACGCGCACCTTGATCGGAAGCGTGCGACCATCGAGCAGCGGCACGTACTCCTGCGTGTCGACGCGCTTCAGCTGACCTCCGCTGGAAACGACATCGACGTCGGCGAACGCCTCGATCTGGCTGCCGACGATAACCGAGATCCGATACGTGCAGGAGGCATTGAGGTTCGAGTCGTTGGTATTCCAGTTCGCCTGATATTGGGTGCCGTCGAACGTGACATCGGCGGTCGTGAAGACTTTCGTCAACTGCGCCGCACACCCCGTGCTCAACAGCTGATTGATTTTAAAGGAGACCGGCAACCCTGCAGCAACGGGATCACCGTAGCCCGGCTGGCCCTGCGGATTCGACACCATCGGCGGCAGGAAGAAGACGGACTGGTTGCCACCGTGCGCGCCATCGAGGATGGTCGGCGTGAAGTGAGCCGGTTGCAACGCGGCCCGCCGCGGCGAGATGTTGTCGCCGCAGGCAGCCGTTGCCACGAGTACCGCCGCGCATACAGCGCGGGTTAAGAGTTTGCTATTCAGGTGCATGGAGAGCGTCCTCGCTATTGGTTAGGGGCAATTCTGAGAAACAGGAGCAAAGCCGTACACGCGAGCGTTCGAGTGAACGCGCGCGACAAGATGTCTTCCGCCGAGCTGAGTGAACGCGGGGTGCCGATTCGTGCTCGGTGCTGCCTAACGATTTTCCCCGCCCGAGGGGCGCGCCTGCGTCAGCGCCCTATCCCCACCAACTCCTTGATACGCGGCTCCTGCTGCAGGTCGCGCCACCACCAGCTGGTCGCTTTCGCGAACCCGGCACGGTGCTCCGGATGCGCGGTCAGGTACCGCTCCAACGACGAAATCGCCTCACCACGCTCGCCCAGGAACGTACGAGCGAGGGCTTCCAGGGCCATCAACTCTCCTCGTCGGTCGATGTCCGACCCGGCCCGTGACCGCTCGATGACATGATGCGCACTGTCGCTCAGACCCGCGCGTGCAATGACGCACGCAACGTACATCTGCGCCATCCGTCCCGCTAACGCGGTATCCTGCTGCGGCGTGTATCGGACGATGTCGTTCGAGAGACGCCATGCCTCAGCGACATTCGGTGTGTTGGCCTTCGCAAACAGCAGTTGCAGCTGACAGAGGGAAAACTGCGGATTCTTCGGAAACCGCGATAACCCTTCCATGCACCAGCGCTTCGCGGGATCGAACGATTCCATATCGTACGACGTGACGTATAAGCGGAAGAGAATGTCCGGCGCGGCGCGAAGGTACGCATCCGCCTCGTACGCCTTCTGCGCGTCGAGATACGATTCCGGAACGTCCTGCTTCGAGTAATACTGCAGCACGCTCAGCGTGTACCATGCGGTTGCCTGACGAGGCTCGATCGCCGTTGCCGCGCGTAGGTCCTTCTCCGCACCAGCGATGACCTGGCTGGCCTCGTTCTTATCCGGCACGTAGCCGCGCGTGATCCGATAGAACTCCAACGTGCCACGTGTCTCCAGCGCGTCCGCATCGAGCGAATCGAGCGACAGCGCCTGGTCGGCGCGGGCGACACCTTGCTGGACGAGCTCTGTCGTCGCGGTCTGGTCCTTCGTCAGACGTGCTTGCCGATACGCGACCTGCGCCCGTGTGACCAGCGGATCGGGCCACTTGGGATCGGCCTGCATGGCGAGCGTCGCGAGCGAATCGGCATCCTTCAATCGGAGTTGGGCGACATCGGGATGCCCCGCCGCCGTCTGATCTTCAGCGTCCTTCGTCGCCTTCTGCGCGCGTTGCAGAAACGACCATGCTTCGACGCTCGATGTGCCGTTCTGCTGTTCGCGAAGCCGGATCTCCTCGCCCAACCGTTTTCGCAGCAGATCGGCAACGGTCCTCACCAGCGAATCACGCGCGTGCAGGTAATCGCCCTTCGCGACACTCAAGCTCGCGCGCTGAATCGACGCGCCGCTCTGGCCATCGACGAGGTTCAGCGACACGCGGAACTGGTTGGATCGCTCCTCGATGCCGCCGTGGACCAGCATACCGACTTTGAGCGCTCGACCGACACTGTCGTCCGAGACCTCGGTCGCGCGATACGGCCTTACTCCGGAGGCGGAGATGACGTTCAAGCCATCGACGTGTGAGAGTTGACCGATCAATGACTCGGTCAAGCCGTCGGCAACGTGCACGAGGCTCGTGTCGCTGGTCTCGTTGTCGAGATAGCGAACAGCGATGCGACGGAAATCGACATCCCCGCGCACCTTGGCGGGTCTCGAGAGATAGTATTTGGCGGCCAGGCTTCCCGCGGCGAGGAAAACGAGCGCCGCGGCACCGTACGCGAGAGTCCGGCGCCGGCGCCTAACGACGTGCGCCTTTGTCGCTGCCTCGTGCTGCTTGGTGTAGGCCCGGGTCCGACGCGTGTAAGTGCTGGTCGCACCCTGTCCCAACAAGGCGTCCTTGAATTGGGCGACGGTCGCGAACCGGTCCGCCGGCACCTTCTCGAGCGCGTGCATGATCGCGCCCTCGAGCTCGTCCGGCACCGTTCCGCGCACGATCTGGATCGACGGCGGCAGCTCCATCGTATGCCGCGCCATGATCGCGATCGCGTTCGGTCCCGTGAATGGCACCTCGCCGACCAGCATCTCGTACAGCACGCATGCCAGGCTGTACATGTCGCTGCGACCATCGACATTCTCGCCGCCGAACTGCTCGGGACTCATGTACGCAGCGGTGCCGACCGACATGCCGGTCTGCGTCAGCTTCTCACCACCCGCGTCCTGAATCACACGCGCGATGCCGAAATCGGCGACGACGGCGTGGCCACCATGGAGCAGGATGTTCTCGGGCTTGATGTCGCGATGGACGACGCCAAACGAATGCGCGTACGAGAGTGCGTCCGCGACCTCGCAGGTGATCGTTATCGCGTCCTCGATCGAGAGCTGCGTCTCGCGCTTCAATCGCCCGCGCAACGACTCGCCTTCGACGAAGGGCATCACGTAGAACAACAGCCCGTTCGCGACGCCGGAATCGAACACCGGCAGGATGTGCGGATGACTCAGTCGCGCGGCAATCTGGATCTCGCGCTTGAACCGGTCGCCGTCCATCGAGGACGACAGCTCCGGACTGAGGACCTTGACCGCGACACGCCGGCCGTGCTTGAGATCTTCCGCGAGAAAGACCGTGGCCATGCCCCCGCGTCCGACCTCGGACTCGACAGCGTACTGCTCCCGTAAGGCTTCTCGCAGCTCTTCCAGTAGTTCCAATGCCACGGCAACGACCCGAACGCGAAGGTTAACGCGCTCTAACGTATAGGCGTTTGAGGAAGGCGCCAGAGTGGCGACAGCATTCGATTCCGATAATCAGCACAATCGTTACGGTCTGACGATGCAAACAGGCAGCGCGCCTGAAAGAGCATCGCTCAATCAGGCGCGCGGCCTCAGCTGTTTTCGTGGATTCTCTGACGGGCGCCAATGAGCGGCAGAGGCTCTCGTGCTCAGCCGATGGCAGGCTCGGCGCGATGGAAGATCGACGTCAACTCGCTCTCGGGCAACGCCCGCCAATTGTCCGGATATTCGCCGGCGTAGCGGGTTTCGGCCCCATTGAAAAACCGCAACCGTGCCGAGTGCGGATCGGTTCCCCGACGGATACGCTGCACGGCGCGAACGACCCAGCGCTGATCGTTGATGACGACGACTCGAAGTGAACCTGGACTCATAAGAACTCTCGAAACGATGCGGCAGCAGCCAAGGCAAGGTCCATGCGCGCCGCGCATTCCTGCGTCCTACTGGGGAAAATGATGGGTAAAGGTCGACACATGCGTTGCAATCGAGTAGTCCACGCCGCAATCGTTGTCGCGGCGTCGCAACAAAGCATGGTTACGCTTTCTGTCGAGCGATGACGAGGCCGGCTTTGCCCACGTCACGCGCCCTCCGCGTTCAGCGACATTGCGGCCGGCTACTGGGTGTCGTATAACCGTGATCGACTCGGCCCGGGAGCGCATCGTGATAGCGCGTCGTTCGACCTTGCTTTTCGCCCTTGCCCCAGTACTCGCCGCCACCACGGCACGCGCCCGGGCGCAAACGCCGCCCGCGCCAGCTCCGTCTGTGGTAGCCCTGCGCGGCGGGACAGTACACACGGCCGCCGGTCAGGTGATCGCCAATGGCGTCGTGATCATTCGCGACGGCAAGATCGCCGATGTCGGTAGCGGCCTTGCCATCCCAGCCGGCGCACGCGTTGTCGATCTCTCGGGGAAGGAGGTCATTCCCGGAATGGTCGACAACCACTCCCACATCGGTGCGGCGCCCGAGGACCTGAACGAGCAGGCCGTGTCGTTCGGGCCACAGCACAGAATGGTAGACGCGCTGAACCCCGACGATCGCGGTTGGAAGCCGGCGGCCGAAGCCGGCGTAACGACCGTCGTCACCGGCACTGGGAGTGGTGAGGTCTCCAGTGGTGAGGCCGCGGTTGTAAAGACCTACGGCGCTGACTTCCAGAAGCGCATTCTCAAAGAAGTCGGCGGACTGAAGATCGCCATGGGTCGCAAGCGACCCGATCGCCCGCCGTCGACGAGCCCCGCCGTCACCGCGGGCCTTCGCGCGATGTTCATTCATGCGCGGGAGTACATGGACTCGTGGAGCCGCTGGGAAGCTGGCGGCAAACAGGGACCGCCGCCGCCGCGCGACCTCGGCATGGAGACCGTCGCTCGCGTGCTGCGCCACGAAGACTACGTCCGTGCCCACGTGCACGCTGCGTCGGACATCATGGCGTTGCTGAAGCTGAAGGACGAATTCGGCTTCGATCTCGCTTTGCATCACGCGACGGAGGCGTACAAGGTCGCCGACGAGATCGCGCGTCGGCACGTGGACGTCGTCGGCATGCCGCTCTTCGTGCGCATCGGCATGAAGGAAGAGATCATGCGCAGCCCGTACATCTTCTGGAAGGCGGGCGTGACATACGCGTTCCACACCGACGATCCTGTCGTGCAGAGCAAGTGGTTCCGCTACTGCGGCGCAATGGCGATTCGCTACGGGCTGCCGGAGGAGGAGGCACTCAAGGGCCTAACGATCAACGCCGCGAAGATCGCGCGCGTCGCGGATCGCGTGGGGTCGATCGAGCGTGGGAAGGACGCCGACATCGTCGTGCTGGACGGGCCCTGGTACGAGACGAAGACCCGCGTCGACTATGTGTACGTGGATGGCGCGCTGGCGTATGATCGCAGCAAGGAGGCAAAATGAGTGGCGCGGGAAGCGGGACGCGGGGCGCGATTCGATTGCTTGTCGTCGCGATCGCGCTGTACGCTCCGAGTGCCGATGCGCAGAACGTCGGCCGCAACACCCCGAGCGTTGTCGCGATTCGCGGCGGGACGGTCCTCACCATGGCCGGGCCGGCGATGCGCGGCGCGACGGTCCTCATTCGGAATGGGAAGATTGCCGGCGTCGGCACGAATCTCAGCATTCCGTCCGACGCCAGCGTCGTCGACGCATCGGGGAAGTACGTGATGCCCGGCCTCATCGACGCCATGTCCTACTTCGGCATCGACGCGCAGGACCTCGCCGAAGCGTCCGATCCGATCACACCGGAGCTACGCATCATCGATGCGTACGATCCGACGGGCATGGGCTTCGTCAGCGGCGCGGGGCCACTGCGCGCGACGGAGCTCCTCATCGGCGGCGTCACGGCGCAGTACGTCGGACCCGGTGACGCGACGATCGTCAGTGGTCAAGGCGCCGTGGTGAAGACCGCTGGCCCGAACCTCACGTCGATCACCGTGAAAGAACCGGCGGCGATGGACATGTCCGTTGGCTCCGGCCCGACCAAGACCTTCCGCACGAAGAATCGCACGCCGAATACACATCCGGCGGTAATGTCGCTCCTGAGACAGTCATTGATTCGTGCCCAGGAGTACGATCGCTCGTGGCAGCTCTACAACTCGCGTCCCGACTCGGCGAAGTCGCGCGCGACGCCGCCCAAGCGTGATCCCGGCATGGACGCGCTGGTGAAGGTGCTGCATCGGCAATTGCCCGCGCGCATCCAGGCCAACACCGTTACCGACATTCGCGGTGCGATGCGCCTCGCCGACGAATTCGGCTTCAATCTCATCATCAACGGCGGCGCTCAGGCGTATCAGATGAAGGACGAGCTAGCGGCGAAGAAGATCCCGGTCGTTCTCGGGCCCATTTCACATCCTTTCATCTCCGGCGACGAAATTCCCGATCTCAAGGAGTACCCGGCGCCCGACGAGCGCAACGCCGGATGGCTTCATCAGGCTGGCGTTCCAATCGCGATCGCGAGCTACTCGCACGGCCTCGGCGGACTGGCGCAGCCAATCACCGGCAAGTGGCTTCTGATCGATGCGTCGCTCGCCGCTGGGTATGGCTTACCGGACGACGAGGTCCTGCGCGCCATCACGCTCTATCCAGCGCAGATCCTCGGCGTGGCCGACCGGTTAGGCAGCCTAGAAATCGGAAAAGACGGAGATGTGATAGTCCTCGACGGTCCACCGTTGAGCATCAAGACGTGGGTCGAAAGTGTGTACGTTGGCGGTGAGCTGGTCTACCAGCGCGGCGCGGGCGGAGCTACGCTGGCAGGTGAGCAGCGAAAGCCCTAGTGTGGAGCGTGGCGCGTCGTGCGTGGCGCGTGAATATGGAAAGGCCGACGGCGCATGCCGTCGGCCTTGTTCCTTTTCCGCAACGCCCAACGCTCAACGCGCTACGCATTCCGGTCGATGCACCCGTGATAGTTCGGGTTGTTTCGTTCGCTGATCGGGATGATGATGTTGACGTCGGTGCCGCGGACGAGATTGTCTTTGTGGTAGGCACCCGTCGGGAACACCGTCTCCGAGCCGCGACCGTACTGCCTGATCATTCGCCGGAGATCGCCAAGGCGGTGACCGGTCATGTACATCCAGAACGCACGCTCGCGGAACATCAGATCGACACGCGCGTTCGCTGTTCCTGGATCCGTGAGCGGCGCGAGACCGCCGACCGTCGTCCGCGCGCCGTTCAACTTCGCGAGCCAGGTCGTGACGTCGCCGCCGGCCAGCGCCGCTTCCGCTTCGATCATCCGTGCTTCGATTCCGCTCGCATGCACGACGGGTGAGGATAAAGCGTTGTACTTGAGGAAGCGCACCATCGGCGTGACGTTGTCGAAGCGGGACGCCTTCCCGCTGTCTGCCACCGGTAACCGTGGATCATTGGCGGCCGCGAAGTTCAATCCGTTAGTGCCCTCGGTGTCCGACGTCGACAGACGATCGCCATTGAAGATGTCGGTGTACATGTAGTTGTTCTGACGCGCCGTCGACGAGCCGTGATAGAACTGATAGACGAAGTTCGTTGGCACGTTCGCGACCACGGCCGCGGCAGCGGCGTAGTCCGCTGGCGTCTTCGCGAGATTCAGCAGGGCTCGTCCCCGCAACACCGCCTCGAGATTGGTGACCGTCGCATCCGACCCTTCATTCTGCTTCGCGAGATCGAGCTTGGCGATCGCAAGAGTGAAGATCTCGGTCGTCTTTAATGGCTGACCGTAAGTGATCGATGGATCGGTCGTACTGAACGGCACGCCCGAGCAGTAGTCTTCGCCGAAGAGAATGTGCACGAGCGCCGAGAGCGCATACATCTCGCCGACGCGCGGATCCTTCGCGCTGCCGGTACTATAGGACGCGAGTGCCTTCGCTGCCTTCTCCGCCCCTTCGCGCGCGTGATGCAGATCGAGATACATCTGCTGCCACGCCGCGGCTTCCTCGCGCACGGCACGCAGGTCCATCTGCTTCACCTCCGGCGGTGTTCCGCCGAAGCGTGCCTCGTCCGTGAACCACGCGCCCGCCTCTACGAGCCCAGGTCCATCGGTACCGCTGCCGTCCGCGGCTGCGGCGAAATCACCGATTGCTCCGTTGTAGAGAGCGGTGGCGCCCTGTGCCGTGTTGAGCGCGCCGGGATCGATGACGTCCGGATTGTCGGTCTTGAGCAGCGAATCAGCTTTGCACGCGGCAACGATGAGCGCGGTGGACAGGACTACCACGCTCACTGCGCGCCGCGCCAATGTCACAGTCTGTGTCATTGAAGTCTCATCCTCTCGTTAAAAGCCGAGGTTCAAGCGCACAGTGTAGATGCGCGGCGGTGCCATCTGGACGAAGTTGTAGACGGCGGCGTCGGTGCCCTGAGTGGCGATCTCCGGATCCCAGCTCCCGAAGTTCGACCAGGTACCGAGGTTGCGTGCCGTTAGGCGAATGATGGCCGACTTCACTCCGCCACGGGCGAAGTACCGCTCCGGGAGCGTGTAGCTCGCCGAGAGCTCACGCCATTTCCAGAACGACGCGTCCTCGAGATACGCGCCGATGCCATAGCCACCCGCGATGGCCCTCGCCTGATCGATGAGGGGCGCTTTCGGATCGTTGATCGCGCGGCAGTTCTGCGTCGGCACGCACTGGAACCACTCATTCGCGTTCAGGTTCACGAAGCCGGCGCGCCGGTCCACGAGAGCGGAGAAAGTGAGACGCTTGAAGAGCGTGAGTGTCGGTGACAGCGACAGCGTCCGGGTCGGCACCGACGAGCCACCGAACAGCGTCGAGTCGGAGACTTTCACCTCGTTCGGCTCGATGATGCCGTTATGGTTGGCGTCACCGTAGGACTGCATCTTCGGCCACCAGAGTCCGAACAGGGGAAAGCCGACACGGTTCTCGTAGCCAAAGCCCGTGATCGGAGGCAAGCCGCCCATGTCCACGAGCTTATTTCCATTGCGCGACGCTTCGAGGTTCAAATCGAACGCGATGTTGTTCAGATCGACGATGCGGCTGTTGAAGGAAACCTCGAGCCCCTTGTTCGTCACGACGCCGATGTTCTCGATGCGGGAAACGGTTGCGCCTAACGAGCCTGGCAGCACTCGCTGAATGAGCGCGTCGCTTGTCCGCTTGTTGTAGTACGTGACTTCGAGATTGGCGCGGCTGTGGATAAGGGAAAGATCGAAGCCTCCCTCGAACTCCGTCGACCGCTCGGGCTTGAGCGCATCGTTCCCGAGACCGGCGAGGGTGACTGCCGGCTGATCGCCGGCGAGCAGTGACGTCGTGATCGGCGAAAGAAACTGGAGGGCGTCGGTCGGACCCGGCTGCTGCCCCGACACGCCATATGCGCTTCGGAACCGTAACTCATCGAGCCAACCAAAGTAGCGGGGACGGGCGCCGCCATTCTCCAGCGCCACCCACGACGCCGACACCTTCGGGTAGTTCGCCGATCTGTTCTTTATTCCGAAGGCGCTGTTCTGGTCATAGCGCATCGCGCCCGTGACGTACAAGCGCTGATCGAGACCGAACTGCTGTTCGACATACTGACCGAGCGTCACGCCCTCGATGGTCTTCTCGCTCGACGTCTTGATCGCGCCGGCGTCGATGCGCGTGATGCCCGGCGGGAAGACGTTCGCCGTGTTCAGCGTTCCATCCAGCCGGTCGCGAATGAACTGCCCACCAATCGACGTCTTCGACTCGATGCGTCGCGTGAGCTGGCGCGTCGCGGTGGCGCCGAAGTCCGCGGTCATCTTCGCACTGGTGTAGTCGTTGATCGTCCGGAGGCCTTGCCGATTGAGGTCGCAGATGTTGCAGCCTTGACCTGCCGCGTTGTTCGCCTCGTCGGAATAGCGGACGTAGTCCAGCCCAACCGTGCCCCGCGCCGTGACGAAGCTGAGCGGATGCCAGTTGGCCTGGAGACTGTTGATGAATCGGCTGTCGCGTCGATAGATGACGTCCGAGAAGCCCTCGGCCGGCCGGGCGAAGCCCCATGGGTTGGTCGACTTCGATGGATCGGCGCTCCCGAACAATGCCGCGCCGAGGATGCCCTGGGTGTTGTCTCCGGTCTGCGGAAGTCGGTTGTCGCTCCGTACGAATGCGCTCGAGAGCGTGACGTCCACGTTGTTCGAGAGCAGGGCGCTGAGATTGCTCCGCAAATTGAGCTTCTGCAGCTCGTTGGGATCGAGTTGCTCGCCCGGGAGTGTCGAGACTGCACGCTCCTGGCGCAAGAAGGTCTGCTCCATCTGCGGCATTCGCAGGGTGCCGTCCTCGTGATTGCCGGAGGCAGAGAGGAAGTAGCGAACCTGCTCGGAGCCACCGTTGATCTGAATGCCGCGTTCCGCGCGATAGCCGGCGGCGAACGGCGTCGTGTTCTGATCCAGCAGGAGGTTGCGCGAGTACAGCTGCGTGATGGTGCACTGGGCCGCGACCTGCTGCCACGGCAGACACTGGCGAGTGGCGCCCGTCGCTTTGTCGGTGCCTTGGGAGAAGTACTGTCCCGGGAAGTCGGTGACGTTCTTGTTGTAGCCCTCTTCGTCGTACACGAGCCACTGCGTGGCTCCCGACTTTCCCCGCTTCGTCGTTATGCGTATGACGCCGTTCGCCGCCTGCGTGCCGTAGAGCGTCGCCGCCGACGGGCCTTTGACGATTTCGATGCTCTCGATCTCTTCGGGACTGATGTCGTTCATGAACGACGGATGACCGCCGCCCGTGTAGACCGTTCCATCCAATGTCGGCGAGCTCGTTTCGACCTTGATGCCGTCGACGTACACGAGCGGGTCGTTCGAGAGCGAGGCGCTACTCAGGCCGCGAATGCGGACGCGCGATCCCGAGCCCACGGTACCGTCCTGCTGGATGAGCGTGACGCCAGCCGCGCGACTGTTGAGCAGATCCTGCATGTTCGAGATCGGTGCGTCATTGACGAGCTTCGCCGCATCGACCTTCGCCACGGTGTTTCCCAGCTCGCGGGTGCGCTGCTCTCCAGTCGCCGTCGTGACGACTTCCTCGAGCACGAACGGCACGTGGCTGATGATGAAGTCCGCCGTGGTCGTGGCAGCTGCCGTCACGGATACCGTCCGAATCGCCGGCCCGTAGCCGACGCGACTCGCTCGCAGCTGGTGCGTGCCCACCGGCACGCCGCGAATCGCGTACACGCCGGAGTCGTTGGTGATTGCTCCGAGACTGCCGCCGGTCACGACGACGGCGGCGCTCGGGATCGGCAGGCCCGTGGACTGGTCGGTGACCCGACCGGTGATGCTGCCCTGACGGGCGGTTGGACCCTGCGCGCGTGCGGCAAAGGCCGCTACTGCGCAGAGGGCGGCGACCGTGAATGAGCAACTTCTCATCGTGACCTCGGTACCAGGAAGGAGTGGGGAGGTCGTTGCCTCGCGTCGACGCGAGTACCGTTGCTCGGGCGAACATGCCGCCGCTGGCGAGGCTTGGCAATAGCAGCTTAGTGCCGGACTGGTTTGCTCCAGCCGCGGTCAGACCGCTCACGGGGACGAACTGGCCGCAAGCTCGCGGCTATCGACCGCTCAGATCCCGGAGCTGCCCAGGCGTCAACAACCACCGCATCGTCGCCTCGCCGGCAGCCGGCGCTCGGTCGAAGGAGAGGAGGCAGGCGCCGCCCTTCTTCAGCTCGAGGCGCGAGTCCTTCTGCCCCGTCATCAGCCAGGTCACGAGACCGCTCAAGTGCGGCTCGTGTCCAACGACGGCGACGGCCGTGTCGTCGTCGTCGTTAGGCGGCACGCGCCCGCGCAGCCATGCGACGAGCTCGTCGAACGAACTCTCCGGCCGCAACGCATCCACGATCTCGACGCGGGTGATCTTGAGCGCCGGCGCCAAGATCTCCGCCGTCTCGCGCGCCCGGACGAGCGGGCTCGATGCGAGGACGGTCACCCGCGGGCTCACGAGCCGCACGCCTTCCGCGCCCCGACGCATCTTCGTGCGCCCTTCCTCGGTGAGTGGACGCTGATCATCGCTGCGCCCTGTTGCGGCAAAACGTTCCTTGTCTTCCGCGATCGCGTGTCGAATGACGAGAAGATTCATCGAGGTGTTGGTGGCGAGGTGAGCCGTTCGTATCAATCAGTTCACAATTCGCGTGACTCCGTCAAGGATCCAAGGGTTCTGGCTGTTGGACCACAGTCCGCGGCGGAGCGGCCGGATGTGCACGCGCCGTCGCATCGGGATCCCTCTCTCCATACAGGTCGTCCATGACAGAACGGTCCCCTCAGCGGACTGCGTCTCTGATATCGCCGATCGCCAGGTGCTCGGCGCGAGCGCTGTCCACGCTAATCACCTCGCTCATGTTCGCCAGCGTACTCACGGCGCTGCGACCACAACTCCCCGGCGCGGAGCTGGCCGCGCAGGAGGCCGGCACGGTTGCCGGGATTGTCACTGCCGCCGGCAGTCAGGAGCCGCTGCTCGGCGCGCAGGTAACCGTCGTCGACGGCGCTCAGCGCGCCACCAGCGACGAGCGCGGACGCTTCCGCCTCACCGGACTCTCGGGAGCGGTGGGCTCGCCGATTACCATCGAGGTGAGACGCATCGGTTATCGCGAATCGCGCGTCTCTGCGCGTGTCGGCGATACGAACCTCGGTGTATCCCTCGCGGCCAATCCGGCCAGCCTCGAAGCCGTCGTCGTCACCGGCACGCCCGGCGCGACGCAGAAGCGAGAGATCGGTAATGCGGTGGCCACGGTCAATGCCGCCGAGGTGACGCAGATCGCCCCGGTCAGCAACATGCAGCAGCTCCTGAACGGCCGCGCGCCAGGCGTGGTGGTCCTGCCGACGTCGGGCGCGGTCGGTACGGGCTCGCAGGTTCGCATCCGCGGTGACGCGAGCTTCTCGTTAGGTAACAATCCGCTGCTCTACGTCGACGGCGTCCGTGTCAATAACAGCGCCGCGAGCGGCCCGGCGAGCCAGGCGTTCGGCAGTAGCCCCATCTCGCGCCTCAACGACTTCAATCCCGAGGACATCGAGTCCATCGAGGTGCTGAAAGGCCCGTCGGCGGCGACGCTGTACGGAACCGAAGCCTCGAACGGCGTCATCAACATCATCACGAAAAAGGGAACCACCGGCGCGCCGCGTTGGAACCTGACAGCGCGACAGGGCGTCAACTATTTCCAGGATTGGCGTTCCCGATTCCCCACGAACTATGGACACCTGGGGAGTGCCACCGGCCCGATCGTCGCCCTCGATATGGATTCGCTCATCGCTGGTAACGGCGGCGATCTGTTCCGGAACGGCCGTCATCAGGAGACGGAACTTTCCGTGAGCGGTGGCTCGGGAATCTTCAACTATTACGCGAGCGGCAATCTCCTCGATTCACAGGGCGCCGAGCCCACGAACAACGTCCGGAAGTACAGCGGCCGGCTGAATCTCGGGGTGACACCCAGCCCGAAGTTCACCATGAGTACCGACATGGGCTTCATCACCGGACCGACGTATCTCAGCGCGGAAGCCGGCTTCGGCGGGCGCGTGTTTACGACGCTCTACGCGACACCGACGACGTACAACACGTGGCAGCACGGCTTCTATAGCTCACTGCCCTGGCAGTACGACGAGGTGTACAAGATGTGGCAGGATCTCGATCGCTTCACGGGAAGCGTGCGCTTCGAGCATCGCCCGACGACCTGGTTCCAGCACCGCCTCACCCTCGGTCTCGATCGCACACGCGAGGGCAACAACTACTACCAGCCGCGCATCGATTCGCTCACCTCGGTACCGTCCATCGGGAGCTCCGCACTAGGCTATCGCGAGATCGACCAGGTGTCGACGACGTATCGCAGTGTGGACTATTCCGCGAGTGCGACGTGGAACGCCACCAGTTCCGCGCGTTTCGTGACATCGGGCGGTGCGCAATACTATCACACGCTCGGCGACACGCTCGACGCCTGGGGCTCGGTGTTTCCGACGCCCGGCCTGAGCGCGATCTTCGCCACCACGCAGAGCCCGGGCGAGTACGGCAACTCGGCGGAGTTCGCGACGCTCGGCTACTACGGACAGGAGGAATTCTCCTGGCGCGATCAGCTCTTCCTCACTGGCGCGCTCCGGTGGGACAACAGCAGTGCATTCGGCCAGAACGTCAACCGAGTGGTCTATCCCAAGTTCAGCGCGAGTTGGGTGCTGAGCGATCTGGGCTTCTGGCGCGATAAGTCCTTGTTGACGCGGCTGAACTCGTTCCGGGTTCGCGCCGCCTACGGCGAAGCAGGCAAGGCTCCGGGCACCTACGATGCGCTCCGGACGTACTCGCCAGCCAGCGGTCCAGCGGACGCACCGGCGGTGACTCCGCTCTCGTTAGGCAACCCGAACCTCGGCCCCGAGCGTGGCAAGGAGTACGAGCTCGGCTTCGACGCCGGTGCGCTCGACGATCGCATCGGTCTCGAGGCGACGTACTACCATAAGAAGACCACCGATGCGATTCTTTTCCGGCAGCTCGCGCCGTCGGTGGGCTTCTCGAGCATCCAGCCATTCAACGCCGGCAGCATTCTGAACAAGGGTCTGGAGCTCGCCCTGCACGGCGTCGCCTATCGGAGCGATCGCGTGACATGGGATCTGAACGCGAGCATCTCCACGAACGACAACAAGGTCCAGAGCCTGTTGCAGGGCACGGACTCGGTGCTCGCGGCGCTGTATTCCACCGCTCCGAGTGTGTGGCACAAGGTCGGTTATCCCGCCTTTTCGTTCTTCGGTCCGCGCGTCGTCGCGGCATCCGTCGATCAGACGACGGGGAACGCGATCAAGAGCTCGGTGCTCTGCGACAACGGCAGCGGCGGCACGACGCCATGCTATAACGCGGCCGGTACTTCGATCGTCGCGCCGCCCGTCTATCTCGGCACCTCCGTCCCGAAGTACGAGGGCTCCTTCTCGACGACGATCTCGTTCCTGCGCGATTTCCGTGTCTACACACAGATCGATTACAGCGGCGGCAACAAGAAGATCGACGGCAACACGCGCGTACGCTGCTTCCTTTTCGGCGGCCGCTGCGTGGAGAACTTCATGCCCACACAGGCCGATCCCGTGCGTGTCGCCCAGGTCCAATCGAACGGCTCGCTGACGAACATGCTCGTGGATGACGCGGGCTTCGCCAAGTGGCGTGAGTTCACGATCGCGTACAACATCCCCGACCGCTTCGTGCGGATGGCAAATGTCAGCCGTGCGTCGATCTCACTCTCGGGACGCAACCTGCACACCTGGACGAACTATGGGGGCTTCGAGCCGGAAGCAACGTTCCTCGGCGGCTCGCGCGGCGGCAACATCCCCTTCGAGCAGGCCATTCTGCCGCAGCTCACCAGTTGGATCGTGACCTTCAACCTCGGCATGTGACAGGTGAGACGCGGAGCGCCTCACTGTCATCCCGAGGAGCGAAGCGACGAGGGATCTGCTATTTCAAACTCTTGATTCATAACTTACTCATGACTTTTCATAGACTGTGGGCCAAGACGGCGCCCGCGCTCGTTGTGGGGACACTGATGGCTACTGCGGCGTGCAACGATGCGCTCAAAGTCGCCTCCCCGAGCCGCATCGACGCCAACTCGCTGGAGAGCCCGACGAACGCCAAGCTGCTCGTGACCGGCGCGATCTCGGACTTCGAGTGTGCGTTCGGGTCATACATCGTGGCCGGGGGCCTCATCGGCGACGAATTGATGGATGCGACACAGACCTCCGACCGCTGGCCGTACGAGGCGCGCACCTTCACTTCCGCGTCGACGCGCTATTCGACCGGCGACTGCACGGGGATCGGTACGTACAGTCCGCTGCAGACCGCGCGTGTCTCCGCCGACAATATTCGGCGACTCCTCGAGGGCTGGACGGACACCCAGGTCGCCAACCGTCAGATCCTCCTCGCGCAGGCGGCCGCCTACGAGGGTTACAGCCAGCTGCTGCTCGCGGAAGGATTCTGCGGCACTGTGTTCTCGCACTTCAATGCCGATAAAACCATCGCCTACGGCTCGCCGATAACACCGGCCCAGGCGCTCGATTCAGCAATCACTCAATTCACCGAGGCGATCAACGCCGCGCAGACCGCCGGCGTGGACAGCCTCCGATTCATGGCGCTCGTCGGCCGGGCGCGGGCAAAGCTCGACAAGGGCGACCTCGCGGGAGCTCGTGCCGACGCCGTGCTGGTACCCGCAAACTTCGTTTACTATGCCACCGCATCGACGGTGAACTCGCGCCGGAACAACCGCGTCTGGGCCGACAATGGGCTCGGCGGCGGGGGCGCGATCAATTCTGGATCGTCCGTTGGACCGCTTTATCGCAATCTCAATGACCCCCGCGTGCCGGTCACGAACACCGGAAAAACAGCGGGCGGCACCGGCATTCCAATCTGGGTCCAGACGAAGTACACGACCGCGGCGAGCCCGATTCGCCTCGCCACCGGCGACGAAGCGCAACTGATCATCGCTGAAGCGGACATCAAGGCGAACGCGGCCAACACGGTCACGATCATCGACGCGTTCCGCGCGAAGAGCGGAAGTAGTGAGGCGCCGTACGTCGGCGCGACCGATTCGACTTCACTCATCGGTGCGATCATCACCGAGAGGCGGCGCTCGCTCTTCCTCGAGAGCCAGCACCTCGGCGACTATATCCGCTACGACCTCCCGTTCAACCCCGCCCCTGGCACCACGTTCTACGGCGGCGGCCTGTATGGCAGCGCGCGCTGCATGCCATTGCCGGATGTGGAGACGGCGAGCAACCCGAATATCGCGCATCCGTAGGCTGGTGATTGGTGGCTGGTGATTGGTGGCTGGTGGTTGGTGGCTGGTGAAGGACGGCCGGCGCGGAGCACCGGCAATCCGAATTTCACCAACCACCAATCACCAACCACCAACCACCAATCACCGTTAGGCTATCTTCGCGTGCCGTCCAGGGCCCTCGCCATCCAGCATCTCGCGCACCTTGCTCGCCAGAAAGTCGGGACGGAAGGGCTTTCCGATGAAGCCCACCGTCGATCGACGAAGCCCCTGGTGAAGAATCGCATCTTCGGTGTAGCCCGACATGAAGAGCACGCGAGTCTCGGGACGAGTTTTCCAGAGCTCGAGCGCGAGCTCGCGACCGCCCACGTTGGGCATTACGACATCGGTGACGAGAAGGTCGATCGGCCCCTGATGCGTCGCGCTGAACGCGAGGGCCTCCTCGCCGTCTCGCGCGACGCAGACGGTGTATCCGAGCTCCTCGAGCACGCGCTCCAGGACCTCGCGTAGTGCATCGCCGTCCTCGACGAGAAGAACGGTCTCGCCGGCGCGGCTCCGCAGCGACATGTCGCCGCCTAACGTCCGCGGCTCACCGGTCGTACTGTCCACCGACAGTGGCGTCAACCGACGGGATGGGCGCCCGGCCGCCGTCGTCCCGGCCACGGCCACGGGGAAATAGATACGAAACGTTGTTCCGCTCCCCAAATCGCTTTCCACCTGGATGTGCCCACCGGACTGCTGCACAATGCCGTAGACCGTGGCCAGGCCGAGACCAGTGCCCTCACCCTGACCCTTCGTCGTGAAGAATGGTTCGAAGATCCGCTGCTGGGTTTCGGCATCCATGCCGGAACCGGTATCGGCCACTGACAGCAGCACGTGACGTCCCGGCGCCACACCCGAGTGCGACGCCGCGTACGATGAATCGAGAAACGCTTCGTCGGTCTCGATCGACAGGACTCCGCCGTTAGGCATCGCGTCGCGCGCGTTCACCGCCAGATTGAGCAGCACCTGCTCCATCTGCGCCGGGTCGGCGCGCAGCGTCGAGAGATTCGGGTACGACTTCGTCTCGATGCGGATGCCTGTGTCGATGAGTCGCCGCAGCATCTCCTCCATGCCACCGACGATCTCGTTCAGATTGATGAGCTTGGGTTGGTGGACCTGCTTACGGCTGAAGGTCAGCAGCTGATTGGTAAGCGCCGCGGCGCGCACCGTCGCGTTGTAGATCTCATCGACGTCCGCCATTCGCACGTTGCCCTCGGCTGCTCCCTGCTTGAGCAGCTCACAGTAGGTGCCGATGACCGTCAGCAGATTGTTGAAGTCGTGCGCGACGCCGCCGGCGAGACGCCCGATGGCTTCCATCTTTTGCGCCTGGCGCGTCGTCTCCTCGGTGCGGCGCGTCATCTCCTCGTGGCGCTTGCGCGCGGTGATCTCGCGGGCAACGACGAGGACGCCCGTGATGCGCTCCTCTTCGCGGATGGCGTTGCAGCTCACGAGGTACCAGGCGGGATCGCCCGTGCTCGTTAGGCGGATCTCGCTCTGGCGGCTCTGGCCCTCGGCGGCAGCGTTCACGTCCACCGCAAACATCTCCCGGTCCTCGGGGTGGGCCAGCATGGCCACCTGCGTCCCGATCAGCGCCGATCCGGAACTGCGACGCGAGGCGGCCGCGGTCGCGGGCGGCACACCCGTACGGAGCACGAACAACCGAGCCGCTTCATTCGCGGACACGATGACGCCGTCGCGATCGGCGCTCAGGATCATGTCCGGTGCCGTCGCCAGCAGCAGCTCATAGCGCTCGCGGGCGCGGCGCATGACTCGGACGAACGTCACCTGCACGACGCCGAACGTCGCAATCATCGTTGTCCCGAAGAACGCCGCCGCGAAGGCGATTGCATAATTCTCACGCAGCGGCGGCAGGCCGGCGAAACCCACCGGCGTTACAAAACCCAACGTTTCCGCGAGAATCAGAGCGTTGAAGCATGCCAGCGCGTACAGCGCCGCATACTGTGCTCGTCGTCGCGGGAGCGTCGCGAACGCGAAGGTGACGCCGAATGCCACGACCGTCACCGCCACCCACCATCCAGCGCCGATCATCGCGCAGGCGACCGCCACGATGGTCGCGTCAATGTAGTACGACACCGCCTGCACCAGATCGGCGTCGCTTGCCGACCGCGCACGGCGCAGCACCGACGCGGAGAGAAACGTCAGCGCCATCCAGAGCCCCAGCACGCCATAGACCCACGGGGACGCGCGCAGTCCCGCGATCTGGAACACGCCCGTCACCACCGCGAACAGCCCGATGAGCACGCGTCGCCGCGACGTCGCCAGTTCGGCACGCGCGACGGCGAGCGCAAATGCGGTCTGAGACATGGCGAGGGAGGGAGAAACGGCCGGGAGCGAAAGGCATGGCGGCGGTGCGGACGCGAGCGAGCGGCATCGTCCCCGCCACCGGGCTGCCTTGATTCACAGACGTTCGCGGCCGGTCGAGGCAACAGTGCCGGCCGGGTCACCTTTCGCGCTCGTCATCAGCCCCATCGTGTCGGCCGGAATGGAGAAGAAGAAAGTGGCGCCCTGCCCGGGCGTGCTCTCCAGCCAGAGACGGCCCCCATGTGCTTCGACGATCCCCCTCGCGATCGAAAGGCCGAGTCCAGTGCCGCGTTTGTTCGCGCTACGACGGGAGTGCCAGTACCGATCGAACACGCGAGGCTGCTCCGCGAGCGGAATGCCCGGTCCAGTGTCGCGCACGAAGAAAACGATGCTTGCTCCTCGGAGCTCGACGCCGAGCGTGATGCGCCCGCCATCTGGCGTGAACTTGAAGGCGTTGCGCAGCAGATTGCCGAGGACCTGGACGATACGCGACGCATCCACGGCGAGCGTCGGCAGCTCCCCTCGCAGATCAGTGACGAGCGTCACTCGACGCTGCGTCGCCTCGACCTCGAACATGCGCCGCGCACGCGATACGAGCGAAGCCGCGGTTTCCCGCCCGCGCTCGAGCGAGAGTCGACCGGCCTCGATACTGGCGACGTCGAGCAGGTCCTGGATCAGGCGATTCATCCATTCAGTCGACTGGATGATCGTCGTGAGTAAGTTCTCACGGTCGGCATCAGCGGTCGAGCTACCCTCACGGAGCGCGCTGGCGCACATGGCGATGGCGCTGAGCGGGTTGCGGAGATCGTGCGAGACGACGCCAAGCACCTGGTCGCGTCCCTCGGTCGCGCGGCGCGCCTCGCGGTACAGACGCGCATTCTCGAGCGCCAATGACGCATGCGACGCGAACTTCTCGGCAAGATCCCGGGCTTCGGATCCGTAAGCGGGCCGGCCATTGAGGGCGAGCAGGGTCACGGCCCCCGATGAGCGTTCACCGACAGCGAGCGGGACGACGAGCATCGAGAGCGCGCCCAGACGCCGCCACTGCACCAGAAGGTCGGGATCCTCCTCGTGCGCCTCGAGCCAGGCGTCGTCCATTTCAGCAACGATCTCGGCCTTGCCGCGTCGAATCACATCCACGACCGGTGAGGGAGAGTCCCACGTGAGTCGTTGCTGCCCGATCGTGTTTACGGCGGGCGTCGTTGTATCGTTAGGTATGCCGGCGGCGACATGACGGATGAACTGCGCGCCGTCGACGACATCCACGAAACAGACGTCGGCTAGCGTGGGGGCCGCACATTCGGCGATCGCCTGGAGCGTCTCGTCGAAACCGAGCGACGCCGATAATCGAGCCGACGCATCGGCCAGAAAGCGCTCGTTCTCCTGCGCCTTCCGCCGCTCGGTGATGTCGCGGACGACGGCCGTGAACACGCGCCGGCCGCCAGGAAGATCCAGCTTCGAGATCGATGCTTCCGCCGGGAACTCGGAACCGTCACGACGCCGGCCCGCGACCTCGCGCCGATGGCCCATGCGACGAGCCGAGTCCGGACTTCGCGCAAACTGATCCACGAACGCGCCGTGACCTTCGCGGAAGCGCTCCGGCAAGAGGGTGTCGAGCGGTTGGCCGATCGCCTCGGAGGCGTGCCAACCGAAGATCTCTTCCGCTCCTTTATTGAAGTGAATGATCCGTTGCCCTTCGTCGATGGTTACGACCGCGTCGGCCGCAATCGCCAGAATTCCGGCGAACATCGCGTCCGATGCGTGTCGCTCCTCCTCGAGTCGCTGGCGCTCCGCGAGAGCGACGCGGACGACGCGCTGACGCTGCAGCGCGACGCCGACGCCGGCCAGCGCGGCAATAAGAGCACCGAGACGCAGCCACGCGGAAGGACTCGGGTCGCGAGCCAGATCGCGCAGCGTCAGGCCGAGTGGGACGAAGAGAACGGCGAGCGCGACGCAGAGGACAATCGTGACCGAGCGAATTCGTTGCAGCGGCATGCGGGAGGGAGCAGTGGTTCGAGGGCCGCCGCCACCTGCTCACCTCACTTGGCGAGCAACCCCAGCTTCAGCGCAAACTGCACGTAGTCGGAGCGATGGGCAATCCCGAGCTTCTCCTGGATTCGCTGCTTGTACGTGTCCACGGTCTTCGGGCTGATGAACAATTGCTCACCTATTTCCGGCGCCGAATAACCCTGGGCCACCAGGCGCAGCACGTTCTGTTCGCGTTGCGTTAGCTGCTCGAAGCGTTGGTGCTCGGACTGCGCCGCCGCTCGCTTCGACAGATTCTGCGCCAGCACACGCGCCGCCGCCGGGCGGACATACATGTCGCCACGAGCCACGGCCCGGACGGCATCCACGAGCTCGCGATCGGCAACGCTCTTCACCAGGTAGCCCGCCGCGCCCGCCTCCATGAGGGGAACGAGATAGTCGTCCTCGAGGTGCATCGTGAGGACCAGCACGCGACTCCGCAAACCCTTCTCCGCGATCTGCTTCGTCGCCGCCGTGCCGTCCATCTCTGGCATCGTTAGGTCCATGACGATCACGTCGGGATCGAGACGCTCCGCCATCGCCACGGCCTCGCGGCCGTTCGACGCCTCACCGATCACGTGAATGTCGCGCGCCGCGCTGAGCACGGCCTTCAGGCCTGCCCGCACAACGATGTGGTCGTCGGCAAGGACGACGCGAATGGCGCCATCACTCATTTCGCAACTCCTGTCGTGTTGTCATTGACGCGGCTGAGCGGCAGGACGGCGGTGATCCGCGTGCCCTTCCCCAGCCCGCTGGCTATCGCGAAGGTGCCGCCGGCGAGTGCAACGCGCTCGCGCATCGTGAACAGTCCCATTCCAGGTCGTCGCCGCTCCGCATCGGCGACGTCGAATCCCCGGCCGTCGTCGACGATGTCGAGCACGACCTCCCGGCTGTTGTCTCTGGCACTGGCGGTCGTTAGGCGGACATCCACGTGATGCGCGTCGGCGTGGCGCACGACATTGTGCACGGCGGTCTGCGCAACCCGGTACAGCACGGCGGCAGCCGTCGGCGGAATGTCGCGCGCCTCGTTCGAGGCGCTCACCTCGATATCGACGTGGCTCACCTCGCCCACCTCACGTCCGAGCTTCTTGAGCGCCGCGACGAGGCCGAGGTCATCCAGCACGCGAGGATGCACCGTGTGCGAGAGGAGGCGCACTTCCTCGAGGGTCGCCTTGGCCTGCTCGCGTATACCGTCGAGGAGCTGCTTCAACGCCGGGTCCGTCGCGTCTCGCGCCGCCGCGCTGAGCTGCAGTACCAGCGCCGCCAACTGCTGCGCCGTCGAGTCATGAAGCTCCCGGGCAAGCGTCGCCCGCTCGCGATCGCCTGCATCGATAACGGCGGTTGCCAGAGCCTGCATGCGGCTGCGGTCGGCAACCAGGCCATCGAGCAACAGGTTGAACGTCGTCCCGATCCGCTTCATGTCCTGATCCGCGACTGCCGAGGCATCGACGCGCGCACCGAAATCGCCCCGCCAGACGCGTGAGGCAACTGCTTCGATTCCCCGCAACGGCAGGAGCGCGATGACCACGAGCGCGCCGAAAGCGACGATCGCTACTATCGTCGCGATGACGATACTTCCGACAGACGGCCGGGCCGACGAGCCTGCGTAGACCGCGGCGATCACGATGGCAAGCGCCAGCGCGTTGGCGCCAAGCAGCTTGATCGTGAGGGGAACGCGCAATGCCATGGCATGGACCGGCCGGCTGCGAGGCGCGCGCGGCGGCCGGCGCGCCTCGCGTCGCAACGGAAGCGGAGTTGTAGAAATGCCGGGAATGACAGACACTTGCGTGCTCCCACGCTCACAGGTTCTCGAACTATGGGTTCCAGCCAGCCAAGAATCCTTCGGGGGGCACCTGAATGTATGTAGGGTAATCCCCGACGACGAGAGAGTGCGGTCGGCGATTTTCGCCGGTCTTCCGAGCGGCTATTCTGTGTGAATCGGAGCGGACCACATGAAAACGCCACGAGCCCAGAAAAAACCATCCGTCCACGAGCTCACGCGCGACGAGTGCGACGCGCTGCTCGCACGGAACCACATCGGTCGGATCGCGTTCACCTTTCATGACCGAGTGGACCTCGAGCCCGTTCATTACGTCTATTCCGGCGGATGGCTCCACGGGCGAACGAGCCCGGGGACGAAACTCTCGACGCTCCGTCATCACCCGTGGATTGCGTTCGAGGTGGACGAGGTCGAGGGACTGTACGACTGGCAGAGCGTGGTGGTACACGGCGTCGTTCACATCCCCGATCGCGATGGCTCGCCGACCGACATCGCTGCCTTCGAGTCGACGCTCGCCCTCGTTCGTGAGCTCGTGCCGCACGCGCTCGACGCGGCCGATCCGACGCCCGAGCGACAGGTGCTGTTCCGGATCTACGCCGAGGAAGTCACCGGTCGCGCGAGTACGACACTCGTCAAACAGGCATCGGCACGCTGAGCGCCTCTTCGATCGAGAATTGCTCGGCGTCACGGTCGAGGGTGCGCGCGAACCAGCGTTCGGCTTCGCGCGACACGAGGTCGAGCGCATCCGAATCTTCCAATAGATGCCCCGCATTCGGAACGATTTCGAGTCGTGCGCTTTCCGGCAGGAGCCAGTAGGCGCCGCGGCTGGCGTCGACATGGGCCGTGTCACGCTCGCCAACCAGGAGCAGCACCTCGCCGCGAACGTTATGCAGCTGCGGCACGACGACGTCGACGCGTGCCCCACGACAGACGACCGCGCGGATATCACTCGACACCGAGGCGGCCGCGAGCGCTGCTCCCGCGCAGAGACCACTCGCGAACACCCCGATCTCCAGACCGGAAAACGCGAGCCGTGCTCGTACCCAGCGCGTGATTCTCACCACACGCGAGGCCAACAGACCCTGATGGAAGCGTAGCGCAGACGTCTCGGCATCCTCGACCACCTCGTTAGGTGTCAGAAGGTCCACGATGAGCGTGGCGAATCCGGACTGGGCGAGATGGCCAGCGACGTGCGCGTTCGTCGCGTCGTAGAGGTGGTCGCCGTCGCCGTTGACGATGATCACCAGACCGTGCGGCTCTCGGCCCAGCACCAGTCGGCCATTCAGCAACTGGGAGCCTACGGGGATCTGGATGAACATGCTCGCGGTCAGCTCGGGAATCGTGGTGGTGGACATATGGACCTCTCGTTGCGCCGTAGTGGCTTGCCTGCAATGTGCCCTGAACGCGCGGGCTGATCCGTCGGGGAATGGAGGATTCCTGTAGGGGTTGCACGTTGTTTCGGTGCGCGAATGCTCATCGGATGAGCGTGAGCAGCGTCTGACCCCTTCCGTGCTTCACACGCAGCGCGACGTCCTGATCGTCGCGATTCGTGAGCACGTCGAGCGATTCGACTCCGCCAACGCTCCGCGAGAGGTGCGGCTCGCCACTGCCGAGCTCTCCGAGCATGATCTCCACACGCTGATCGACGGGATCGAATGTGACGCCGAGAAGCGGATACCGATGTTCCTGCGGCTGGGCGCCGAGCTCGGGATCATCCACCTCGAGTCGCGTCTGGCGCCCGACATTGCGCCGCGTGAAGTCATCGAGCACTTCGATCCAGCGCGAGCGCTCGAGATTGAGAGTCGCGTCCGCGCCGGCGCGGCGAAGGTCAGTGTTCCGAGCATCGGGGGGCACCACGAGCACCGCGCAAGTCGAGCTCCGAAGCAGCTTGGTCGTCACGCTACCGACGACGAGCCGCGTGATGAAGCCATGCCCGTGACTGCCCGCGGCGATCAGATCGGCCCCGCCGAGCCGGGCGTACGACAACAGCTCATTGCCGGGGTCGCCGCTCCTGACGACGTCTTCGACACGGACGCCATCGGGCATCTCGAGGCGAGCGCGAAATCGCGTGAGCGAATGACGCACGTAGCGCGTGTACTCCTCCTGCGAGACCCACGCGTCGTAGAGCAATCGCTCGCGTGGGATCACGTGGACCAGCTCGAGCACGCCGCCACCGGGAAGTAGACGCAACACGACCTGCGCCGCCCGAACGCTTCCTTCACTGAAGTCTACGCCGACGATCGCGTGTCGAGGACGCGCCGCTCCAGCGGCTTCGGGTACCGCGAGAACGGGAACGGTGCTCGCGCGCGCGACCTTGAGTGCCGTCTCGTCGCCGAACAGCCGATCGACGAGCTCGTGCCGGCCGAGGCCCACGACGATGATGCGCGCGTGACGTCCGTGTGCGAGATCGCAGATCACTTGTGCCGGCGCTCCATTCAGCACTTCGTAATCATCGATGACCGTACCGTCCGCACGGGTGCATTGCGCTCGCACGCGGTGAACGAGATCGGCACGGAGACTGGCCTCGACATTCGGATCGATCAGCAGCTGACCATCCGGGACGACCATCGTCATCGATTGATGCACGGCGACGACATGCAGAGCGCTGCCCGCGGCGGTCGCAAGAGCGCGCGCCATCGCGAGCGCGCCTCGTGACTGTGGCAAACCATCGGTCGCGATCACGATCGGTTCGACGCGAGCGGTCACGTCAGCCTCGCTGCGCGGTTGGAATGCGGTTTCCATACCTCCCTCCCTTTGGCTGCCTAACGGTATCCATTCAAACGACAGCGGCGGGGGGGGGGGGGG
>DASXPH010000110.1:0-11871 GCA_036493735.1 Gemmatimonadaceae bacterium
GATCATCGCGTGCGCGAACGTCGCGAACCTCACGCTGATGCGCGGCGTGCGGCGCGAGCACGAGCTGGTCATTCGTGCCGCGCTCGGCGCCGGCGTGGCGCGGCTCCGCAAGCTGTTGCTCGTCGAGAATCTGCTGCTCGCGTTGACCGGGAGCGCGCTCGGACTCGCGATCGCGTTCGGCGGGGTGCGGATGTTGACGGCGCTCGCGGCGCGATACAGTCCGCGCGCCGACGAGATCCGCATCGACGGCGTCGTGCTCGCGTTCACGCTGCTGCTCGCCGTCGTCGTCTCCATCATTCTGTCGTTCGCGCCGAGTCTGGCGCGCGAGTCGTCGCTGAACGCATCGCTGTCGGCGGGTGCGCGGCGTCTGACCAACGTCCGCCGCCAACGGCTGCAGCAGACGCTCGTGGTCGCGCAGGTCGCGGTCTCGGTGATGCTGCTGACCGGCGCGGGGCTGCTGATGCGAACGATGCAGCAGCTCTCGGAAGTGAGCACGGGATTGACCAGCGATGCCATGCTCACGATGGAAGTCCCCAAGGACTTCAACGGCATCAAGAAGGAAGAAATGATCGCGGATTATGAGCGGATGCGGCAGCAGCTCGTGTCGCTCCCGGGAGTGCAGCAGGTAGGCCTCGGATCGACGATGCCGCTGCGCGCGGCCGGCATCCTGCTCGACGTCAAGGCGGAGGCGCATCCGCTCGCTCAAGGTGAAGCACAGCCGCAAGGCGAGTATCGCAGCGCGGCTCCCGACTACTTCCAGGCGTCGGGCATTCCGCTGCTGAAGGGACGTGTGTTCACGGCCAGCGACGACGAGAAGTCGGGGAAAGTCGCCATCCTCAACAAGACGCTGGCCGATCGTTTGTTCGGCGACCGCGATCCGATTGGCCAACGGATCGCGTGGACTGGCGACGTGCTTCGATTCATCGGCATCGCCGAGAACGACTGGCGAACGGTCGTCGGCGTCGTCGGCAACACCAAGGACGGTGGTCTCGACGCCGTGCCGCTGCCGGCGGTGTTCACTCCGTTCGCGCAGACCGAGTTCCCGATCGGCGGCTTCGTGATTCGAGCGAAGGGCGATGTGGCCGCACTCGCCCCCGCCGCGACGAAGGCGCTACGACAGATCGCGCCCGATCAACCGATCGAGCACGTGATGACGGTTGCGCAAATCCGCGACGAGAGCGTCGCGCCGCGGCGCTTGAACGCGATGCTCGTCTCGTCGTTCGGGCTGCTCGCGCTCATCGTTGCCGCGGTCGGTATCGCCGGCGTCCTCGCCTTCGCGGTGAGCGCGCGGACCAACGAAATCGGAATCCGCATGAGTCTCGGCGCGGACGGCGGCCGCGTGCAGCGCATGATCATTTCCGAGGGCGGTGTGCTCGTCGTGCTCGGCCTGGGCCTCGGCGTCATCGGCGCGCTGTCGTTGTCGCGCCTGATGCAGGGATTGCTGTTCGGCGTGCAGCCGCACGATCCGGCGACCCTCGTCGGCGTGTGCGCGGTGATGGCGCTCGTCGGCATTCTGGCGTGCTGGATTCCCGCGCTCCGCGCCGCGCGAATCGATCCAGCGGTGGCGCTGCGAAGCTAGCGCATTTCGAGAGTCATCCGTTCGATGAGCCTCGCGGTTCGGCGCGCGCGATGTTCTCACGCGCGCCGAAGCGTAGAAAGGTCGCCGAGCTTGCAGAGCGCGACTCCATCCTGCTCGCACCACCACGAGCCATCCTTGTGATACCACAGCGGGTGTCGCCCGTGTCGCGGACATGCGGGCCACGTTGTGTCGATGAACAGGTCGTGGAACTCCTGCTGCACGACTTCAACGACTTTCTTGTCATAACCGGCACCTTCGTACTCGAGATACGCCAGCGCATCGCGCACATCGTGGCGATGCTCTTCGCCGAGCGTGGCGACGACATCGGCCTCGAGCAGCGGCACGAGTCGTTTAAGTGCTTCAGTCAACGGCTCACTCGGCTCGGCCATTCTCGCCTCCCGTACCCACGACAAGAAACGTGCACGATGGAGATTCCAACGCCTCGTTGAGCATTTTGCTAACTCGGCCTTCTTATTCCGGAAATGGAAAGCGCGAACCGATCCACATGGGACGAAAACTGAAGCCCAGTGACAACGGAATAGATTGAAAACACCCCGGCATGTTGCCGGGGCGTTTCTTCGGTGCAGCGACAAGCGCGTCGAGGGTCGCTAAGGCTGAATAGGCGAAAGACGAATGCTGCTCACGGATGCGTCTCCAATGGCTGGCAGGAATTGGGTTGGGCCCGTCATCGCCGCGTTTAGGATCTGTCTAGCACGCCCAGTCTGCGCTGTCGACAACGTCGCCCGCAATTCGAGCACGTCAATCTCGACCCTTGCAAGGACTGCGTCACCGTAAAGCCTGCGCAACCGAGACATAGCAGCGATTCCGGCCGCAACATCCTCCGGGCTCGCAGTATTACGAGGCAGGAGAATAAGGGAGGAGGGCGTCAGGCGATCATCGCGAATGATGCGTGCACGCACTCCCTGAAGCGTGCCTGGATCGACAAGCGCGACATGTGCCAGAAGCGAATTACGTCTCGCAACTTCCCTCGATTCCTCCAGCAACCCAGCTTCGCGATCCGCACGTCGAATGGTCGAGAGGGTCGTGTAGAGCTGCGCTGGCTCACCACCGCTGATCTGCACCATGGTGGCATTTTTTGGATCAAGCGATGCCATCAAGACTCTGTAAATGCGCGGCGAGACAATAGTCGAGAGCCGCGCTTGCGCCTGCTGCTCTTCGACATGGCGGCTGCCAAGAACGTGGTGCACATCAAGTTCAGACACTACCTTGACGCGCATCGCATCGTCCGGCACGTCAAAGTCATCAAGAGAAATGCTCATCGTTGGGTCAACCGGACCGCGAAACTCGTGGCTACAAGCCATTGCACCTAGTCCGCCGCCCACTTGGTTCTCTTGGACCTTCTCGGAGAGGTCGAGGCGGTAACCGGCGACCTTCGGTTTCACCTTCGCAATCGCGCAGTGGGTTACGATGGGCAACTTCTCCTTCATGAGCGAGAAGAGTTCTTGCTTCTTTGTCTGTTCGCTCGCATAGACATTGATGAGTTGGCGCCGTCAACCAGCGTCACGCTCACGCAGAACGCGTCGGAGCAGCTTCCCGGCCGGTGACTTCGGCAGCACGTCTATGAATTCGACGCGATGTATGCGCTTGTATGGAGCGACGCGAGCAGCGACGAAATCCATGACAGCCGTCTCGGTCAGAGGCTCGCGCGCCACCACGAACGCTTTCGGCACCTCCCCGCGTTCCTCGTCAGGACTGGAAACCACCGCGGCATCGGCGATGGCTGGATGCGTCACGAGGATCGCCTCCAGCTCCGCCGGTGCAACCTGATACGCGTTGCACTTGATCAGTTCCTTGATGCGATCAACGATGTAGAGATAGCCGTCCTCATCGGCGTAACCGATGTCGCCCGTGTGATACCAGCCGTCAGCATCGATTGACTCCGCCGTCGCGCTGTCGTTGTTCAGGTAGCCCTTCATGAGCTGGAGACCGCGCACGCAGACCTCACCTCGCTCGTGTGGCCCGAGCTCACTCCCGGATAGTGGATCTACAACCTTCCACTCGACGTTGGAGACACTTGGGCCAACGGTGCCGCGCTTTCCCGAACCGACAATGGCGATTCCGCCATGCGTCACGGACCCGGCTTCCGTCGTACCGTACGCTTGAACGATCGGGATGCCGAGCCGCCGCTCGAACTCCTCCTGCATCGCCGCTCCCAACGGAGCGGCACCACAGGTGGCGTATCGCAAACTCGAAAGTTGGAAGCTTTCCAGCCCCGGATACTTGGCGAGCGCGATGACGATCGGCGGCACGAGCGCGGCAAACTCGATCTTGTACTGTTGGATCGTCCGCAACAGCGACTCTGCCTCGAATCGCCGCATCAGAACGAGCGTGCCGCCGACGTACAAGCACCGGAGCAGGAGACTGACCAACCCACCGGCGTGAAAGAACGGCAACAGAGCGAGGGAAACCGAGCCTTCGAGCGCAAAGGGAAACGCTGCCTCCGCGGCGAGGACGCTGGCGGTGAGGTTCAGGTGCGTCAAGACAACGCCCTTTGGTCTGCCGCTCGTGCCGCTGGAGTAGACGATGAGCGCCGCATCGTCGGGATCGATGTCGGGCACTGGCGAGGCGTCGTCGTTAGGCACCAACAGCTCGGCAAAGGGCGTGAGGCCTGGCGCACTCCCGAGAACGAACATCTCCCGTTGAGGTGCGCGAGAAGCCGCGTCCATGGCTTTCTGAGCACACGCGGGGATCGTCAACAAATACTTCGCTCCGGCATCCAGCAGTTGAGTCGCGATCTCCTCAGCCGTGCACATGGGGTTAATGGTCGTCACCACTCCTCCCACCATCCACGCCCCGAGCAGCGCCACCGCGAATTCCGGCACGTTTGGCAGCATTAAGGCGAATACCTCACCCTTGCGCATTCCACGGCGAGAGAGCCCCGCAGCAATCCCCCGGGCGCTCCGTGCGAGCTCCCCATAGGTGAATGGGCGCTCGTCCTCGGGATCGATGAAGACGGGAAGGATCTCCCGCTTCGCGGCGCGATGCAGAATCAGCTTGTGAAACGGAGTACGGGGAACATCAACCGCGGGGTACGGGCTCCGAAAAATCATGGTTCACCTCGGATGCCTGGGCTGGAGAAATCGTCTGCGATCTTGTGGTCCGCCACCGTTCCCACGATACAATAATTCTTCTGTCGAGTGGCGGCAGCACATCGGAGCACGCGTCAGCACATGCGTGCACACCTCATACAATCGAAGCTGACCTGAGGCTCAGGCGGTGCAACCCGTAGCGACCCTGCGACCCGCCTTCAACGTGTCGACCGCAGAACTCCCCTGGCTCTGGCCGAAGAACAGAATTACCCGATCACCCACCACGCGCCCTGTAATAGTGACGGTGGCCGGAACCGCGAACAGACCGAAGGCTCCCGTATAAAGCGACGTAGCCTGAAACCGGAGCGAATCATCGAGCTCTATGGGAGGGAAGTGCTCGATCGAGCAGCTCGTGGTCAAGTCCGCGCCTTGTGACGAGGCGGTCAGCTGAGTGTAAAATCCGGTGGTATCAACCCAGGTGCCGGTGAGTACATGACGCGGCGGAAGCGAGCCATTCGTGCAGGCCACGAGCGTGACCACTGCGAACCCGAGTCGAATCAGTGGTGTGAAGGCTCTCATATGTCCTCCTAGGCGAATGAACTCTTTCGCTCATTAACGTAGCCTCGGGGTCTCGGCTCGAGCCTAACGCTGCAAATTCGCGGTCAGGAGCGTCGGCCCCGCCACTCCGCAGCGGCCGGCGCGGATGATGACGTCATTTACCTGCCAATCGCGGTAGCCGGTTTTCCTCACCGTGACACTGTAGGTGCCGGCTTTCGCTCGATCCTCCGTGACCATATACGGCGCCAATGGCGGCGTGGCCTCGCCCACCAGCACCACCGAGTCCTGGAAGACAGCGCTTTGGACCACGACTGTTGCACCCGTCGCGGCCGGAGCACCGGTGGCAGCATCGAACACGGACACCTCTAACGACCACTTCAAGATGTCCGGGCAGAACACCGGGGGGGTCGTATCGCTGCACGCCCCGACGAGAGCGGTCATCGCCGCGATCGCCAGTGTGCGGGAGTTAGGTAGCATGCCGAGTCAACATAGCAGTCATTGGCTCAACCCGGAGGAAGCTCGGCGAGTCACTGCGGCGTAGTCCGTTGGTCTTGATTCCACGCCAGCCGCCAGCCGAGCTCCCTTAGTCTCGAGATAGTCCCGCTCGGGAATGCTCGTCGTTCCCCGCGCCGCCGCTCGGAAGTTGGCAATGGCGCCCTCGCGATCGCCAGCCCGCTCGAGCAGATGCGCGCGCACGGCGTGCAGGCGGTAATGTCCCGCGATGCGCACGTCCGCCTCGAGCGCGTCCACGAGTGCTAAACCGGCGGCTGGCCCATGCACCATGGCGGTGGCGATGGCGCGATTGAGCGTCACCATCGGATTGTCCGCGAGCTGCTCGAGCGAGCGATAGAGCGCGAGGATCTGCGGCCAGTCGGTCTCGGCGGCTGTCGGTGCTTCGTCGTGCACGGCAGCGATCGCCGCTTGCAGCTGATACGGGCCGACGATCCCGCTGGGGAGGGCCGCCGAGACGAGCGCGATGCCCTCGCGAATCAGCTCCTGGTCCCAGCGTGAGCGCTCCTGCTCATCGAGCGGAATCAACTCGCCATTCTCACCAACGCGCGCCGCGCGCCGCGCGTCGGTGAGAAGCATCAGGGCGAGCAGTCCGGTCACCTCCGCGTTCTCGGGGAGCTGCGCATGCAGGTCGCGCGTGAGCCGAATTGCCTCGGTCGACAAGTCGGTGCGCTGCAGCACCGGTCCGATGCTGCTCGTGTAGCCCTCATTGAAGATGAGGTAGAGCACGTGCAGCACCGATCGCAGCCGATCGTCGCGCTCGTCGTCGCTCGGCATCGCGAACGGTACGGCCGACGACTTGATCGTCTGCTTGGCGCGGCTGATCCGCTGCGCCATCGTCGCCTCCGGCACCATGAACGCGTTCGCGATCTCCGCCGTCGTTAGGCCACCGACAGCGCGCAGCGTGAGCGCAATGGCGGAGGATGGGGTGAGCGCGGGATGACAGCACATGAAGAGCAGCACGAGTGAATCGTCCTCCTCCACGGGGACGTCGGCGCCGGCTGGTGGAACGAACACCCATTCGGCCCAGACCTCGCTGGCGACAGCGTCTTCTCGCCTGCGCCGCGCCAGCTCGCTGCGGGCCTGGTCGGCGAGACGCCTAACGGTCACGCGATATAGCCAGCCTCGCGGATTGTCCGGCACCCCTTCCACGGGCCACTGCGCGGCCGCCGCGATTCCGAGAGTCGACCCGAGCGTCTGCGCGCCGACGTTTTCCAGCGCGACGGGGATTCGGAACACTCGTTCCGGCTGATGGTACCCGGGAGGTAGTGACATACGCTCGGGCGACCCCGTCATGATGATCCGAACGGCGCCGCACTTGGGCTGCGGGACGCGAGCGATCAGGCTGTCCGCCGTGGGAAGCACTAGCTCGAGCATGATGCACTCGCCGGCGACGAGCTGCACCCGGCCGAACTTCGGGGAGGACGACTGGCTACGGGCCCCGGCGCCGGACGAAATCCAGCCGGCGATCAGGACGGCGCCGATTAGTGTAGCGGGTGCACGCGGAAACCGTGAGGCAGTGGCGGTGAGCATACTCATTGGACGACCGAGCACCGCAAAGTTGCACATCGTAAGGTTCCGATTGCCGGCTCATGGCGGGCGGCGCGCTGGGTGATTCGGCTCGTTAGGCTGTTGACCGCGCCGCGTCTGCACGGTCTATGCTTCGTTAGGCATTGGTCCACCTCATGGTGAATAGTTGGAGTAGTCGCACCCGCTGTGCACCGTCTGTACCGCCACCCTTGACGCAATCAAACGCCCCCCGACGCGCTGATCTACTTGACGCTGGTTCATGGGCCTTTAAGTGCTACTTCACAATGGCCATGCCCTAATTATCCACCAGCGAGAGCGCCGTTAGCTTATGCGTCCATGAGCCCATCAGACATCCGCATCATCAACGACCGGGTCACGCGTGCTGAACTGGCGGAGATGGCCCGGGCGCGTTTTGGCGACATGGTGAAGGCGGTGGTAGACATCGCGCGTGGCGTGATGGCCGTGAGTGGGGAGTTGCACTCGGATGAGGAGGCCCTGCTGCTCGAAGATGGCTCGCGACAGGCGGACCTTTGGGGCATCAACTTGTATCCGACCGAACCCGCAGCCGACTGGATAGAATTCGATTCGATGATCAACGTCCGGCCGTCGCAGAACAATCGGAGCCGAGATGTCGAAGACGAGGCCACACGGGCCGCGATTCGCCGCGTCGTCGAGAGGCTGGTGGGGGAGCAATGAACGAGACGACGCCCATTCACGCGGAAAGCGCCCGACGGTGGCACACGCTGACGCTCATGGAGCAGCTTGCACATGTCGGGAGTGAGGTCGAACGTGCCATTCGTGCCTACGAGGGTAACAAGCACGCGCGCTTCGAGAGTGCCCTGGCCCGTGCGCTCGAGTTATTCGACCTCACGGCAATGGATGACCGGTGGCGCGGTTCACGAAGACGCGAGGTGCTGCGCGCACGTGAAGAGTTCTGCCGGCTTTTCTTCGACGAGAGCGTTTCGCCCGACTCGGCCCGCGGCCTGCGGCGTTACTTTCTCGCCTTTGCGACGGCGGCGCGCCATTCATGACCTTGCCGTTCGATATATGTTCGTGAATGTGATATATTAAGAGGCATGGGTCAGCGCTTTCTCGGTGAGCTCGAGCTCTTCGTCCTTGGTGCCGTGCAGCGGCTCGGCGACGATGCGTACGGAGCGTCCATCCGCAGGGAGATTGCGGCCCGCACCGGACGCGACGTGGCGATTGGCTCCCTGTACGCCACGCTCGGCAGCCTTCATGACAGGGGATTCGTTGTCTTCGAGGTCAGTGACCCCACGCCCGTCCAGGGTGGGCGCGCGCGACGCATGGTGCGTCTCACCTCCACGGGTCGCGCCGCGCTCGCCGACTCGCTTCGCGCCATCCAGCGTATCGCGCGCGGGCTCGTGCTCGGAACGGACCGATGACCCGGGCGAAGGTTCGACCGCCGCGCGCTGCCGAGTGGATCATCAAATCCGTGGCGCCGCCCGACGACCAGCCGTGGATCGTCGCCGATCTCGCGGACGAGCTGATCGAGCGCGCGGCATCGCAATCCCCTGCGGCGTGCCGACGCTGGTACTGGGCCCAGACGCTCCGCTCGATTGTGCCGCTCATCTGGCGCCGACTCATCACTTTCACCGCGTCGCACCGCGGAGAGCACATGTGGAATGACCTCGCGCAGGACCTCCGATTCGCAATGCGACTGTCGGCGCGGACACCGCTCACGACGATCGTCGTCATCGCGACGCTCGTGCTCGGACTCGGCGCAACGACCAGCGTCTTCAGCGTCGTCGACGCGGTGCTCATCCGTCCGCTGCCATTCGCGGCCTCGTCACGCACGGTGCAGTTATTTGGAGTGCTTCGTGACGGGCGCGAGCTCGATGAGATCGCGTACCCTGACTTGCTGGACCTGCGCGCTGCCAGTCATACGATCGAGGCGCTCGGAATAGGACAGCGAGCTCAGACAACCCTCGATCACAACGGAGAACCGAGCCGCATCGACGCGGTGCAGGTCGACTCGGGGTTCGTGCACGTGCTCGACCTGCGCGCGGGCATGGGCAGGATGTTCGACGCCGAGTCGTACGCCGTTCACGGGCCTAACGAGGTCGTGTTGAGTCATGGCTTCTGGATGCGCGAGTTCGGTGGTGATCGGTCAGTCATCGGCAAGACGATCACCCTCGACGGCGAACACTCTACCGTCATCGGCATTCTCGAGGAACGGCCGTTCGTCTATCCGCAGGATTCACCCGACGTCATTCAGCCCCTTCGGCTCGAGCCGGGCTCGTTCTTCACGCGACGCGGGGTGATGTGGGCCAATGCCCTCGCGCGCGTCAGGCCAGGGGTAACGACGGACGACGTGGGTCGAGACGTCGCGGCGGTGGCCCATCGCCTCGAGGTGGACTATGCATACGCGAACAAGGGAATCGGTATGCACGTGAAGCCGCTGCGCGACGCGGTCGTGGGCGACATCGGTTCCATGCTCGCGCTGCTGACCGCGGCAGTGGCGGCGGTGTTGCTCATCGCGTCGTTGAATGTTGGCAACTTGCTGCTCGCGCGCGCGACCGCACGTGCGCGCGAGTTCGCGGTTCGCGTCGCGATCGGCGGAAGTCCGTGGCGCGTGCGCCGCCAGGTGTTGGCCGAGGCGTTTCTCCTCGCGGCAGTGGGTGGCGTGCTCGGGCTCGGGCTGGCGCCTCTGATCACTCGGGCGCTGCTCTCGCTCTATCCGGGCGACCTGCCGCGCGCCTCGGAGATACACGTCGGCCTCCGCGCGTTGCTCGGCGCGCTCGCTGCCATTCTCGTGTCGTCGGTGCTCGCGAGCTTGCCGGCGATGCGTCAGGCGTCGAGCTCGCGGCCGGGCCTGGATTTGCGCGCGACCGGTGGCGCGGGCCAGTCATCTCAGTCGCGTCGTTTCGGGCGCATCGTCTTTGGCGCGCAGATCGCGGCTTCACTGACGATGGTCTTCGTCGCGGGACTGCTCGTGCGTTCGTTAGGCGAGATGAATCGCATTCAGCCTGGCTTCGAGGCGACGGGCCTCCTGACATTCATCGCGTCGCCGTCGCGCGAGCGCGAGCCGAGTCCAGCCGCGTACTATCAGCGGCTGAGTGATGCCCTGGCGCGAATTCCGGGCGTGACACAGGTGTCGACGGTGTTTCATATCCCGTTCGGAGGCAACACCCACGGAGACGTCTTCGTGCGCGAGGACAGAGGTGGCCGCGGCCCCGCGAATACGCAGGCGGACGCCAACGCGGTCGCGCCCGGATTCCTGCGAGCGCTCGGCGGGCGGATCATTGCCGGCCGCGCATTCACTGCCGGCGATGATTCGGCTGGGCCGCCCGTGGCATTGATCAATGAGACCCTGGCTCGCAAAGCTTTCCCGGGTGAGGATCCGATTGGGAAACAGATTGCGTTCAACGGCGCTAAGCACCGACAGATCGTTGGCGTGATCGCGGACATGAAGGATGGTAGCCTCGTAGAAGCGGCTCCGGGCATGCTCTACCTGCCCATCGAGCAGTACCGGCAGGACTGGGCGCGCCGGGACCGCTACGTCCTCATTCGGACATCACGCGATCCGGCAACGCTGATGCCGGAGGTGCGTCTCGTGATGCACGCGGTCGATGCGAGCGTGCCAGTCACCGACGTACGGACGATGGCCGATCGCCTCGCCACGTCCGCGGCTGCCTTTCGCTTTCGTGCGCTTCTGCTTGGCGGCTTGAGCACACTCGCCTGGTTCCTCGCGATCGTCGGCGTCTATGGAATCGTCGCGGAAACGGTGAACCGCCAGACGCGCGAGATTGGCATCCGGCTCGCGTTAGGCATGACGTCGGGTGAAGTGCAGCGCACGGTGTTGCTCGCGTCATTCCGCACGACGCTCATCGGCGTCGTGGTCGGACTCGCGATGTCGCTTGCGATCGCGCCAAGTCTGCGGTCGATGTTGTATGGTGTCGTGGCGCGTGACGTCTCGTTGCTCGCTCTAGCAACGCTGGCCGTCTTCGCGGCCGCCGTGGCGGCGACGTTCATGCCGGCGCGGCGGGCGAGTCAGGTGGATCCAATTATCGCGCTGCGCAGTGATTGAGATTCCGCGCTTCATCTCTCGGCACAGCGAAACAAGACGCCTCGCGCGCTAACGGAGTGGGAGAATGCCGAGCTGTTTGAAGACGCTCAGGAAACCCACTTCGCTGTTGTACTCGACGATTCGATTCTCGGCGACGCGGCAGATGCTCAGATTCTGGAACTCGACCGATCGTCCCGTGGGCGCGATTCCGTAGAGATTCCCCAGGTGCGTCCCGCGAAATATCCAGTGCGACGCGACGCGATCGCCGTCCACCAGCTGCTGTTTGAGCTAAGCCGAGAAGTCCGGGAACGCCGCCCGCAATGCCGGGAGCGCCTGGCGCAGCTGATGGAGTCCAGGATGTTCCTCGAACGGCGCCTGGTTGCCGGCGAATAGGGCCGCGAACGTGGCGCGGACGATCGCCGCGGGATGGGAGTCGGTCGCGGCGGCGGGGGCGTTAGGCATGGTCGTCATCTAATGACGAAGTCATGAATCATCCCGTGCGCCGTGTGTGGCTTGCCATCCTCGACATCGGGGATGAAGCAGAGCATCACGTAATGCCCAGGGGTGAGGGTGAGTGACAACTCGTTGTCCTGGCCGGGCGCCAGAGGGCTGACACC
>DASXPH010000111.1:0-61479 GCA_036493735.1 Gemmatimonadaceae bacterium
CTGAGGGACCGAAGCGACCGAAGGCTAATGTGTCTGGTCACCAGCAGATCCTTCGCTTCGCTCAGGATGACAAAAGTAGTTCTCGGCGTCCTTCCTCCGCGCCCTCCGTGCACTCCGCGCCCTCCGCGGTAAACAATCAGAGATCTTCCCCTCGTTTGGCCCCATGCATTTTCAGAAGATGCTGGATCTGCTGAGCGCCGGCCGAGATCGCAACATCGAGCGCCGTGTTGCCGTCGCCGGAGACGATGTTCGGATCGGCACCGGCATCGAGGAGCAGCCTAACGAGACCCAGTCGATGGCTTTCGTCGAGGTCGTGCCGGCCGTCCACATCATGGATATGCGTCCAGGCCGCCCAGTAGAGCGGCGTCGAGCGCGGCACCTCCCAATGATCGCGCTGCAGATTCACTGACGGCGGATCCTCGCGCAGCCGCGCCTCGACGTGCTCGCGCAGGTCGAAGCCGACCGCATCGTGAAGGTCGATCCTGCAGTGCGCGCGCAGCCAGTCGAACACAGCCTGCTGCTTGTTGTGCTGCGCCCACGAGAGCGGCGAGCCACCAAAGGGATTGTCGCGGTTGCCCACGTCGGCGCCCTTGGCCACTAGCCGCTGTACGAGCGCGAGGTCGCCATCCCACGCCGCCCGGTGCAGCAGAGCGCCGTTGTTGACGCCCGTCATGTCCCAGTTTCCATCCTTCTCGAGCAGGAAGTCGAAGGCTTCCTTTCGATGATTCACGAATGCGAACAACGCCGCGAGGCCGATCGCGTCACGCTCGGTGAGGCGTTGTCCATCGCGACGTGGCCGCGCGCGCAGATGTCCGCGCTCGTCGAAGAAGCCGCGGAGCAAGTCCATGCGTCCGAGCGCTGCAGCCGTACAGAGGTCGGGCTTCGCGCCAAGCTCGATCATCTTCTCCGCGGCGCCCTTCGCGTAGTTGGAGAGTGCGACCTGCAGCGGGTTGCGATGTCCCCAGTCGGGAATCATCGACTCCGAGTCGCCGAGATCGAGTGTCGCGCCGCGCTCGAGGAGCAACGTCATCAGCGGTCCGGAGACGCTGGCGTCGCTCGCCTGCTTGCTCGTGGCAATGAGCCCCATCGTCGTGCCCGAACTGCGGCCAAGGGTGACCGCGTCCACCTCGGCGCCATGGTCGAGCAGCAGCCGCGCGATGTCGACGATGTTCGCCGGAACCGGCATGCTCTGGCTCGGATTCCACGCGATGTGATGCAGCAGCGTGGCGCCCGTGAAATAGCCGAACCGCGGATCGAGATTGGTGCGCGCGCGCGCCAGCTCCGGGTGCTGCGATAACAAGTCAGTCAATTTCCGGACGTCGCCGCTCCGGAGCGCGGCGACCGCGTCATCGAAGCGGGGATGCGGCGTGTACTTCGCGACGCGGCTCCAGGCCTCGACGTCGTGCTTGAGCGCGGCCCAGCTCTGGAAACCGTACTCGCGCGCCAGAACGAGCTGCGCGTCGGCGAGCCGGAGGGTCGCGGCGAGCACACTCTCCGCCGTCGCGCTCCGATATCGTGGATGATTGGCGATGATCCGCGCGGCAGCGGCGAGCTTGCCGTCGCGATGGAGCTGTTGCAGCTCGTACGACTGACGCTTGATCTGCGCGAGGTCGGGGCGCGGCGGGAGAGTGCGGACTGGCATGAACGCTCCTTTCGTAAGGAGCCCGATGTCCGCGGGGCGGGCCGAAAGAAGCGTGGCTCGATTGTACCTGCATTCGTTAGGTGGGACTCGGTCCCTTTCCGCGGACGGGAGGCGCCCGTAGCGCCGTCCGCAAGTTGCCACGGGGGAACCGTGAGGTCAACGTGCACGCCATGGATCGCGTTTATGGGTTGTATGTCGTGGGTTGTGGGTTGCAGGTCAGGCGCATATAACCCACACTCAGAACGCCCCAAGCCCGCTTCTGTCAGGAGCCACTCGATGTCTCAGCCCCGCCTTGTCCTCGCCGGCCACCTCAGCCGTGCCATAGTCAGCGCTGTCTCGGTCACCGCGCTCGCCGCGGCGATCGCTCCCGCGACCGCTCAGACCTCCTCGCCGACTGCTTCGTTCACGATCGCGCAGATCACGAGCTATCCCTATCCCAGCGAGCTGACGGTGGCGCCGGCCGGATCACGTTTCGCCTGGGTATTCAACGAGCGCGGCGTACGGAACATCTACGCGGCGGACGGACCCGACTTCCAGCCGCGCAAGCTCACCGACTACACCGCCGACGATGGTCAGGAGTTGACGAACCTCTCAATTTCCGCCGATGGCAAGTGGGTTGTGTATGTGCGCGGCGGCGATCACGACGCCAACTGGCCCGCGGAAGGTGGGCTCGCCCCCGATCCCACCTCCAGTCCCGTGCAGCCGCGCGTCGAGATCTGGGCGGTCCCTTTCACCGGTGGCCAGGCCAAGTTGCTCGCGCAGGGCGACGCGCCGGTGATCTCGCCGAAGGGCGATCGGCTGGCCTACGAGAGTAACAACCAGCTCTTCATCGTTCCCATCGACGGGAGTGCCGCCGGGAAGCGCCTCTTCTTCTCGCGTGGCTCGAGCCGCTCCCCCGAGTGGTCGCCGGACGGCGGTCGCCTCGCGTTCATATCCAGTCGCGGCGACCACAGCTTCGTCGGCGTCTTCACGTCGGACGCGGAGCCGATCGTCTGGCTCGCGCCGTCGACGAGCCGCGACGCGATGCCTCGCTGGTCTCCCGATGGCACACACATCGCCTTCGTTAGGCTGCGCGGCGCGGGAGGAGCGCCGCAGTCATTGCTGGCGCTGCATCCGAATCCCTGGCAGATCTGGACCGCCGACGCGCGCAGCGGCGAAGGTCATGTGATCTGGAAGAGTCCCGAGACGCTTCACGGCTCGTATCCGACGAGCGAGGGCCAGGCGAATTTGCACTGGATGAGTAACGGTCGACTGACGTTTCTTTCCGATGTCGACGGATGGCCCCATCTCTATTCGATCTCCGAGAACGGCGGCGAACCGCTTCTACTGACGCCGGGCAAGTTCATGGTGGAGTACGTCGCGGCGAGCCCGGACCGCACGTATCTCGTCTACAATGCCAACACCGGCGCGAGTCGCGACGACATCGACCGACGACACATCTTCACCGTGCCCGTCGATCGCGCGCAGCCCGCCGAGCGCACACCTGGCGATGGGCTGGAGTGGTCGCCTAACGTCACGGGCGACGGATCGACGATCGTCTTCCTCGGCGCCGGCGCCAAGCGGCCGCCGCTCCCGGTGGTGATGCCGGCGTCGGGAGGCGCACCGCGTCTCATCGCCGCGGATCACATTCCGGCCGACTTCCCAACCGATCAGCTGGTGACGCCGAAGATGGTCGTCTTCCGCGCTGCCGACGGCACAATGGTGCACGGTCAGCTCTTCGAGCGCCCGGGCGGTGCGGCGCGGAAGCCAGCCGTCGTCTTCGTTCACGGCGGACCACCGCGGCAGATGCTGCTCGGCTGGCATTACATGGACTATTACACGAACGGCTATGCCATGAACCAGTACCTCGCCGCCAATGGCTACGTGGTGCTGGCCGTGAACTATCGCCTCGGCATCGGGTACGGGCACGACTTCCACCATCCGGCGAACGCGGGCGCCTTTGGCGCGTCGGAGTACCAGGACGTGAAGGCCGGCGCGCTGTATCTCCGCTCGTTAGGCGAGGTGGATTCAAAGCGAGTCGGCATCTGGGGCGGCTCGTACGGCGGATTCCTGACGGCGCTCGCGCTCGGCCGCAACTCCGATCTCTTCGCCGCGGGCGTCGATCTGCACGGCGTGCATGATTTCACCGAGCCCCAGTCGGGCGCGGGCCGTGCCTTCGCTGCCGCTGCGAATGCGGGACACGACGCCCCGCCCGACCTCGAGCGGGCGCGCGAGGTCGCGTGGCAGTCGTCTCCGGTTTCGTCGGTGAAGACGTGGAAGTCACCGGTGCTTCTCATCCAGGGCGACGACGACCGCAACGTGCAGTTCCATCAGACGGTGGATCTCGCGCGTCGTCTGTCGACGCAGGGGGCCCCGTTCGAGGAGCTCGTGCTTGTGGACGAGATTCACGGGTTCCTGCGGCACGCATCGTGGCTGACGGCGGACAGCGCGACAGCCCGATTCTTCGATCGGACGTTAGGCAACGCCAAGACGACGACTGCTGCGGCGGGACGTTGACGCGCGGGCGATCTGCTTTTCGTTAGACGTTCTTCAGCGAAAGCGGATCCGTCGTCGCATGACAACCATTTCGCCCCTCGCCAGCCCTCACTCACGAAGACTTCATGCAATCCAACTCAGCCGTCACCGGTCTCGTCGCTCTACTCCTCGCTGCGGCATGTCACGCGAACGTCAATTCTGAAGCGTCGCCCTCGCCGCGATCGGCCTCGCTCGCCCAAGTGTATTACTGGCGCGCCAAGCCAGGCATGATCGAAGCGTACAGTGCGTACATCCGCGACGTCGCTCAACCCATTGACGAGGATGCGCGACGGCACGGTGCCTTCATCAGCGTGACCACCTACCAGTCGCACGACACGCTTTCGACCTGGACGCACATGCGAGTGTTCTTGCTGCGCGACTCCGCCCAGCTCGCGTCACTCGGCGCGGCGCTCAATGCGGCCGGCGCGCGCATCGAGCCGGATTCGACGAAGCGACGCGCGCGCTCCGATTATTCGGCGACGTTACGAGATGCTGCGGGTACGGCCGTGCTCGAGATCATCCACTGACGGAAACGGTGTACGTCAGGCGCATCGCGGGGATGTCCACCGCCGACACCGCCGCCTGACGGGTGCCATTCGTGGGCGAACTGGTCGAGCCGGCGATCGAAAAGCTCACGTGCATCGTCTCGAGCGAGCAGGTGACGTTAGGCGTCGGCGGGAAGTTTGCACAGGCCGAACCCGCGGCACTGGAGAAAATGCTTCCCGACCCGGAGGAGACAAACCATTCCGTCACCGAGCCTCCGGTACCGACCGAGAGCAGAAGACCATCTAGGACGCCACCGCCCACGGCGCCGCTTACACCATCGGTATTCGAGGGTGCATAACCGCCCAGCTCGACGATACTCGCCAGGTGCGACGGATCGTCCATTCCAACGACCGTCCACGTCGAGAATGACGCTGCCCCAGTGAACACGCGATGCACCCCGACGAAATAGAGGGGGGCCGACGTCAGGTCGGTCGTGACATTCAGCCGCTTGGCGACAACACCCGACGTCAACACGAGTAGCGTCGAGTCGACGAATGCCCTGACGTTTGGATCGGAGGAATTGCTCTGCTCGAGGACATGGCCAGTGCTGTCGAGCGAGTTGATCTGCGCCGGCGTGAATACGATCTGATCGCTCGGCGTGGATGGAGCGGTCAGGTCGCTTTTGTGGCAGGCGCCGATGGCGAGCGCGATGAGGCAAGTCAACACTCGACGTGCCGGGCGAGTCCTGGACATGGGTCGTGGCCTTGTTGAGGGCGGAAAGCGACGCGTTCCTAATGTGGGAAGGGCTTCTTGCTTAACCGGACGGAGTGCAGAAGCGTCACTCAGAGAGTGACCTTCGCCAGCTGAAAGACCACCTCCGCCTTCGACCCGTCGAGCAGCTGTTCCTGGCGACGGAGATACCTCGCTTGCGTCGCCGGTGACGATTGCACTGAGCCCACTGCTCCCGACGTCCACCCCCCTCGACGACGAGGACCGGGAGCGCGCGACCATTCGCCAGGCGCGTGTAGTAATCCAGCGGGATGTCGTTAGGTTCCGCAAACACGAAATACGGATGCGAGAGCGCGAGCGCCTCCATGAAGGGGAAGTCGTGGAAGTCCGTTTCGACGCCCCGATACACGTTGCCGTGCAACAGCCTTCCCCACCCTTCGTCGGCTTGCACGCTCACGTACAGTGCTGGACGCGTCGTCAGTGCGTGGAGGTCGGCAGCCGCGGCGTTCGCCATCTGTACGACGGCTCTGTAGACGTTGGCCGGCGCGGCGCCCCGAAGCAGCAGTAGTTGCGCCACGCGCCACGCATCACGCGCCACGCATCACGCGCCACGCCTCGCGCGTCAGCGCCGCCGCTCGCGCACCACGTCCAGACGCAGCACGTCGGGCCGCGAGTAGTGTCCCGCCACATCGAGCGCCATACGCTCGCCATGCAGGCGAGCGAGATCGAGATTCGCAACCAGCACGCGCGGTTCGTCGTACACGGGCTCGATGATGTAGCGACCGTCGGGGCCGATCACGGCGCTCCCGCCGCGCATCACCCACTGGTCGGGACTCTTCACGATATCGGGATGCGGCTCGAGCTCGGGGGGCAGCGCCGAGGCGCGCAGCAGCGCTCCCGCGGCGAGCACGTAGCAGCGCCCCTCGAACGCGTACGCCCGACTCGCCAGCTGCAACTGCTCATGCGCCGTCGGCCAGAGCGCGACGTGCACGTCCTCACCGCTCTCGTGCATCGCCTGACGAGCGAGCGGCATCCAGTGCTCCCAGCAGACGAGCGCGCCGACGCGGCCGATCGGTGTGTCGACAGCGTGAAGTCCGTGAGCATCGCCAGGCCCCCACACGAGACGTTCGGTGTAGGTCGGCACGAGCTTCCGATGGTGATTCAGCAGTGTGCCGTCGGCGCCAAAGGTCAGGACAGCGTTGTACAGGGTGCCGCGCCCCGGCCCCGCATCGACGCGCTCGACGACACCGACCACGAGCACCACCGCAGTGTCACGTGCGATCGCGCCTAACGACTCGGTGGCCGCGCCGGGCACCGACACGGCGTTCGCCACGACCCGCGCGTGGACCGCCTTGACCGGGCCATGGTCCCAGAGCGCCACGTCGCGGCACACGTCCAGCCAGACCGGGTACCCGGGCAGCCAGGTCTCGGGAAAGACAACCAGCTGCGCTCCGTCGCGCGCGGCGGCAATCGTGCGGGCTCGCGTGACCTCGATGCCTTCCGCGAGGGTCGCTCCCGGCTGGTCTTGCACGATCGCAATTCGGGGCATGGGCGCCTGGGTACGTAAGCGGACAGGGGCGAGCCGTCGGTTTTGCCGTCGCCCTGTACGCGACGCCAACCGCGGCGTAACATCGGTTGTTACAACCTCGGCGCGCGGTCTACGCCTGGGCCAACGCCAATCCGTGAAGTCGCAGTGCCAGATGGATACTACATGATGAGGAACGAGTGATGCACTCGCGGAAACAGTCCCGGTTCGTTGCAGTGACTTTCCTTGCCTGCGCGGTCGCTCTCTCTGCTCGACCGAGCGACGCGCAGAACCCACCCCGCCCGACGCAAGGAGCGCAGCAGGCGGGCCGCGGCGGGCGCGCCGAACGTGCTCCCGACTATCCCCTGCGGCCGCCCGTTGCTCCCGAGCAGCTTGCTCACGGCCAGCAGCTCTTTCGAAGCAACTGCGCCTTCTGTCATGGATCGGACGCGCGCGGTGGCGAGACAGGACCGAATCTCGTCCGCGACAAAGTCGTCCTCGCCGACCAGCACGGCGAGACGATCATGCCGATCGTTCAGAACGGAATTCCCGCCGCGGGAATGCCGAAGTTCACGTTGAGCGCCGCGGACATAACAGCAATCGCCGACTGGCTGCATGCACAGCCCCTTTCCGATCGTGGCGCGCCGAGCACGCTCGACATTCTCGTCGGCAGCGCGACGGCGGGGCAAACGTATTTCAACAATGTCGGTCGCTGCACGACCTGCCATTCGGTGACCGGAGATCTCGCCGGTATCGGCAGCAAGTATGACGCGAAGACGATTCAGAACTTGATCGTGTCCGGCGGCGGCTTTGGCGTGGGCCGACGATCGGCTGGCGGCGCGCCGCCGAAGATTCCGCCGACGACGGTGACGGTGACTCTCCCGTCGGGCCAGAGCTACAGCGGCAATCTCGACCACATCTCGGCGTTCGTCGTCGCGCTCCGCGAGGCCGACGGTACCTATCGCAGCTTCGCGCGGCATGATTCGATCCCGAAAGTCGTCGTCACGAATCCGCTGCAGTGGCATGTCGACATGCTGCCGAAGTGGAGTGATTCAGAGATTCATAATCTGACCGCATATCTCATCACGCTGAAATGAGGACAAGTGGCTCGTGGCTGGTGGTTGGTGGCTGGTAGCACGAGTCACTAACCACCAACGACCAACCACCAATAACACACCATGAGAACAGCAAAACTTTTTCTCTCCATTGGACTATCGCTGCCCTTTTATTCACTAGCGGCGCAAGGCCTCGACCCGGCGTCGCTATTGAAGCCCGCGACTGACGCGTGGCCCAGCTACGCTGGCGACTACACGCAACGCCGCTACAGCACGCTCACGCAGATCGACACGAGCAACGTCAGGCACCTGTCGCTCGCATGGGTGCGGCGTCTGTCGGCTGGACCTGGCGGCGGCGAGGGTGGTGGCTTCTTCGGGCCGCGCGGCGATGGCGCGCCGCTGATCACGGGGGGAGTCGCCGAGCAACCGATGACGATTCCCGGCTCGACGAGCGGAACGCCGCGTCTCTCCGGATCGATTCTGCAGGTGAACGGCATCCTGTACGTCACCTCGCCGGACAATGCGTGGGCGGTCGACGCGCGCGACGGGCATGTGATCTGGCACTACTTCTGGAAGTCACGCGGCGGAACACACATCGGCAATCGCGGCATGGCGATGTACGGCGACTGGCTCTTCTTCGAAACGCCCGACGACTATCTTGTGTCGGTCGACGCGAAGACGGGACAGGAGCGCTGGCACAAGGAGATCGCGAGCTTCGACGAACAGTACTTCTCGACGACAGCGCCCGTCGTCGTCGGCGATCACGTGCTGGTCGGCACCGGAGACGACCTCGACTCGCCAGGCTTCCTTCAGTCGTTCGATCCGCGCAGCGGCGATCTGCAATGGAAATTTTACTCCGTGCCGATGAACAAGGGCGACAAGGGGCTCGATACCTGGGCGAGTCTCGACGCGGCCCGCCACGGCGGCGCGCAGATCTGGATGCCCGGCTCCTACGATCCGGAGACGCACCTGTACATCGTCGGCACGGGCAACCCGACGCCCGCCTACACCGCCCGGCTCCGCGCGCCCAAGGACATCCACACCAACCTGTACACGTGCGCCGTCGTCGCCATCAACGTCGATACCGGGAAGCTGGTCTGGTATTACCAGACCTCACCCAACGATACGCATGATTGGGACTCCACCCAGCCGTCCGTGCTGTTCGATGGAACCTTCAACGGCAAGCCGCGGAAGTTGGTGATGCAGGCCGCCCGCAACGGCTACTTCTACGTGCTCGACCGGACCACTGGTGAGCATCTACTCACCTCGAAGTACGCCGGCGCGGCCAATTGGGCTCAGGAGATCAACCCCAAGGGCCAGCTCGTGCGGAACCCGGAGAAGGACAATACCGTCCCCGGCTCCCTGGTGTCGCCGGACAACGGCGGCGCGACGAACTGGTTCCCGCCCAGCTACTCGCCGCAGACGGGGCTTTTGTATGTCGTGACGCGTGAGATCTACGCGATGTACTATCTCACCAGCACCGACCCTCGCGTGATGGTGGGACTTGGGGGCAGCGAGCAGGACGTCGTCGGTTCGTTAGGCACGTCGATCGTGGCGGTCGATTATCAAACGGGCAAGGTCGCCTGGAAATACCACTTCGAGGGCAACGGCGGCGGCGCGACCGGCCTGCTGTCGACCGCCGGGGGCCTGCTGTTCGCCAACGACGGCGCCGGAAGCCTCGTCGCCTTCGGCATCCAGGGCAAGCAGCCGCCAATCGCACTCTGGCACGCGCAGATTGGCTCCGTCGACAACGCCCCCGAGACGTACACACTGGATGGCAAGCAATACGTGCTGGTTGCCGCGGACGGGGCGGTCTGGGCGTTCTATCTACAGTGAGTCCGTTGCCATTCCAACCATCGATGAGCGGGAAAAGATCTCTGCTGTCTTTACCGCGGTTAGAGTCGTGGCCCAGTATCCGTCTAGAAGCCCACAAAAGGAGCATCGATGTCTAATAACAGTCACTCCACTGGCACCCGCCGAGACTTCCTCAAAGGAGTAGCAGTCGTCGCGGGCGGCATTGCCCTGACGAGCAGAGTCGGCAACGCACTCGCCTCGACCATTCCGGTGACGAGACCCATACCCGCCGCGCCGACGCTCGCGGATCAGATAGGGCTCGAGCTCTACACCGTGCGCGATCTCACGGCGAAGGACTACATCGGCACGCTCGAGAAAGTCGCCGCCATCGGCTACAAGGAGATCGAGCCCGCGGGTGGCTACGCCAATCTCTCGCCGAAGCAGTTCCGTGCCCAGCTCGATCGACTCGGCCTCAAGATGCCGAGCACGCACTCGGGCGTCACCATCGGACCGGATGAGGAAGTCGAGAAGCAGCTCGAAGGATTCCAGATCATGGGTCTCGAATACGCCAGCCTCGATCAGCCGCGGGCGGCAGGCGCTCAACAGGGGCGCCGCGGCGGCGCACGTCCGCCAACGCCCACGAGTCCGGCGGCTCAGCGTCAGCAGATGGCGCAGTTCATCCGTTCGTCGGCGCAGCCCCGGGCCGCCGATGACGTGAAGCAGGAAGCAGCCCGCTACAACAAGTTCGGCAAGCTCGCACAGAAGTACGGTATCAAGTTGCTCATTCACAATCACACGGTGGAGTTCATTCCCTGCAAGGACTCCGACCAGCTCCCCTATTCAATCCTCCTCGCCGAAACAGATCCGGCGCTCGTGGTCTTCCAGATGGACATCGGCTGGGCGGCGGTCGCTGGCCAGAACCCGATCCAGCTCTTTCAGCAGCATCCCGGGAGATTCGTCCTGTGGCACGTCAAGGATGTGGCGGGCCTCAAGTCGCTCCCGCCGACGTCCGACGAGGGTGGACGCATGGCCGAGGCTCGTCTCGTTCCCGTTGGACTCGGCGACATCGACTATGGCGAGATTTTCAAGTATGCTAATGTCGCTGGCATGAAGCATTTCGCCGTCGAGCAGGACACGGCCGCGGACTGGGGCGATTCGATCGCGGCAGCACGGGTGAGCTACGAGCACGTGCGGTCACTGTTGATGGCAGCAGCGTAGGCGTTTGGCGTTGAGCGTTGGGCGTGCCAGAAGAAACGAAGCGTTGATGTGGTGGTGAGTCTTTGACCCCATCGCACCGGTCAACGATTCGTTCCGTTTCACGCCAAACGCGCAACGCCCAACGCTATCGGTGCTTGACGATGACAAATCGTTGCCCGTCCGGCGATGCATCGTACATCGTGTTCGGCGCCGATTGGTACGGAGCGCGGAAGAGAGTCGTCTCGCCCCCGATGGAACCGTCCGCAACTCCGACCTGCACGGCGACGAGGGTATCGTTGCGCCAGTAGTACAGCTCGCGGCCATCGGCGCGCCACACGGGATGGATTCCCCCACCCCGCGACGCCATCACGCGCCGGCCCGGACGGGGATACGAGTCGATATACACCTCCTCACGCCCTGACACGTTAGAGGTGTAGGCGATCCATTGCTCGTTAGGCGAGACGCGCGCCGCCGTCTCGTCCGCCGACGTCGCGAGGTACGGCCACGCCGGCGAGCCGTTGGTGGGCTGGATGAGGATGTCGTGCGTCCCGCCCTGCTCCTCGGTGACGATCAGCGCGCTGCCGTCGCGCAGCCAGTCGCTCGGGAACTGCGTCCCCGGACGCGCCGCGATCACGCGCGAAGAGCCGCCGATGCGCGCCGTCGCGACGTCCTTGCCTCCATTCGCGCCTACCGAGTAGGCGAGCGACGAGCCGTCCGCGCTCCATTGCGGATCGTTGCTGTCGGCGTTGTCGTCGGTGAGACGCTGCGTCTTTCCCGCGTCGAGATCGGTCACCCAGAGATCGCTGGAGTTTCGCCCACTACTGTAGGCGCCGTACGCGACGCGTCGTCCGTCGGGCGAGAAGCGGGGGGTCCAGGGACGACTGGCGGGTATCCGCCGCTGTATCCGTCCGGCGCGATCGACGACGACGAGTGACAGGCCATCACCCGAGGCGTCGCTTGCATCGGCGCCGTCATCGCCATCGCCGACGTTGGCGACAGCGCCCGACGGTTGAATGATTGGCGACGCGTCTGCCGTTGGATGCGTGGCGACCCAGGCGTGGGCAATCCCCCAACCGCCCGCCAATCCGATGACGAGACCGCCAATGGCGGCGAGGACCGCGACGCGCCGGCGCACCATCTTCGCTGGCGACGGCGCATCTACAGCATCGCTCGACCTCTTCTTCGGAGCGCCGAGGGCGAGCAGCGGCGCCGCGTGGAGTGGGTCGGAAGGCGCGGTGAGTGCCGTGGCGAATGCCGCGGCGCTCGTGAACCGGTCGTCGGGTCGCTTCGCCATCGCCCGCCTGACGGCGGAATCGAGCGACGGTGAGACGTCGGCGCGCTTCGTGGCGAGCGACGCCGGTGGTTCGAGGAGCATACGTTGAACGACCGCCTGCCTCGATTCCGCCGCGAAGGGCGGCTCGCCGGCGAGCATTTCGTGCAGCACGGCGCCGAGTGCGTACACGTCCACTCTGCCGTCTAGCGCGCGTTCGCCCGACGCTTGCTCTGGCGCCATGTATTGCGGCGTGCCGAGGGTGAGGCCCGTCTTCGTCAGCCGTTCGCCGCCGGCATGCTCCAGGGCGAGCGCGATGCCGAAGTCGGCCACGACGGCGTGTCCGCCCTGGAGCAGCACGTTCTCCGGCTTGATGTCGCGGTGGACGATGCCGCGCGCATGCGCGTGCGCGAGTGCGTCGGCAACTTCCCGGGAGATGCGCACTGCTTCGTCCACCGGCAGTCGCTTCTCACGCGCGAGCCGCGACCGCAGCGTCTCGCCGTCCACGAAGGGCATCACGTACCACAGTAAGCTGCCAACGCTGCCGGAGTCGAAGAGTGGCAGGATGTGCGGGTGTTGCAGCAGCGCCGTGACGCGGATCTCCTCGAGGAATCGTTCCGCACCAACGACGGCCGCCACCTCGTCGCGCATCACCTTGATCGCGACACGCCGATCGTGTCGCACGTCACGCGCGAGAAACACGGTGGACATGCCGCCGCGCGCGAGCTCGCGTTCGATGATGTACCGGCCGGCGAGCGCCCCGGCGAGCAGGGCGCGTCGCTCGTTAGGCGCCGGCGGAGGTGCGGCGCCGCCGAGCACCTCCGCTGCGGGCCGCTCGAGGAAGTCGCCGGCCATCGCATCGTTGGCCGAGAGTAACGACGCAACCTCGCGCCGGAGCGCCTCATCGTCGCCGCACGCGTCTCGAACGAACGCGTCGCGCCGATCGGGCTCGGTCGCCAGCGCCGCCTGGAGGATCGCATCGACGATCCGCCATCGCTCGGGCGTCATCGGGGGCGGCTCCTGCTGTATGAAGTCGGTCACAGTCATCGATTGATTGTCTCAGGCCCGGAGCTCGCGCCGGAGCCACATGCGAGCCACGGCCCACTCTCGGCCCAACGTCGCCTCGGAAACGCCGAGCGTCGCGGCCGCCTCGGGAATGCTCAGGCCTCCGAAGTAACGAAGCTCGACGAGCCGCGCCTTTTTCGGATCGAACGCCGCGAGGCGCGCGAGCGCGTCGTCGAGCGCGAGCAGATCGATTGCGTCGAGCGTCGACGATCCGCGATCAGCTGCCCCCTCATTATCGACGGCATCGAGCGTCACCTGCACCGGCGCGGCGCCACGCTTCGCCGCACGACGCGTCCGCGCGTGATCGACGAGCACACGACGCATCATCTGCGCGGCGACCGCAAAGAATTGCGCGCGACTCTCCCACCTGGCCCCATGCTGCCCGTCGAGCCGCAGCCATGCCTCGTGAACCAGGGCCGTCGCCTGCAGTGTATGTCCCTCTCCTTCCTTGCGTAACGCGCGACGCGCCTGTCGTCGCAGCTCCGCATAGACCAGCCGCGCCAGCGACTCACTCGCGTCGGTATCGCCAGCTCCCCAGGCGCGCAGAAGCTGTGTGACAGCCTGCATCTCTTCGGGAGACGGGACTGGAGAATGCCGCGCTGCCGCGTTAGGCGGCGTCGGAATGGACATGCGTTGGGCGATGGGCGTTGAGCGTTGGGCGCGACGCGTGGTGCGCTGGCTCATCGCTCAACGCACAACGCTCCACGCTCAACTCATTAGATGGACACCAGCAACCGTGAGTGGGTTTGGTCGGCTCCTACGCGTTACAAAGTGAGGCGCGATACGCGCCGGCTTACCGCTCATGGAGGACAACATGATTACGCCAGGGATGCGTGCCACTGTTTCACTTCTTTCCGTCGCGTCGGCGCTCGGGCTCGCCGCCTGCGCTGCAGGGCCATCGCCCGCCACTGGAAACGACGCGGTCACACCGACCGAACGCCGTGTCGCCATCCAATTCGACAATGGGGCGCAGTCGTCGGTGGACGTCTATCTCGTCGGACAAACACGTGAGTGGCGCCTCGGCCGCGTCGCGCCGGGCGCTCGGACGACGCTCTGGATTCCCGAGGCCGCGATCTCGTCGACATCCGGCTTCGTTCGACTCGCCGTGCTCGCGGGCGCGCCGCCGGCCGCGCAAGCATCGCTCGATCCGCGCGCCGTCTTCGCCATGGCGCAGCCGGGCTCGTCTCTGATCTCCCAAGAATGGAAGTTCAGCCAGAGGCAGAGTGCGTCAGCGGAGCTCTTTGGCTCGCCGCTACCAGTCGGACGACCCTGACGTCTATTCGACGCGCAGCGCGACCTGCGGATCGACGCGCGCCGCCCGGAATGCCGGAATCGCGCTCGCGGCCACGGCGACCGCGAGCAGTGCGAACGTCACGCCGCCGAAGACGACGATGTCGCGCGGTGACTCCTGAAAGAGCAGCGGCGCCACCCATCGCGCCGCCCCGAGCGACAGCACGATCCCGATCGCGAGGCCGGCTACCGCGAGCGAGACGCCTTCGCGGAGGACGAGCATGACGACGTCACGCACGCTCGCGCCTAACGCGACGCGCACGCCCATCTCGTGCGTCCGCTGCGACACGCTGTGTGCGATGACGCCATACAGTCCGATCGCGGCGAGCGCGAGGGCGAGCACGCCAAAGGCGGCGAACATCGTCGCGCCGAGCTGCCACGCCTGCGTCTTGTTGCCGACAATGGATGCGAAGGGCGTCACCGTCACGTACGAAGCACCCGGCATCTCACGCTGTAACGCGCGCCGAATCGACTCGGCAAGATCCGATGCCGAGCCGCTGGTGCGTACCGCGAGGCCGGGGTTTCCGGCAAGTTGCTCGAACGGCACGTAGTACGTGTAGCTCGCCGAGTCGCCAGCGATGTTCCGGTCGTGAATGTCCTCGGAGATGCCGACGACCGTGGTGCACGGAACCGTATCGCTCTGCACACGAACGCACTGTCCAATCCCGTCGCGTCCAGGCCAGAGCCGCTTCGCCATCCCGTCGCTTACGACCATGATCTTCGGACTGGCGCGCGTGTCGGCAGAGGTGATCCCGCGGCCGCGTAGAATGCGCGTGCCATACGTTGCGAAGTAATCGGGACTCACGGCATCGAGCTGAAAGCGGCCAAGCCGACGCACCGTGTCGATGCCGGGCACGTAGAGGCCCACACTCCAATAGCTGTAGAATGGCGTTGACGACGACAGCGCGGCGTGCGTGACCCCAGGCACCGACTTTGCCGCGGCGAGGAGTCGCCGCTGGAGCTGGTCGAGATTCGCGCTGTCGAGAACGACCCCGCGGTTGTTCAGCTCCACGATCGCGATGTGCTCGACGTCGTAGCCGAGCCGCTGCGTCCGCACATTCGTCAGGCTGCGTACGAAGAGGCCGGCGCCCACGAGGAGAACGACTGAGAGGCTCGCCTGCATGACGAGTAATGCTCGGCGCAGGCGCGAGCGCTGGAAGGTGCCTTCGCGCGCGCCGGCCTTGAGGTCGCGCGTGAGCACCCGTGCGCCCCGCGCTGCCTGGAGCATCGGCGCGAGTCCGGTGAGCACGCCGACGACGAGCGCGGCGATCGCCACGTACCAGATGGTGCGTGAATCGCGAAGGGTGTCTACCGGCGCGCTCTTCGCTATCAGAAGATTGCGCAACGCCATGCCGCCCCACTGCGCGACGAGCAATCCCAACACGCCGCCGAGGAGCGCGAACATCAGGCTCTCGGTGAGAAGCTGCATGAGCAATCGGGCGCGCGAGATACCGAGCGCGAGACGAACCGCGATCTCGCGCCGGCGGCCGACCGCTCGCGCGAGGAGCAGATTCGCCACATTCGCGCATGCGATCAGCAGCACGATCAGCGTGACGCCACCGACCCAGAGCGCCACCTTCGACACGCTCGACGCATTGGGACCGCGCTCGTCGAGAATGGAAGCGACGATCGCGTGCGGCTTCGCAATCTCGATCGGCGGCATGCCGGTGTCTTCCTTTCGCTCGGCCAGATAGCTCAGCTGCATCGCGTGAGTGAGATCGGCGTTGACCTGCGCGATCGAGACATCGGGCTTGCGCCGCACCATCATCGACATCCAACCCCAGGAGTACGTCGTCCACCACTCACGCTTCGAGAGTGACCTGATCCTGCCGGCACGCGCGGCCGCGAAGTTGGTGATCGGGATGTACGCGATGGGCGGCTTGGCCGGCCAGAGGCCAACGAAGCCGTCGGGCGCCACACCGACAATCGTATACGTCGTCTGATCGATCCGCAGCGTGCTGCCGATCGCGTCACTGCGTCCGCCGAACGCGGTTTCCCAGTACGTGTGACTGATGATCGCCACCGGCTGTCCCGAAGGCAGCGCGTCGTCGGCGACGCTGAAGAAGCGGCCCGTCTCGGGACGCACGTCGAAGAACTTGAAAAAGCTGGCGCTCACGACGCCCACGGACATCTCCCGCGTGGCTTCACCGACGCCAATCGCGAGGTCGCGTTGGGTGTAGGCAGCGGTGTACACGAAGGAGTGGGTGTCTCGGGTGAGATCAATGAAGCGCGCGTACTCATCGGGATTCCCGACGATCACCTCGTCACGAAAGATCTGGTACGCATAGACCTGATGTGCCGTCGCCGGATCGCGCAGCATCGGCGGCGGTCGGAAGAGCAGCCGATCGAGGATACCGAACATCGCCGTGTTGGCCCCGATGCCGAGGGCGAGCGTCAGGATGACGGCGGCCGCGAAGGCGGGACGGATGCGCAGTCCGCGCAATGCATAACGAATGTCGTGCGACAGGGCGTCGAGAGTGTCGTCGAACCGCATGCGGTGCTCCCGGAGCTCAGCGGTGGCATAGAGTTGTCGTCGGGCGTCGTCGAGCGACGTGCCGAGGTGATGCAGCGCTTGGCGAATCGCGTCGTCGCGGGACATGCCGCGCGCCATGAGGGCGTCGACCCGGCTCGCGATGAGCGCTTCCAGCTCCTGGTCGAGATCGGCGCGAATCTGCGCGCTCGTCCGCAATGGCAGGCGAAAGAGGCGCCGCACGCCGGGTCGAATGGCGAAGCCCATGACTGGTCAGGCCCGTTTGGCGGTGAGAATGCTGACGAGGGCGTCGAAGTGGTCGACGAGGCGGAGCGATTCGTCCTGGAGGAATGCGCGGCCGGCGGCGGTGAGCTCGTAGTAGCGCGCGCGCCGGCCGTTGGCGGTGACGCCCCACGCGGCGCGGAGGAGTTTGCGCGCCTCGAGCCGGTGCAGCGCCTGCAAGAGCGCGGCATCGTCAACCTCGACCCGGCCCTCCGAACGGTCCTCGATCCAGGACTCGATCTCGAACGCATGCATCGCGGACCAGGAGAGCGTCTTGAGCACGAGCACGTCGAGTGTCCCCTTGAGCAGCGCCATGCGAAGCTTCCTCATCGTGTCTAAGGGTAGACACTAGGATGAAGCAAAGGGTTGGGTTTGTAAAGCATGGGCCGGTGTGCAGCTCAATCTCGATTCTCCGAGCGGGGCTCCTGCCTCTTTGCTGCGTTGACCGGGCTGCCCTGACGAATGATGAGTGGCCGGAGACTGTCCGCGATGCCGTCTAGCTCCGATCGCTCCGGGCGCCGGGTGTAGTACTCGGGGCTGAACTTCAGGCCGAACCCGTCGCCTTTGAAGCGCGGAAAGACGTGCAGATGCACGTGGAAGATCTCCTGCATTGCCGCCTCACCGTCGGCGAGAAAAAAGTTCACGCCTTCACATCGCAGGTCGCTCGCCCGTAACGCTGCGGCGGCGGTGTGCCCGACGCGCATCAACTCCGCAGCGCCTGCGCCATCGATATCGGCGAGATATGAGGCATGTCGTACCGGTACGACGAGCAGGTGTCCCGGGTTCACGGGTTGGATGTCCATGAACGCCGCGACGCGATCGTCACGGTAGACGAAGCTCGCCGGGAGCTCGCCGGCGAGAATACGGCAGAATAGGCAATTGCTCATCGAGTGCGGAGGTAGTTTACGATCTCGCTGTACTGTGATGCCCGCGGCGGCTCGGAGCTGGCCCCGCCCCGACGCTGCCCGATGTAGTGCTCCGCCCAGCCCAGGGGCGTGCCGCCCCATGCCGAATCCTTCGCCGCGAGATCCGCACCGGCTTCGACCAACACCTGTACCGCCTCGAGCGAGCCGGAGCTCACGGCGTGATGCAACGGCGTGCCGTGCGAATAGAGATGTGCGCTGCGCGCATTCACGTCGGCGCCGGCCTGGATCATATGCCGCAACGCTGCGGCCCGTCCGTTCAGCGCGGAGAGGACGACGGTGAACTGGCGCTGCTCCTCATTCGCCGACGCGAGGAGCCGGTCGGCATCGTCCCATCGTCCCAGAATCAGCGCGGCCGGGAGCGTGATGGGCGCGCCGCGCCTGACGAGGTGTTCCGCGGCGTCGATGTTGCCGTTCACGAGTGCGTCGTTGGGCGCGCCGCCCGGATTCGCACCGGCATCTACCAGCACGTCGATGAGAGCATTCTGAACACCGCTCTGACGGGCGATCCAGGACCACGAGACGAGCTTGAGCGCGTAGTCGAGCTGCTCTTGAAGGTTGGACGAACTCTCCCGACGCGCGGCGTCGATGATAATTCGCGCAATGTCGGCGATGTTCGCCGACAGGGCGCCGTTGCGTACCGGATCCTCGGCCACGAACCAGAGCAGGTAAGGCCGTCGAAAGAATCCGTCGAGCGCCTTTCCCACCTGATCGCGAAGCCACACAGGAGACGACTCGAGCCGGTCGCGCACGAGAGACGGACTGGCGCGCACGAGGCGATCGAGTGCGGCTGCGTCACCAGAATCGATCGCTGATACCGCCGCTCGAAAATCGGCGTCGAAAGAGTCAGGATCGCGCCCTGAAGCTGACATCAGTCACGCTTGAGCCGTTCACGCGCGGACGGTGGAACCTGGCTCCGGACGTCGAGGGCGATTCCGCTCGCGTCGCGGCGAACCGTGAAGTACGCGCCCTCGCCGCTGGCGATCACGCGGCCGTTCTGCGTCACGTCGACGTGCACCTTGTTCAGCGTGTCGAGAGTGCCAACCTCGATCGACGGAAGCGCCGCGCTACCGGAGATATCCTGCGCGTCCGTCGCAAGCTCCAGACGACCCGTGCCGAAGACGGGACCGCGTCCCGAGTCACTTGCCGGACGTACAATCCAGAACTGCGTCAGATTTGGTGCACTGATCAGGAGGTGCACAGACTGACGCTGCGCGAGCGCGCCGGTCGGCAAAGCAAGGAGCATCAGCAGCATCGAGCGAAGCATTTCGGGCCTCCGATTGCTGGACGAGACGGCTGGGAGAGACACCACGGTCGCGCCATTGTTCCTAACAATCCGAAGGCGATGCCTCCGCATGCCCTTCGTGAAACGCAGCAGCGCGCTCGGCTGGTGTGAGCACGCGTCCTGGCTCGCCCGGCGCGGTCGAAACCGCGCGAAGCACGCGCTCGAAACCCGGCCCCGAAAAGACGAAGACGTTCGAGAGGGTATCGGTCCCGGTGTTCTGCAACGACACACAGGTGCCTTGCGGGATGAAGACTGTTGCGCCGGTCCCGACCGTGTAGTGGTCGTGACCGAGCTGCAGCCGGCCGGTGCCATGCGTGATGAGAATGATCTCATCTTCACGAAGATGTCGATGCAGGCCGATGGCGTCGCCCGGCGGCAGGTCCGAGCTCCCCAGCACGAGATGCTCGGAGCCGGTGCTCGCAGGGTCGATCTTGATGAGGAGCGGCGCCTCGCCGCGAATGAGACGCCGCTCGCCTTCCGCCGGCCCAATGACAGCGGGTCTGGCGCGGCTCTGGACGGCAGCGACCATCGAGCTCGGTGCGTCTGTGACACTCGGCGGCCTCGCCGACGACGCACACGCCGCACCAATCCAAGCGATCACGATGACTGTGGCGCCGACGAACGACCGCCACGTCGAGCGAGGTGACATGTGCCCCTCCCGCGTCGCATCGACGCGCTCAGTATCGCCAACTCGTTAGGTCCGCTCCCTTCGGTGCCGTCTTGAGAATTCGCTGCTCGAGCTGCTTGTACCAGTACGCATTGTCGTGGCCGCTCCAGCAATGTGGCTTACGGTCGCCATACTCGACGACGGCGTTCGCCGGCGGATTCGTCGTCTTCTTGAGAAAGTCTTCCATGAGATACACGGCGTTGTTCAGGTGCCACGTGTCCATCGTGCCGACGTACAGATGGATCTTGCCCGTCAGCTTCGGCCCAAGCGTCGCCCAGTCGCGCTGGAGGATGTAGCGGAGGTCGTAATGGTCGCGCCAATAGTTGGCGACCTGGTGGTCCATCACGCCCGTCATCGGGTCCCAGATGTACTTCGGGTAGCCATCGGCACCGACGGGGCTGTACACCGCCTGCCAGATGTTCCACTGGTCGCCGGAGCGTCCGTGTGTGCCGAGGACGAGCTCCCAGTGCACGTCCTCCTCCGTCACCGAGAGGAGATGATCGTAGTAGTCTCGGCCGTCGGCGTGGGGCGTCTTCTTCCAGTCGCCGTTGTTGTAGAAGGCGTTCTTGTCGTCGTAGATGTTGATGACCTCGTACATCCGAAAATCGATCGCGTCGGGACAGGCAGCCCACGCCCCGTTGTAGTCGTCGGGATAGAAGATCTGCGTCGCCAGCGTCTCCCAACCACCCGTCGAGCCGCCGAACATGCCGCGCGCCCAACCCTGACCGATGCCGCGAAAGCGCTTCTCGAGGTACGGAATGAGCTCGTGGTTGATGGCGTCGCCATACGGGCCGACGTTCTCGGAGTTCACGGCGTAGGAGTCGTCGTAATATTGATTCGCGTGCTGGATGACGACCTGCAGCATGCGCGGAAACCCCGGCGACGTCCATTGTTTATAGAACTCGTACGCGGCATCGCCACCTCGCGCGTTAGGCGACGGTGATTCGCGGAAGCCGCGCAGCTCGGACATGAAGTGTCCGTGGTCGATCATCAGCGGATAGCGCGCGTTCGGATGTTCGTCGAATCCCTGTGGGAGGAGAACGATGGCGCCGAGGTACATCGGCCGTCCCCAGAACTTGGTGAGCACCGGACTCTGGATGCGCACGTATTTCACGTACTTCGTGTCGTGCGGCTGCGGAATGGGCGGGATCTCCTCGTCGAGCGACAGGCGGATCGTCGCGCTATTCGTCGGATCGAGATGCACCTTCAGCGGCTTATTGTAGAGATTTCCCGGCGATGTGTTCCAGTGCTGGCCCTCGCCCTGATCCATGTGGAGCTTGACGGTATGGCCGTCGCCACGATGGAACGTTTCGTATTTATTCAACACCGCCTGCACCCAGTAGTCGCCCGGTGGAATGTCGGCGATGCTCTTGAGGGGGTAGCCGAAGGTTCTTTCGTCGACGTAAGCCTCCTGCCCGGGGCCTAACGAATCGACGTCGACGCCGAAGGCAAGCTGGGTGTCGGCATCATAGACGTTGTTCTCGAACCGCGGCTCACGTTTGTCGTTGTTCGAGATCACGAGGATGATGCGGCCGTCGAGCGGCTGTGCACTCCGGGCCGCCGGAAAGGAAATGGCGAAGCGGAGGCGCGCGGGGTCTCCGCTGGGCTGCTGCGCGAGCGCGGGGGCGACTGCAGTCGACGCGAGAACAGCGGCGACCGCGACGCGAGGGATTCGGATGAGTTGGGGCATGATTGAGATACGTCATGCCCCATGAGGCCGTCAACCGGTAGTACCTACGTTCCGGAATGATTTCGCCGCCTATTGCGAACCGCGCTGAGACGACAAGCTTACTGTTTGAAGAGCCACGTGACCACCGGAGGAAGCCATGTTCCTGATCCGCGAAATCATGTATTGCAAGCCGGGCAAGGTGCGCGCGATGGTCGAGAAGTTCGTCGCAATGTCCAAGATCAGTGAGAAGGCGGGGATGCCTCGCATGCGCGTCATGACCGACTTCGCCGCCGAGCGGTATTGGACCGTGGTCGCGGAAATGGAGGTGCCGGATCTCCAGGCCTTCGAGCAGATGATGTCGTCGCCGGCGGGATCGAACGAGGACATGAAGAAGATGGAAGAGATCATGCGCGACTACCACGATCTCGTCGACTACGGCAAGCGGGAGATTTACAAGATCGAAAATTGAGCGATTCGGGCTCGGCTGCCGCGCGAGCACGATGCCGCGGCAGCCAGAGCGGCCTACGCTGACGTGCCCGCCGCTGGCCGAACGTCGCTGGGCACGTACATGAAGAACAGCGTCGGCAAGAGATAGAAGACGAGCCAGTGCCCGGAGAAGGCGCGCGTCAGGAAGACGGGATCCGTCTCGCCTGGCACGCTGCCCCTGGGCGGAAGATGCTGGATCGACAGAAAAAAGTTCACGAATACGTACGCCCAGAGCACGATGACGAGGGGAGCCACCCAGCGAGGGAAATAGGGGAGCAGCTCGCGCCATCGAAGCCCTCTCGTCCTCATGCCAAAGGCACCGGTTCGCACGTCAGACCACGCCCGAAGTCTAAATACGAAGATGAAGAACAGAGGGAAGATCCCGATGTGCAACAGCCAGAAGAGCGGATTCGTCTCACGCAGACCGCGACCGACATATGTGTTGAAGTGAACGGTCACGGCCATTATAGAACCGATCGCGCCGTATGCGGCCAGCGCACTCAAGCGCACACGCGGACGAAAAGCCTCCTCGAGCATTTCACTCCTCACATTAGCTGTTCATGGAATTGGGAAATGAAACTCGCCCTATCGAAGGTCGCTTCATGGAACTGGCGGATAGCACACACTGTCTGACGGCTGAAACACGTAAACCGTGACACCGGCAACCGTCGCGGCGCGCAGAATCCAGGCTGTGTCAGCGGCTCGCGAGGAATTCATCCGCACCACGAGCCGGCGATGCTCTGCTGGATACGTTTGCACTTTGCTCAGCCAGCGCGCGAAAGGGACGCTGTCCATGCGCCTCGAATTCACTTCATAGGCGTTGGAGTCGCGGAATTCGAGAAAATACGGGTAACGCAAGCCGGAGTCGCAGGCCGCCCGCAGATCGCGGCGCATCGCAAGTGGGGGGCGCTCAGCGCTTCTGGAGGGCTCACAGCTCCCAAGGCCGACGGTCGACATCGTTGCGATGAACAACACACGGCGGGCACAGGACAGCGGCCGATCCATGGTTTTCTCCGGAGCCGGATCCGTAAGATGCATCCTCCACATGACGGCCACGTGGATGAGCGATGATGAAACGATGACAATCCGCGGTTCCGTTTGAAGCGCACTCGATGCAGCTTTTCCAGGGTACGAACGCCTGGACCGACGCTGTATTCACCGCAATTCTCAAAACTGACATCGAATGGATCGTCGTGATTTTCTCTCCGCGTCGGCGGCCGCCGTCGCGTTAGGCAAGAGCGGACTGTCGCTCGGGTCCACCGAGCCTTTGTCCGAAAACGCGGATGCACCGCCCGTCGAGCAGATCGAAGCGCGAGAGATCGTCGTCTATACGACGGCGGACAAGACCGAGTACCGGCTCTCCGCAACCGACAAGCTGACGTTCAAGCCGATGGGCCAACCCCTCGAGTCGCAGATCTGCGTCTTCGTCGACCCGACCAAGCGAGCGCAGACGATCCTCGGCATCGGCGGCGCGCTCACCGACGCGTCGGCCGAGGTGTTCGCGAAGCTGCCCGCGGCCAAGCAGCGGGAGCTGCTCGACGCCTACTTCGATCCGGCGAAAGGCATCGGCTACACCTTCGCACGAACCAACATCCACAGCTGCGACTTCTCATCGGCGAGCTACACCTACGTCGATGAGGGCGACACGGCATTGAAGTCGTTCAGCGTCGAGCACGACCGGCAGTTCCGCATCCCGTTCATCAAGAAGGCAATCGCCGCCGCGGGCGGTAAGCTCACGCTCTTCGCGACCCCATGGAGCCCGCCGGCGTTCATGAAGACGAACGGCAGCATGCTCCACGGCGGGAAGCTCAAGCCCGAGCTTCGACAAGCGTGGGCCAACTACGTCGCGAAGTTCATCAAGGCGTACGAGCGCGAGGGAATCCCGATCTTTGCCGTCTCGGTGCAGAACGAGCCGATGGCGACGCAGACCTGGGAGTCGTGCGTCTACTTCGCCGAGGACGAGCGCGATTTTATCAAACATTATCTCGGGCCCACGTTGAAACGCGAAGGCTTGAGCGACAAGAAGATCATCGCGTGGGATCATAACCGCGATCTCATCTACCAGCGCGTCAGCACCATTCTCGCCGACCCGGAAGCGGCTCGTTATGTGTGGGGCATCGGCTACCACTGGTACGAGCCGTGGAGTGGCGGCACCATGATGTTCGACAACGTCCGGCTGGTCCACGAGACCTTCCCCGAGAAGCCGCTGCTCTTCACCGAGGGCACCGTCGACACCTTCAAGGCTGAGGATATTCATAACTGGCGGCTCGGCGAATATTACGGCCACTCGATGATCAATGACTTCAACGATGGCGCGGTCGCGTGGACGGACTGGAACGTCCTGCTCGACATGCAGGGCGGCCCGAACCACGTCGGCAACTACTGCTTCGCTCCCGTGCACGCCGACACGACCACGGGCGAGCTCACTTATACGAACTCGTATCACTACATCGGACACTTCGTGAAGTTCGTTCGCCCCGGCGCGCGACGAATCGCGAGCTCGCCGAGTCGGAGCGCGCTGTTGTCAACGGCCTTCGTCAACCGGGATGGAAAGATCTCGGTGGTGGTAATGAACCCGACCGAGACTCCGGTGAGCTACTTCCTCTGGGTCGCGGGCAATGCGGCAGAGGTCAAGAGTCTGCCACACTCGATGCAGACGCTCGTGTTCTGAAGGGCGCTTCGCGCCCCGTCAGAACACGAGCGCAGCATGGATCTGCTGTTACTCGCTGTGCTCGTAACAGCAGATGAGTTTTATATGGAGTCGCTCGCGCTTTGCGCTCGCTCCTGCTCCTCTCGCCGTGCGCTTTCACGATGTGATACTCCTCGCCAGTACCTCGTACCGAAGCTCGACCATGCCGTTCTTGTACGCCGTGACCTCCGCGAGATGCAACGCGACGTCTCGGTCGAGCCCTTCGAAAAAGCGAATACCGTCACCGATCACGATCGGCAGAATCGAGTAGCGAACTTCGTCGGCGAGGCCGAGACGCAGGCACTCGGCGGAGAGGACACCGCCTCCGACGAACCAGATGCTGCGGAACCTCGGCCGCAGGACTTCATTCACGAGCCGCGTGAGATCGCCGGAGTGGAACTGGACGGTCTCCCGCGTCCGAGGCAGATCGCGGCTCGTGAGCACGAACGTCGGCTTGTCGCCGTACGACCACTCGAACCCGCGCCGCTCGAAGGCAAGTGCGATCTCGTACGTTCGCGATCCCATCACGTAGCAGTCGATCGTCTTCAGGAACGCTTCGACGAATCCCGGCTCCAGTGTTACGCCGTCGGCGAATTCGTCGGAGGTCTCGAGCCAGTCGACGCGGCCGTTCTTGCGCGCGATGAAACCGTCGAGGCTCGCCACCATGTGAATCGTTATGTGAGACGCAGGATTCGTCATCGTTGGCTGTTCATCCGCATTGAATAGTCTCGAGATGCGCTTCGAACGTCGTCAAATCCATGATACGTTGTGAGTAAGATGGGTAACGATTCCTGCGATCGAGCAACACAGCTCGCATTCCAGTCTGTGTCGCACCGAGCACGTCGAACTCGTAGTCGTCGCCGACGTAGAGCAGGCGCCGCGGATCCGCAGCGAGTCCGTTCGCGGCGATCTCGAAGATCCGAGGATGTGGCTTGGCGTAGCCAACCACGCCGGAGGCGACAACGACCGAGAAATACTGGCGTACGCCGGCGCGCTCGAGAGTCACCTCGAGCGTCGGCGGCCAATTCGACACGATGCCCAGCGTGATTCCACGAGCGCGAAGCGCGTCGAGAGTCGAAACCACGTCGGAGTAGACCTCCCAACCAGCGATGAGGAAGGACTCCTCCATCAGACGCGCCGCATGCGCGCAATCACCGGGAAATCGCGCCGCGGCGAGGGCGCGCGTGTAGTGCTGGATCCATGTATCGGCATGGTCCTCCCGATGAGGCTCGCCACCCTCGCGACGCCACTCGGCGACTGCCTCCCGCACGCCGTCACGGAATTGCTCGAGCGAAACTTCGCCGAGGTGTGCAATGCGTTCGAGGGCTGCCTGCTGCGGATCACGCGGCGTGTACAGCAGGGTTCCCCCCACGTCGAAAACGATGGCGTCGAAGGTCAGAGGAGCTGGCTCCATACGTTATTGAAGAGGAGGTCGACAATGCCTAACGCTTGGCGCTCGGAGCCGGCCGCGGGTGGATCAGTTCAGTGTGTTCGCCGGCCTCCTCCACCTCGTCCGACGGATACTCGTTGGGATCACCAACCTGCCAGAGCTGAACGAAGCCTTCATTGACGAGCGCATTCAGGTAATCGGCAATGAGCGTGTTCCAATCACTCCGCTCATGCACATGAATGGCGACCAGGGCCGGATCGAAAAAGGTCGCTGGACCGATACCGAGCCCCCGCTCGCCACAGTCTCGAAGTATTCGCTCGAGGTAGAGACGGCTCGCCGGCAAGATCGGAGCTTCGGCCGAGATGTAGAGCCGAACGGTCGCGCCAGTGGAATCCTCCAACACACCATCGAACTCGATCCAACGATCGCCAGGCCGGCCCTTGACACGCGTGCCGACGGAAAGACCGTACTGCCAGACCGGGACGTTGAGAACTCGATAAATGCTTTCTGACTCTGGTTCGACCCAGAGGACTTCGCGTCGACCATCAGCGGCGATGAAGCGCATCTGCTGCCAGTCGTTTGTATCCGCGCTATCATCGCGGCGTGCCCAATCGGGCACGGCCGCCGTTTCCAGCAGCGGCTCATTCTTGCGCAGGCTCGCGGATGCCCTCGGCTCCCACGGCCAGATGCCCTCCGTCGATGGAAAGACGAGTTGCAACGTTGGAAAGGGCTGAAAGTCGTAGAACCAGAGGGCCCACCCGAAATGGGGCTCAACCTGGGCCTCGGCGACGGGTCGGAATTCCATCTCAAATCCCTCGATCAGGCCCGCGACCCGATCCCCAGCCTCATAGCGATAACCACTCCGTACCCGTGCTGCGAGTTCGTTGAGGATCCAGTGCGCGAGCTTCGCGCGAAGGCCGAGTATGATGACTTCCGGCACCCCGAACCGGTGGTACAAGCCTACAGAGTACGTGAACTCAGGCCAATCATTGTCGCCGCTGACCTTCAAAACGTGGAGACCGTACTGCTCGATATCTGCAAGGCACTTCTCCTCTGCGGCGCGCTCCACTGGGTCATGCGAAAGCCGTGGCATCGTGGTGGAGGGTCCTCGTGAGAGCGGGAGAATGCGCAGCCAACCTAGCGCGCATTTCGGTTTCAGGCGACCACTTCGCAGTGACGACGCAAGTCATTATTTTCAGAGTATGAAATCTTTGATCGCGCGTTCTCTGACGTCGTGGCGTTGGCCCTCTCCCCGAGCGGCCCGCTAGCGCACGTCCATACCATCGCGCATCAACACCCTGGGGCCGCTCGACACCGAGCGGCCCTGTTTCGTTTCGCCGGTGTCGAGCGACCTCGATCAACTTCTGAGGAGCTTCACACCATGTCCCCCAACATCTTCGCGCAACTGCGCGCCGACGAGCGTCGGAGCGAGGTCGACGCAACCGACGTCATACTCACCGGCGACCGGCCCACCGGATCCCTCCATCTCGGCCACTATGCGGGCTCACTGCGTTCCCGACTCGCCCTTCAGGGCCGATGCGAACAGACCCTGCTCATCGCCGACCTGCAGGCACTCACCGACTCGTCTGGGCGGGCCGGGCACGTCGCGCAGCAGGTAACCGAGGTCGCCCTCGACTACCTCGCAATCGGAATCGATCCCGCGCAGACGACGATCGCGGTGCAGTCGCAATTGAGCGCCCTGGCCGAGTTGACCGTGCTCTATCTCAATCTCGTTACCGTCGCTCGGCTCGAGCGCAACCCGACGGTGAAGGCCGAGGTCGAGCTGCGTGGCTTCGAGCGCGACATACCTGCGGGCTTCCTCTGTTATCCCGTGAGTCAGGCGGCGGATATCACCGGCTTCCGGGCGACCGTCGTTCCCGTGGGCGACGACCAGGTTCCGATGATCGAGCAGACGAACGAGATCGTGTGCCGGGTGAATCGCCTGGCAAACGCGTCGATCCTGCCCGAGTGTCGGGCGCTGCTCTCGACCACACCGCGTCTCCCCGGCGTCGACGGCCGCAAGGCCAGCAAATCCCTCGGCAACGCGATCCCGCTGAGCGCCACGAGTGACGAGATCCGCCAGCTGGTGCGAGCGATGTACACGGATCCGGGGCACGTTCGGGCGTCGGATCCAGGACGCGTCCAGGGGAATGTCGTCTTTGCCTATCTCGACGCCTTCGATCCGGATTTCACGACCGTCGTCGAATTGAAGGAGCGATATCGGGCGGGTGGTCTGGGCGACGCAGCGCTCAAGCAACGGCTGGAAGACGTTCTGGAAACGCTCATCGCGCCGATCCGAACTCGTCGCGCCGAGCTCGAACGCGACCGCGGGTATGTCATGGACGTGCTGCGCGCGGGGAACGAGCGCGCCAGAGGTGTCACGGAAGCTGTGCTTCGCGAGGTCCGCCGAGCATTCGCGCTCTTTGGATAGCGGAATTACGGTGCGAAAGTGTCATCTTTTGTGGTCACACGTGACACGAATTTGCGGAAGAGGCGCGTCGACACGGAATTCTGGATATCAAGTTTGTGATGATCGACGACCGGTGTCGGCCGAGCTTACGCCATGAGCAGACCCAAGTCCGGAAGCAGAGTCAGTGTGCCGAAGAAGCGATGCAACAATTGGCGTTTCGAGCCGACAAGGCCTGCTTATCATCGTGCACTCTGGCTCTCGGGCGCTCTTGTTGGACGCACCACCTCGACACGATTTCCGTCGTCAATCCACGCCGCCCACGCTTGGAGCGCGCAGTATCGGCAGCGTGAAACGGCAACCGCTGGCTTCGCGCGGCGACCGCACAGACGCCAGCATCGATCGCTGGAACTGAGACGCGTTTCGCAGGAACTCCCGTCGCGTATCGCCGTTACGCTATCGCGTACCGACGCAACTCCAGAGCCCGTCGCAACGCCGGCAAAGCGAACACGGACAACCGCCACACGAGCACCGACGACGCCATCGGGTGTCAGCGTAACTCCAACGCGTATCGGAGCAACTGTCCCGCGAATACCAACAACTGCCGCGCGTGCCGCAGTAACGGTCATGCGAAGATCAACGACTGCGTCGCGAATACCAACAACTTCAGCTCGAATACCAGCCGCCGCAACGCGAATAGCAACAACTCCCTCTCGTTTCGGAACAACTGCAACGCGAACAACAGCAAGCCCATCGCGAATATCAGCAATTCCCGCGCGAATAACAACAATTGCAGCCCGAACACCCACAACGGCAACGCCAACAGGAACAACTCCGTCGCGTGCCGCCGTAATTCCCACGCGGAACGGGGCAACGACACTGCGTGTCGCACGGAGTAAAGTCGTTATCGCGACAAGTCCAACGCACATCGGCGCAATGAGAACGCGCACACGAGTGACTGCGATGCGTACCGCGAGCACTCCACTCAATTCCGCTGGGGACTCCGATCGTTCACGGAGCCACTGCAGCGCTCACTGCGTGAACGCACACGCCAACAGGCCGAAGCGCACTTCGTATCGACGCGACTCCGGTCTGCGACGACAGAGCTGCAGCGCGGATCGCTGACCGGGCAGGCCGCACAGCGACAACTCACGGACGAATCGGCGCGACGCACCGGCGCCTCGGCCCAACTCCTCTCCGCATCGGCGCATTGCCGAGCCGCATCGCTGCGACGCCGAATGCCATCGCCGCAACTCCACTTCCCTCATGCGAGGCGCACACGCGCATTGCCACTACTCCTCCGCTTATCGCTGACTCTGCAGTCCTCATTCGCGACCCTGCAACGCTCACCGCGCTCCAGTCCATCCTCACCGCGCACTAGTCCATCCTCATCACTCAAACCGCACTCCAACCGCCCATGCTCGCGCATCCGCCGTCACCGCTCCAACCTCTCCCGCTACGTGCGCGGCCGCCTCCCGTGTGTCGCCTCATAGCACACGTAGCGTACCGGTTTCAATCCGGACCTCTGCACTTCACCTCGGCCACCGCGAAGGACGCACACGGTGGCCGCTTGCATTCGCGCGTCCACAGCACAATCACACAGCGACCAAGGACAGTCATGAGATTTCTACAAGCCGCTGCGCCTGTAAGTGTCCGCCTCGTCGTTATGGTCGCTGTCTTCAATCGGCGTCGCCACCTTGCACGGCCGCGCCCTCCGCCGATGGCGCGAGCACCGCGAAGCTCTGCGCCACGATCTGCCCATCGCGGATGACGAAGGTGTCCGTCGCGAGCGGGATGTACGGCTCGGCCTTCCAAATGATGTATGCGACGTCGCCCCGAACGTCGTGCCGCACCAGCTTCATCGCCTGGAGTAGCTCCGATGGGGACCTGTTCAGAAAGTTGTCGAAGAAGGAGCGGATCACTCGACGTTCGTCAGGCTATCCGCCGCGAGTAGCTCGCGGACGGAAACCACGCGATAGCCGCGGGCGTGCAAGCTGTCGACGAGCGGCCCGAGCGCGGCGCGCGACGTTGCGCGACTCGGATACCAAACGTGCAGGAGCAAGATCGAGCCAGGACGCACCCGCGAAAGCACGTAGTTGACGATGCCGTCCTTACTTGCCGCCACATTCGGATACGAGTCTGGCTCGAGACTCCACATCACTGTGGTTCTTCCGGCGCGCCACAACACCCAAGGCAATCCGACGAGCTTTACACCATAGGGCGGCCGGAAATAGATCGGCCCACGCTCGCCCGCCGCGCGAATAAGCGTGTCGGTCCGCGCGAGCTCGGCACGAATCCGCCGCGGCGACATGCCGATCATGTGCGAATGCGAATAGGAATGATTTCCCAGCTCATGTCCGGCCGCGACGATGCGCGTCCCCGAGCTCGGACTCAACGCGAGCTCGTGGCCCGTGACGAAGAACGTCGCGGTAGCGTGGTGGGCGCGAAGAATTGAAAGGACGGTGTCGGTCATCGCTCCCGATGGCCCATCGTCCAGCGTCAATGCCACGAGAGAATCGCGCACGGGGACTTCGGCGACGAGTCGTCCGAACAATTGGAACTCACGCGCCCGCGCGAGCGCGCGGATTCCGAAGCCCGCGAGGGGGATGAGCACCACGACGACAGCAGCGCCGATCAATAGTCGACGTCGCCTCATGATCACTCGTCGCTGGGACGATCGATGTGTGCGCCTAACGGTGATCCCAACGCCGCGGCAGTCGGGGCAAGCAGCATCACGATGTCTACAGAGCTGCGTAGAGGCGACCGATCCCAGGCGCTCATTCTGAAAGCTCGTTACGCTCCGGTTAGGCCGGGGAGTGTGTCCGAGTCCCCGCGGCGATGCGGCGGTAAGACCGCCGGAATGGACGCGTGCGACTCACGCAGGCGAATGAACGCTCCGACTGGCGGCGTACCGCCGGGCCACTCTGTGAGCTCGACATAATCGGCCGGCACGAGCGTGCCGGCGCGATCTCGGAGCTCGAGGGCGCCGCCGAGAATTGCGGCACGCCGCAGCGCGAAGGCATCGACAGGGTCGCGTCCGAGCGCCACATCTGCCAGCGCGATGCTTGCTGAGCGGACAAGGTCGCGGAGCGCGCTGTAGCCAGCGAGGGGTTGTACCGCAACCGTGAAACGATCGCCTTCGCCTGGCAATTCGACAACGCCGACTGGCATGCCCGGGTGCGTGATTACGCAGTCCATAGCTGTCATTCCCTCACTCGGCTACTACAGTAACCGCTTGTGCCGCTTGCGGCGACGCGACTTCGACGACGGCCGACGCGGTGCTTGAGCTGCAGGCCCCTCGAGTGCCTTCAACGCCATCTCCGCCGTGTGCCGGCCAAGCGACCACCGGATCTTCCCCCGGCGCTTCCGCTGGACGTCCTTCACGACCGCCGCGACCTCGGCCGTTGTCGCCATCGGCGCGGCGTCTACCTCGTTAGGCACGTCGTCTCTGCGGTCCGGCATACTTCGTCCCTCCCTCCCCGCTCCGTCGGTCACCCTGACTATAGCCAACGGACCCCCTTCGGGACATTATTCGATGCTCCGGCAGATACCCAGGACCCGCTCCGCGACTCCCATGGCCAGCTCCGTCACGTCTCCGATCGGCGCCGACATCGACCTCGGCAGCCTCTCCCTCGAAGAGCTCTGGATGCCCTTCACCGCGAACCGCGCGTTCAAACGCGCGCCGCGGCTCCTCGTCGAGGCGAAGGGGATGTTCTACACCGCCGCCGACGGCCGACGCATTCTCGACGGCACCGCCGGCCTATGGTGCGTGAACGCCGGCCACTGCCGCGAGCCGATCGTCCGCGCCATCGCCGAGCAGGCCGCGCGGATGGACTACGCGCCGGGCTTCCAGATGGGCCATCCGCTCGAGTTCGAGCTGGCGTCGCAGCTGGCCGAGATGCTGCCGGGCGACCTCGATCACGTCTTCTTCGCGAACTCCGGCTCCGAGGCCGTGGACAGCGCGCTCAAGATCGCGCTCGCCTACTGGCAGGCGAAGGGCGAGCCCACGCGCACGCGACTGATCGGCCGGCTGCGCGCGTATCATGGGGTCGGCTTCGGCGGAATCTCCGTCGGCGGCATCGACACCAACAAGAAGCAATTCGCCGGGCAGCTCCTGCCTAACGTGGCTCATCTGCCACACACCCACGACCCGCAGCGGAACGCCTTCGCGAAGGGCCAGCCGTCGCAGGGCGCCGAACTGGCCGACGAACTGGAGACGCTCGTGCAGCGCTTCGGGGCGAACACGATCGCGGCGGTGATCATCGAGCCTGTTGCTGGATCGACAGGTGTGCTCATTCCACCCAAGGGCTATCTCGAACGCATCCGCGAGATCTGCACGAAACACGACATCCTGCTCGTCTTCGACGAGGTCATCACCGGCTTCGGTCGCCTCGGCGCGCCCTTCGCCGCCGACTATTTCGGAGTGACGCCGGATGTCATGACCGTGGCCAAAGGGATCACGAACGCCTCGGTCCCGATGGGCGCGGTCTTCGTCAAGAACGACATCTACGACACGGTCGTGAACGCCACCGAGCAGGGGATCGAGTTCTTCCACGGCTACACGTACTCGGGACATCCCCTGGCGTGCGCCGCGGCGCTGGCGACGTTAGGCGTCTACCGGGACGAAGGGCTCTTCGAGCGCGCGGCGTCGCTAGCGGGCTACTGGGAGGACGCGGTGCACTCTCTCAAGGGCGCGCCGAACGTCGTGGACATCCGCAACATCGGGCTCGTCGCCGGCATCGAGCTCGCATCGCGACCGAATAAGACGGGTGCGCGGGCGTTCGAGGTGTTCACGCGCTGCTTCAACGATGACAATGTGCTCATCAGGACGACCGCTGACATCATCGCGCTGTCGCCGCCGCTGATCGTCGAGAAGAATCAGATCGACGAGATTATCGACGCGGTGGCGAAGCAGCTGAATCACGTGGATTGAGTCAGGCTTTCTCTCGTTCAATATCGCTGCCGACCTGAGGACAACAGACAGACGGGCCCGGCGCCCAGGCCAACCTCGAGCGTATCGCGATACCCCGCCCGGACAGGGACGACGCCCTCCCAGGTTGTGAAGGCCATCTTCCTGATGACCAGGCTGGCGCTCCCGTCGTGCATACGCGAAAGGAGCGCGTGGCCGGAGTCGTTGGCGAACGCACCGTTCGTGGTCCCCTTCACGCGGGCGAGAGCGCGCGAGAGAGGTCTGTCGCTGGTGCTGCTGTCCACGATGATGAGTAGACCCGCCTGGCCCGTGCGCGCGAGCGCCGTGTCGGTCACGCTTGCGCGCCGTATCACTGGAGCCTTGGAGGCTGTCGAGTCGCCGCAGCTCGACCCTAGATAGATCGTCGCGACGCGTGGGATGGGGGGTTTCGCGCAGGCAACGAGGATTAGCAGCAGCAACATCGATCGCATATGTGAACAACACGCCGCGGCCGCACGAGGTCACCTCGCCGGGCTCGACCGTCGGCGGTAGTTTTGACGCGGCCCTTTCACCCGCCGCCGGAGAACTCGTTATGCGCCGCTTGCTCGCCTTGCTCTTCGTCCTCACCGCAAAGGTACCGCTGTCCGTGTCCGCGCAAACGACGAAGCCCCGCGCGCGCGACCTTGGCATCTCAACGCAGATTGGAGGCACCGCCGGCACCCTCGATGCCATCACCGATGTCCCTGGCGTGGAGGTGGGCCACACGACGCTCATCTCCGGCAACGGCGTGCTCGTCGTTGGACAGGGGCCGGTGCGCACGGGCGTCACCGTCATCCATCCTCGCGGTAAGGACAGCCCGGACCCAGTAATGGGCGCGTGGTTCACGCTCAATGGCAACGGCGAGATGACCGGCACCACCTGGCTTCAGGAGTCCGGCTTTCTCGAGGGGCCGATCGCGATCACCAACACGCACTCCGTCGGCGTCGTGCGCGACGCGATTCTCCAGTGGCAGGTGCACCGCCCGGGACTTCAGCCCTGGGGCCTGCCCGTCGTCGCCGAGACCTTCGACGGACGCCTCAACGACATCAACGGCTTTCACGTCAAGCCGGAGCACGTGCTCGCGGCGTTAGAGAGTGCTAAACCGGGCGTCGTGCCTGCCGAAGGGAACGTCGGCGGTGGGACCGGTATGGTCTGCCACGGCTTCAAGGGCGGTATCGGCACGGCGTCGCGGAAGCTCGACGCACGCGACGGCGGCTACACGGTGGGCGTGCTCGTGCAATGCAACTGCTGCTCGCGACGCGAGCTGCGCGTTGCGGGCGTGCCGGTAGGCCAGGAGATTGCCGACCTTCTGCCCTGCATCGCGACGAATGATCCGGCGGTGAAAGCCAACGGCCCGCGCTGCGACGCCGCGCCCGCGACGCGCACCGGCGACGAGGAGGACGAGGGCCAGGGCTCGATCATCGTCGTCGTCGCGACCGACGCGCCACTCCTGCCACACCAGCTCAAGCGCATCGCGACGCGCGTGTCGTTAGGCATCGGCCGCATGGGCGGCAAGGGCGAAAACAGCTCCGGCGACATCTTCGTCGCCTTTTCCACCGCCAACGCCCACGCCGCATCGGACACGGGGCTCGCGCACCTCACGATGATCCCGAACGGCAGGATCAACCCGCTCTTCTACGCGACGACGCAGGCCACGGAAGAAGCGATCGTGAACGCGATGCTGCAGGCGGAGACGATGACTGGCGCGAACTTCGCTCGGGTGTATGCCCTGCCGGTCGATAGGTTGATGGCGGCAATGAAGAAATACGGGCGTTGAAACACGGGAGCTGAGCCCAGCCAAGAAGCTGCCAGCGCGTGAGCTACTTGCTGACAGCGACTGCCTTCGTGATCGGGCTGGCGAATAGGGGACTCTGGGTGGTCTTACGGGCGCGACGCTGACAAGCCTTCAGCGCTAGAGCGCGCAGTTCCTCAGCTCGGAGCTCAGCCGTTGGCTCTCGGCGGCCAGCTCACGAGCTGGCAGCTTCTCGGCTGGGCTCAGCCTAACGAATGTTCTTCGGCAGCCGGGCTAATGCCCACTGTACCGCCAGCGCCGTCGTGTTCCACAACTGCACATCAGAGCTCGTACCGTACCTGATCGGCTGCAGCCGGTCATTCTCGATCTTGTAGCTCCACAGCTCGAACTGCCGCAACCCCGACGCATTCACCGCGGCCTGGGTGCGCCGGAGCGCCGTCACCAATCGCGCTACGTACGCGGCCTGCGCCGGGTCGCGCGGGCGGCCTTGCGCATCCACCGCGGCCGCGAGCTGGTGCGCCATGCCTAACGTGATGAGGTTCACCTCCCGTCCCCACACCACGCGGGGCGAGTGGTATCGGTCATTCTCGAACGTCCGCCACACCTCGGGCGACGCGTAAGCGTCGTTTGCGACGAGCGGGCCGAGGCCGTCGACCAGGAGCCCCACCGGATACTGCCTCACGAATGGATCGAGGTTCCGGAAGGGCTCGACGGACACTGGGACCATCGTGTGGCCGCTCAGGTCCACCAGGAACAGCGCCGTGGCCGGATCGGTGTTCATCACCGGGATCGGCTGACCCGAGGCGTCGAGCGATAGCGCGAGAAAGGAGATCGAATCGCGCGCGGCGCCGCTCGAGGCGAGCACCACGCCGCGCCAGTAGCGGCGCTCGTTCTCCGGCAGCGACGCCAGCTTGGCGTCGATGCGCTTCTCGATCTCCGCTGGGTCGAGCTTGACGATGAAGTGCTGGACGGCCCCGCCCCACGCCCGCTCCGCCGCCTGGAGCGTCGAACGGTCCGCGAGGTAGCGCGCGAAGTTAGGCCCAGGCGCCGCGCCGGTGATCGAGCTCCCCTGCGACAGCCCGAGCGTGCGGAAGTCATCGAGAATGGAGCCGATCGCGTCGAGCGCCATCGGCACCCAGATCGCATTGATGTCCATCGCGAAACGCCCATTCGCGTAGCCGGCACCGCTGTCGCGCCAGCTCTCGGATTCCCAATGCGTCGCGTCGCGCGGCGCGAAGCCGACGAGGTTCGTCGCGTCCTGCTTCGCCGCATAAGGCGCCGCGCGAGAGGCAACCACCTCGAGCTCGCGCACGAGCAGCGCGACGCGCGACTCGCCATTCTCACGGCCTTCGAGGAAGGCGCGCTTGGCATCCGCGCCGAGCCGCTTGTCCGCGAGATATCGCGACACGAGAACCGGCAGCTGGAACTCGTCGTCGATCATGTGATAGTTCTCGCGCACCTTCTCGAGGTTGCCGAGCGCGATGCGCGCCCGCGACATGAGGATGGCCGTATCGCGCGGTGCGGTGCGCGCGAGCGCCCGTGCCGAGTCGACATAGCGAACGTATTCGCCGGACCATTCGCGAATCGCCTGGCCGCCGAGCGCTTCCTCGTGGCTGACTTCGCCGTTAGGCGCGAGCTTGCGCAGTACGCTGCCGATGACGTGCTCCATCATCGCCGGCGTCCACACCTGCTGCATCATCAGCGCACTCATCATCTGGTCGCGCCCGAAATACGTCGCGAAATTGGGCAGGCCAGCCATCAACTTCTCCCGCGAGCTGAGAAGCTCCACAGCGCGAAGCTGCCGTTCGACGCGCGGATCGTGACGCGCCGCCGTGTCGGCGAAGGCGAGGAACGCCCGGTCGAAGATCTCCGAACGGGAGAGCGGCGTGAGGGCGCGCGCGTTCGTTGCCACGCGAACCGTGAGCTCGACCGGCCCGGTGCTCACGCCATCGATCGCGACGGATCGGCCGATCTGTCGCGGGTGCGCGTGCATCGTGTCCACACCGATCTCCAGCGCCAGCACGTTGCGTCCATCCAGACCGGATTGCACGACCCGCACGACCGCTCGGCTCCCTGCCTTCACGATCGAGACGGTGGGATCGAGCCGAGCCCGTAGCTCGCCGATGGTCCGTGCGTGGACGAGCAGCAGCTCGTGCCGGCGCTCGCTCTCCGACAGCGCCGCCATGCGTGTGACGAGCGAGTCCACCTCGGCGACCCGATACGGCGGCGCCGTGAACGGCTCGAGGTGCTTGCGCCAGTACTGGAAGTCGCGCTCGACGCGCATCGTGCCGAGGAGGAACCAGCCGAGGCGAAGATGCGGCGTCGCGCTCGTTAGGCGATAGGTCACGACGCGCATGCCGCCGGAGTCCGACGTCAGCGCAATCACGCCGCTCCAGTCGATGGGCGCCGGCGCCCCGGCGGAGTCGCGCGCGGTAAAGCCGATGCTCTCGTTGAGCGCGTCGGCCCAGAGGTTCACGACGCGTCCCTCGTTGCGCCGCAGATAGATCTGCAGCGTGTTGCCTCTGGAGTCGTGATAGAAGCGGGTCTTGTAGCCCTCGTAGGCAGTGGTGTCGTCGAGCTTGGGATCGGGCAGCGAGAGCACAGGCAGCTCGTCGCGGCTGGTGGGGACGCGCTGAGCGTGGGCTGCCGTCGTGCACGAGGCCACCAGAAAGAGGACTCGTGTCATCCTGAGCGCAGCCCGTGTCATCCTGAGCGCAGCGAAGGATCTGCTGTTGATCGGGTGAACAGCAGATCGTTCGCTGCGCTCAGGATGACACCACTTCCATGACCTATTCATCATCTAACCTGTAGAATCTCGAGTTTGTCGTTGTTTCGTGCGACCACGATGAGCCGCTTGCCGTTCGCGCCGTGCAACATGGCCATGTGCCGCACCTGGCCGTCGAGGACGAGGCCCGAGGACTCCATGTCGACCGCAACGAAGCTGCCATCTCCTCTGCCCCGAAGCAACAGCCCATAGCTCGCGTCGTACCGTCCGAGGAGCGGTGTGACGCCGTACATGTTCCCGGCGACCACCACATCCGTTTTGCCGTCGCCGTCGAAGTCACCGGCGACCGTCGCATAGATCGGCGCGAACTGCGCCTCGGTCGGCAGCGGGCGCAGCGTGAACGTGCCATTGCCATTGTTCACCGCGACGGCGCTCGCGAAGTCGTGCGCTTCGAGCACCATGGCTTTCGACAGTTCCTCCGGCGGAAGAATATCCTCGATGCGGCTCGCGCCGAAGGATTTGTACATCGGAAATTTGGCGCGCAGGGGCGGCATCAGCTGAACGAGCTCGTCGCGACCGGCGATGGGATAGCTCACGCCATTGCGATACGACGTGAGAATTTGCTTAACAGCACCGGTCGAGAAGAAATCGCCGACGTAGAGCCGTGCCGGCTCCTTTGCCGAGGCGCGGATATACGAGTTCAGCCCGAGATTGCCGAGAATCAGATCGTTCCTGCCATCGCCATTCACATCTACCGTCGAGACGCTGTTCCACCAGCCCTCGGTACCACGAAAGCCAGCCTCCGCGGTGCGGTCCACGAACTGGCCATTCTCCTGACGGAACACGCGCACCGGCATCCATTCGCCGGCGACGACGAGATCGAGCTTGCCGTCGTTCTCGTAATCGATCCACGCCGCCGAAGTCACCATCCCCGCGTTGGCGAGGCCGGGCCCCTTCGCTTGCGTGACGTCGGTGAAATGTCCCTTGCCGTCGTTCTCCAGGAGATAGCTGCGCGGCGTGAGCCCGTAGTTGCGCGCCACCGCGCGGCGCCCGACGAATAGGTCCATGTGCCCATCGCCATTGAAGTCGCCTGGTATGACTACCGAGCCACTCTCTGCCAGACGCGGCAATGCAAGACGATCGCGATCGAAGTTGCCCTTGCCGTCGTTGATGTAGAGCCGGTCCTGGAGCGCATCGTCGTCGCCCCAGAATTCGTTGCCGCCGCTCACGACGTAGAGATCGAGATGGCCGTCGCCATTCGCGTCGAAGAACACGGCGTCCACGTCCTCGCTCAGGCTGTCGGCGCGAAAAGCGGACTGCGGACTCTCGCGAAAGGTGCCGTCGCGCTGCTGCAGGAACAGCTTTCCCGGCTGCCACTTCGCGCCGCCGACGTAGATGTCGTCCAACCCGTCGCCGTTGACATCGCCCACGGCGAGCGCTGGTCCCTCGGTCGAGAGCAGGTGCGGTATCAACGATTCGCGCGTGTAGTCCGCGAACTCGTTCTCGTGATGCTGGAAGTCGACACGCGTGCGGGCAGTAACGTCCGTGAATGGTGCCCCGGATGTGTCGTGATGAGCGTATTCATATCGGCCGGACGCATCCCGTTGCGAGAGGGTCAGGATTCGATCGACGGCCAGATTCGTCAGCAGCTGGTAGCGCCGGTCTGGCCAGACCACCGTCAACGAGTCCACGCGCGTCGATACGCCGAGGCCGAAATGGAGGCGTGGATCGACGGACGACTCGAAGCCCCGTGTCGGCATCTCCTCGAGCATCTGGTGTCGTCCGGCGTGCGCGATCATCACCTTCGCGCCGATACCCCCGGTGTTCTTGCCGTCGCCGCGCAGAGCGATGGTCAGATAATGCGCTCTATTGCGTTCGCGAGCGTGGTTGCGATAGATCGAGGCCGGGGCGTTGATGTCGTTGACGACGAGATCGAGCGCTCCGCTGTTGTTGAGATCCACGTACGCCGCGCCATTGGAAAAACCCTGCTGCGTGATGCCCCATGTCTGCCCGACGTTCGTGAACGTCAGATCGCCGTTGTTTCGGAAGACGCGATTCGGCAGCGGCATAGACGGCAGCTGCTGGAGCACGGCGGCGAGATTCTGCTTCGTGATGCCCTGCGCCAGCGATGCCTGCACGCCCTCGTTCCCGATATAGTCGATGTAATCGAGATCGTTAGGGCGCCGGTACACGCCGCGCGTGATGAAGAGGTCCTTGTAGCCGTCGTTGTCGAGATCCGCGAACAGCGGCGACCAGCTCCAATCGGTGGCGGCGACGCCGGCGAGGAAGGCGATCTCGCTGAAGCGACTCAACCCGCGATTGAGCTGCAGCGTGTTGCGCTCGTATTGCGGATGAAAGCCAGCGCGCAGTTGCAGGTCGAACAGGTTGTACGTCTCCGAGCTCGCCGACGTCTTGAGAATATCATCACGATCGGGGAGCATGTCCGTGACCATCAGGTCCGGCCGGCCATCGTTGTCGAAGTCCGCGGCGTCCACGCCCATCGAGAAGCGGCTGGTGTGTCCGGTCGCCTTAGCGATCGATTCGGTGAACGTGCCGTCGCAGTTGTTGAGATAGAGATAATCGTTCTCCTGAAAATCGTTCGCGACGTAGAGGTCCGGACAGCCGTCGAGATTGAGATCGCTGGCGACGACGCCGAGCCCGAACGCGCCGACGTGATCGGCGACGCCGGCCTTCTCGCTCACGTCCACGAAATGGCCGCCGTCGTTCCGGAAAAGGCGGTCACTCGCTCGTGGATTCCCCGGACCTCTCGCCGTGCCGTCGCCGGTGCGGCGCTCGCTGTGGGTCGAGTGATTCAGGAGGAACATGTCGAGGTCGCCGTCTCCGTCATAATCGAAGAACAGCGCCTGGGTCGCATAACCGACGTGATCGAGGCCGTATTCCTTCGTGCGGTCGGTGAACGTCCCGTCGCCATTGTTGATGTAGAGCACATTGCGGCCGTGCATCGTTAGGTAGTCGACGGCGGACACGTAGATGTCCACGTAGCCGTCGCCATTCACGTCCGCCATCGTCACACCGGTCTTCCAGCCGACAGAATCAGCGACGCCAGCGCGCTCGGTGATGTCTTCGAACCTATAGTTTCCCTTGTTCAGGTAGAGATGGTTGGGACCGATGTTCGAGGTGAAGTAGAGGTCGGGAAGCCCATCGTTGTTGATGTCGCCGACGGCGACCCCGGCACCGTTGTAGTAGTACAGGTAGTTGAGGATGTTGAACGACGAATCTTCCGGAAGGCGATTCTCGAATGTGACGCCGGTCGCATTCGGGGCGAGCAACTCGAACATCGGTGGCGAGGTCGACTCGCGGGCGGCGCCACCGCACGCCGCGAGACCGATCGTCATGACAATCCGGGCCACGCGCCACACCCACCGGAGGGCCCCTGAAGCCACTGACAGGGCCCTGAAACCACTGACGAGCTCCGCGCGCGGGAGGGCTGCTCGCACCAACGTCAAATGCTTATGGGAAAACTTTGGACAGCTGTTGGGACGCGAATCACGCGAATTCTGAGGCGAATCCAACCGATGCGGATGACGGTTGCGTCGCACCCCGTGCACTAAAGTCTTTGAAAAAAACATGACCAACCATTCGGGTGCGACAGCGCCGTTACGCCACTCGGTTGGATTCGCTCCAGATTCGCGCAATTCGCGTCCAAGAAATTCTTGGGCTTTCCACCGGTGTCGGTAAAGAGAGGCCTTGCTGCTGAGCAGTTCGTCGGTGGTTTCAGGGTAGTGTCAGTGATATCAGCGGCCTCTGGCCAGCCGCCTCTGGTCAGCGGCCTCAGATCGGCACGCGGGGTGCGGATTGGATCTTGCGCCCTAACGTGTCGCATCATCAGTTATAGGCGATCGCGACATCCACAGAATCCCTGGGGGTATTATGCTGTCTCCCATGCCCAATCGTTTTTCCGGTCTCGCATTCCTCGTGGCGCTCGTCGTCGGCTGCGCGCACAATGGCGCTCCCTCTACCAAGCCAGGGGCGCCCAGCGGCGACGCAACCGTGGGCTCGCAGGACATTCATCCCGCGCCCGATCAACCCATCGAGAAGGCGCTCTCGGGCCGCGTCTCCGGAGTCGACGTATCGCAGTCGCCCGATGGCGGCATCATCGTCCGCATTCGTGGCGCGCAGTCGGCCTACAACGGCGCCCAGCCTCTCTATGTCGTCGATGGTCAAGAGATCCAGGCCGGGGCGAATGGAAGCTTGAGCGGAATCAACCCGTACGACATCGAGTCGATCAAGGTCCTCAAGGATCCGGCGAGCCTCACCATGTATGGCAGCCGCGCCGCCAACGGCGTCATCGTCATCAAGACGAAGAAGGCCCCCCGCGGACAGGAGTGATTCCAGGCGTTCAGTGGCGCGCACGCCCCGCCGCTGAACGCTTGTCGGTACGCTCGGCGATCGCCCGCGACCCGGCATTCGGCCGGAAGACGAGCAGGCGATCGTTGTTTCGGGTGACGATACAGACGGGCCCACGCGCGGTGCGGATGCGCGCTATGTCACGCGCCTGGCCGGGAACGAAGAAGCCGCTCTCCTCGCGCGATACCGGAGTGAAGGTGCCCTTGTTGTCGCCGCGAAGCACGAGGCCATAGCTGGCCTCCATTCGCCCGATTTCGGGCCTGAATCCATCGAAGTTGCCGGCGAGAAGCAGATCGGCCTTGCCGTCATGATCGAGATCCGTCGCCAGGATGCCGTACAGAGGCGACCGCTGTGCTTCGTCCGGCAATGGCACCACCTTGAACGACCCATCACCGTTGTTGAGCACGAGCGAGGTGGCGAAGGTGTGCGCCTTCTTCTCGATGGCGCCAGCGAGCTCCTGCGGGGTGAAGATCTGTTGGACCGTCTTGCCCGCGTAGTCCTTGTAGCGCGGAAAGCGCGAGGCGAGGAATGGCAGGGCGTTCAGTAGATCGTCGCGCAGCGGCAGCGGATAGCTGACGCCATGGTTGTAGACGGAGAGGATCTGCGTCGGCGTCCCGTTCCCCTGGAAGTCCTTGACGTACATCGTGACCGGCTCGTTAGGCGACGCCTGCAGCCGGCTGTTCAAGCCGAGGTTGCCAACGATGAAGTCGACCTTGCCGTCACCGTTGAAGTCGCCGGCGACGATCCTGTTCCACCAGCCGTTGGTGTTCTCGAGTTCCGGCACCTGGAGGCGCTTCAGCCGTCCGCCGCCCTCGTTGTGGAAGACCGTGATCGGCATCCACTCGCCCACGACGATCAGATCGAGCCGGCCGTCGCCATCGATGTCGCGCCAGACGGCATCGGTGACCATCCCGATGTGCGCGAGCTCCGGAGCGAGCTTCGCCGTGACGTCGGTGAAGTGGCCGCGACCGTCGTTATGCAGAAGGAAGCTCTGCGGATCGACTCCATACGATCCCGGGACGACGCGTCCGCCGACGAAGAGATCGATAGCGCCATCGCCGACATAGTCCGCGGCGACGACGCGCGACCCGCTCGCCATCTCGGCCGGCAGCGCATTGACGGCCTTGTGGAACTTGCCGCGGCCGTCGTTGATGTAGAGCCGGTCCTGGAGCGCCGAGGCGAGCTCTCCGTACTCATTGCCGCCGCTCACGACGTACAGGTCCGGCCGGCCGTCGCCGTTGGCGTCGAAGAAGACCGCGCCGAGATCCTCTGATATCGCGTCTCCCGCGAAAAGTGAATCGTTCATGCTCACGAAGCTGCCATCCTTCTGCTGCACGAACAGCTTACCGGGCTGGTTCTTCGCGCCGCCAATGTAGATGTCATCGAGGCCATCGCCGTTGACGTCGGCGACGGCGAGATAGGGCCCTTCGGTGGAGAGCAGCTTCGGCATCAGCGGCTCGCGATCGAAGTCGACGAAGTCGGGCTCCTGGTGCTTGAAGTCGAGCTTCGTCTCGGCGGTTACATCCGTTAGAAGAGGGGCCAGGGCATAGGGGCTAGGGGCTAGGGCTTTGCTCACGGCATCTCTTTCCCGAGCCGTCACTAGCTGATTCGCGGCGAGATGGAGCAGCGTCGTCACCTTGCCAGTTGGCCAGCGGACGCATAACGAGTCCACGGTCGCGTGGGCGCCGAGGCCGAAGTCGAGGACGTAGTCCACGCTCGACTGGAAGCCGCGCTGCGGCGATTGCTCCTGCATGAACGTGTCGCTGCCGGCATATGCGGTGACCCGCGCGCCGACACCGAAGCGGTTGTGCCCCGCCGAGTCGCCGGCGAGCGCGACACGAAGGAAATAGTTCTCGGGGTGCAGGCGACGTGCGTTGTTGCGGTAAACAAAGGCTTCCTCGTTGACATTATTTACAACGAGGTCGAGCGCGCCATCGCCGTCGAGGTCCGCGTAGGCCGCGCCGCTCGAGAAGCTTGGCGTCGACAGCCCCCACGACGCGGCCTCGTTGCGGAAGTGCAGGCCACCGAGATTATGGAACGCATAATTCGGCAGTGGCGTCGAACTCATAGCACTTGTGAGCTTCAGAAGATCCGCGCGCTTTTGACCACCATCGGTCATCGTCCGGATGGTCTGTCCATTGGCGATGAAGGCGATGTAATCCTGCGACGTGACGTCCTTCGCGATGCCGTTGGTGACGAAGATGTCCTTGCGCCCGTCGAGGTCGAGATCGGCGATGAGCGCACTCCAGCTCCAGTCGGTGCGCGACACGCCAGCCATCTGCCCTACGTCGCTGAAGGTGCCATCGCGGTTGTTGCGCTGGAGCATGTTGCGCATCAACTGATGGTGATAGCCGCCCTTCACGCGGCTCTGGTAGGTCTCCCAGCTCTCGAACGTGGACGTCGTGCCGAGGCGGATCTGGTCGTCCGGCAGCATGTCCGTCGTGTAGACGTCCGGCCACCCGTCGTTGTCGAGATCGGCGATGTCGAGACCCATCGAGAAGTAGCTGACGACGGGCATCTCCCTGTCGAGCACTTCGCTGAACGTTCCGTCGCGATTGTTGATGTAGAGATAGTCGCGCTCGGAGAAGTCGTTCGATACATAGATGTCCGGCCAGCCGTCGTTGTTCACGTCCGCGACCGACACGCCCAACCCGAACGCGATATCGGGGCTGTAAATCCCGGATTGCAGGGTCACGTCCGTGAAGTGGCCGTTGCCGTCGTTCCGGAACAGCTTCGCTCCTCCGTTTTGACTGCGCACCATCCGTAGATTGGCATTTCCAGCCGTTTTCACCGAGCGCGGCGAGTTCTCGATCACGAACAGATCGAGATTCCCATCGTGGTTGTAATCGAGAAATACCGCCTGCGTCGAGTAGCCTTCGTCGTCGACGCCATACCGCTTCGCCATCTCCTTGAAGTGCGGCACGCCGTCCTTGCCGGCGCCCTGATTGATCCAGAGCTGATTCGCGCGCTGCTGCGGATCGCCGGGCCCGGCATGGCAGATATAGATGTCGAGTAGCCCGTCCCCGTTCACGTCTCCGATCGCGACGCCTGTCGTCCACGAGCCGCGGTCCGTCGTCAGGCCGCTCGCCCTCGTGATATCGCGAAAGTGAAAGTGCCCCTCGTTGAGAAAGAGCTTGGGGCCACCCTCATTCGACGTGAGAATGATCTCGGGCAAGCCGTCGCCATTGAGGTCCGCCGTGCCAACGCCACCGCCGTTGTAGAAATTGCGGTAGGTGAAGACGTTCAGGTTACTCGTCTCCTCGAGCTTGTTCTGGAAGCGAATGCCCGTCACGCTCGCGGGAAGGCGGCTGAAGAGCTCATTGGCCTTCCCCGATGCGTCGCCGAGTGGTGCGACTTCGGCGCTCTCCCCCTCCCCAGCTCCCGAGCACGCGGCGGCAAGCATGACGAGAGCAAGCGTCGCGAACCGACGCCAATCAGGAGCGGGAGCTGCGGTGGTCATACAACGGATGTTAGTAGGAGCTACACGGGCGAGGCGGGAACGCCCGTACGCATGCAATGTCTCATCCTGAGGAGCGAAGCGACGAAGGATCTGCTGTTATACTGCTAACAGCAGATCCTTCGCTACGCTCAGGATGACAGCGAAAGCTAATCAGTAGCCGGCGTTCTGCACGAGCAGCGGATTGCCGCCGAGCGCGTTGATCGAGATCGGGAACACGATGCGGTGCGCATCGCGAGCCGGACAACCTTTCGTCGGATCAGCGCCACAGACGCCGTTGGCCGAGCTCTCCGTCCAGTTCAGGAACTGGCCATTGCGAATCAGATCTGTTCGGCGCTTACCCTCGCCCGCGAACTCGAGTGCCCGCTCGTCGAGGATGGCTTGGCGAATGGCAGCCTGTCCGCTCGGGGCGACCACTGACGAATGTGCCCGCGTGCGGAGGACGTTGATGTCGGCGATTGCCAGTGCGCCGTTCCCCTGCTCGTTCTCTGCCTCGGCGCGAATCAGGTACATCTCGGCGAGTCGGAACCAGGTGAAGTCGTTAGGCTGCGCGCTGCCGTGAGGTGGGTCGGCCTGCGGCGGGAACTTGTTGAAGCGAACGCCATTGCCTTCGTTCGCCTTCGTGAGATCGGCAATCTGCGAAGTAAAGATGAGCGGGTTGCCATTTCGATCGTTCACCGGCTGGCCGGGGGTCTCGAAGCTGTACCCCTGACCAGCGAGCCACATCTTGGTGCGATCATCGTTCGAGGGGAACTTGGCGTAGTACTCCGCCGTCGTCGCAAAGCCGTTCCACGGGCTGCCGTCGCCAGTGTTGAGCTGATTGTAGTGCAGCGTACGCATCGGCCAGTCGCCACCGATCGCCTGCGTACTGTTCGTGTGCACGACGACGAAGATGTTCTCCAACGAGCTCTTGTTGGTCAGCGAGAAGTTGTCGGCCCAGTTTGCGCTGAGCTTATACGTCGTCCCTGAGCCGGAATTGATGACGGCGTTGGCGGCGTCCATCGCCGCCACGCACGCGTCTTTGCCACCACTCACCGTGATGCCGTGGCAGCTGTTATACGAGGTCGCGCTGATGCCGCTGCACGCCGCCGGCCCGCAATCCTTGTCGAACACTCCAGCGTTGATATAGAGGCTGGCGAGGATCGCATTGGCGACGCCCTTCGTCACGCGGCCATAGTACTGCGTCGGCCACTTGTCGGGCAGGTTCGGAACGGACGCGAGCAGCTCGGTCTCGATGAACGAGAAGACTTCGGTGCGCTTGGAGCGCGCGACTTGCTTGAGCTCCGTCGACGTCACGAGCGGAACGCCGCCGAACATGTCCTGCAGCATGTAGTAGTACCAGGCACGCAGCGTCCGCAGCTCGGCGGTGAGGGTATCCTTGTTCGCCGCGCCGGCCTTGCTGACGACGTCGATCATCAGGTTCGCCTTGGCGACGCCGCTGAACAGGTCGTTCCAAGAACCGGTGAGGAAGCTCAGCGCACCGGCCGTGTTGGCGCCCCAGGTCTGCTTGTGGATATCGAGCCACTGACCGTTGTCGTACCAGTCGCTGCCGCGAGTCGGCACGACCAGCGCGTCGGTGGACAGCTCTTCCATCGCCGCGAATTCGCCGTTGCTCTCCGAAGAGCGCATCTGCGCGTACACGCCTGCCAGTCCGGCAAGGACCTCGGCGTCGGAGTGGAACGCCGTGGCTGGCGTCAGTGCTTCGTGCGGAACTTCGGTGAGCTTCGTGCACGTCTCACCCACGAAGAACACTGGGATGAGCAGTAGTGCGCGCAGTCCGAAGCGCAGCACGGGATTCATTGAGGATTTGCTCATAAGTGCCCGCTGGCTATGAGAAAGATTTATCGGTGCCATAGGCCTCTAGAACTGGAAGTGGACGCCGAAAGTGTAAGTTCGTGCGCGCGGATAGGTGAGGTAGTCGAGCCCGCGAACCGCGAGTCCGCCACCGGAACCGTCCGTGGAGTAGACCTCGGGATCGAGGCCTTTGTACTTCGTCGCCAGCAGCAGGTTGTCGCCGGAGACGTAGACACGCGCCGTCTGGCCCGACATCAAGCGCTGCGGAATGTCGAACGTGTAGCCGACGGTGACGTTCTGCAGCCGCACGAAGGTGCGGTCTTCGATCCAGCGCGACGAAAACTTCGCCGGCTCGCTGATGCTGTCCGGATCGGTGAGCGCGGCCGCGAGGAAGTTACGACCCTGCTTCGCATCGCTCTTCGTCTGATAGACGAGCGCCGTGTTGTTGAAGACCTTGCCGCCGAACTCGCCGCGCCACAGCCAGCTAGCGTCGAGCTTACCCCAGCGGAGGTTGTTGTGGTAGCCGAGGGTGAAGGAGGGGTTGGCGCTGCCGATGAACTGGCGGTCGGCATCCGTCGGATCTGTGGTGACACCGTTCTGGCAGGCCGTGTTTGTGGCCGTCGTGCAGGCGAAGTACTGCTGGCCGCCCTTGACGTACAGGAACCTCGGCGCGTAGAAGCTGCCCAACGGATGTCCCGGCGCGATGAGCTGCGCGTACTGGTTCGACTGCCCCTGGCCGTTGACGAACGCGGTCTGGATCGACTTGCGCGATGTGTCGCCGAGGCTGAGGACCTCGTTGCGCTCGAGCGTGAAGACCAGGCCGCCCGAGAGCAACTTCGAGCCGCTGCTCCACATTTCGCCATCGACGGACGCTTCGACGCCGCGGTTGCGCAGGCTGCCGATGTTCTCGAGTCGAGTGGGAACGACCGCCGGCTGCGGCACGCTGACCTCGAAGAGCAGGTCCTGAGTCCTCTTGTTGTAGAACTCGACGCTACCCGTCAGGCGATCGTGAAGGACACCGTAGTCGATGCCGATGTTCGTCTGCGTCGCCGTCTCCCACTTCAGATCGGGGTTGCCGACCTGTGAGGCGCGAAGACCCGTCGTCACGGTGCCACCGAAGGGATACGCGGCGCCGTTGTCGGTGACGAGCAGGAGCTGCGTTTGATAAGGCTGCACGGCCTGGTTGCCTTGCTTACCCCATCCCGCGCGGATCGAGAGGTTCGAGAACGGTCCGCCACGGAAGAAGTCTTCCTCACTCAAACGCCATGAACCCGAGATGGCGGGGAAGAGTTCCCACTGGTGCCCGGGCGCGAGTCGCGACGAGCCGTCCTTTCGCAGCACGCCGGTGAGGAAGTACTTGTTCGCGAAGCCAAAGTTGGCGCGCGAGAAGAACGAGACGAGGACGCTGGTCGTGTCGAACGATGACGGCAGCGGAGAGGTCGCCGCCGTACCGGCGCCGAGGTTGTTCACGCCGTACTCGTTCGTGACAAAGCCCTGCGCCTGCGCGCCGAAGCCATGGTTGTCGAAGTGTGTATACTCGTAACCACCCACGAGCTCGAGCTCACTCCTGCCAAAGTGCGGCGAGTACGTGAGCAGCTGCTGGAAGTTCTGGTTGTTGAGGGTCAGCTGCGACTGGTTGGCAATGCCGCTCGCGCCGGACGCGATCGGATTCGTGCTCGGATAGAAGGCCTGACGGATCGCGTTATTGTTGTCGACGCCGACCGTCGTCTGCGCGGTGAGATCCGAGCGAAGGCTCACCGTGGCCGAGGCGTTGGCGAGCACGCGATCTTCAGGCGACTGGTCGCTGACCTCGTGGATCAGAGCGACCGGGTTGAGCACACTCGTCTGCCCCGGGATCTCGTAGTACTTCCCTGCTCCCGTCATGATCGGCAGCGTGGGGTTGTAGATCACCATGTTGGTGAAGAGACCACCGGTGAATCCACCACCGTTCTCCTGCGGCGCGAAGTCGTTGAGAACGCGCGACGCCGTCAGGTTGAGCGCGAGACGCAGCTTTCCGGTGAACGCGTCGTGGTTCGCGTTGAGGCGGCCCTGATAGCGCTTGATGCCGCTGCCCCAGATCACGCCCTGCTGATCGAAGTAGTTGAGCGACGCGCGATATTGGGTCTGCGCCGAACCACCCGAGAACGCCAGGTTGTGGTTCTGCGCGATGCCGGTGCGGAGCACGGCATCCTGCCAATTCGTGTTCGCGGTGCCAAGGCCGGTCAATGCGAGTGGCGCCAGACCGCCTTTCACCGTGCGATTCGCGAGTGAATCGGCGACGTACTGCTGCACCTGCTGCTGGATGAAGCCGCGGTACTGATCGGCGGTCGCGAGATCCAGCTTCTTGGCCGCCGTGGCCGCGCCGACGTAGGCATCGTATTCCATGTTGCCAAGGCCACGCGCGCCACGCTTGGTCGTGATCAGGATGACGCCGTTCGCGCCGCGGCTACCATAGATGGCCGTCGCCGCCGCGTCCTTGAGCACCGTGATCGTTTCGATGTCGCCCGGGTTGAGGGAATTGAGCGGGCTGCGGGGCAGCTGCGCGTTCCAGCCGATTCCCGCCGCGCCTGGCGACGTCGATTCGTTCTGTAGCGGGACGCCGTCGATGACGTAGAGCGGATCGTTGCTCGCGCTGATCGATGTGCCACCGCGAACCACGACTTGCTGGCCGGAACCCGGATCGCCGTTATTCGTCGTCAGCTGCACGCCGGCAACGCGGGCCTCCAACATCTGGTTGGCATTCGTGACGACGCCGACATTCGCCTGAGTCGCGTCTACGGTAGCGACAGATCCCGAGATCGCCTCTCGGCGCTGAGTGCCGTAACCGGTGACGACGATTTCACTGAGTACTGCAGCCTGCCGACTCATCGAGAACGTGACCGTCGTCGCCGAGCCGCCCGTGACAACAGCCGGCTGCGTCTGCGGTCGGAACCCGATTCGGCTCGCCCGCACGGTGTAGCTCCCGGCAGGAACATTGGCCAGCGTGAAACCCCCATCGTCTCTGCTCAGCGTGCCGCGCTGGCCACCCATGATCACGACATTGACATTGCCGATGCCTTGCTGGCTGGCGCTGTCGACGACGCGACCGGTGATGGTGCCAGTGGTACCCTGAGCACGCAGCTGGCTGCTCATGAGCAAGCCAAGTACGAGCATGGGAACTAGGAAGCGACCCCTTGCCATGCGACTGCCCTCCACAAAGTGAGGAGTAGGAACCACGCTCACGTCGATTCGCTAAAAACCAACTTTTCGCCGAGTCGTTTCGTCACTCTGACGTAACGGCTCGGCATCAGGATAAACTGCGCGGTGATATGTCAGCGGGGCCGCGTAATGTCAAGACAGATTTTCGCATAGCCGCTGCAGATGACCAAGGCAACCAATGAAATTCCGCACTCGGTCAGCGCTACCTGCCGGACAATCTGTGACGTTGCGTTACAAGAAGGCGAATGACGGTTACTCGGCCCGGGGCGATTGTTGCGCCGATCCCACATTGCCTAACGCGAGACGTTCCCCATGTTCGGGGTCGAAGAGGTGCACGGCATTGGGCGCAACGTGAAGCGCCACCGTTTCATCGACGCGCGGCGCCTGCTCCGCGCCAATGGCGGCGACGAAATCGCCGCCGCCAGGTACGCTAACGTACACGAGCTGCTCGCTCCCCAGCGGCTCGACGAGCGTCACCACGCCGCGAGGGCCGTTCTCCCGCGCGGCGCCCAGTGAGACATCGTGCGGCCGGATGCCCAACACGACCGGACCGGTTTTCGTCACGGCGTCATCGAATAACGGAAGCGCGAAGCCAGGTGCCATGAAACTCAAGTGACCATCCACGCGCTCGATCGCTCCCCGCACGAAGTTCATCGATGGGCTGCCGATGAAGCTGGCGACGAACTGATTTCGCGGCCGTCGATACAGCTCCATCGGCGGCGCGACCTGCTGCAGCACGCCGTCCTTCAGCACCGCGACACGAGTGCCTAACGTCATCGCCTCCACCTGATCGTGGGTGACGTAGACCATCGTCGCGCCCAGTCGCCGATGCAGTCGCGCCAGCTCGGCGCGCGTTTCGACACGGAGCTGCGCGTCGAGATTCGACAGTGGCTCGTCGAAGAGAAAGGCCTTCGGCTCCCGGACGATCGCTCGGCCTAACGCGACGCGCTGCCGCTGGCCGCCCGAGAGCTGCGCCGGCTTGCGATCGAGCATCGCGCGCAGCCCGAGCGAGTCCGCGACTTCCTCGACACGCCGCGCGACGAGATCGGACGGCTGCTTTCTCAACCGGAGCCCGAACCCCATGTTCTCGCGCACGGTCATGTGCGGATACAGCGCGTAGCTCTGAAAGACCATCGCGATGTCCCGCTCCTGCGGCGGCAGCCGCGTGACGTCACGCTCACCGATCGTGATGGTGCCGCCGGTCGGCTTCTCCAACCCGGCGATCATCCGCAGCACGGTGGACTTCCCGCTCCCCGACGGACCGACGAGCACGAGAAACTCACCGTCCGCGATCTCGAGGTTCAGATCGCGCGAGGCGATGTAGCCGTTGGGGTATTGCTTGTCGATGTGCGAGAGGGTTATGCGCGCCATGACTATCCTATCGTGGCCCGAGCATCCCAGACCGACAAAAAGCGGTCACGGAATACACAGAAAGCCACAGAAGACACGGTACTGCAATGGTTGAGTTCCTGATCCATTTAAGAAAAGACTAAACGCGGAGGACGCAGCACACACGCAGAGGACGCTGAAACGGCTCGTGCAGTACAGCGTCTTCTGCGGCAATCTGCGTCCCGACGAATGTTTTTTGGGCAAGCGGGGAGAGAAGATCTCACCGGGCCGACACCAAAGCAATTTGCCGTACTGTGTATTCTGTGGACTTCTGTGCATTCTGTGACCGCTCTTCATCGATCTGGGATGCCTAACGTCGCTCGGGACGACAACGATCATCCCTTTACAGCACCAGCAGTCAGTCCTTGCACGATTCTGCGTTGGAAAATCAGAACGACGACCGCAACGGGCGCCGTGGCGACGACGGTCGCGGCGAGGATCTGGCCCCACGGCACCTGATACTGACCCCGGAACAGCGCGATCGCGACCGGCACCGTGTACCGCTCCGGGCCAAGTGTGAACGACAGCGCGAACAGGAACTCGTTCCAGCAATAAATGAAAGTGAGAATCGCCGTCGTCGCGAGACCAGGGCCGGTGAGCGGCAGAATCACCCGCGTGAAGCTCTGCCATCGCGTGGCACCGTCCACCATCGCGGCCTCCTCGAGGTCGCGCGGGAGCTGGCGAAAGAAGCCGACGAGTAGCCACACCGCGAGTGGCATCGCGAACGTCATGTATGGCAACACCAGACCGGGATAGGTGTTGATCAGGTGCAAGCTGCGCAGCAGCATGTACAGCGGGCTCACGATCGAGATCTGCGGGAACATCGTCACCGCGAGGATGAAGGCGAGCACCGCCCGTTTGCCCGCGAACTCGATGCGCGCGAGTGCGTACGCGGCAAAGGCACCGATGGTCACACAAAAGACCGTCGTCGCACCGGCGACGATTAGCGAATTCTTAATCGGGGTCCAGAAGTCGCGTTCGGTGAAGAGCGCCCGGTAGTGGTCGAGGATCAGCGTGTGCGGCCAGAGCGACGGTTCGCGAAAGAGCGTCGCTTCTGGCGTGAACGAGGCGACGAGCGCCCAGTAAAAGGGAAAGGCGGCGAAGAGCACGAGCAGCACGAGCCCCACCCGCGCGGCGACGCGGCCCTTCGTCGCTGCGCTCCTCGAGGGCAGGCCTTTCATCGTCGCTGCCCTCCCCCGCCAAGGTCCACGCCGAGGCCGCGCATGTAGAGCATCGCCAGCCCGAAGGTGACGAGGAAAATGATCACCGACAGCGCGGCGCCATAGCCGAACTCGAGATTCTGCAGCAGCGTGTTGAACGTGTACAGCGCGACGGGCTCAGTGGAGGTGCCCGGACCGCCGCCCGTCATGACGTAGATCAGATCGAAGACGCGAAAGGCGTCGAGGGTGCGGAAGATGAGCGCGACGAGAATCGCCGGCTTGAGGAGCGGAATCGTTATGCGCGTCAGCTGCCACCACGCGCTCGCGCCGTCCGTGGCCGCCGCCTCGTAGAGCTCCTGATCGATACTCTGGAGTCCAGCAAGCAGAAGCAGGGCGACGAAGGGCGTCGTCTTCCAGACGTCGGCGAGGATGACCGGCACCCACGCCGTGGTCGCCTGAACGAACCAGACGAGCGGGTGCTGAAGCAGGCCGACGTTCATCAGGACGACGTTCGCGATGCCCGCCTGCGAGTCGAAGATGAAGCGCCAGAGGAGCGCGGCGACGACGGTCGGGATCGCCCACGGTACGAGCACCGCCGCGCGCACCGCTCCGCGGCCGCGAAATCCTCGATTCATCGCCAGGGCAAGCGCCAGGCCTAACGTGAGCTCGACCGTGACGCTGATGACGGTGAACAGCGCCGTGTGACCGAGCGACTGCCAGAAGCGCGCGTCCTGAAGAATCGCCACATAGTTGCCCAACCCGACGAACGGCCGGCCGAGCCAGGGCATGCGGAGATCGTGCTCGTGCAGGGATTCCCAGATGGTCCAGGCGAGTGGGAAGAGAGCGATGAAGAGGATGCACGCGAGCGCCGGCGCGGTAAGGAGCCAGCCCGCTCGGGCTTCGGTGTCGCGCGGGGCGGGGGGCGCGTGACGCGTTGAGTCCTCGCTGCTCATCGCGCCACGCGCCCCGCAGTGAGCTCACGAACGTGTGTTCGTTCAATCAGCGCGCTCATGGCACGCGCCGCGTCGTGGAGCGCCTGGTCCGGTGGGAGTTGACCCGACAGCGCGCGATGCAGATCGATCTGCAGCAGCTCCGAGAGCTGCGAGTAAATCGGCGTCGCCGGACGCGCCACGGAGTGCTCGACGATCGATCGCGCGAGAGCGATCGGGATCGGCAGGATCTCGGCGAGGCGTGGATCGTCATAGAGCGCCGGGCGTGGCGGATAGCCGCTCAAACGAGAGCGGTCGAGCATCTGCTCCGGCTGCGTGAGAAAATCCACTACCTTCCACGCCGCGTCCGGATGCGCCGTGAACGCGTTGATGCCGAGTGCCGATCCGCCTAACGTGGCCGTCGCCGCGCCACCCGTGGCGCCGGGCATCGGCGCGACCGCAAATTTTCCCGCGACGCGCGAGTCCTTGGGTTGCTTCAAAAGCGTCACCGCATACGGCCAGTTCCGCATCATGGCGGCAGCACCATTCTGAAACGCGAACCGCGACTCTTCCTCGTGCCAGGTGAGGATATCCGTCGGCGCGGCTCCACTCGTTATCAGATCGCGCATGAAGGTCAGCGCTCGGACGCCCTCGGGCGAATCGACGACGACGCGCCCGTCGTCGGCGAGAATGTGACCGCCAAAGGCGCCGAGGAACTCGACGAACGATGTCACGAGCCCCTCGTAGCGCGCGCTCTGCCAGACGACACCATATGGTATGCCGCGCGCCCGCGCCGCCCTCGCGTCGGCCGCCAGCTCGTCCATCGTCGCCGGCGCGGCGGGAAAGAGATCCGTGCGCCAGTATAGCATCCCCACGTCCATGAACCACGGCATCGCGAACTGGGATCCCGCCCACGTATTCGCGGCGATCGTGGATGGAAAGAAGTCGCTGGCGTTAGGCTTCCACCGATCGAGCGGCAGCAGCCAGCCCGCGGCGGCGAATTCCGGCGTCCAGACGACGTCGAGCTGAAGGATGTCGGGTTCACCAGCGCGCGCGTTCAGCCATTGCACGAAGAGTTGATGTCGCTGCGACGCATCATCGGGGGTGTGCTGGATGCGGACGTGAATCCCGGGGTTCGCCTGCTCGAAGCGCGCGATATGCCGCGCCAGCAACTCCCCCTCGGCCCCGAGCGCGCTGCCGGAGAAGGTGACGACGATCCGATGGTCTTCCGGCTGTCCACTCTTACAGGACAGCAGAGACGCAAGCAAAAGCGAAACGAGGGCGAAGCTGCGCATGGCGGCGCAAGCTTAGGGGAGCGGGACCGCAGCGGCTAGGGTACACCTCCTGCCGCTGCCTTCAAAATGGCACCGAGAAGCTGACCGTCACCGGCGCAGAAGCCGCGCTTGCGGTCGACGGCCCCCGTTCTCGCTCCAGCATACGTGAGCTGATGGCTCGTCCAACTGCATAGCCGAAGAGCGCACCGAACACCGTATCGGAGAGCCAGTGTCGTCCGTCCGCCACTCGCCCCGCGCCAATGGCGATGACGTAGCCGTAGATCAGGGGCTCGGCGACGTTCAGGTCGAAGCGGTGCGCGAGGAAGCTCGCGCACCCCATCGAGTTCGCGATATGCCCGCTGAAGAACGAGTGCTTATTCCAGTCACGCGTGCCGCCGAGCTTGATCTGAAACGGGTCGTCGGGTGACGTTCGCGGGCGATCGCGCTGCAGAAAGAGAAAGACGAGGCCGCGCACGCCGGCCGCCGTTAGGTGCGCGGTGGCGCAGCCGAGCCCCGCGTCGCGCAACCCCTGCGACTTGCTGACGGTGCCGGCGATATAGAGCGCGGCGGAAATCGGAAGCAAGAATTGGCCGCTCCCCAACTCGTACGCGGGATAGTGTGCGTTCTCCCGCAACGGGTGAAGGATCGCCACCGGCCATGCGTTCGGGTTGTCGTTGATCCAGTGCTGGAGCGGCTCGTCCACCATCGCTGCCGCACCCGTGATGCCCACGACCGCGGCGACGCCCTCGGCATCCTGCGCGTTCGCATGAGCAGGGCTGCTCCAGTTGCTCCACACGTCGCCGACGAGACGCTCGAGCTGACGTCGCGTCGAGTCAGCGCGGAATTGGCCCGCGGCCATCCCCGGCCTGGCCAAGAGGAGCGCGAGCGCTATATAGAAACTCGACCGTTTCGCTAACGTACGCTGCTCCAGGTTCCGTTGGAACAAGGGCCGGAGGACCCGTCGCATTCGGGCTTGCACATGCCGGCGTTGCTTATGCGTGAACCGCGCCAGAGTCATCCATAAACTCCGCTACTCATCCTTTTCCGCGGCCCATCATGGATCCAGATGCGATAACCTTTGCCGTCGTCTGCACGACGATCGTCGCGGCGGTCGGATGTCTCGTCGCCATCGGCGTGAGTGCGCGCCTCTTGCTGATGCGCGCCCAAAGGAGTCCAGCGAAGCCGAAGATCGAGGAGGACCGGATGAAGCGACTCGAGGAGGCAATCGACGCAATTGCCATCGAGGTGGAGCGGATCTCGGAAGCGCAGCGCTTTCAGACCAAGCTTCTGGCGCAGAGAGTCGAAGGGGGAGAACACCGGGCGGCGACCTCCGAAGACCTTCACTAGATGGTGACCGGTGATCGGTGAGCGGTGACCGGTCACACTCCCAGACCGAGCGCGCTCAGGCGTCGCTCCTCGGCGCGGTCGTTGCACGGACTCCTCGCGATTTCGTGAAGTCCACGAGCAGAGCCAGGAGGAAGGCAATGGCATCGAGCGAACTGAGTGGAAAGCGCGTCGCGATTCTCGCCACCGACGGGGTCGAGCAAGTCGAGCTCACGGAACCGCGCAAGGCACTCGATGAGGCAGGCGCAAAGACCGTCGTCGTATCGCCGAAGCGCGGCAAGATCAAAGGTTGGCAGCACGATCACTGGGGCGACGAGATTTCCGTCGACCAGGAGCTGGATGGCGCGAATGCGGAGACCTTTGACGCGCTGATGCTGCCGGGCGGGGTGATGAACCCGGATCATCTGCGCATGAACAAGAAGGCGGTGCAGTTCGTGAAGAGCTTCTTCGACGCGGGCAAACCGGTCGCGGCGATCTGTCACGGACCATGGCTGCTCGTCGAAGCGGACGTCGTGCGTGGGCGGAGCGTGACGAGCTGGCCATCGCTTCAGACCGATCTACGCAACGCGGGCGCGGACTGGGTGGATCGCGAGGTCGTGACCGACGAAGGCCTCGTCACGAGCCGAAAGCCCGACGACATCCCTGCGTTCAGCCGCAAGATGATCGAAGAGTTCGGGGAAGGCATCCACGCGGGTCAGAAGGAGGCCGCGAGGAGCGCGCGGCCGGAGGCGCGTATGTAGGCGTGTAGCCTGGTGCGTGGTGCGTGGTGCGTGGTGCGTGGTGCGCTGACTCCTCATGACTGATGCGCCACGCGCCACGCTCAACGCCTAACGCTTACGGTCCGCTAGCAACCTTCGGCGCGGGCTTCGACCGATCCTCGTACGGACGGAGCCACCACTCGAAGAACACCCACGTCCGATTCCACGAGTCGATCTGTTCCGGTGAGTCGACGCGATCGAGCGTCTTCGGATCGACGCGGCGGCTGAAGGCGTGCCCCACGGACGCGCCCCACGGCGCCGGATCGACATAGACCTTCGTCTCGGCCAGATCGGGCTTGAGCGCGCGCAGCTTCCAGACGAGCTGCTGATCCTCGACGTAGTTCACGTCCTCGTCGTTCGTCGCGACGTGCACGAGAATCGGGATGTGCAGATCCTCCACGTGGTACAGCGGCGAGCGCTTGATGTACTCGTCAGGCTTCTCGAAAGGCAGGCCGCCGATGGCCGGCTGCGTCGAGTAGCTCCGCTGATAGCCGGGCCCCTTGTACGAGAGGCGGAAGACGAGATTCGTCACCGGCACGATCGCCGCCGCGGCCTTGAACGGGGTCTCCTTCCGCATCGCGAGATGAGCAGTTATGAAACCGCCGTGGCTCCAGCCCATGATGCCGATGCGATCCGGGTCGACGTACGGCAACGTGTGCAGGTAGTCGACCGCCGTCAGCACGTCGTCGAGCTCCTTGCCCCCGTAGTCGATGGCGTTGTAGTGCTCCGCGCCATGGCCAGTGCTGCCGCGATAGTCGGGCGTGATGATGACGTACCCGCGCGCGACCGCCTCCTTCACGAACGGCAGCATCAGCTCGTTCCAGTCGCCGTGGACGCCGCCATGAACCCACACCATCGCCGCGTGGCCGCGCGCTCCTCGCTTGCTCGTGGGTGTGAAGAGATACGCGGGAATCTCCATCCCGTCCGCGTTGCTCTTGTAGGTGATCTTCTTGAACTCGTATGCCCCCGCGGCGCGCGCCGCGAGGATACTGTCGGTGCGCTGCTTCTCGACGATCTGTCGGGTGAAGTCAGCTCGAGGCTGATCTTCGACGCGATTGCTGACGTACAGCTCAGCGGCCCGCGCCGAGTCCATGTGAACTACCTGGCGAGGACGTCGCTCGTTTTGAGGACGGGCTGCCTGCTGCTGCGCCGCAGCTGGCGACGCCAGCGCCAACGCAAGAAGTCCGACGAGAGGAGACGAGATTCTCATACGACAGAACGCTCGGAAGATGGGACGAATGCGAATGTAAAGGAGGGAGGACGCGGTGCAACCTGTGCTTGTCGTTCCGATGAGTGGATGAGCCGAAAGCAGTTACGGAATCACCCGCCCGACGTTGGTCACGAACCCAGCATACACGGAACGCGCCTGCGGCCCGGAGACCGGCAATATCACGCCGGCATCCAGCGCGAGCGATCGCCACGCGCCTAACGTGGGTCCGGTGAGAATGGCTACCGTCGGGGCCGATCCCGCGGGGCCGTGGGTGCCCGGATAGCCGAAGCACTCGAGCTGCCAACCGACCGGGCCCGCCACCGGAATCCCGCTCGACGCCGTCCACAACGTGGTGGTGCGCGGGGTGACGCTGATGTCGCCGGAGTGGCGCGCGACGCCAACATTGAGATCCAGACTCACCGGGCCGATCGCGCGGCTGTCGATCAGGAGAAAGTCGAGCGCGGTGTTGTGGCCACCGCGGCTGCCCCCGGTTGGCCAGGTGATGCTCGGCAGGATCGCGAAGCGTTGGAGTGGGCCGTCGCCGTCGACGAGACGCCACTTCACGCCGGCGCCGACGTCACCGATGCCTAACGTGACGGCGGCCGGCTGCGACGCCGGCAGAAACATCGACAGCTGCGCGACCGGCGCGAGCCCGAGCTTGAGCACCGTCGGAATCTGAAAGTTGTGCGTCCGATCGCGATTGCGGTCGCTCTCGATGCCGGTCTCGATCTCGAGATACTTCGGCGCGACAGTACCGGCATGTGTCGCCACGCTCGGACGCTCCGGCTGCACGGCGCGCGGATCCGGTGCGTTGCCTGACGAGATGGCCGGCGCGCAGGCAGTCGCGATCAGAGCGACGAACAACCCACAGAGCGAGAGTGAAAAATCTTGGCGTACGGATTCGACCGATGAGACGGATCTCACGGCGGCGAGATTCATCGATCGGTCACCGCCGGGCTCGACGCGCGAGCGGCTCGAGCAACCGCCGATGCGCTCATGTTCCCGACGCGGTCCACCGCATTCACCACCACCCAATCGATCGGCCCAGTGCCGGCGAGCCGATGCAGGTGCACCGCGTTAGGCAGGATCTCCGTTGTCCATTGCCCACTGCGCGATGTGCGCACGACCCATAGCCAGGCGAGCTCCCCCTTGGCCGGCGTGATGCGCACGTACTGCTCCCCCGTTGCCGGGAGCGCGACGAGCGTCGCCGTCGGGCGTGGCGGCGGCGTATTGTCCAGCCAGGACGACGCCGGCACGAGCGCCTGGTCCGCGTAGAGCGGCGCGAGCTTGGCGCCGATGCTGTCCACGTCGTGCATCAGGCCTTTCATGCTGAAGAAGACGTTCCCCGTCGCCCCGCCATTCGTGGAGCTCGTGACGCTGGTTCTCGTCAGGTTCACCTGCTGGATGATCTCGTCGGCGCGCCAGTTCGCGGCCCGGTTGCCGTTGGCGCCGACCTGATAGTTGTCACCGACGCGGTGCAGCCCGTTTCCGATCCAGAGATTGCGTTGCTTCACGTTCTGCTGGGCCCACCAGTCGAGCAGCACGGGATAACTCTGCGGCGAGTCGATCGACCAATACAGCTGCGGCACCCAGTAATCGACCCCGCCGTTGCGCAGCCATTTGCGCGTGTCGGCGAAGATCTCCTGATAGGCGTCGAAGCCTGGCGTCACACTCGGCGGATTGCCGGGCCGCCAGATGCCGATCGGGCTGACGCCGAAGCGCACCCAGGGCTTCGTCTGGTGCACACCGCGGTCGAGCGCCTCGACGAGGAGATCGACATTGCGGCGTCGCCAGTCGTCGCGGGCGAGCGTGCCGCCGCCTTTGCGATATCGCGCGTACGTCACCGAGTCGGGGAAATCGATGGAGCGGCCGGAGGCGTCGTTCTCGCGGTACGGGTAGAAGTAGTCGTCGATGTGCACGCCGTCGATGTCGTAGCGCTTTACGACGTCGACGATCGCGCGAATCGTTCGCCGCCGTACCTCGGCGCTGCCGGGATCCATCCAGAGAAAGCGGCCGTACGGCCGCACCAGGTCCGGCTGCGCGCGCGCGACGTGCGTCGTCGCAAGCGCCGTATCGCGGACGTACGCCGCGCGGTACGGGTTGAACCAGGCGTGGAGCTCGAGCCCGCGCTTGTGCGCCGCGTCCACCGCGAACGCCAGCGGATCCCACGGCGGCTCCGGCGCCCGCCCCTGACGCCCCGTGATGTATTGCGACCACGGCTCGTACGGCGACGCGTAGAACGCGTCGCCCCCCGGCCGGATGTGAAAGACGACCGCGTTCAGTCCGAGACTCGTGGCGCGATCGATAATCGTCAGCAGCTCGCGCTGCTGGTCCCAC
>DASXPH010000112.1:0-31737 GCA_036493735.1 Gemmatimonadaceae bacterium
CGCTGTAGCCTTGCGAGATCGCTGCGCGGGGCGCATGCTCGTGCGTCTCCAACCTCACCCTACCTACCCGATGAGAATTCGAGCTTTCCTCGTCATCGCGCTCTCGGCGCATACACTCAGCGCGCAGCAGCCCGCGACCGACAACTCGCAGCGTTACACCAAGTCCAACGCCATGATCATCATGCGCGATGGCGTGCGGCTGAATACCGACATCTATGCCCCCAAGGATCAGCAGGGCCCGTTGCCGCTGATCTTCCTTCGCACACCATACGGCATCGACGGTCGCGTGCAGGCGCTGAACGGCTCGTTCAGGGAGTTGGCCGATGACGGCTACATCTTCGTCTTTCAGGACATTCGCGGCCGGTTCCGGTCAGAGGGACAATTCGTGATGCAGCGGCCGGCGCGGAGCGCCGCGCAGCGTCGCGACCGGAAGGCGATCGACGAGGCCACCGATGCGTATGACACGATCGACTGGCTCGTGAAGAACTTGCCTAACAACAACGGCCGCGTCGGCATGCTTGGCGTGTCGTACGATGGATGGACCACGGCGATGGCGCTTACCGATCCGCATCCGGCGTTGCGCGCGTCGTCGCCGCAGGCGTCGCCGTCGGACATGTGGCTCGGTGACGACTTCCACCACAACGGCGCGTTCCGGCTGAGCTACGGCTTCGAGTACGCGGCGATGATGGAAGCGGGGAAGGACGTCGAGAACTTCAACTTCGACAAATACGACACCTACGAGTGGTACCTCGCGTTAGGCCCCCTGTCGAACGTCAACGCGAAGTATCTCCACGGGAAGATTCCGACGTGGAACGATTATGTCGCCCACCCGAACTACGATCTTTTCTGGCAGCAGCAGACGCTGATTCCCGCGCTCACGCAGGTGACGGTGCCGACGCTCAACGTCGCCGGCTGGTGGGACCAGGAAGATTTCTACGGCCCGGTGCAGATCTACGAGCGTCTCGAGAAATTTGATAAAGACAACAAGAATTTCTTGGTTGTGGGGCCCTGGAATCACGGCGGATGGTACGCACAGTCCGGGCAGAAGCTTGGCAACATCGACTTCGGCAGCCCGACGTCGAAGTATTTTCGCGACAGCATCCAGGTGCCCTTCTTCGCGTTCTATCTGAAGGACCGCGGCAACCTGCATCAGCCGGAGGCGATCACGTTCGAGGGCGGCTCGAATCAGTGGAAGCGCTACGACTCGTGGCCGCCGAAGGCAAACGTCACCGCACGCGCACTGTTCTTCCGCGACAGCGGCGGTCTATCGTTCAATGCACCCGTCGTTCAGCAGGGCGCGCCGACGTACGACGCGTATGTCGCCGACCCGGCGCATCCCGTTCCATACCGTCACCGGCCGATTCAGGCGACGTACGATCCACGCGGCTCCGGGTGGTACACCTGGCTCACCGAGGATCAACGATTCGTGCGCGATCGTCCGGATGTGCTCGCGTGGGAGACGCCGGTACTGACCGAAGACGTGACAATCGCGGGGGACATCACGGCAGATCTCTATGCAGCGACGTCGGGGAGCGACGCCGACTGGATCGTGAAGCTCATCGACGTCTATCCGGAGAGCATGCCCGACGATCCGAAGATGGGCGGCTACGAGTTCATGGTCGCGAACGAGGTACTCCGCGGCCGTTACCGCGCGAGCTACGAACATCCCCAGCCGGTCACGCCAAACCAGACGACAGAGTTCAAGTACAGCCTCCATACCCAGAGCTATCGATTCCAGAAGGGTCACCGCATCATGGTGCAGGTGCAGAGCTCCTGGTTCCCGATCATCGATCGGAATCCGCAGACGTACGTCCCGAACATCTTCGAGGCCAAGGCATCGGACTACAAGGCGGCAACGATCAAGGTGTATCGCACGCCGCAGGCGGCGTCGCACGTCGTGCTCCCGGTCGTGAACGAGTCGAAGGTGGTTCCATAACGCGCGACCGCATCATCCTCCGTATCATCGCTGTCGTGGTTGGGCTCACGGCGCTACAGCACGGCGTGCAGGCCGTGTTGGGGCTCTACCACGGCGACCCGCGCGCACTCAACGCCGAACATGGCATCGTCTGCCTAACGGGCCTTGCCGCCGCGTACGGATTGTGGCGCGGTGCGCGCTGGACGCCGCCGGTGCTCGCGATCAACGGCCTCGCGACAGCGGTGCTCGTCGTGAGCCTCGGTCCGCTCCTCCAGCTGGACCCATCGGCGCGCAATGGCCTGTGGTTCGGTGCCGCGACGATCATCCTGCTCTTCGCTGCCGCCGTGTGGTATGCCCGTCGCTCCTGTCATCCTGAGGAGCGCAGCGACGAAGGATCTGCTGTTCGTTTGTCCTCCTGAGGAGCGTAGCGACGAAGGATCTGGTGTTGCCGCCTCTTTCGGTAGTAAGTCGTCAGACAAATTATTCCACTTCGGGTTGTCCTTGTCGATCAGGGCGATTTTCTTCGCCCGCAGCCAACCCTTGAGCTCCTTTTCCCGCGCGATCGCGCTCATTACGCTGGAGGTTGTCTCGAAATGCACGAGTCGAACGATGCGATATCGCCTCGTGAAGTCACACTTTCCAGCGCGGTGCTCCTGTACTCGCCGAAGCAAGTCGTTGGTGACGCCGATATAGAGACGATTGGAGCGACTTGCCAGTATGTACACGTAGAACTGACGCATCCGCCAGGATAGCGTTCACCGCCGTCAGCGAAGAATCATTTTTGTGCGCGTAACAGCAGATCCTTCGTCGCTGCGCTCCTCAGGATGACAGGAGAGCCTCGGCGTAGCTCTCTGCCGCCGCCGGAGCATGGAGCAGGAACAGCGACGGCTCGATCAGCTCCAGCTCGAGCAACAGGAAGTCTGCTCCCGACGGCGCGAGATCGACCCGCCCGTACAGATAATCGTTAGGCGACACACCGGTGAGGGCCTGCGCCCCGGTGAGCACGCGCTCGGCGCAATCGAGCGCCCTCGGCGGAGCCTCGGCGGGCGCCGACTTTGGCATCGGATGTCCGTCCACCAGCGCCGAGCGTCGACGGACCGCGTGCGTGAACGTCCCCCGCGCGAACAACAGTGACAACTCCCCCTGCTCCGCGAGCTCGGAGAGGTGCGGCTGGATCATCACATCCCGCACCGGCAGCAACCGATCCAGATGTGCCTGCGCGTCACCATGCGCACTGCTCGCGAACCGACGCGTCTCGTGCGCGGCATTAGACACGGCTGGCTTCACGACGACATCGTGCCAGCCGTGCACGCGCTTGACGGCCTCGAGATCGAGATCCGCGCCGGCACTGGCGAACACGGTGTGAATCACCGGTACGCCCTCGCGCGCCAGCTCGCCAAGGTACGTCTTGTGCGAGTTCCACTTCACGACGCGGGCGTCGTTATGCAGTGTCGTCGTCGCGCTCACGTGCTCGACCCACGCCAGATAATCGGCCAGTCGATGATGATAGTCCCACGTCGACCGGATCACGACGATGTCGGCGCTCGACCAGGCGAACGAGTTATCGTCCCACGGCATCGCTCGCACGCGCGCGCCCCGCCGCTCCAGGGCACGCGCGAACAGCTCGTCGTCTTCGCTCAGCGTGGGCTGCGCCGCATACGTGGCAAAGATGATGAGCGGTTGAGAAGCCTCCTCGGCCATCAATTCTTCTTCGGCGCCCCTGCCGCTTTCGTGCTGCCAGCCTGCACTGCTGCCTTGAGCGACTTGTTGGGATACGCCGGCGCCGGTGGCACCGGGATCGGATGCGCCTTGATCTCACCCTGCAGATACGCGATCGCCGCGTCGAGCTGCGCGTCCTGACCGTTGAACGTCGCGTGCGGCTCGTTGTCGACGACGATGTCCGGATCGACGCCATGGCCCTCGATCAGCCACTGCCGCTCAGGCCCGTACACGCCCATCTCCGCCGCTGTCGCGATGCCACGATCGACAAGGATGTTGCTGGATGAGAGCCAGATCTCGCCACCCCAAGTTCTCGTACCGATCACCTTCCCCAGACCAAGCCGCCGAAAACCTTCGCTGAACGCCTCGCCGTCGGAGGCTGTGTTCTCGTCGGTCAACACCACCATGTGTCCGCGGAACGCGTACTGCATGTTCCAGTACGGGTCGCCGGTACGCGCCTGCCAGTAGAACCACGCCTTCCGCATCAATCGCTCGAGCAGCCAGCTGTCGATGTTGCCGCCGTTGTTGTGCCTCACGTCGATGATGAGACCGTCGCGGTTGAATGCCGGATAGTAGTCACGTGCAAACTCCGCGATGTCGCCCTGACCCATCGCGCGCAGATGCACGTAGCCGATCTTGTCTTCACTCTTCTTCTCCACCGCGACACGCCGCGTGTACTCCCACTCGGCGTAGCGCAAGTTCTGATCGCGCTGCTGGCTGATCGGCGTGACGACGACCTCCCGCTCGGCGCCCGCCTTCGGCTTTACCTTGAGCAAGACCTGATGATCGGCCTCGTCGCGCAGAAGCGAGCCGATGTCGGCGACACTGAGCGTCGGAATGCCGTTGACCGCGCTGATCACGTCGCCCTCCGCGACGTTGACGCCGAAGCGCGCGAGTGGCGACAAATCGCGCGGCGAATCGGGATCGGTGACGTAGATGTGATCCACGCGATAGCCGCCCGCTCCCTCGTCCCGTGTCAGGACCGCGCCGAGGGAGCCCGGGCTGACCGCGTCAGTGCCGCGACGGATGTCGCCACCGTAGACGAAAATGTGCAACGCCGACAGCTCGCCAACCATCTGCGATAAGATATCACTCAACTCGGCGCGATCGGTGACCCGCTCGACCAGCGGCGCATAGTGCGTGCGCATCGCTGGCCAGTCGACGCCGTTCATCCCCTTGTCATAGAAGTAGTCGCGCTCCAGGCGCCACGCGTCCGCGAACTCCTGGCGCCATTCGTCACGCGGGTTGAAGTGAATCACCCAGTCGCGGAGATTCACCTGCGCCTTGGATAGATCCGCCGGCGCCTTGGCGGCCGCGTCGACGACGTACATATCGGTGCCGCGCCGCACGAGAATCTTCTTGCCGTCGAGTGACATCTCATAGCCGCGGACGTCGGCCATGAACGTGTCAGGCTTCGGGTCCTTGTTCTCGATGGCGAAGCTCATCAGCTGCGGCCGCGCGGTGAAGCCCGCATCGCGAGAGAGATAGTAGAGACGCTTGCCGTCGGTCGAGAGCTCACCGTAGTTGCCGGCCGGAACCGGAACGTCGATGATGCGTCGCTCGATCCCGTCGAGGACCAACGTCAGGCGCGCGGAAGGCGGCACGCCCTGACGAGCCGCGGGTGGCTTGATGCTGTCCGGTGCCGGCGCCTTCGCCGAGCTGTCCGTGCGCACCGCGACGGGCTTGCCGGAGCCGAGCTCGTCGTCGGCCTGGAAGGGGTTGCGCTCGTTGGGATTGAGAGCGAGCGCGTAGATCATCGTTTGCTTATCGAAGAACGGCTCCGGTGCGCGAGATCCCCATGGACTGCCGACGACGGACTGCAGGTTGCGGTCGGAGAGGAAGTACAGCCACTTGCCATCGGGGCTCCACGTCGGACTGTCGCTGTCATAGCGATCGGAGGTCACGGCGGTCGCCTTGCCGCTCTCCACCGAGTAGAGAAAGATCTGATCGAACTGATTCTTCGCCGGCGCCGCGTACGCGAGCCACTTGCCGTCTGGCGACCACCGGACGCCACTGAAGCCGCCATCGTTGTTCACGGCAAGCCGCGTGTTCTTTTTCGTCTGGGTGTCGTAGATCCAGAGCTGCTGGTCCTTGTCGGTGTGGGCGATGTACCGGCCGTCAGCCGAAGGGATCCCGTCCCAGCGAAGGACCTTGGCGTCCTCAGTGAGTTGCGTCGCGGAGCCAATGCCATTCGCGGGCACGCGCCAGAACTCGACCTCACCGCTCTGATCGGTGAGCGCGAGCAGGCTCTTGCCGTCGGGCATGAAGCGGCCGGTTCGGACGCGGATCTTCTTGTCGCGAACCGCTTCGACGAAGCGGCCCTGCTGCACCGGCGCGACGAAGAGTTGGCCGCGTGCCGTGAGCACCACTCGGTCGCCGTTAGGTGAGAGATGAACGTCCGAGATCCACTCCACGGGATTCTTGAGCCACTTCTCGCGCGTCTGTTCGAAGTCGGACACGAGCGTGATTGGCACTTGCGTATCGCTCCCAGCGCCAATGTCATAAACGTGTAAATCGGCCCCCAGCTGATAGACGATCTTGCCGTCGCCTAACGAAGGAGCCAGAACGTCGAAATCCGCGTGATGCGTGAGCTGCTTCAGATCCTTGCCGCTCTCGTCCATCGACCAGAGGTTCATCGTCCCGTCGCGGTCGCTCGCGAAGTAGACGCGTCCCTTCCACACCATCGGCGACCGGCTCGTGCCCTCGTAGTCGCTCGTGAGTGGCTCGGCATGCGCCGCGTTAGGCGCGAATCGCCAGATGTTCTGCGCCGTGCCTCCGCGATAGCGCTTGGTGTTGCTGCCCTGCCATGCGAACCGCGTGAAGTAGAGCGTGCGGCTGTCATACGAGCCGTCGCTGGCCTGCGCGAGCGGGACGAGCGCGGTGGTGTTATTGCGCGGGTCGACCGTCGCGAGCTCGGTGTTGGGAAGCGTCGCGAAGTGACGCGTTGCGTAGAGCACCCTACCGTCTGGCGTCCAGCCCGTGACGACGGCGTTCCCGCCCTCGAAGGTGCGTCGCGTCGGCGCCCCGCCGCCCAACGGCATCGTGTACACCTCGGTTGGTCCCTCGTACGATGCCGAGAAGGCGATCGTCTGCCCGTCGGGCGAGATGGCGGCGTGCGATTCCTCGCCCTGCGCCGAGGTCAGTCGCTGCGCCACGCCACCGGTGATCGGCACACGCCAGAGGTCGCCCTCGGCCGTGAAGACGATGGTACTGCCGGAGATGGCGGGAAAGCGGTAGTAGCCGAGCTGTGGCTGTTGCGCGGCGAGTGGCGCCGCCACGAGGAGCGCGGCGGCGGCGAAGCGGGATGGACGCATGGTCTGTTGGTTGCGGACTCCCGAGCTTATGGTGTGCTCACGCTGGCGGCAAGGAAATGGGACGAAACGGCCTTATGCCCCTTCGACCTCTGAGCGCCGCTGATTTGCCTGCAGTGAGGGAGCTCGCACGGGAAGCCGACGCGGAGGGATTCCGCTTCGTGTGGCGCTTCGTCGCCTCGCTCGAGCAACAGCGGGTCACGTTGGACGCCGCGGAGGAATTCTTCCTCGCAGCTGTCGAGAACGGCCACGTCGTAGGATTGGGCGGCGTCACGCCAGACTCTTACAGTGCGGACCCAGCGACAGGCCGGCTGCGGCACCTCTACATCAGCCCGGGCTCGCGTCGGCGTGGGATCGGCCGGGCCTTGATAATAGCGCTGGAGACGCGGGCAACGCTCCGATATCAGCGACTCCGCTTGCGGACGGACACTCCCGCCGCCGCGCGGTTCTACGAGCGCCTCGGTTACACGCTGAGCGGCGAACCGGACGCCACGCATGCGCGGGAGTTGACAGGCGATCCGGCGCGTTCTACCTAACGAGGTGCTGCGGCCGACGGGCATGCAGCGAATTCGATGGCAACCGAGGGAGATCTGACGTGGCTAACCCAGCAAAGAACACGATTTGTCTCTGGTACAATCGCGACGCCGAAGAGGCAGCCCGCTTCTACGCCAAGACGTTCCCGGATTCGTCAGTCCGTGCGGTTCACCGCGCGCCAGGCGACTTTCCGTCGGGAAAGAAGGGCGATGTGCTGACCGTCGAGTTCACGGTGATCGGCATTCCATGCCTAGGCCTGAACGGTGGACCTGCATTCAAGCACACCGAAGCGTTCTCCTTTCAGATCGCAACCGCCGACCAGGCCGAAACGGACCGCTATTGGAACGCGATCGTCGGCAACGGCGGCGAGGAGAGCGCGTGCGGGTGGTGTAAGGACAAATGGGGATTGTCCTGGCAGATCACGCCGATTGCCCTTACGCAGGCGATCTCTGACTCCGATCCAGCTGCCGCCAAGCGCGCGTTCGATGCGATGATGCAGATGCACAAGATCGACATCGCAAAGATCGAGGCCGCACGTCGCGGTTGACCGGTGTCAACCGAAGAGCTCGCGCGCTACAGCAAAGTGCTCCATACACTGACGGCGGACTTCGTGCGCGCCATCCCCGACGACAAATGGCAGTACACGCCCGATCCTCCGGGACGGTCGGGGCGCGCGCCTGCACCACACCGGATTGGCCAGGGGTTCGCGCCGTTTTGCAAACAACTCCGACACGTCGTCTGTGTGCGCGGTGTGTACAATGACGCGCTCGTCACGAAGAAAGTCGACTGGAGTAGAAAACACGATCAGTATCAGGGGCCGCTCACTCGTGAGGCGCTCCTCCCAGCCCTCGAGGAGAAACAGCGGCGACTCCTCGCGATTCTCGAGACTGTCGATGTCGATGCGGCCATCGACTGGGACGGAACGCCTTTCTCCTTTGCTCTCTTTGCCTGCGAGTTTGTGCATCACGAAGCGATTCATCATGGCCAATGGAGCCTCTATGCGTCACTCGCTGGCTTCGACACACCGCTGAGCTGGCGAACCTCATGGGGGCTCTGAGTCACGCTAACATCCCACGCCAGCCGATGCCGCGGCAGTCTTCGGCGCCCCGACGCCGACCATCCAGCCCCACGGCAACGTCCCGTTCGCTCGGCGACGGCACATCACCGTCTCGTTGAGCTCGTACATCCCCGGCATCAAGTCGCGTTCGACGGTTGGCATCGCCGCGAACCGCATGTAGGCCTTCTCGGCCGAATAGGCCGGCCAATCCGGCGATCCCTTCGCCTGCGGATGTCCGGTGCGAGCAAAGCTGATCCAGTAGTCGCCTAACGCCACGGCGAGCGCATGCTCTTCCGGCGTGTCCGGATTCTTCGGCCAGAGCGGCGGCGTGCCGGCGAAGGTATCGAACACGTACGGCAGCTCGCTCGCGTGGAAGGCGTGCAGCCCGGCCTCGTCGGCGGCGGCATAGCCATGATCCCACAGATAGAGATAGGCGCTCACGCCTAACGCCGTCTGCTTCCGCGCGAGACGCTCGGCGGTCCACCCGTACAGCGCATCGCGCGTCGTCGCGAAGATGCTCTCCTGCAGATTCGTGGACGGATAGAGCTCGAGAAACGCGCCCGCGAGATCGCCGTAGCGCTCGCGGATCATGCTTTCGTACGCCGCCGCGCTCGCGGGAACCGGTGGCGCGAGTGAGGTGAGTGAACGAATCTCGCCGCTGTTGAAGCCCGCCAGGAGCGGCACGCGCGCCTGCTTTCCCTCATCGAAAACGTTCACGAGCTGGTCGGGCAGTACATGGCCGTCGATCGCGCCCCATGGCGCGTAGCCGACAGTGACCGCGGCGCTGGTGATCTGCTCGGCGTCCATCGCCCGCATCGCCGCCAAATCGGGCTGCTTCAGCTGTTGCATGAGCCAGACGCCCGCCTGCTCGGCCGCTGGCGCGCCGTAGATGGCGCTCTTCAACGCTGGCGTCGAGATCATGTACGCACTCTCGGCGATCGCCCTGGCGAACAATCCGCGCGCGAGTGGTGACGTCATCAGATACATGACGCTGAGCGCACCCGCGGACTCGCCGGCGATCGTGACGTTCGCCGGGTCCCCGCCGAACGCGGCGATGTTCTCCTTCACCCACGTCAATGCCCGGATCTGATCCAGCAATCCGTAATTGCCGGAGATCCCCTCGGGCGATTCCTTGCTGAGCTCCGGATGCGCAAGCCAGCCAAGCACGCCGAGTCGGTAGTTGATCGAAACGATGATGACGCCGCGCTCGGCGAGACGGCTGCCGTCGTAGATCGGATCACGGCTGGCGCCCGACTGAAGCGCGCCGCCGTAAATCCAGACGAACACCGGCACTTTCCTCGCCTCAACGGGCGCCCAGATGTTCAGCGTTAGGCAGTCTTCGCTCATCGGCATCGGGTTGCCGACGTAGATATTGGAGAGCCGTGGCGGCGGTTGATGGCAGGCCGCGCCGAACTCGGTGGCGTCGCGCACGCCATTCCATCGTGCGAGAGGAGCCGGCGGCCGCCACCGCAGCGGTCCGACGGGCGGCTGAGCAAAGGGAATTCCCCTGAAGACGCGCAGCTTCCCTTCGGCCCTCCCTCTCACGGCGCCGGCGGGTGCATCGACTACCGGATCCGCGGCAGCGGCGACACGAGCGTCGAACATGACGGAACTCGGCTTGGCGTGAACCGACGCAGTCAGCGCAGAAAGCAGACTAGCGAGCGCGGCGAGGCGGACGTTGACAATCATGCAGTCGCTCCGTCCGCGCGAAGAACCCGCGCCAGCCATACGAAAATCACAATCGCCACGACATAAAACGGCGTGAGTGTGTAGAGCGCGACCTGCAGCGCATGCTGAACGCCACGCGCGGCTAACCAGTCGCTCGCCGCACCGACGTAGGTTGGGCCGAGTCCAAGCCCGATGAAGTTCATCACCAGGAGCAGCAATGCGCCCGACATCACGCGCTGATCGGGCCGCACTTCCTCCTGAACCAGCGCCACCGACGAGGAGAGATAGAAGTAGTTGAGCATCATCGCGCCGGTGAGGAAGATCAATCCGAGCCGCCAGGTCGGCGCCCAGACGAACGCGACGTAGAACGGCATCGCGAACACCAGCGACAGCGCGGGGACCGCGGCGTAGGCGGCCCTGTACTTTCGCGTTAGGCGATCGATCACTCGGCCCGACACGACCATCCCCGCGCTCATGCCGACACCCGCGACGAGCGCGTAGTACACCGCGACCTCGCGCAACGTCATCCCCTTCTCACGCATCAGGAACAGCGTCGCGAAGTTGCCCAGGCCGTAGGTGATGAATTGCGTCGCACCGCTGCCCAATGCCGCGAGCACCAGCGTCCGCCGTGAGAAGAACATCCGCAGTGTTTCGGCGAAGCCCGATTGGGCGGCGCCCGCTGCTTTCGCGTCGAAACGGCCGCGGATCGGCTCGCGGACGAAGACACGCACCGCCAGGGCCGTGATCATCCCGACGACGCCGATCGAAATGAACGCGTAGCGCCAGTCGAATGCCGCCGCGATCGACGCGCCGAATGCAATCCCCAGCGCCGCGCCAATTGGTGGTCCGAGATTGTAGATGCCTAACGCCGTTCCACGGCGGCCAGGCGGAAAGCTGTCGGTGATCAATGCATAGGACGGCGGCACACCGCCCGCCTCACCGAATCCGACAGTCATCCGCGCGATGACGAGTTGCGGATAGTTCGTCGCGAAGCCGCAGGCCATCGTCGCCGCGCTCCAAATTGCGCAGGCGAGCGACAGCACGGTGACGCGGTTCGTCTTGTCGGCGAACCAACCCACCGGCACGGCGATGAAGCAATAGAAGATCGCGAAATACAGTCCACCGATGAGCCCCAGCTGGCCGTCTGTGACGTGGAGCGAGTCCTGAATTGGCTTCGCCAGGATCGAGAGCAGCTGCCGATCGAGGAAGTTCAAGACATAGACGAAGCACAGCACCAGCAGCACGCCCCAGCTGCCCGTCTCCGCAACCGCCTCGACCCGCGGCTCCGGTAGAGCCACCGGCGCCGTCGTCGCATTCAACGGTCGTGTACGCGGGTCTGGCCGCGCGGGGACGACTTGTTTCACAGGCGCTCAGCATGCCGCGAACTGCCGTCACTGTCAATGTGCGTTATCATGTGGCGCATCAGCCGACAGGGAATGCCATGACTCTCGAAGGTCGTGTCGCGATCGTGACGGGTTCTGGGGGCGGTTTGGGCCGCTCACACGTGCACTATCTCGCGCGCCAGGGTGCGCGCGTCGTCGTCAACGATCTGTCGCAGGAAGCGGTGGATCGCGTCGCGACGGAGATCGCCGAGGCGGGAGGCACGGCGATGGCGATCGCCTGCTCCGTCACCGATGAACGCGCCGTGGCATCGATGGTTGCTCGCGCGCTTGCCGACTGGGGCCGCGTCGACATCCTGGTCAACAACGCCGGCATCCTGCGCGACAAGAGCTTCGGCAAGATGAGCCTCGACGACTTCCGCCTCGTCCTCGATGTTCACCTGATGGGCGCGGTGATCTGCACCAAGGCGGTATGGGAGCGGATGCGCGAGCAGCGTTACGGCCGCATCGTCATGACCACTTCGTCGTCGGGTCTCTACGGCAACTTCGGGCAGGCGAATTACGGCGCGGCCAAGATGGCGCTGGTCGGCCTGATGCAAACGTTGGCGATCGAGGGCGCGAAGTACGACATCCGCGTCAACTGCCTCGCCCCGACCGCCGCGACGCAAATGAGCAGAGGCGTGCTGACCGAGGAGAGTCTGCGCGTGCTCGATCCGGCGCGAGTGAGCCCCGGTCTACTCTCGCTCGTGAGCGAGAATGCGCCGACGCGTGCAATTCTCTGCGCGGGCGGGGGCAACTTCTCCGTCGCGAACGTCACGCTCACGCCGGGCTACTATGTCGGCGCGGGTGAGGACGCCGGCGAGGAGGCGATCGCGCACTGGCGCGAAGTCTCTGACCGCACCGGCGAGATCGTACCGGAGTACGGCTTCACACAGGCCGAGCGCGAAGTGGCGAGGGCTGGGCTGTCCGTCCCCGTCGTCGCTCACAAATGATCGTTCTTTCAGCGAACACGTAATGCGACCGCTTCGGTATTCCATCAACGTCACATTGGACGGGTGCTACGATCACCACGTAATCATCCCAGACGAAGAGTTGCATCGTCGCGCGGCCGAGACGCTCGCGCAGGCTGATGCGCTTCTCTTTGGCCGGGTGATCTACGAAATGATGGAGGCAGCGTGGCGGCCGCCAGCGCCGGCGGGAGCGAGGCCCGAGTGGATGGAACCATTCGCCCGAACCATCGACGCGGCCAAGAAGTACGTCGTGTCGAGCACCCTGGACCACGTCGATTGGAACGCGGAGCTCGTGCGCGGCGATCTCGGGAAAGCCGTTCAGCAGCTCAAGCGGGAGTCCGGGAAGGGACTGTTGGTTGGAGGCGTGCAACTCCCGCAGGCATTGGCGGAGCTGGGGCTGATCGATGAATACGAGTTCGTCGTCCACCCCAGGGTAGTAGGTCATGGACCGACGTTGTTCGCGGGGCTGTCGAAGCCGCTCGACTTGAAGCTTGTGAGCCGGCTGGAATACGGCTCAGGGGCGGTAGCGATGCGGTATGAGCCAAAAAAGTAGTGTAGGCATAACGCTTCAGATGATCGACGCGCCGCCATCGACCACGATCGTTTGACCCGTTATGTGGCCGCCGGCATCGGACGCGAGAAGCAAGGCTGCACCCATCAAGTCCGTTTCTCCGCCAAGCTTCCCGAGTGGCGTCTCGTGGAGCGCCTCGGTGCCATATTGCTCGAGCGTAGCGGCTGTCATTTTCGACGGGAAGAATCCCGGCGCGAGCGCGTTGACGCGGACGTTGCGCGGACCCCATTCGGCGGCAAGCGCACGCGTCATGTTGACCACCGCGCCCTTCGCGGTGTTGTACCCGATCGTGCCAACGCGTTTCGGGTGATGACCTTGAAAGCCCTCGACAGAGGCCAGGTTGATGACGACGCCCTTCCCTTGCTTCAGAAACGCGGCGCGCGCCACCGCCTGCGTCAGCAGAAAGAGGCCCGTCACGTTCAGGCCCATCACCTTGTTCCAGCCCGATACGGGATAGTCTTCCGCGGGTGCTCCCCAGGTTGCGCCGGCATTGTTGACGAGAATATCGATACGCCCAAACCGCTCGAGCACACGCTCTACCAAGGGCGACGTTTGTTCGGGCGCGCCGAGATCGGCGACGAAGCCGACGGCCGTGTGCCCCGCGGCGGTCAGCGCTTCGACTGCGGCGTCGAGCTCCGCCTTCTTGCGCGCCACGAGTGCGAGCGCGGCGCCAAACTCGCCGAGCGCGCGGGCAATCTGCAGACCGAGACCACGCGATCCCCCAGTGACGATCGCGACGCGACCACGGAGATCGAACAGGCCGCTCAATGTGCCGCTCATCTGACACCTCCAGCCATGGTTTTGCAGTTGGCGGGAAATTGCGCTCCCTTCGAGCCGAGCGTATTACCTGTGCTGGCTTTGCTGCTCAGGACATCTCTGCAGACCATTCCGCGGCGAGCCAATCTCGCGCATAACGATTCACATCGATGAACGTCGCGGGCGAGCACGGGAGAAATTATGGCGAAAGTCACAGGAATCGGCGGCGTCTTCTTCAAGAGCAAGGGTGACCACGCGGCACTGGCAGCGTGGTATCAGAAGAACCTCGGGATGCCGTTGGAACCGTGGGGCGGCGCCGTGTTGCGGTGGCCCGACGACCGGGCCGACGACAAGGGCGTCACCGCCTGGCACGTCGCGGCGCGCGACACCAACTGGTTCGCGCCCAGCGACGCGCCCTTCATGATCAACTACCGGGTCGATGACCTCACCGGGCTTCTCGCGAACCTCCAGGCATCGGGGGTCGCGATTCTCAAAGGCCCGGACTCGGACGAGAACGGAAAGTTCGCGTGGATCGTCGACCCCGACGGCAACAAGGTGGAGTTGTGGGAGCCGAAGAGCGGGGACTAAGGGAAAGCCTAGGTCCAGGGTCGAGTCCCCGCATGGACAACGCCCTTCCTCGTCGAAGGTGATGACTTCGATCTCCGTGAAATAGTTAGGATTGTTAGATAATGAATATTCGCAGTCGAGTCCGAGTGCTTCGCCTCACTGTACTTTCCGCAATGCTGCTTGCTAGCGGCTGCACGGACAATGGCAGTGACGTCCAGGTACAGTTCGCGAACTACCTCGGACCGGCGGCGCTGCAGGACCCTTCATCACTCCGCGTTGATCTCGCCGTCGGTGGTATCGGGTACCACCTCACCGGCTCGGATTTCACCACGCAGGAATTCGGCACGTTGCACTCGAAGTCACTTTCGATTCCGGGGACTGGCGACTTGCGGGTGTTCGTTGCGCTCGTAACGGCGCCCGCCGATACGCTCGGCCAGTTGACGGTCAGCATCCCACTCCAATCCCGCTTCCACTACGGTGTTATGGTGCTACCCGGTGGCGCGGGACCGACTGGTATCTGCGTCGGGCAGATCGCGCAGGCGCCCGTACGGCGCCCAGGGAGCGTCACGGCGACGGATACACTCTGGGTGGCGTACGCGGGGCTTCCGGACGGGGCGATCTGCTGAAGGCGCGTCCAATCGGTACTGTGACCTAACGAATGCCGTTGAGCAGCTTTCACCTTATTCGCCCATCTATAGCGCGGCTGCGCGGCGCCATTGCGATTGCGGTAGCGGCCTGTTCGAGCTCGAGCCCACACCCCGCTGCACCGCCGGCGCCCGTCGCTTCTTGTGCCATCGGCGCGCCGCAGGCTGTCGCTGGCGACACACTCTCGCTAGCCACGATGGCGCCCGTGGATTGGTCGCACGTGCCCGTGGCGACGAACGCCGCGGAGCGACTCGCGTTCGCTCAACTTTATGAGACACTAATCGACATCGATTGTGACGGCCACGCGCGGCCCGCGCTGGCCGCGTCGTGGACCCTCGACCCGACGAAGACTCGCGTCACCCTCTCGCTTCGTCACGACCCGATGTTCTGGAGCGGGAGACCCCTGACCGCGGACGATGTGCTCGCGGCCTGGCGAAGGTCGGCCGCACAATCGACGTCTTCGGCTCGCCTGGCGCGCGAAATCGCCGGCGGCACCACCGTCATCGATGACCACACGCTGGTGGTCTCCCTTCCCGACACTGCGTGGATGGTGCTGGCCAGCCCAACACTCTCCATATACGAACAGCAAGCCGCAGCTCGATGGCCCGAAGGCTCCGGCCCGTATCGCATCGCCGAGCAGTCTGCGCCGGGAGGGTTCCGGCTGATGCCGATTGCCTCGCAATCCGCGCCATACTTGGTGAGTGCTCCTGTGCCGAGCCATGATCCGCGCGATGCCATAGACGCGGGTAGCGACGTCCTCGTCACCGACGATAAGATGGCCGTCGCGTACGCCGCCGCCCGCCCGAATCTCGAAGCCGTGACGCTGCCATGGAGGCGCACGTACGCGCTCGCTCTGTCCGGCGCTGCGCCGATGATTGCGTCGGCGTTGCTGCGGCCTGATTCCGAATCCGCGGCGCTGCGAATATCGCTCGCGCACGACGCTGTTCGCGCCGAAGCCCGGGCGGCGCAACCGCCATACTGGTGGGATGGAAGCCCAGCCTGCGGCACCATTCTCGATTCGCTTCCGGCGGCGCGAGTCGCCAATGGCCGCTCGAACCGTGTCGTCTACCGTCGCGAGGATGCCATCGCGCGCGGGCTCGCCGAACGCTTGGTTGCATTCGACGTGCACAGCGTTGCGGCGGGGCTCTCGCCCGACGCCTTCGCACGTGCGCTGCGTGACGGCGGCGAGCTGGCGTACGTTCTCGACCTGACGCGAGTCTCGTTGTCACCGTGCGACGACCTGCGCGAGCTCCGGTCGTCAGCTCCCTGGCTGATCGCAGGGCCCTCCGCGGATGCGCGAGTCCTCGCGCTCATCGATACGCGCGAGAGCGCGATCATGAGCCGCAATCGCGTTTCGGCCACTGTCGACTGGAGTGGCACACTCCATTTCGCACAGAGGGAGCCTCGGCCGTGAGCTTCCGCACCCGACTGCTCCTCGCCTTCGCGGCCGCGACGCTGATCTCGTTGTCGCTGCTGGCCGCGGGAATTCGGCGCCAGGTCACCGCGCGCCTAACGGCGCAACACGAACGCCGTGTGGACGCGCTCGCCCGAGTCGCAATTCAGGATCTGGCGCGCCAGAACGCGGATGTGTCGACACGCCTCCATTCGCTTGTGGGATCGCTCGGCGACGACAACCGGTTCCGAGTTGCCGTACAGGGCGCACCCGCGGAGAGGGCGTTTCTTCTCGACTGGGCGGGCAACGCCATGCAGGTGACTGGGCTTTCGATGCTCCAGCTCCAGGACGACGCCGGACGGATCATCAGCTCCGGCCATTTTCGCAACGAGTACGATCGTCTCGAGCCGCAACTGCCGCGTCTTCTCGCGAACGCGGCCGACCAGCCGACGGTCGTTAGGGTCCGCGCGCCAGAGGGACCGATGCTCGTGCTGGCGCGCGTGGACTCGACACGAATCGGATCACGCGTACTAACGCTCGTCGGCGGCCTGACGATTGATCGGAGCTTTCTCGATCGGTTCGCGCGCGACAGCGAGTTCACCGTTTCGCTGGTGACGCCCGATGACACGATCGCCTCCGACACCACGAAGACAGCCGCCACGGGGCTGGTCTCGGGGGCCGAGCAGCTCTCCTACATCAGCGCGCTCGGCGACTCGATGCAGCTGGCGCCGGCGCGCATTGTCGTCACCCACACGAGCGGCGAGCTCGAGGCACTCCTTCACGATATCGATCGTTGGTTCGGTGTCGCCCTTGGCGCGGCCGCACTCGCCGGTCTCGCTATCGCGTTCTGGCTGTCGGCGGGGATCAGCAAGCCGCTCGCTGCGCTGGCGCGGGCGACCTCATCGATCTCGCTCGAGGGCCCTGAGTTGGAGCTCACCACCGCGCGCGATGATGAGATCGGGACGCTCGCTCGCCGCTTCGGAGTGATGGGCCGGCGGTTACGCGCCAACGCCGCGCAGCTGCTCGACGCCGAGCGGCGAGCGACGAGAGGCGAAATGGCGCGACAGGTCAACCACGACGTCAAGAATGGTCTCATTCCGATCCGGAACGTTGTACAGCACCTCGCCCAGGTGCAGGAACGCGAGCCCGAACGGCTACCGGCGGTTTTCGCCGAGCGGCGCGCGACGCTCGACTCGAGCATCGCTTATCTCGATACGCTTGCACGCAACTATGCACGCCTCACGCCGCGCTTCGATCGCCGTGCCTTCGACGCGAGCGCCGTCGCGCGCGATGCCGCCCACTCGGCGAGCTCCGACGGCGTCGTCGTGAAAACGCGGATCGCCGACACGCCAACGACAGCGTTAGGCGATCCCGTGCTCCTTCGCCGCATTCTCGACAACTTGCTTCGCAATGCGATCGAGAGCCTGCCTTCGTCTGGAGGGGAGGTCACGCTCGAGACGGCGCGCGCGCCCTCGGGCGGAGTTCGGCTCATCGTGGCCGACACCGGCAAAGGGATGTCTGATGACGAGCTCACGCGCGCGTTCGAAGACTTTCATACGACTAAGCCGGGAGGAACGGGTCTGGGGCTCTCTGTGGTGCGCCGTCTAGCCGCGGATCTCCTTGCCGACCTGCGCGTGGAGAGCGTGCCGGGGCGCGGCACGACGTTCACGATCGATTTGCCTCCGCAATCACTTTCCCCTGCATGACGACAGTTCTCATCGTCGACGATGTGCGGCCGATGGCCGAGCAGTACGCGTACGATCTGGCACGCATTGGCGGGTTCGACACACTGGTCGCCTTCGACGGCGACGACGCGCTCGCGACGCTCTCGAGAGACTCCGTTGACTGCGTCGTGCTCGACCTCGAGATGCCCGGCAAGGACGGCTTCGCGGTGCTGCGCGCGATGCGCGAGCGCAAGTTGGAGATGCCGGTGGTCGTCTACACCGGCACCGGCGACTTCGATCGCTGCGCTCAAGCGATCAAGCTCGGCGCGTACTCCTTTGTCGACAAGGCAGATCCTGTCGAGCGCGTCGCTCGCGAGGTGGCAAATGCGATCGAGCACCGCACGCTCGTGAGCGAGGTCGTCGAGTTGCGTCGTTATGCGGCGGAGGATACCGCACTCCGCGGCACGAGTCCGGCGATGAAGAAGCTCAAGGACGCCATCGCGCGCGTCGCGCCGATCCCGAGCACGGTGCTCATCGTCGGCGAAAGCGGCTCGGGCAAGGAGCTGGTCGCGCGAGATCTGCACCGCCTCAGTGGTAAGGAGCGCGAGCCATTCGTGGCCGTGAATTGCGGCGCACTCGCCGAAAGTCTCATCGAGAGCGAGTTGTTCGGCCACGAACGCGGCGCGTTCACGGGCGCAAATGCGACGCGCAAGGGCGCCTTCGAGTCGGCCGGTAAGGGGACCATCTTTCTCGACGAGATCGGCGAGCTTCCCGCCCCCGCGCAGGCAAAGCTTCTCCGTGTACTCGAGGAGCGCCAGGTCGTGCGCGTCGGGTCGATGCACCCGATTCCCGTCCCCGCGCGCGTGATTGCCGCAACACATCGCGATCTCGAGGCCGACGTCGCGGCGGGCCGCTTCCGTCAGGACCTGCTCTTTCGACTGGCGGTCCACATCCTCCGCGTGCCGTCACTGCGCGAACGATTGTCGGACCTGCCGGAGCTTGTCGACGTAATCATCACGACCGTGAGTGCGCGATTTGGCATCCGTCGGAAATCGATCGCACCCGAGGCACTGGAGCTGCTCGCTGCGTACGACTGGAAGCGGAATAATGTGCGCGAGCTCAGGAACGTTGTTGAGCGTATGCTCATTGCAACGGATGGCGACCGGATCGGCGCGGAGCATGTGCCGGCGGATGTGATAGAAGGCTCGCCTCGCTTGGCGAGCAATACCGAAGCGCGAACGTTTGTCGAGCGCAAGGCCGAAGCGGAGCGTCAGATCATCGTCGCCGCGCTCGAGCAGAACGAGTGGCACATCACCCGAACCGCGCAGCAGCTCGGCTTGGCGGACCATGCGAGCCTGCTCAAGATCATGCGCCGCCACGGCCTCAGCGCGCGGGAGAAGTAGGCACAGTTGTCATCGTGTCCAACCGGACACATAGCCGTCGAAAAAACGTGTCCGCGCGAACACGAACGCGCCACCGCACCGAGCCACGCCAGAAGGCATCTCACTGAACCACAAGCAGTTACGCTGCCATCCGATTCCTCCGTGGATCGGGACATCCGCTTGCCTTTCCATGGTCCCGCGATGTCACCGACAACCACATCTCAGGAGGATTCTATGTCTCGCGCGGACCGCATCTCTCGAATCGCCATCGTGACGAGCGTCGTCATGTCCATTGTTTTCGCCATCAGCGCCTGTGTATCACGGGGAGAGAAGAAGAAGGTCGACACGACCCTGTCGTCGGCGGCGCCTGCCGTCGTCACGCCCCAAGCGGCGTCGGGCGACGTCGACTCCGTTCAAAAGGAAGCGCCCGTCGTGACCTTCGCGTCGGCGCAAACCGCGTACACGCAGCAGAAGTACGCCGAGGCAGAGGAATCGTTCAGCGTATACGTCGACCGTCACCCGCGCAATGCCTACGGCTACTACATGCTCGGTCTCTCGGCGTGGAAGCACGGCGATCTTGATCGCGGGCGGGAGGCACTCGAGCAGTCACTCACGATCGATTCTACCAATGTTAAAACTCTGCTCAATCTCGGCCGTCTGCTGCTGGACCAGGGTCAGCCAGAGGATGCGTTCCGGCAGATCGAGCGCGCCGTGGCGCTGGACTCGGGATCGGCCGAAGTGCAGCGCATGCGAGGACGCGTGCAGAGCGCGCTCGGTCGTCGTGATGCCGCCGAGGTGTCGTACCGGCTCGCGCTGTCGCTCGATCCGAATGACAGCTGGTCGATGAACAATCTTGGGCTGCTGCTGATCGACGAGGGTCGTTATGCGGAAGCGCTCATGCCGCTGGCGCGGGCGGTAGAGCTTCGCCCCGACGCACCGTCGTTCGCCAACAACCTTGGCGTCGCGCTCGAGCGGACCGGTCACCCGGGTTCGGCGGCAGACGCGTACCAGTCCGCACTCGCGGCGGACAGCAGTTACGCGAAGGCGCAGACGAGTCTCCAACGTGTGTATGGAATGCCTGACGAGATGCCGATCGACGTCACGAAGTTGGCGGCGCAGTTCAAGGACAGCTTGCAGACCGGATCTCAGGTGCGCCTTTCGGCGAAGCCAGTAGTCGTAAAGCCGGAGCCGTGAGAGCAGTACGTAGATTGTGGCGAAGCGTCTGGTCCTCCAGGGCCGGACGCTTTCGTCGCACTGCATTTGCTGACCTCCTGGTAGACCGCCATATTCGCGCGTCTCCAACCGGACTTGCCTCATTCGCCCGAGTGAAGCGCGTGACGAGCGAAGCTCCGATGTGCCGCTGGACTTCACCGGTCGCGTCGCGATCGTCACCGGGGCCGCTCGCGGCCTCGGTCGTGCCGCCGCCGAGCGGTTGTATGAGCGCGGCGCGGGCGTCGTTGTCAACGTTCGCGACGCGGCCCGCGCGGACGCATTAGCGGAATCGCTCGGCGAGCGGGCGCTCTCCGCGCCGGGCGACATCACCGCCGATGGTGCGCCGGCGGATATCGTCCATCGCACCCTCGAACGCTTCGGTCGCGTCGACATCCTCGTGAACAACGCCGCCTTCGCGCGCTCGACCCGCTTTCCAAATCTCTCGGTGCAGGAGTTCCGTGAGGCGCTGGAGGTGAACCTGACGGCGCCCTTTCTTCTCACGAAGGCGGTGCTGCCAACGATGCAGGCGCAGCGCTACGGCCGGATCATCAACATTTCCTCATCCGCGGGGCGCATGGTCAGCACGTTGGGTGGCGCGCACTACACGGCCTCCAAGGCTGGCCTGCTGGGGTTGACCAGGGCCGCGGCGAAAGAGCTGGGAAAGTTCGGGGTTACCGTGAACGCGGTGTGTCCTGGCATGATCGATACGGAGCTGACGCACGAGAATGCCACGCCGGAGCTGCTCGAACGATTGGCGGCAGGCTATCCGATCCCGCGTCTCGGCACCGCACTGGAAGTCGCCGACCTCATTTGCTTTCTCGCATCCGAAGCGGCGGGATACATGACCGGGACGTCGCTCGATATCAACGGCGGCGACCTCATGATGTAAGACCTCTCATCACCGACGATGAAAGAGAGCACACGCGTTCTTGTAGCACTCGCGGCTGCGATTGGCGGCGGCGCGCTCATCGCCGCGTCCGGCAGCAAGACGCTGATCGATGCGGCCGATGCGCTGGCGCCCCTTGGAACCCTCTGGGTGAACGCCATTCGGATGACAGTCATCCCATTGGTGGTCTCCCTGCTCATCACGGGCGTTGCATCGGCTACGGATCTCGGAGCGATCGGCCGAATCGGAGGCCGCACACTTGTCGTGTTCGTGCTGTTGTTGGCAGTCATCGCGGCAGTCGTAATACCGCTTGCGTCGGCGTTATTCGCGCTGCTACCTCTTCCGTCGACGGCAGGCGCCAGGCCGTCGCTGCCGGCAGGTGCGGTCGAAGCAGCCAATCAGCTGGCGGCCGCAGGGCAGAATCAGAGCTTCAGCGCGTGGCTGACGTCGTTGATTCCGCCAAACCCCATTGCCGCCGCGGCGAACGGCGCGATGGTGCCGCTCATTCTCTTTACGCTGATCCTCGCCATCGCGATCGCTCGCAGCCCGGAGTCGACACGCACTCCGCTCGTGACTCTCGCACGCGCCCTCGGCGAAGCGATGCTGCTGATCGTGCGATGGGTGGTGTTGGCGGCACCAGTCGGTGTATTCGCTCTCGTACTGCCCATCGCCGCGCATCTTGGCGGCTCGGTCGCCGGCGCCATCGGGGCCTACATCGTCGCGTACTCGATCGCATGCGTCGCGGTGATATTGCTCGTCTACCCGATCGTGGCTCTCTTCGGCGGCATTCCCATCGGTCGCTTTGCGCGAGCCGCCCTTCCAGCACAACTCATCGCGTTCAGCTCGAGCTCATCGATCGCGTCGCTTCCGGCGCTGATCGAGAGCGGAGAGCGTGGACTCGCACTTCCGAACCGCATCACCGGCTTCGTGCTGCCCCTCGCCGTGACGACGTTCAAGCTGGCGGCGCCAGTGTCGTGGACGATCGGCGCCCTGTTCATTGGCTGGTTCTACGGCGTTCCGCTGCACGCGCGCGAGCTCGCGACCGTGGCGTTTGCCGCCATCTTCTTGGCGTTCGCGGCGCCGGGCGTTCCGCGTGGGGCGTTCATCATGCTCACGCCACTGTTCCTCGCGATCGGGCTGCCAGCGGAAGGGATTGGCATCTTGATCGCGGTGGATGCGCTGCCCGACACGTTCGCTACCGCGCTCAACGTGACCGGCGATCTCGCGGCAGCAGCACTCGTGGCGACTGGAGATCGCCAGTCACCGGCGCTTGTCGCCGCGGCCGAGGGGTGATCCATAAGATACGCCTCGACGCCATCGTGCCTTCGCCGCCGACCGACACCGTCTTCGCCTGGCTCGACGCCGTCAACGCTGGCGACATCGAGACCGCGCTCAAGCTCACCACTCCGGACGTGGAGATCATCGGGCCGCGCGGCACTGGGCGCGGGAGGGACGTGCTACGCACCTGGCTTGGCCACGCAAGGACAACGTTCGTGACGCAAGCCATCTACGTGGGCGGTGACGCGGTGGTCGTCGCGCAGCGTGGCATCTGGCGCGATGCGGCGAGCGGCGCGGTCCGCGGCGAGGCAAATGTCTCGACGCGTTTTCGCGTAGTTGCTGGGCAGGTGGCGGAGATTCAACGATATGACGAGGTTGCCGCCGCGCTGGGGGATGCCGGCCTCTCATCTTCCGACATCCGCCCGTAGTGACTCTTTTCGAGATGAAAGCACACACCGATGCGTAAACAGTACTATTTCCGTCAGTCACCAGACGGGTTGCTCGCCTGGGACGTGGACAGGCTCGTGCATCTCTCTCGTGAGTTCCCTGCTCGCGCCGTTCCGTTGGCGGAGATCCGCGAGCTCGATGAGCCCTTTTTCGGTGACGACGAAGCGCCCACGTGGCGCTCGTTCGCGGCACACGCGCGCCTTGTTCAGGAGGCGGAGTTGAAGTATCCGATCATACGCACGGCAAATGGCGCTGTGATGGATGGAATGCACCGCGTGGCCAAAGCACTCGGTCAGGGCGATCGTGCTATCGACGCCGTGCAGTTCGCGGCGGATCCGTCTCCCGATTACGTGGGCTGTCGCCCGGACGAGCTCCCGTACGAACCAACATCCACCTAACGATTCTCGAGCTCGAACCTTTCGCTACGTCGCCCTTTTCGTGTAGCGAATCTCGACTGCCTTCCACTCCGGCACCTTTCCGAAGCTGAGATAGCTCGCGACGACCATCGTGGTCGCGGACGTCGGCTCCATCACGGTGCGCTGCGTCCACGTCTGACCCGCCAGCATGTACGAACCCTTCAGCTCGAAGTGATGCGCTGCGTCGTCCCACGCTCCGGCTTCCGCAATCTGAATGGTGTTCGTGCTGGCGATCCGTGTCGCTTCGTATTGATGGGTGCTCGTGTTGAAGCCAGTCCACGCCAGCGTCGTGAACGGTACGCCATTCAGCAGACCGTCGATCTTCTCTTCGATGAACGACCCGTCGAACAGGGGCCGAATGGTCGACACGCCTTTGCTCACGACCGGTGGCCTTCCCGGTTGGAACCAGAACGTCAGCTCCACGTCCCAGGTGCCGCTCATGGCCGTCAGGCGAGCGTGCTCCGGACCCGGTCCGGCGGCGACTACAGCCCCCGCCGACGGCGTAGGCGGCTCGGCACTAACGGTGGCGACAACGGCGCTAGCGACGACGAGCATCCCGCTGACAATGGAGATGGCGCGCTTCATCTTCTGAGCCTCCGAGGGCTTGAGAGTTGATGACTGATCGCTCAATGTGGCATTGTCAGGCTGCACGAGCATCAGCCGAACCGGTGAATCTTGGCCTTCGCCACAATCACCCGAAAGGATGACCGCAGAGCAGTGGGGATCGTGGACGATCAATCAAACGGAGCCGATAACGAGCAGCTGCTCGTCGAAGTGCGCCGGAGCCAACGTGGAATCGAGGTGCTTCGTGCGATTCCACTGGCGGCCGGAGGCTACCGCGTTCTAAGCGTTCCAGTGTTCGTGTACGGGATCTCGCGTGATACCGTGATCGACGCCGACGAAGGCCCTCACGGCCACCTCCAATTCGCTGCCGTTCGCGCTGTTTCCCCAGGTGCCACTATTCGCGTTTGGGTTAGTCCGAGCACTACGCCAAAGCACGTGGACGACGACTATTTCAAGGGTCCCATCGGACGCAAACTCGGACTTGGCCCGGCGACTCTCCTCGATCCCACGACTGTGGCAGTTCACCTGCGCGACCGCGGCAGCATGGAGGCAGCAGGTCGCTATCTGGACGGGCTCATTCGCCTTGGCGCGTTGATCAAGTGGGAGTTCTCGGATCCCGGCGCGCCGAGCGAACCCGATGACGATTCCCTGAGTACTCCGTGGAAGGTCGTGCACCCGCCGGCTTCGGAACCTGAGCCCGATGCAACCACCTAACGGTCTAACGACTGCGTGGCGCCCATACCGCGAGCCACTTCGCGTAACGCTCACGAGAACGCTGAGCATTGCCTTGATCGCAGGGGCGCTCGTTTCGCTGGGCGCCGGTGGCCTGAAGCGATGGCCCGTCCTCAGTCTCCTGATGCTCTGGCCCTCGTTCGGCGGCCACTGGATCGATCTCCTGTACCTGAACGGCCTCCGGCCGCGCCTTCCGGCGAGCCGCACCATTCGACGCATTGCGCGACTCGCGGTCTGGTTCGGCGGCGGCATACTCCTGGCCCTCGGCGTGCAGCTGACGCTCCGCTTCCTCGTTGGGCGCGCACCGCTGGTGTGGTTGACGTGGGCGATAGCGGGGGCGCTCTTCGTAGCGATCGAGCTCGTCGCGCATGCCGCGTTGCATCTACGCGGCCGCCCGAGCTTCTACAATGGGCTCGGCTAGCCGCGGTTCGATCACTGCTTCTTCTCTTATGTCTTCTTCAATCTCAGTCTCAGTAGAGCACAGTGCATCGACGCAAAGCAATTGAGCTTGATCCGGACAATTCGGTGCTGGCGCTGTGCGCTGCCGGGATGGCGGTCGGCGGCGATGCCGCCGCCGCGACTGAGTTCTTCGCGCGTGCCTGGGCGGCGCGAGCGGACGACTTCGAGGCGGCGGTGGCAGCGCACTATGTGGCGCGCGTCCAGGCGACCATGGCCGAGAAGCTCGCGTGGGATGCGCGCGCCGCGTCACACGCGGAAGCGGCCCGCGCGGCGGGGGACGCCCGCGTTAACGGCTTGCTCGCTTCGCTGAATCTCAATGTCGGAGATGGGCTGCTGGAGCAGGGACGTCGCGCGGAGGCGCGCGAGGCGGCAGCGCGAGCAGAGGCTGGACTCGATTTCCTAGCTGAGGACGGCTATCGCGCATTCGTGGCTGGCGCAATCGCTCGGCTTCAAGGACGAATCGAAACCTAGCCACGGGATCCGCGGGACTTCGCAGTCCGTCGTGCCGAATGGTTTGTGGAGCGACAAGGATACACTTGAGATAGTTCGCGCACGGATACCTCGTTCGTGGTCTCCGAGGGTATCGAATCGGCCCAGAGCAAACGCGATGGCTCCGGCACCGGCGAAGCTCGCTCGAACCGCGCGCGATCGGTGTCCGCGCGGATCATGACGGTCGATACGACGTTGCCTTCCGGACGACAGGAGCTTCGGGATCCGCTCGCGGCGTCTCGATGGAGCCGAGTTTCGGCTCCCTCCGAGTCCAACATCAGAATTTCAACCTTGCCGCGCTTCGAGATTCCACGACTGGATGTCGACCACTCCGCAACTGAACTGTGTCGTTAGCGAGCAACATGCCAGCAATGCACGCGCGATTTTCTCGATGGATTGGCCCGCTTCCGGAGCGCCAGCCCGGCGTGACTGGCTGGCTTGTTCTCACGGCCATTGCCGGCGGCCTCCTTGCCTTGCTGCTCGCTCAACCTGTGCCAGGCCTGAGTATTCTTGCCGCGTTCGATGCAGCAACGCTCCTGAGCCAGCGCATGCGGCGGCGATGGGTGTGTCCAATGACGAACGACCGAGTGAACGAGGACATTGGCTCGTTAGCGCGCGCCTTCGATCGACGCGCAGCGGATCCCCTCGATCCATGGGCAATTCGCGCCGTGTGGAACGCGATGATGCCTCTCACCGAATTGAACGGGTGGCACTTTCCGCTGCGCCCCAGCGATCGCTTCGACGACGACCTTGGACTCGATAGTGAGGAGATCGAGTATCTGATACCAGCCCTCGTGGAGCAGTGCGAGCGTGTTCCTGGTGAGTGGGAGGCCAATCCGTATTACCGCCGGCTTCGGTCGGTCGGCGATCTTGTTCATTTCATTTCCGCTCAGCCATTGCGACGCTCCGCAATGTCAGCGCGCACCTAACGACCGTCGCAGCAGACCGTCGGTAAGGTAGCGTGATACTGTTACGCGATGGGAGGATCAAGCGACTGACTGTTGTTCCGCCTTAGACCTGCATATGAATCTTGACCCGGAAGCGCGTGCGCGCCGAAAGGCCCGCGCACAAGGCCTGATCGACGCTGCCACAGAGCGCTTCGATACTCGTGCGATCACACGCGCTGAGTGGCAACAGCAGGTGGCCGCGGCGCTCGGCGATGCCTACCTCGCGGACGATGATCCCCGCTGGCAGTCCGGCTTTGACGGCGACGAACTACTGTGGCGCGAAGCGCGGTGGTTACTGCTCCTCGCTGCACCGATCAGCGGGAAGTTTCTGGATGTTGGCTGCGCCAATGGCCATCTCCTGGAATCGCTCGCCGCTTGGGCACCTGAACGCGGCCAAGATCTCGATCTATATGGGCTGGAGTTGAATCCCAGGCTTGCCGAAGCAGCGCGAAGTCGATTGCCCGACTTGGCGGCTCACATCTTCACCGGGAATGTCAGCGACTGGTCTCCGCCCCTCCGGTTCGACGCCCTGCGGGTCGGACTCGAGTATGTGCCGCATGGCGAGGAAGTCGTGCTGCTCAAACGCATCGCGCGCGATTTGGTCAGAGAAGCGGGACGCATTCTCGTAGGCCCCATTAATGATGATTCGGTGACGGCGACTCTGTCCGCGTTCGACGAAGCCCAGATGCCGCGGGCACAGGTCGTGAGTCAGACCGATCACCGCGGCAAGACGCGTCACGTTGTCTGGTCCGAAGGACATTAGCAGATTCGCATGGCCTACCCTCTTGATTCAGCGTGTGATCCGATGCCCAAGAAAGGAGAGTTCATCCGCGAAGAGCCGGCGACACGCAAACGCCGGCCCAATGCCGAAACCCAGGAATGGATGAACCGCATCGTCGAGGAGCTCACACGAATCCGGGGCAATGCCGAGCCAACCGATGCCTCGCGAGGCGAACTCGCGAAGACAATCGCTGCGATGTTCGATGCCGGCGCGCGTGACAATGAGGTTGCAGCATATCTGGAGCATTCGCTCGCCGTCTCTCAAGAAACCGAAGTCGATTGGCTGGCATTGGCCACGACGTTGCACCGGCTCGCCGTCGTGCCCATGCCTAACGAACGCTAGATCAACCAACATGGATCACTCTGATTTCGTAGACGCTCACGGCACAACCTGGAGAATATTCGCCGGTCTACCGGCGGATTACCCGGACATGGGAGAGCAGCCGGGGAGCGGCTCCCAAGCCGGGCTCACCTTTAGCGCGGGCACAGGTGAAGTGCGCGTGCTACCGCGGGCAGTGATTCCACGTCGCGTGAGCACCTCGTCTCTAACCGTTTCGCCTGGCAGCGAGCAACCCGTCCACACACCAGCCATGCCCGACTGGGAAGAGTTGCTCCGCCTCGCCTTCCCGTGGCCGGCCGCATAATGTGCTTCTGGCACATTAGAGTGCTCTGAAGGACTGGAGGATCGAATGTCCACAAAGACCTGGATCCGCCTCACGATGGCGAGTGCATTGGGCGCAGGCACCTGCGCGCTCGCCGCGCTCGCTCTGCTCGCGTGGCCTACCCATCCGCGCTCGTGGATGGCAGCTCTCACCGCGGGCGCGGAAGCGATGGCGGCGCTCACGCTGCTGCTCGGCGTGATTGTCGGCTCCCGGAAGGCGCCGCCGACTGCCTAATTTGCCGTTCGACAATGGACCTCTGGGGCCGGATCTACCTGGATCATTGGCGCGGCGAGTCCCATCCGCACCAATTCATTCGCGACGATGGTAAGACGCAGCACGTTCCCTCGGCCGCGGCATACTTCGAAGCGCCGCGCAACGCTGTTGAACGGCATGCCCTCGAGACGCTGACTGGGCGTGTTCTCGATCTCGGCTGCGGCGCCGGCAGCTACGCTCGCTTTCTCGAAGAGCGCGGACTCGTAGTTACGTCGATTGATATCTCTCGAGGCGCAATCGCCGTTTGTCGCGAGCGCGGCTGCAGAGATGCGCGGGTCGCCAACATCGATGCGTTGCCGCTGGATTTGCGACCGTTTGACGCGATCATCTGCATGGGCAACACACTCGGCATCGGCCAACGTCCCGACACGCTTCCTCGTCGACTCGAAACTCTCCGAGCATTGTGCCGGCCTGCCGCACGCCTTCTCGCGATGATACGCGATCCGGTGAGTACCGCTGACCCTGAGCACCTCGCCTATCACGACCGGAATCGAGCAGCGGGTCGACCAGCAGGCTTGGTGAGGTCCCGGATCAAATACCGCGGCGAGTTGGGCGAGTGGTGGGAGCTCTGGATGCCAACTCAGTCCGAGCTCGAGCTCGCGGGACAGCAGAGTGGATGGAGCGTTCAGTGCCAATTTGCCGAAAACGCATTACGGCTGTACGAACTGACCAGCGTCTAGTGCACACGAGTCGACATTACCTCTGTGCTAATGTGCCGTTGGCCGCGATGACGGATGATCGGCTCCTCATTGCGCGCCGTGCGGTAACCCTGCAATCGCGCGCGACGTCACATTGACTGATCTCTCCCGAATCAGATCGAAGCCGTGCGTCTGATCGGGACAGAGCCGTTACAAGTCCGACGAATCCTGTTCGCACGTCCATGACGCGGAACGGTTCTTGATTCTCTTGCTCTTCCGGAGAATTGAAAATGTCTGCGCCTACGGCTATTCGCCGCGTTATCATCGTAATCCTCGACGGGCTGCGCCCGGATGCGATCGATGCATTCGACCTGTCGAACATTCGCGCCCTGGCGCTGAACGGGGCGTCCACCATGTCCGCCCGCACCGTCTCGCCGAGCTGCACCTGGCCCGCGATGACGTCGCTGATGAATGGCGTCTCGCCGGAGACTCATGGCGTTCTGAGGGACAGCGCTCACGTTCCGAGACCAAAAACGCCGCTCCTACCGCTCCCGGCGGTGCTGTCGCAGGCTGGCCTCCCGAGCGCGGTATTCATGAGAGGCCTACCCGCGCTCTATCGCGTCACCGCGCGCCGCATCGCCAAGGGCCTCGGTTTCGCCGAGGCCCATTTCGCCGGCGCGACGGCGCAGGAAATCATCATGTCCGCCAGCAAGACGCTGCGGACGCAGGATCGCGGACTCATCGTGATGCACTGGGCCGATGCTGATCAGGCAGGCGAGGCTCACGGTTGGATGACCAAGGAGTACGGCGATGCCTGCCGGCGGCTGGACTCTGCCATCGGCCTGCTGCTGAAGTTGACGTCCTTCAGCAGCGATCCTCACACGCTCGTCATCGCGCTGGCCGATCACGGCGGCGGCGGCGTTACTGTGAACGATCACGCTGAGGAGCATCCGCTCAACTGGACGATTCCACTGATGCTCGCCGGTGGTTCCGTGCAGCGGATGACGCTCGACCGAGGGCATCTTCTCGACGTCCCCGCGACCGCCGCCTGGGCACTGGGCGTCACGCCGCCCGAGATGTACGTCGGTCGTGCATTCGCCGAGGCGTTTGCCGGAGACGAAGCTCGAGTGGAGAGAGCCGCCGCGGTGGCCTGACGAGGCCTAGTTCGCCTATCGCCTAACGCAGTCACAGCAGCATCTGGGTGGAACGGCTGGACAGCGCGGAAGCCGGCGCGCAAGTTCCCGCGGATGACGACAGAAACGCTGCTCAGCCAGCCACCTTCTTCGCGACGTTCGATGCCAGGCGGAGTCGGTATGACCTCGCTGCGGAAGTACTCGTTGGCCGCTGGCCTGTTCTATCTGCTCACCTTCGTGTCGATCCCGACCCTTGCGCTCTACAGCTCAGTGCGGGGGCCGAGGTTCGTCTTGAGTCCCGGACCAGACACTCCGGTGATTCTCGGTGTCCTCCTCGAGATGATCGTGGCGCTCGCCGGGATCGGAACCGCGGTTACTCTCTATCCGGTCGTCAAGCGACAGGGTGAGGCGCGCGCGGTGGGATTCGTCGCCTCGCGCACCCTGGAGGCCGCCACGATCTACGTCGGCATCGTCAGCCTGATGTCGATCGTGAGCCTGCGGCAATCCGGCGCGGGAAGCGCTGCCCTGGCCACTGCCCAGGGACTCGCCGAGCAATATCGGTGGACCTTCTTCTTTGCCCAAAGCTTTATCCCGGCGGTGAACGGCGTGCTGCTCGGCTCCCTCCTCTACCAGGCGCGCCTGGTGCCTCGCTGGCTCCCGGTGCTTGGATTCATCGGAGCGGCTCTGCTCGTCGCGGCATGGTTCGGCGTTCTCGTCGGGCTCATTGGAGCTGTCAGCGCGCCGGCCGCGATTGCGACGCTGCCCATCGCGGTATGGGAATTCTCCCTTGGCATCTACCTCACCTTCTGGGGCTTCAAACCCTCACCGATCACCGTCGGCCTGTGAGAATTTCAGTACGTGCCGCAATCGAGTCTTTGCTAACACAGAGACTCACCATCGACGAATACGAGCACCGATTCGCCGCGAGAGTACACCGGCGAGTGGGAGACAGGATTCGAGCGCAGCATCTTTCGCGGCTGCAATGGAAGCGCGCCGGCGAAGGTCTGGATCAGCCTCGGCCCTGGCGCAACCGTGGGAACTCGTTGGTCGGACAGCAATATCGGTGGCGGCGCGAATACGATGACCTACTATGTGCGAGTCCGCGGCATTCTCCGCGGCCCCGCTGCGCATCGACGGATTGGAGATGGGTATGGCCATCTTGGCGCCGCGGACTACGAGCTGTACGTGACTCGCGTGCTGGAAGTGAAGCCGCCTGGCGAGCCGAATTGCATCATTCGACGATAGCTGCGGCTGCGAATTGAGAGCATATTCCCCGATCATTCCAACTC
>DASXPH010000113.1:0-6620 GCA_036493735.1 Gemmatimonadaceae bacterium
GTGACTGGTGGTTGGTGATTGGTTAAGAGTGGAAGCGGCGCGAAGCGCCGCCATCCGTATTCACCAGCCACCAACCACCAGTCACCAACCACTGTCTTGCGCACGCCCAACGCAAATCGCTATACTGGGTACTCAGGCACTTTGCAATAGGGCTCCCGAATCCGGTCATGATACAGCTCTCGACGCTCACCTCTACCATCCGCCGCACCGCGCCGCTCGCGTGGGTGCTCCAGGGCGACGTGCGCCCGGGAACGCGGATTTTCGGCGTCTACGACGCCGGAGGTCGAGCACCCTAGAAGAGCGGGATTCGATGTCGTGATCCGGCCTTTCGGGTGCTTCGCCAGACCTGAAAGGCCGTTTTGTTTGCCACCCACTTCAGTGGATCACGACGATGAATCACGAGATTATCAGCCGCTATATACGCCAGCCCGCACAAGTGCCCGCCGAGCTGCGCGCGCTCATCGAGCAGGGTTGGGGAGGCGAACGCATCCTTCTCTACGCGCTCGCCGACCTCGACGAGGCACTAACACTTGGGGAGTCCTGGATCGCGTTAGGCACACGGCACGTCGCGCTCGCTACGCCAGCGGTCACGGGCAGCTGGACCATCGAATCAATCGACCGGAAGCACATCCGCACCGTTCAGGTCACGCCAGGCCTGAGCGCCAACACGCTGCTGCTGCTCGGCGGGCCCGACGAGCAACCCCTCGCGACGGTCCGGTACACCCAGCGTCAGCGAGGAGCGGTCGAGAACATTCGCTTCGTGCTCGAGGAGTCGCTGGCCGGCCGCGCCGTCACACCGCCGCCGGAGGACGCCGACCGCGTCTATGCCGATGCGGTCGCACGTCCCGTGCGCGACGCGCAGGCGCTGGTCGCCGGCCGCGAGAGCGCCGTCATCCTTCGACTGCTCGGTTACCTATCGCCTTACCGACGACAGGTAACAATCGGCTTGATCGCTGCCGCGGTCGTCACGCTCGCCAGTCTCGTTCCGCCCTATCTCGCGGGCTTCCTGCTCGACCGCGTCGTTAGGCCGGCGCAGGCGGGGCTGCTCGCTCGCTCCGAAGCGTCGCGACTCGCGTGGCTCGCCGTCGGCGCGATGGCGCTGCTCTACGTCGTGCGGCAGGCGGCGGCGCACGTCCGGTTGCGGCTCATGTCGGTGCTCGGCGAATGGGTCGCACGCGACCTGCGCGCCGAGCTCTATGGACACATCCAGCGCTTGAGCCTGTCCTTCTTCTCGCGCAAGAAGACGGGAAGTCTGATCACGCGTGTCACGGCGGACACCGATCGCCTCTGGGAGTTCATCGCCTTCGGTGTCGTGGACGTGTCGCTGTCCATCGTCATGCTGCTTGGCCTCGGTGTCGTGCTGTTGACGCTCGATTGGCGGCTCGGCCTCGTGATGACGCTGCCCGTCCCACTCTTCTGCTGGTTGATCTACTGGCATGGTGAGACGCTCAACGCGCGCTTCATTCGCGCCTGGCGCAAATGGTCGCGGCTCACGGACGTTCTCGGCGACACCATTCCAGGAATCCGTGTCGTCAAGGCATTCAACCAGGAAACGCGGGAGATCGGCCGATTCGTCGAGCGCAACGACACGGTCACCGCCGAGTTCAATCAGATCCACCGGCTCTGGACGACCTTCTGGCCGCTCCTGATGTTCGCGGTGCACACGACGACCGTGCTCGTCTGGGTGTTTGCCGTGCCGCGCTTGTTAGGCAGCGGCCATCCGCTATCGCCCGGCGTCTTCGTCTCGTTCCTCTTGTACACGACGATGTTCGTCGCGCCCATCGAGGTCATCGGGCAGATGGTGCGCACCGTCAATCGTGCGACGTCGTCCGCGCATCGCGTGTTCGAGGTGCTGGACAGCGAGTCGGAGGTGCGCGACGTGCCCAACCCGGTGCGTCTGTCGCCGGTGCGCGGCCGGGTGGAGTTCGAGAACGTGACGTTCGCGTACGATGGCGTGCGGCAGATTCTCAAGGGGGTGAGCTTCGAAGTTCAGCCGGGTGAGCTGATCGGCCTCGTCGGCGCGTCCGGCGGCGGCAAGTCGACGGTCGTGAGTCTCATCGCGCGATTCTATGACGCGACGGGCGGTGCTGTGCGCATCGATGGCGTCGACACGCGCACACTCGACACGGGCCACTATCGCGAGCAGCTCGGCATGGTGCTCCAGGATCCATATCTGTTCCACGGCACCGTGCTCGAGAACATCCGGTACGGACTGCCGACGGCGTCGTTAGGGGCTGTGGTCGAGTCGGCGAAGGCAGCGAATGCGCACGACTTCATCTGCCGGCTGGGGCAGGGATACGACACCGTTGTCGGCGAGCGGGGACACACGCTCTCCGGTGGCGAGCGCCAGCGGATCTCCATCGCGCGAGCGATCCTGCACGACCCACGCATTCTCATCCTCGACGAGGCGACGAGCAGCGTCGACACGGAAACAGAGCGGCAGATCCAGGAAGCACTCGAGCGGTTGATTGCCGGGCGGACTGTCTTCGCGATCGCCCACCGGCTGTCGACGCTCCGGCGGGCCTCGCGGTTGTTCGTGATCGAAAAGGGTCGGCTCGCCGAGGCGGGCACGCACCGCGAGCTGCTCGCGAAGCCTAACGGGATTTACCGAAAGCTGTACGAGTTGCAATTGCAGCTGCAGTGAGCAAACCAACGAGGTGAGTCATGACGGCATTGGACATCGAAGGCACTGAGGAAGTGGAGTCGGTTCGATTGCGCACCGCGCCGGACGGGCGGCTGTTGGCGTACACGCCGCGCGGGCCAGTGCCGGTACGGGTGCGGCAGTGCTTTCCCTGGTCGGAGCCGTACCGTCACCTGTCGCTTCGCGATGCGGAGGAGAAGGAAGTCGCGCTCGTCGACGACCCGGAGTCGTTAGGTAACGAATCGCGCGCCGCGCTCGAGCGCGCCCTGGCCGAGGCCGGGTTCGTGCTCGAGGTCACGCGCGTCGTCGCGATCGAGGAGGAGGTGGAGATCCGGCAATGGGAGGTCGAGACGCGTCATGGACCGCGGTCGTTCCAGACGCATCTCGATGACTGGCCACGATCGCTGCCGGCCGGCGGTCTGCTCATCCGCGACGTCGGTGGGGATCTGTACCGCCTAACGGTCGGCGAATTGGATCGAAAGAGCAGGGACCTGCTGTGGGCGTTCGTGGACTAGAGCGTTACGCGTTGGGCGTTGTGCGTTGCTAAGGAACGAAGCGTTGATCGGTGAGAGTCATGCAAACACTCACCACCACATCAACGCTTCGTTCGTTTTCCATACGCGCAACGCGCAACGCGCAACGCCCAACGCAAAACGCGTCACAGTCTATTTAGTCCCGCCAACGCGGCCACCTTGTACGCCTCCGCCAGCGTCGGATAGTTGAAGACCGTATCGCGGAAATACTCGATCGTCCCACCGAACGCGAGCACCGCCTGCGCGATGTGAATCAGCTCGGCCGCGCCGTCGCCGATGGCGTGGACGCCGTAGAGCGTGAGCTGTTCGGGGTCGAAGAGCATTTTCAGCAGACCAGTCTCGTCGCCGAGAATCTGGCCTTTGGCAAGCTCCTCGTATTTCGCGACGCCCACCTCGTAAGGCACTTTCGCCGTGGTGAGCTGCTGCTCGGTGCGGCCGATCATCGACATCTCCGGCACGGTGTAGATGCCGTACGGCAGCAGTTCGGGGTTCACGCGGCGATGGTTCACGCCGAACATGTGATTGCTTGCCAGTCGTCCCTGCTCGCTGGACGACGACGCGAGCGATGGGAAGCCGATGACGTCGCCGGCCGCATAGATGTGCGGCACCGAAGTTCGAAAATACTCATCGACGGGGATGCGTCCCCGTGGATCGGCGGCGAGACCGGCCGCGCCGAGCTCGAGGAGATCGCTGTTGGGCTGGCGACCGACGGTGTAGAGCAGGGCACCGCCGTGCACGCGCTTGCCGCTCTCGAGGTGGGCAACGACGCGTCCCTGCTCGTCACGCTGAACACGGGTGACCGTCTCGCCGAGCCGGAATGTCGCTCCGCGCCGGCGCATGTGATAGCTCAGCGCCTCGATCATCTCACGATCGACGAAGTCGAGCAGCGTCGGACGCTGATCGATAATCGTGACCTTGATGTCGAGCGCCGTGAGCATCGAGGCGTACTCGAGCCCGATCACCCCGGCGCCAACGACGATGAGGTCACGCGGCAGATCCGGCACGTCCGGCAACTGATCGGCGTCGAAGATGTACCGGCCGTCGAGTGGGATCTCCGGCGTGCACGCCGATCGCGTCCCGCACGCAATGAGGATATGCTCAGCGGTGGTGCGGAACGCGTGCACCCCTTCCGGCGTGACCTCGACCGTGTGTGGATCGACGAAGCGCGCCGTGCCGACGAGCGAGGTGACACCATTGCGCCTCAGCTGGTTATGCACCACCTCGACCTCGCGCTCGACCACTCGCTGGACGCGGTGAGCGAGGTCGCGCGCCGAGATCCGATCGCTGACGACGTAGTCCTTTCCATAGAAGGTGCGCTGCCGGAAGCCGGAGAGATACAGGATCGCTTCGCGGAGCGTCTTGCTGGGTATGGTGCCGGTGTGGACACAGACACCGCCGGTCATCTCACGTCGATCGATGACCGCGACGCGCCTGCCGAGCTTGGCCGCCGCGATCGCGCCCTTCTGCCCCGCAGGGCCGCTGCCGATGACGAGGAGATCGTAGTCGAATTCGATGTCGCTCACCGGACAGAGACGGGTTGGGGACTAGGGGGTGGGGCTTAAGAGAATAGGAGCCAGGGATTGGGGGCTAGGGCCAGGTGCGAAAACGGGAACGAAGCGTCGATCTGGTGGTGAGTGTTCCAACGATCTCACGCCACATCAACGCTTCGTTCCCTTCAGCCCAGCTCCTAGTCCCTATCGCTAGACCCTCGGCTTCATTCTCCCGACGCTTGCTTTCGACGCTGCCACCAAGCCTGGGGTGAGACGGCTGGCGCCGATCTGCGCTCGAGCATCGCCGCGTGCCACGCAACGATACGCTTGGCGACCGCGTCGCGCGATTCCGTGGGAACGACCTCGAATGGCGCGTAGCGCTGGGCGTCGCCGGACACCCGGAACCACCACCAGATCTCTTTCTTACCGCCCGCCCGTGCTTCAGGCGAGCAAATGTAGGTTCGGCCGTCGTGCTCGAATTCGAAAGGCTCGATGGTGCGTCGCATGATCCTCCGTGGTTCCGAAGCGGCGTGGCGGCGCCGACTTCCCAGCGTCACCGCGTGCCGGACATCTTGAATTGGTCTGTGGCGCTCCGCGACAGACGCAGGGACTGCCATCCGCCCTCCTGCTGGGAGAGCGAGGGACCGAGCTCCGGCTGAGTTGAATGATCGACCGACGCAGAACGCTGCACCATAGTCAGTGCCTCGGCGGGCACTTTCAGACCCGCGCGTTCGACTACCGTATCAGACGATCGAGGAATTGGAGCGATTGCAGATCGCTCGCCCCACTTGCTGCAATATAGCACGGGGTCGGGACAAACGGCGGATGGAGTCCGATCGTTCACCTGCGGCGTAGGTCGAGAAGCTCGGAGTTCGCGGCCTCGTATTTCGACAAAAGCTGCCTCTGGACCGACGACCCGCCGTGGTACCAGGAAGCTCGCGTGCTGTCGACGCACGCAAAATCGGCGTGCCAAATGTCATCATTTCTGGACAGCCTTGACAGCCGTTCGTCGTCCGACCAAAAAACGGATCGATTGGGAGCACGAATCATGTTCTCTTTTCGAACTGAATTACCGGGGCCAACGGACACACGACAAGGCGGTGCAACTCCTTCATAGCGCGTTGTGCGCGACCTCGCAAGCTCATTGCTGGGGCGAAGTTATGCTGTCGTACCCGATCGCCAGGCGGCCTGTCGTTAACGCTCCGAGCGGGGTCGGTCTCAGGCATCTCTTCCTGGTGACGCGCCAGAGAAAAAATTGCCTCTTGCGCGAGAAGCCCTTTTTCGCAATTAGCTGAGTAGAGGGAAGAAGGAAAATCGCTTTCGCACGTCGAGCCCTCCCAGATCGATGATCGCCGCACTGTCCCGCGGCGAGTGAAACGGCGATCTCTGATTTCGCGCGGCTGACGACCGAACGCCGGCATCGACCGGTCGAACAGCGGTGCGTTCTGCCCCAGGCGCCGCCCGACGGTGGGAACCGCGCGGCGATGCGCAGAAACTGCAGTTCGAATCGCCGTAACTGCACGCCGTCCAGCGACGACTGAATCGTGGACCGCGGGAAGTCCACCCTGCACCACACGAACGGCAACGCGTTCCGCAGGGACTCCGTCGCGCGCCGCAGGAACTGCAACGCGCACCGCAATAACTCCACCGCGGACCGCAGCAGCTGCAACGCGAACATCAGCAACTCTATCGCGTACCGCAGCAACGGCAACGCGAACACGAACAAGTGCCACGCGTATCGCCGTAACTGCAACGCGTATCGTTGTAACTGCAACGTGTATCGCCGTAACTGCCACGCGTATCGCCGCAACTGCCACGCGTATCGCCGTAACTGCAACGCGTATCGCTGTAACTGCAACGCGTATCGCTGTAACTGCCACGCGTATCGCCGCAACTGCCACGCGTATCGCCGTAACTGCATCGCGTAGCGGTGTAACTCCCACGCATTCCGCAGCA
>DASXPH010000114.1:0-15464 GCA_036493735.1 Gemmatimonadaceae bacterium
CCGAGACAGCGCCGAGTGCGAGCGGTACGCGCGAAGGTGTCGGCGGTACGGCGATGAGTCCGAGCGGGACGCCGATGCATTACGGCGGGACAGCGGTCGTATCGATCGGTACTCGCGTCAATTGCTTCGGTACGCGCGTCAATTGCTTCGGTACGGCGAACAATTCGTTCGGTATGGCGAACAGTTCGTTCGGTACGGTGAACAGTTCGTTCGGTATGGCGAACAGTTCGTTCGATACGCCGCGCCATTGTCGCGGCCCGGCACTCGGTTGCCGCGGTCGCGCCGCAATTGCACCGGACGCGAGCGCGGTTATTCTGGCGCGTCCCCGAGCTAGAGCGGAACGGCGACTAGTTAGGGCGGCGGTTCGTGCTATCTCTTCAGGAGAGACTTCTATCTCTTCAGGAGAGAGACTCCTATCTATAGTAGGGCGCCCGGGGTTTCGTCCGTTCAACGAGTAGACTCTGGACGGCGCAGCGCACCTCACGCGACCTGTCACAGAACTGAGCTCCGGCCGCCGCAACCTCCCTTGAGGTTGCGAGTGAATCACTTTTTCTGCCGCTTCGCCCAGCATCACCTGCTCGCGCGCTCGCTACGCCCGATGGGCGAGACGGCCATATCGGAGATGCTCAGCGACGAAAACAGTCGCGACAATACCCGAACTCAATTCACGTTCCAGGCGGTAGCGAGGTCCGAGCACGGCCTCGAGCTGCTCGCGGCGGTCAGTCACGGGCACTCCGGATTCGGATGAAGCCAGTGATGTCCGGGCCGGTGCCGGAGTGCGGCGGCTGCGGACGGAACGAGTTGTTCAACTCCCCGTCGCCGGAAGAATGGTGCTCCATGGATGAGCTCCGCCAGCGGTGAACTACCATGCACCCGGTGGTTAGGCGAGTCAAGATCGTCCGACCGCCTGCTTGTGGATTAGAAAACATTAATGTTTGCCTTCGATGTCATCGAGAGCGAGTTTTCGCCGAGGTTCGATGTCGTCAGAGTCCACCCCGTGGGCCTTATCATGCGCGGCGCCGCTCGAGCCGTCTCACCGATTCTGATTCTCGTTCTGTGCAGTCCGGCGCGGCTCCATGCCCAGGACACAAGCCGTACCTTCGTCACCACTACGGCTGTCAGGCTTCGTAAGGCTCCAGGACTTACAACGCCCATCACTCGTGTTTTGTCGAAGGGGGAGCGCGTGCGCCTCACAGCCGATTCATCGACGGCTGCCTTCTGGCCAGTTCGTACAGCGAGAGACGAGGCGGGCTGGGTTCATGGTCGGTATCTCGCGCCGCCAGCGCCCGTGGTCCGCGTGCCTATAACAACGAGTGCCGCGTCCGCGACGTCGTACCCGGCTTGCGGTGGGGAGCATCACTTCCGCTGGTCGGCAAAGAAGAGCACAGCCCAGGAGAATTTGCCTACGACCCACGGTGCGACTGTAACGGGAATGCTCCACTGGGCGCCGCGACTGGACCTCGGCAAGGACCTCGCATCTTGGTGCGCACCTCGCTCCGGACGTGAGCTGAGAAAGTACCGCGTCACGGGCTGGGTACGCACTATAAGAAAGGGCGAAGACGACGGCGACTGGCACGTGGAGGTGACGAGCACCAGGACGACGCCGGTCACGAACTGCGTCGTCGTCGAGATTCCGACGGCGTCGTACGCACCGGAATTTGGAACGGCTCGCACGGACCTGACCTCGCTCACGAGTGGTTCGGCGCTCGACAACAATACGGGCAAGCTCACGCCACCCGTTAGGCTGAAGTTCACCGGCGCTGCGTTCGATGACGGGTGGCATGGTCCGAACGGGGCCATGCCGAGCGGTCACGGGCAGTGCAACTCGACGCTAGGTGCGGTCTGGGAGATCCACCCCATCTTCAAGGTCGGGCGGCCATGAGGACTTGGCGCGAATCTGGGCCGCGCTGTCGCCTCATCAAGGCAGATAGGGGATGCAGCCACTCGGTGGAGTGCCCCTCACCTGTGCGACAAATTCCTTCGAGAGCGAAGCCGGAGCATAACTGTGGTCATTGACAATTCGCTGGAGGAGCGAGAAGTCCAGAATTGCTCCCTTCGGCACGATGCGCGACGCGAACAGATTGAGCCGCGGTGACCGCCTCTCATTATCTCTCTCGCGTACTAGCTTCGGAAAGAACTCGGCCGGCCACCAACTCGGTGTAAGCGAGTCGTTGATTGGCTCCCGCCACACATCGCGCACCACTGCGCCGCCTAACCGCCGTCGCAGTCGGCTTTCGTCGACTCGCAGACCGCTGGCCATCGCCTCACGAACGACCCACTCAAAGGAAGCACGCCAGAGCTTTCCTCTCTCTTTCGTGTACCCACCGCCGATGTCCGAGTGCACGCCCGCAAACCACCGCTCTTCGGCATCCTGTCCCTCGATTGGTTTGATGAGGTTCTGACGGAAGAAGGCGCGCCGCTCGTCTATTGATACGGCATGTCGTACGACGGAGATGCTTGGATTGCCTGCGGTGTATGGCAATGACTGGGGGTTCCACGCCCAACCAACGGTGGACACGGTATCCCACAGGCCCATGCAGGCGATCGGTACCCGCCTATTCGCTTTGTCCGGTACATGTCGTGCGAACGTTAGGCGAAATTGCCGGCATCGACGGAAGTACTCGGTCTTCTCCTCCTGGCCGTCGTATCCGGCGAGCGCTCCGAACAATCGCATCGCGTAGGGCACCTGATTCTGGCTGCGAGGCGGCAGCAGGCCTATCGCGTGCAGTAGAGCGCCCAGCGCACGCACGGTGTACGCGCCCCTGCTAAAACCGAATAAGAAGATCCGGTCGCCAGGCTGCCAAACGTCAGCGAGGAAGGTGTACGCGCGCTCAACCTTGGAGTGGAGCGCAACAGCTATGGCGCCATCCAAACGTTCCGCAAACCACTTTCCGGCTCGCGTCACCCATCCGGGCTCGGCGAGTGTTCCTATGCCTGGATCATAGTACACCAGCTGGGAGTCCGCTGGCTTGTCAGCCAGAACCTGAATGAGACGGATGACATTGGTGTTGCGAGGCCCGAACTGATTGTTCGTTCCGTCGCAACAGATGACGAGATTTCTGCTCATCCGTCCGTCGAGAGGCCACTATCAATCGGAGGCCTTGGCTCCGGCCACAGGCTCAATCCACGTTGCGTGGGCGCCGGAACCCGTCCGTCGTCGTTAGGCCCGCTCCGTAAGCTCCGCATCATATCACGCAACGTGCCGCTGAACTCGGCGTCGGCAAATGCCTGCAGCGCTTTCAACCGCCGTTGCAGCGCCTGATCGGGGATCGACGTGAAATGCCAGGCTACGACACATGCGGCTAGTGCCTCCAGGGATGACGACGGCGTCAGCCATTCAGGCCGCGTCGAGTCATCTGTGTCCCGCCAGAGCCGCATTGCCTCCGAAAGGCGGAGCGCACCTCCGAGACCGGCGCCGCGTTTCCCAATGGGGGATGAAGCTATGGCGCGCGCCGCAACCCACCTGACGTGCGAGTTTCCTTCACCCTGCCATGTGTAATGGAGTCGAGTGATCACCTCGCTTAGCGCGCTCGGCGTCCAGGCTCGTTGCGACAGCAGTTCCATCACAGCACAAAGCCCGAGGTAGCGATCAACGTCGTGCCCGTCAAACGCATGCTCGAAAACCGAATCCCCCAATTGCTCGCACATTGCGGATACCATCGTTGCTTCGCCCGGCGAGAGCGATTCGACCGAGTATGGGTGAGCGTTGTCAGTGCGCCAGCGATCCAGCAACCGACAGAGAACCGCCACCGCGACTAATCCTTCGCGGCGTGAGGCGAGTTCTGTCGATTGTATTTGCTCCTCTGCCCGCGTAACGAATGTTGTGAGATCGCCAGCTCTCCTTGCGTCCTTGAGAGCTTTCCACTTGAGAGCAAACAGCGCGTTCGTTGGTCCGGGGTGCCATTCTTTCGAGTCAAGCGCCGAGCTAATCTCGGCACGCAGTTCAGCCCCGTACTTACTGTCGAAGAGCGCGGGAGCGGAGGCAGCCGTCAGAAGTGACCGTCCATGGCGAACGACTTCACGAAGAGCCCGACCGACTACATCCGGGCGAGCGGATGCGTCGTCCCCTAGACAATCGAAAAGCAGCTCTACTCGCATCGCTCTTTCGAGCTCGTTAAGCCCAACGTATGGGCTTATTCTCGCTGCAACTTCGGTCAGTCTTGCAATCAGACTATCCGTCGCCCTTCCGCCGAGCACAGCGGCCAACGGAATGACCTCTCGCCAGCGCTGATTATCGATCTGGTACATGAGTACGTCCGCGAGCGTTTCGCTTGCATCTCGCTCCGGATACCAGCCCTCTACGAGTGCCCGCGCCGTTAAAAATTCCTGAAACGTCAGATGTCTGAACTCGAAGAACTCCGCTAGCTGACCGTCTTCGGCGTCGTAGCCAGTCATCATGAGCAGGCTGCTGCGCTCCTCGATACGCTCGATGAAGCTGCCGACGGAGCCCTTGACGTAGCCGAGCTCCGTGGGAAGTGCCTGGCGCGCTTGCCGGAGTAGTTCCGCAAGGCGAGGACGACTGATCCGTTGCACGCCATTGGCCATCATGGCCGATGCAACGAAACAGAGTTGCGGAATTGCTTCGTCTTCTGGAATGGGCTCGTGGCCCTCTGTGTTCCATGTTGCGAGGAGCGCCTCGACAGCCTTGCCGTAAAGGATCGTTCGACGTCGCGGAAGAGAGCCAACCCAGCGCTTGACCAACAAGAGGGTAGTCAGGAGCAGAGGATTCATCGCCAAGCGCAGGATACGATCATTTTCGACGATGCTCTTAGCGAGATCCGTTGCGTCTGAACGCACTTTGGCAACGTCACCGAACACTTCGCGATGCCACGCCGTGCACAGTCGCTCGATGTCTTCCGGGTCGAATGGGGCAAGCTCAGTTACTCGACATACATCCGCCAGCTGCCCGGCGACATGACGAAAGCCCGCCGGACGGGAGGTTACGACGATCGCCGTTTGCGGGTACACCTGTAGAGTCGCGCGCAACATGGAGACGAATGCGGCTCTGTCACCCTCGTTGGCGATTTCGTCCAAGCCATCGATCAGCAGGAGGACATCGCCATCGAGTAGCAGCCGATCCACGTGTGCTCGAAAGGCTCGCGCGTGCTGGCGTATCGGATCTCGCTGCGAGAGAGCGTCGAGCAGCTCCCCGAACGAAGCACGCGCGAGCTCGCGCAACTCGCGGCAACGAAGAAAAATTGGGAATAGATCGCGACCGGAGAGGCCGTCATCGATCTGCGTGCGACGGGCAGGATCGATGTAGGCAATGGCAAGTCTCTTCAGAAGAGTGGATTTGCCACCACCCGGCGGTGACAGCAGCGCTCTCCGCCATCCTCTGGAGAGAGCCGCGCCGATAGGTAGTCTGACTGAGTCATGGGCCCAAACACTGTCGAGCCCGGAGTCGTCGTCTTCGATTATGTGCGTCGGCACGAAGAGATTTTCCAACCTCAATCGGCGAGACCCCAAGTCGCCGTCGGCGGGCAAACCGTCCAGTTGTATGAATCCACACTCCGCTTCGAGATAAGTCCGATATGCCGCGATCGCCTTCTTGACCTCCTCACCTCCATCATCCGAGGAAATCGGATTCGGATTCAGACAGCCGAGCGTATGAAGCGTGCCGCCCAAAGACTGATCAGCTGCTATCAGCTCGTCAGCAACCGGCCTGCCTAACGGCGTTCCATCTGAATGCACGAGCACCAGGTGCGTGCGCACACCGCCCTGGCCGAAATAGACTGCCCAGCTCCAGCCACGCTCGTGCGCTAGCAACTCGAAATCCGGATCGAGGGCGAGGTGACTTCGGTCGGCGACCAAACGACCGGCGACTTCCGTCGCGCGCTCCGTCGGTATCAGCTGTCGACCCTTTATCAGCTCCTCGAGAACGTTTTCTCCGTCAAGCGTGATGATCTTCGTGCGGCGGCGCTGTACTTCTTGGAGGAGTGCCGTTTCAGTAAAGCCGGCGAGAGAGATGAAATAGCCAGTGACCGGTAGGTCATCATCGTGCTCGGCGTCGAGAGCGCCGACAAACTTGTTGAGATCATCTCCGCCAATTGGAGCGGCAGTGGCCTTACACTCGGCGATGGCCTTCCTGCTCTCGAGCCGATGCTTGGCGACGAGGTCCAACTCTCGGCCGGACTTGTGGACGTTCATTCGTGGCTGCTCGTAGCCGAGCGCCACGAAGAGCTCCCCCATGAGTCTTCCGAAGAGATCTCCGCGACGATTCTTATCTGGCTCCAGAATGCGAATAGGTACGGATCTATCCATCTGCGCTCCGCGCCGCTGACGCTCCTGATTTGTCCTGGCTGAAAGCTGTTGTCCAGATCAACCGGCTCCAGACATTCGCGGGCGAAGATTAGAGCGCTCTAACGAAACCACTCCGCTCGCCATTCCGGTCTCCCATGCATTCAACTCTTCTCTTGCGTGCGGGCTAAGGAAGTTCTAATGTGGAGTCCCCTGTACCGGTATTCCGCGCGACGGCTGGTGATCCACGCCGGTTCTGACGGCGGTCCGACCAAGCTCGGGACCACTTCGCGAGGGCACACATGGCTCCGCACTTGGAGATGGCGATCAGCGCCAACGACGCGTCGCCGCAGGAACTCGCCAATATCACGCGCGAGCTGAGCGCGTGGATCAACAGCACGGCGCCCGGCGTGGAGGCGGCTGCACCCGCACCGGGAGCGCCAAGGCCGGGCGAGAAAGGCGCCGAGATTGCCATTGGCGCGCTCGTCCTTCAGCTCCTCAATGCTGGCGCGATCACCGGGCTCGTAAACTCCTTGACCACCTACCTCAAGGAGCGACGTCCCTCGGTGACCATCGACCTGCGCGATGCAACCGGGAGATCCATCTCCCTCAAGGCCGACAACGTCGGGCGCACGGCGATGGCCGATCTCGTTAGGCAGCTCGACCAGGTGACGCGCGCCCCCGCCACCGCCCCTGCCTCTGCGGCAGCGCCATCGCCAGCTCCGGAGACGGCATCGCACTGAGGGATCGCCCGGTGTGGGCGAAGCACTCGCCAAGCGAGGCGCAATGTCTGCGACGAAGGGAGAGCGACGTGCGCTGCTAGTCGGCGTCGGTCGCTACGATCAGGCGGAGGACATGCCGGCCCTCGACACTCCCTTACGGGACGTCAGAGGGATGGCTGCCGCGCTGCGCGATCCGGCGCGATGCGGCTTCACCGATGTGCGCGAGCTGCCGAACCCCAGCTCCCTCGATCTGTGCAAGAAAGCCGAAGAGATATTCGGCTCGGCGGGCCGCGACGATCTCATCCTCTTCTATTTCTCCGGCCATGGCCGCTTGAGCGAAAGCGGCGACCTGCACCTGTGCGCGACGAATACGGACCGGGGCGCTCTCCTCTCGACCTCTCTGCCCCTGTCGTTTCTCAACATCTTCGTGAACCGAAAGCCCATCGCGCAGATCGTGATCGTGCTCGACTGCTGCTACAGCGGCACGGCGGTGTCGGGGATAAAGGGCGGCGACATGGAGTCGCGAGTCACGAGGGATCTGGGGCAGGGTCAGGGAAAGTACGTCATCACATCCTCCAGCGCCGTTCAGGTCAGCCTCGCGAAGCCGGACGATGACTACAGCCTGTTCAGCAAATGGCTGATCAACGGACTGAAAACCGATGCCGCCGATACGGACGAGAATGGCGCCATAACGATCGAGGAGCTCTTTCTCTACGCGAAACGCCGAACGATGGAGGAAGCGCCGGCCCAGGAGCCACAGAGCTTCACCTACGCCATCAAGCCCGGTGACGTCGTCATCGCGCGCTCGCAAGGCGCGAGAAAGCGCGTTTCCGGAGGCCAGATCATCTCGACGAATCCCGCCTTCTTCAAGGCGGTGCAGACCCGCCGCTCGGAGCGTCGGATCATCCCGTTTCTCGGCGCCGGCGTGTACGGCAACGGCGCCTTGAGCGCATTCCAGCTATCGCGAGCTGTCGGCCAGAGCGCGGATCTTCAGGGACAATCGGATCTCACGACGTCGGCGGAATACCTCGTCCAACTCCTCGACGACCGCGCAGCGTTCCTTGAGCAATTCAGCTCCATCGTCGAGCGCCAGAGCCGCGAAGTCAAACGGGTGGCAACGTACGATCTCGTGTTGTCGGCCCCGCGCTCGCGACTGGTGATCTCGGCGACCTATGACATGGTGCTGGAGCGGCAGCTCCAGGCGCAGCAGGTATCGCACACTATCGTTTCGCACATTCAGAATTCGCGGGACGGTCAGCACGACGGAAAGCTCCTCGTGGTGCACGGAGGAGCGAGCACTGGATTCGAGATCCTGGCCTCCGACCAGTTCCTCATGCCCGCCGGCGACGAACTGGTGATCTACAAGGTGCTCGGATCCCCCTTCCTCGGTGCCTTGGCGGATCCCGCCGCGGAGCTCGATACGGTCGTCGTCACCGAAAGCGACCATCTGACGTTCGTCGGTCGATTGGAAAACGAACGAACGCGTGTGCCTAACGCCTTCGCCCTTCCCTTCCAGACGTCGTGCATTCTTTTCCTCGGCTATAGCCTCGACCTCTGGCACTATCGGCTGACCCTGAAAGTGCTCGGCCATGGGTTGAGCCGGGCGAAAAAGATCTACGCGGTGCGCCAGCCGACTTCGGAGATGGAGGAGCTCTACTGGCAGCGCTTCCATTGCGACATGATCAAGGGAGATCCCGAGCGGTTTGCCGAACAATTCCTGACCATCGCCCTTCCGATGGCGGAGGCAGTGTGATGCGTCCGCCCGAGCCGTACGTTGGGCTCCGTCCGTATCGGGAGAACGAGCGACTGCTCTTCTTTGGCCGAGAGCAGGACGCGGCACGTTTGCAGAACACGATCTTTGCCGGACCACTGACGGTGCTGTATGCCCCGTCCGGGGTCGGCAAGACATCCCTGCTCGTCACCTTCGTCGTACCCGACATACGCGCCCAGCACGCCATGGTCGTGTTCTTCGATCACTGGATCGAAGACAATCCGTGTCTCGGTATCAAGGCCGCGATCATCGCCGAGGCAGCAGCGCAGGGCATCGAAGTGCAGTGCGCCAGCGACGCGCCACTCGCCAACATTGTCTCGGCGGTGTCGGCCGCGGCTGATCGTCCGCTGGTGCTCGTGCTGGATCAGTTTGAGCAGTTCCTCATCAAGCACTCCGCCGATCCCGACCCGCTGCGTGAGGAGCTCGCGGCACTCGTGCGCTCCGAAAGCGACGCGCACGTGGTGCTGTCGTTGCGCCAGGAGTTCCTCGCCGCGCTCGATACGTTCCGCGAGCGCATTCTCAATCTATTCCGGTCCACGTATCACCTTCTCCACCTCGCGCCCGATGACGCCGCGAGGGCTATCACCGAGCCGGCGCGACTCTTCGGCGGAGAGTGGGATCCGTTACTCGTCGCATTGCTGCAGACCGAGTTGCGCAGCGAGCCGGAGACGGCGGACGACCCGGGCACGATTCACGGCGGCGGTGTGGAGCTGCCGTTTCTCCAGATCGTCTGCCAGCGCCTCTGGCGCGACGCGGCCAACAGCGAGCCGCGTCTTGTTTTGCTCGCGAGCTACGAGCGACTGGGCCGCGCTCCGGGAATCATTCGCGAGTACGTCGATGAAGTGGTGAGTGCGCTGTCGCGCGAAGACCGCGCCGACATGGCCGCGGTGCTCGATTATCTGGCGCCGCACAGCGGCGCCAAGATGTCTTACGCGCTGCAAGACCTCGTCGAACGCACCGTGATTCCCGAGCCGCGCGTGCTCGCGGTGTTACAGCTCCTCAGCAAGCACATGGTCGTGCGCGAGCGCGAGGTGGGCCACACTCGACGATACGAGCTCAATCATGACGCCTTCATCCGAGTGTTGCGCCCGTGGGTGGATGCGGAGCTCATCGCCGTGCGCGCACAGGCGCTCGAGGAGCGCCGTCAGCGTTTGCTCGAGGAGCGCGTGCGGCGTTGGGGAATTCGCGGGATCGCAGCCGGAGCCGTGTTGCTCCTCGCTCTGATCACCGGGCCTCGCGTCCGCGATTGGATGAGCACGGACCACGCGCTGAGCTCATTGGCGAAACGCCTGACGCACACACCTCTTGTTGACGCCGATTGGGCACAACAGAGTGCCGAAGCCCGCCAGATCTTCGACGGGGTCACCGCGTATCTCGCACGTGACGGCAGCGAGCGAAGCCTGGATGTGCTCGACGAAAAGCTTCATCGCTACGACACCCTGGTGACTCGTTACTATGCCGAGGCGTCGGAGGGGACTAATCGACACGCGTCCGATCGCGTCGCGAAGGTACGACAGGCTGGTGCCGGCGCTAATAGCACAACGAGTTTCGGTCAGATCGCGGAGGAAGGGGGCGGAGCTCGACGCCGTCCCTCTGCCGCACCTTCCCAGGCAACGCTGGGCCTCGACTATGCCCAACTCAAGGACCTTGGAGGCGACTCCGTCGCTCTGAGTCGCGAGTGGAGTACACTGGCCAGGCATCTGACCCGCACCCTTGGCATTCCACTCCCTCTGGAGCTGGCGCTGTCCCGCGACGACACGCTTCCCGCGCGGACCGCTTTACTCGACCTCGTTGCCTATGACTCGCAGCGCGCCGGAGCGGAGACGACGCACGTGCGAATGCGGCTGGTGCTGCCACCGCGTGACTCACTCATCGTCGGAGAGGCCGGCCTTCCCGAACATCTCCGATCACACTACTTCCGCGGTGCGCCGGGGGCGCTTCGGTGGGCGGTCCTCGACCACGCGCAGGCTGGAGGACCGTATCACTTCGTGCCGCTCTGGACGGCTCCGGTTTGGAGCGTCTATGGACGACGCGTGGTGCCACGTGAACGAGCGGTGGCTCTCTCCATCGCCGCGAAGCTCCTCGAGGATCGTTCGGTGTTACTGAACAGGGAGCTTGTCCGATACATGCTCGATCGCGAGCGCGAGCGAGCTCCGCGGACCGTCGATGAGTTTCTCGCGTCTCCGAATGCGGAAGAGCGCATCTATGCGTTGCTCACGGAGCTCGTCCGCGACCGTCGACCAATCTCCTCGCTCGGGCATGTGATTGATGTACTGACTGATCATCCAGCCGAGCCACCTTCTCAGCTCGCGGCGCGTCTGGAGCATGCGCCCTGGCAGCACGTCGTTGCGACGACGCCGCGAGCGACGGGTCCCGTGCGCACCAGCCGTAACGTCGATGCCGCGACGCGGGCACGGCTGGACAGCCGTTATGGAGCCATCGTCGATCTTCTGCCGATCGATCAGCCCACGCTCCGTGTATTCGCCGGCGCCGCTGCCATCGATTCCCTGGTGAACGCGGGAGAACAAGGACTCCAACCCGCGATCGCCGACTCGCTCATGGATCTCGGCGCCGAGCTCTATCGCGATTTTGGGTTGAGCCTTCCGGATATTCGTTTCGATATGGACACGGCAATAGGACCTAACGAATTCCGAATCGAGCTGCTGACGCAGACCCGCGGGGACGTCGGAACGGGAGCAATGAGTCCGAAACCGGCGGACTTGCTGCCGCAGGTTACGGCCGCGCTCCGCACACGCCTGCGCGCCACTCGTTCCTATCTCGTGAGAGCCGAGACGGTCGATTCTCTCATGGTCGAGAGCAGCTTTCCGACACGACGAGCCGCATGGCTCAGGCAGAACTTCAGTGTGAGCGATCTGAAGCGAATGTTGCGGGCTGTCGTGACGCCAGCAGCATCCGAGCTCTCGTCGTTAGGTGATTCGGTGCGGCCGCTTCCTCGGACATCCGCCGAGTATACGATCGCCAATCCGCAATGGATGCTCGGGTCACTCGTTTTTTGGAACGTCGTCGGCCGTCCCACCAACCTCGACAGCGCCGCCTCATACTTCCGGGCGCTGCAGAAGGAAAGGATCGCTTCCGATAATGCGGATCCAGATCCTGCTATGAAGGTCACGCCTCTTTACGCGGCGGTTTATGAGCTCGAGATGGACTCGAGTGGTCTGGGAGTCTCGAGGCTTCGACGCGTCGCGGATAGCGTGCCGGCTGACATTCGGGTGTCGTTCTCGCGAACATACGCGACAACCGCGGCATACCGTCAGCTCCTTCGCCTTTTCTATCGCTGTGCGCTGCCGGATCTGAGTCTGATGGAAGGCGCTCCGTCATTGTCGCCCGTCCTCGTCCCAGAGCTCGAGGCATGGGTAGCGCGAGCACCGGCATCGAAGCTCGCGGCCACCTTCCGTCCCCGACTCGAGCTCTGTCTGATGGGTTCCTATACCGCGGCGAAACGCTACCGGCGCGCGGCGCGGCAGTTCGATCGCCTCGCGACGGAGGGTGTGCAGCGCGACACGTCGTGGACACCAGAGGATGTGTTCAGACTTTCCTTGTGGACGCTGATGTCGCCCGACATCGATTCCACTTCGAACACTCTTCGCGGCCGAGCGGTCGAGATGCTCCTTGGCGCTACTCGAAGCATGAAGCTGTCACAAGCCGAAGCAACGGCGCAGCCACTCGAGGCACTCTGCTCCAAGACGCACGCATCGCCCCTGTGGTGTCGTTCCATGGTCGACTCCCTGGTTCGCATGCGGCGCGACAGTCCGTTCCTGGCCTTGTACTTCGGCAACGCGCGTGCTGATGCAGACCGGCCAGAGGAAGCACGCGAGAGCCTCATGCTTCTCGACAGCGCGCGCAGTCGTTTGGCACGCGCGGCAACTCGTAATGAAGGGTTCCAGGCGTGGACGCGATTTTCGCGCGCGAAGGCGTTCCTTGTGCTCGCCGAGCAAGGACAGCGCAAGCAGCTCGTCGAGGCTACGACGGAATTGCGCTCGGTGCTCGCCTCCCTGCCACGCACACCTGCGACAGGCTGGCCGCGCGCGCGGAACGTCTACGCCTCTCTCATCGATGTTCAAACGCTTGCCGCCGAATACGACGCCGCGCGTGCGACACTCGAACGGGTGGCCGCGCTCCCCGATTCCGGTGAGCCATGGATTACGAGACACTTTCTCTACCTGGCGGGCAACCGACCGGACTCCGCGCTTCACCTGGCAGACTCGCTGCTGCACGCCCAGCCAAAGGACTGGGCAGTGCTCTTCGCTGCTTCCACGTCGCAGCTTCTTGCCGATCGCCCCGAAGCCGAAAAAACCGCGCGGCAGTTCATCGAGGACACCGGGCACGACTACCGTGACTACGTGCGCTTGATGCTTTACTGGTCTCTGTCCCGCCGAGGCACGCCGGAGTCGCAGCGTGATGCGCGCGAGCTGCTCGAAGAGCGCTGGTCGGAGGTGGATTCGCTCACCTGGTCACAGCGGCTTCTGCATCGCGACAAAACCGTCTGGAGGGAGATGCTCATCGGCTACTACCTCGGCAAAGTTCCCACCAGCCGGGTGCTCGGGCATCTTGCCAATCAATCGGTCTTCGAGCGATCGGAACTGGCCCCGCTCGGCTACTCGCTCGACGCGCTCCGCTGTGAGGCATTCCTCTACGATGCCCTGCTGCAGAGCGTGACCGGCCCGCTCGCGGATCGGCGGCAGCGCCAGCTTGCTTCGCTCGATAAGGCGATCGCCACGAAGTATTACATCTATTACGAATATCATTACGCGCGCATGTTGCGCGATCGTTAGGCATTCACGGCATTCGAGCATCATCACGCTGCGAGGGACGCGTATGTCAGGACCAAAAAGCGCCGAGCCAACCAGGTACGACCGGCGCGCGACTCAGCCGCGACTCGACACCGATGCGCCGCGGCGTGACACGAGCGCCCCGGTGACACCACCCGACGAGCCCTCCGAGACACGCGAGAGCACCGACTACACTTCCATCACGACCATCGCACTCGGCGTCTATCTCGTGCTCGTGCTCTTTCTTCTCGTCGACATGACGGTCCGGTTCTGGCCGACAACCGCTCCGACGCCGACTGCCGCTGCTCCATCGAGTGTGTCGTTCCTTTTCGGTCTCATCACCCTCCAGGCTATATCGTCGGACGTTCGTCTCATCCTCCTCGCCATGGTGTTCGGAGCACTCGGCAGTTGCATCCATGTCGCACAGTCCTTCGCCACCTTCGCTGGCAACCGTACGCTGCGTAGCAGTTGGGCGTGGTGGTACGTGTTGCGCCCATTCATTGGCGCGGCACTGGCCGCCGTCGTCTACGTCGCTCTTCGCGGCGCACTCTTCCCCGCGACCGCTGCGCTGAGTGGCGACATGAGTCCATTCGGCGTTGCCGCCATCGCCGGCTTGACGGGAATGTTTTCGAAACAGGCCGTCGACAAGCTCAACGAAGTATTCTCGACTGCGTTTGCGACGAAGGATTCGGCGGAGTCCACCGGCGACATCGCGCGCAAAGACAAGGCATTGACGTCGCTGGCGACGACCGAACGACGCCGTGTTGGTCCATCCGCGGCTACATCCAATAATGGCGGCGAACGCGGCGATGTCCCGGATTCGAATTCCGCGCTCGCTGGCACCACTCGAGCAGATGAAGCGGTTGGCTGACAGCGCGTTGCGAGTGTCAGGAGGCATGAGCGCATGACCGAGATCCAGGCCAGATGGATGGGCAGCCCGAATTTCCTTCGCGGCCGCTTCGGGCATAAGCCGGAGGCGATCGTCATCCACATCATGCAGGGCCAGTTGGCGGACACGGATTCGTGGTTCGGGACGACCAAGTCGGAAGTCTCCGCTCACTACGGAATCGCTCGCTCTGGTGAGGTGCACCAGTACGTTCAGGAAGGCGATTCAGCGTGGCATGCCGGGCGCGTGAACAGCCCGACCTGGGCGCTCATTCGGCCCGGCATCAACCCGAACTTCTATACTATAGGTATCGAGCACGAAGGTCAGAGCGGCGTGCCGTGGACCGAGGAGATGACCAGTGCCAGCTCCTCGTTGATTGCCAACGTCGCGAACCGTTGGGGAATCCCACTCGACCGACAACACGTCATCGCGCATCACGAGATCTACTCACTCAAGCCGTTCTGTCCCGGCAGCGGAATCGATCTCGATCGATTGCTCGCCGGGGCGCGAGCACAGCAACTGGTTCTGGACCGTTATGCGTTCGTTAGGTCTCCCGGCGTCACGACAGCGCTGACGCGCCTCAATGTTCGTGGTGCGGCACCGACGACGAACGCCGTCGTCATCCGAACACTGAGCGCCGGTGCAGAAATCCAGTACGTGGGTTGGACCAGCAGCGGCGAATCCGTACACGGGAACGCGCACTGGTATGCGCTCGCCGACGGGAACTTCGTCTGGGCCGGTGGAACCACTGCACCAACGCCTCAGCCCTCGCTGCCGTCGAGTGAACAACCCGGAATCACGCCGAGACCGCTGCTCTTCAATAACGTGACGGTGCGGCGCTGAGGTCGATCGTCCCTGGCGTTGTCGGCTGATACCGGCCCCTGCCGTGGGTGGAAGCGCGCACCACGCACCACACGGTACCTTTTCTGAGAGTTTTCTAATCTGCGTTAGGCGTTTCGCATCCTTGCAGCATTGGACCCAATCGTCACTCGATGAACGCCTGAAAGTTGCAACGCCTCACCCTCGCGTTGCCGAACCGATCGCGTTATGATTGGTCC
>DASXPH010000115.1:0-10367 GCA_036493735.1 Gemmatimonadaceae bacterium
CACACCGCGCCTGATCGCCTGCTCCATCCGATCGGCGAACAGATCGATCTCGTCGAGCGTGCTGTAGACGTTAGGCGTCACGCGCAGCCCCTGGAATTCGGGGTGGATGAGCGGGGTCGTGACGATGTGGTGCTTGGCGAGCAGCCAGCCCTGCAGCTTGCCGATGTCCATGCCCTCGATCGCGACGACGCCAATCGCGCCGCTCTCGTTAGGTCCGATCGGCGTCAGCATCTTCACCCGGTCGCTCGACGCGAGGAGACGCTTTGCCCAGCGGTCGCGTAGCATCCGCAGCCGCGCGATCTTGCGCTCCGAGCCGATCGCTCGGTGAAACGCCAGCGCCACGGCGATCGCGTTATGGTTCGCCGCGGGATGCGTCCCGATCTCCTCGTACTTGCGGATGTCGTTCGTCTGCTCGGCCGACGCCGCCATCAACGGCCAGAGCGATGGGATCTTGTCGCGGCGCACGTATAAGAAGCCCGTGCCGATCGGCGCCATCAGCCACTTGTGGAGGCTCGTGCCGTAGTAATCGCAGGCGAGCTCGTCGCGCGTGAAGGGGAAGTGCGCGTACGCATGCGCGCCGTCTACAAAAACGGCGATGCCTAACGGCCTCGCCTTGTCTACGATACGACGTACTGGGGCAATGTACCCAGTCATGAAGCTGATGTGCATCACCTCGATGACGCGCGTCCGCGGGGTGACGACCTCGAAGATCCGATTCACATACTCATCGGCGCTCTTCGGCGGCGTGTCCTGCCTGACGGCTTTGAGGACAATGCCGTCGCGGCGCTCGCGCTGGTGCCACGAGGTCTGCATGCGCGGGTAGTTCTGCGTCGTGAAGACCACCTCGTCGCCGCGCTTCAGGTCGAGCCCGAAAATCATCGTCTCGTTCGACTCCGACGCGTTGCGCGTGATCGCCATCTCCTCGGTGTCGCAGCCGAAGTCGCGCGCGAGCTCGCGGCGCACGCTCTCGATCCGCGGCTCGAGCACGCTCCACATGTGCTCCACCGGCAGCTCGTTCGAGAAGCGCAGGTCGCGGATCATCTGCTCGAGGACGTGCGTCGGCGCCGGACTGCAGCCGCCGTTGTTGAGATTCACCATCGTGCGATCGAGATCGAACGCACGCTGGATCTCGGCCCAGTACGCCTCGTCTTCCGCGATGATGGCGGCGCCGCGCTTGTCGGCGACGCGCTCGGCGCGCTCGAGGCGGCGGATGGCGTCGCCACGCATGACGGGGAGCCTAACAAGTGGAAGTGCGGCCGCGCTTCCTGCCAGCGCCGTGAGAAACGAACGTCGATCGGTCATCGAGGTCTGCCGTTGGAGTTCTATGTGGAAGCTTGGCGACGGAATGCTGGCGTTCGCAAGAACCACGTCGGCAGCGTTCTTGCGGCGGTTAAACTGTGCCCTCCGCGACTTCGCGCCCCCCCGCGAACGGTCACAGCGGTATTCCATGACGAGGCGTCTCTACGCGCTAGACGTCGCCCGCGGCGCGGCCATGCTGTTCGTGTGCCTCTCTCACTTCGGCGGGACTTTCCTCAACCCGGGAAGGAACGCCGATATCTCGCCGCTTCTGGCCCGGATCGGTGGATTGGCGACACGGATCTCCATGATCGCGACGCCGAGCTTCATGGTCGTGAGCGGCTGCGTGATCGGCTGCCTCTATACGCTCGATCCGAAACGCATGCCGGCGCTGCGTCGGAAGCTGTTGGACCGTGGCCTCTTCCTGCTTCTCGTGGGACACACTCTGCAGGCGCCTGCCTATGCAGCGTCAGGGCACCTGGGCGTCGAATTACGAGTCTCATACATCACGGACGTCATTGCGATCGCGATCATCATCGGACCGACGCTCGTCTTGCGCACGTCTCCGCTCACGCGAATATCGATTGGCGCCTCGCTGCTCGTGCTCAGCTGGGGAATCGACGGGTGGGAGCCTCGCTCCGCGGTCGGCATCTTCGTCGATCGTTATGCGTTCGGCGTGGCACCTCTCGGCGAATTCGCTGGCTTTCCCGCGGTCCCCTGGGTCGGCGTTTACCTGCTCGCGACCGTCCTCGGCGAACGCATCGGGAGATCTGCGCAGTCGGATGGTCGCGAGATCGAGCACTTGCTGGCTCGGATTGGTGGGGTGCTCGTCGGTTGTGGAATTCTTGCCGGCCTCGTCATCGCCCTGATCGCCGTGCGACAGCCTCAGTTGTCTTCGACGCTGCCCGCGCACCACGCGTTACTCCACGCATTCACTGGGACGCTGAAGAAATATCCCCCGGGACCTGTCTATCTCGCGGTCTATTCGGGGGCCGCGCTGCTCCTGATTGCGACGGCATTCGTGATCGCGGGCGATTCACGATGCAGTGTCATCACACGTCATCTCGCCGCCCTGGGCCGCGCGTCGTTCTTCATCTTCGTGCTGCAGGCATACGTGTATTATGTCGCGTTGCCCTCGATCCATATACCGTATCCGGCGATGTGGCCTATTTACTACGCTCTAACGGTCATCGCTTTCATCTGGGTTTCGAGGATATGGAATCGCTTCGACGCAAACCGCTACCTCAGCGTCGGTCTCTGGCGTACGGTGCCCCTCGCTCGTGCGGTTCGCGCGCGTATCCGCACGGGATTCGCGCTGCCAGGAGCAGACGGCAGTTAGCCTCCGAACGCATCAGGCGGAAACGAGAGAAGCTACTATTGGCTGGTGGCCTCACTCATAGTTCAGCTACGACTCGCTCGAAATCGTTTCGCGTGCCTATCCAGAACCACACTATCCTTTCGCCGCTCCGCGATCCAAGGTCCGATAAGCATCGCGCGCCTGTCGCTGCACTTCTGGCGACAGGCGCGCGAAAGCCTTACGAAAGCGTTCGGTCGTCCTTGAAATCAAAGCGTATCTGGATCGAGCGGAAGTGTGCGCCCCGCGCGTTCCTCGCTCTCGGCTTCCTCGGCCATTGAGCGAACTGTGTCAGCAGCATTACCCTCTAAGCACTCATCCCAAGCCAATTCGGCCTGAATGCTAGCGAGGAGTTTTGCACCAATTTCATCCTGCGTCGCTTCGGGAAGCTTTTCCGCGGCCCTGAAAGCTTGTCGGAGCAGGCTTGTCATAGGAGAAACCTCGTAGCCCGAGGTACTAAGTCGACACATTTCGGGCGGTTACGGTAACACTTTACCCCTGGAACGCAATGCTGTTTCTATACCATTAGGACCGAAACAAAACGGCGAGGGATGACATTCTGCCCCAATGACTTAACGCAGTCAGAAAAGAGGAGGCTGCGGCCGCGGCGGCCTTCCTCCAATCCCGCATCACCGCTCGCCGAGCTTCATCAGATCCAGCAGCTCCTCGTACATTTCTTCCGCCTCGGCATCGCTCCCTCGAATGGCAGAGGCGGCGCAGTGCTTGAGATGATTGCGGAGCAGCTCGCGGCTCACACTGCGCAGCGCTTCCTGTACCGAGGAGATCTGCACGAGGATGTCGGCGCAGTAGCGGTCCTCGTCGACCATCTTCTGGAGTCCACGCACCTGCCCCTCGATGCGGCGCAGGCGCTTCGTGTTGCGCTCCTTGATGGCGGGATCGACGGCGACTGCCTTGCGGCTGGAGGTCTGCTCGTTCGCGGCACAACCGCACGTTGCCAATTCGTGAATCTTGCTCATGCTCCACTCTCCATCCCGCGGAATCGGCGCAATCGCAAGCTGTTCGACACGACGCTCACGGAGCTCAACGCCATCGCCGCGCTCGCGAACACCGGGCTGAGAAGCAGTCCAAAGCGCGGGTAGAGCACGCCGGCCGCGATCGGAATGCCGACGACGTTGTACACGAACGCCCAGAAGAGATTCTGCCGCATGGTGCGCATCGTGCGCCGCGCGAGACCGATGCCGTCGGCGACGGCGGTGAGATCGGGGCGCATCACGGTGACGTCGCTCGCGTCGATGGCCACGTCGGTGCCGCTGCCGAGAGCGAATCCTACGTCGGATTGGGCGAGCGCCGGCGCGTCGTTGATGCCGTCGCCAACCATCGCGACGACGTGTCCTTCGTCCTGCAGTCGCCGCACCTCGTCAACTTTTCCTTCCGGTAGCACCTCGGCCACTATTTCGTCGATATCTGCTTCGCGGCCAATCGCCTCCGCCGTCCGACGGTTGTCACCGGTGAGCAGGACGATGTCGAGCCCCAGCTGACGCATCCTGGTCAGCGCCGCGGGTGACGTTGCACGAATCGGATCGGCGACGGCGATGAGGCCGAGCAATCGGGGCGACGGCTCCAGCGTCGCGACGTACACGACCGACTTGGCGGCCGCGGCGGCCTGCTCGGCGTTCGCGCGCAGAGCTGAGACGTCCACCCGATGCGCGCGCATCATCGCCTCGTTGCCGGCGAGGACGGTCTTCCCCTCGACGCGTCCTTCGACGCCGCGTCCGGCGTTCGAGACGACTCTGAATTGCGTCACCTCAGCCGATTCGATTCGCCGTTCACCAGCATGCCTAACAATTGCGGCGGCGATGGGATGCTCGGATGGTCCCTCGACGCTCGCGGCGAGGCGAAGGAGCTCCTCGTCAGGCACACCCTGAGCCGTGACGACGTCGGTCACGGCGGGGCGGCCCTCGGTAACGGTTCCCGTCTTGTCGAGAATGACCGTGTCGATGGCGCCGGCGCGTTCGAGCGCTTCCCCACCCTTGATCAACAGCCCGAGCTCGGCACCCTTCCCTGTCGCGACCATCACCGCGGTCGGAACGGCGAGTCCCATCGCGCATGGGCACGCGATGATGAGCACCGCGATGCTCGTGGCGAACGCATGCACGACTGCGCTCCCCGTCGCGCGGCCGGCAATCATCCAGATGATGAAGGTCAGAACAGCAATGGCGATGACGGTGGGCACGAACACCGCGCTCACACGATCCGCGAGCCGCTGAATGGGCGCGCGGCTGCTCTGTGCCTGGCGCATCAGCGTCACGATGCGGGCGAGCGCGCTCTCCTCGCCGAGTGTGGTTGCCGACGCGCGCAGCGCTCCGCCACCGTTGATCGTGCCGCCAACGACGCGGTCGCCCTCGCGCTTGTGCACGGGCTTCGACTCGCCGGTGAGCATCGACTCATCGACGGAGCTCTCGCCGGTGACTACGAGGCCGTCCACGGGCACGCGCTCGCCGGGCCTGACGAGGAAGGTGTCGCCGCGCCGCACCTCTTCTATGTAAAGCTCGATCTCCTTCCGGTTGCGCTCCACGCGCGCGGTTTTGGGTTGCAGGTCGACGAGTCGGCGCAGCGCCGCCGACGTGCGCCCTTTGGCGCGTGCCTCGAGCCAGTTCCCGACGAGGATGAGCGCGATGATGAGGATGACCGCTTCGTAATAGAGATCCGGCTTCAGCCCTCGTTCGATGAACAGGCCAGGCGCGAGCGTCGCGACGAGTGAGTAGATGTAGGCCGCGCCGGTGCCGACGCTGATGAGCGTATTCATATCGGCGCTGCCGTGCCGCGCCCCGGCCCAGGCGCGGACGTAGAACTGGCGTCCCGCCCAGATCATGACAACGGTCGTGAGCACGAGCAGCACGAACGGTGGCATCGGCAATAGCATCGCGATCAGCCCCGCGGCGAGACTGACGCCTGCTTTGTATGCGAGGCTCTTCTGCTCGCGAGCGAGGGCCCTGTCGCGCTCCGCTTCCTGAGCGAACGCCGCCGACCACTGCGACTCGCTCGGCTCGGCCGGCACGCTCGCATCGTACCCGGTGGCCTTGATGGCGTCCACGATCTGTTCGGGAGAGGTCGCTTCCGGGTCGAAGCTGACGCTGGCGTTGTGGAGCAGAAGGTTGACGCTAGCGTCCTCGACCCCCGGCGCCCGCGCGAGCGCCCGCTGCACGCGTGCCTGGCAGGCAGCGCAGGTCATGCCCGTGACGGGGATGTTGATGTGCGCGGAATGGGGTGGCATGATGAAGCATACTATACCCCCCACCCCTATGCAACGGAGTGGCGTCTGGAGCGTGGCACGTGGCTTACCGCGGAGGGCGCGGAGTGCACGGAGGGACGCGGAGGACTGCTAATGAGTTGGGCGAGGCGCGTGAGGCGGAGGGTGAAGACGGCGAAAAAGCAGACTCCTCGCTGCGCTCGGGATGACAGGCATGTTTCGACACGCCCAACTGTCATTCCGAGCGCAGCGAGGAATCTGCTTTCCTCTTTCTTGTCACTCTTGTTGGCTTTTCTTCGGCGAATTTCGGCTCACGTCGCCTTGCCAGGCACTCACGGCATCTTGCCGCGCACTCACGGCATCTTGCCAAGCACTCACGGTATCTGACCGCAGCCTCACGTCGCCTGACCACGACCTTCAGTTACGTTGCCGAGACCTCACGTGACCTTGCCGCGCGCTCACGTCATCTTGCCGATGACTCACGTGATCTGACCTCGACTCGCTGTCATCTGTCCTGAGCTCGCTCATTCTCAAAAAGCAGATCCCTCGTCGCTCCGCTCCTCGGGATGACATTTAGGGGCCCGGCTCCGCGCCTCGCGCACCACGCACCACGCACCACGCACGGCGACCGCCGCGTCTCAACTCCAGCGGAACGCCGCCTTCATCGCCGCCGCGAACAGCGCGAGCTCGGCGACGATCTTCGCGCCGAAGATGCTCGCGGTCAGCACCGTGCGCTTGGTCTCGCGCGCGCGGCGGAGCCAGCGCTTCCGTACCGGCTCGTCGATCGCGGCAGCGAGGTCGCGGCCGTGGCGCCAGCGCCCATCGCGGTCCTTCTCGAGGCAGCGCTCGAGGGCGGCAACGAGCAGCGGGTGCTCGTGCAGAATCTCCGGCACCAGCTCGGCGAGCGGGCGATGCGCTTCGGCGATGTGTTTGGCCGCGAGCGCCTCGAAGGTCGGGGCGTCGAAGGGCAGCTCGCCGCTGAGCATGTAGTAGCCGAGCACACCTAACGAGTACAGGTCGCTGCGGCCGTCGATGTCCAGCTCGCCCGCGGCCTGTTCCGGCGACATGTAGTGCGGCGTTCCGAACGCGCGCGACACTTCCGCGCGCACCGGATCCAGCGACCGCTGCAGCGCGACTCCGAAGTCGGTGAGCATCGGACGGCCCGTGCTCTGCTCGATGATAATGTTCTCAGCTTTCAGATCGCGGTGCACGACGCCCTCGCGATGCGCATAATCGAGTGCGAGCGCGAGATGGTAGAGGATGCGCCGAGCGTCTTCGGTGGGAAGCGACCCATTATTGCGAAGGCGCTCGCCCAGCGACTCGCCGTGCACGTACTTCATGATGATGTAAACGAACTCGTTGAGCTCTCCGAAGCTGTGAACGGGAACGATGTTCGGGTGGCTGAGCCGTGCGGTCATCCGCGCCTCGCGGCGGAATCGCTCGCGATGCTCATCGGACGACGCGAACTCCTGGCGCAGCACCTTGATGGCGACGAGCCGGTGGAGCGGGATGTCGCGCGCGAGGAAGACGATGCCCATGCCGCCACGCCCGAGCTCGCGCACGACCTGGTACTGCGAGCCGATGTGCGTCGCGATCTGCTCGCGCTCCCACGGCATCGATGACGCGGCATCCCGATCGAGGATCGGGATTTCCTGCGTATCGGCGTATGGGTCGACGAAGCTGATCACGGCGTGGTGCCTGGTGGTTGGTGGCTGGTGGTCTGTGTTCGGTAGCGATCACAGATTACTGATCACCGTCCACCGACCACCGTTCACTCATTATGACAACGCGGCAAGGAAATTGGTTGTACTGGCCAATAGCGTGCCGCACACTGCTTGTACGCATCTCCTTGGTCGAAAGTTACTTGGCCAAGTGTCAGCGTTTGTTAAGCAGTTTGCGAGTGTTCGGTAATGGGACTTGGTGGTCGCGGGCGGTCAGTCGCGTCCGATTCGGCGATCCGCTCGGCGACGAGGCGCGAATCGCGCGCGATGTTGAACAGTCCTCCCGTCGCGTCGTAGTTGTGACCGACGAAGTACAGCGCATCGTGGTCGGCGCTCTCGATGCGATCCCGTCGCAGCGCGAAGCCCCTGCTGTCCGTGCGGATGAGCTGTCCGAGTGGCGCCAGCGCGGGAGTGAAGCCCGTCGCCAGGATGACGACATCGAAGGGCTCTTCGGACGGTGACTTTCCGTCCACGAACACCGCGCCCGACGCCGTGAGTCGGGCGATTCCGCCGCGCATCTTCACGAGTCCGTCACGGATCGCGTCCACCAGATGGAATCCAATTAGCGGGATGGCGTCCAGCGGACCGTACGACGGCCGGGGAATCACCGCCGGGCCACGCCGCTTCTCGACGATCTTGCCGACGGCGCGCACCACGACTTCGCGTGCCTTACGAGGGAGCTTCCGGATGTAGCGCGCGAGGTACTGAATGGGGATGCCGAGTATGTCGCGCGGCACCACGTTCGCGCCGGAGCGAATGGCGATCGTGACGGGCGTCACTTTTCCGTCGCTGTTTCCCGATCGCGCGAGCTCCGATGCGATCTCCCCACCCGAGTTGCCGACGCCAACGACGAGGACTCTCCTGCTATAAAACGACTCCGGCCGCCGATATTCGGCCGAATGCAGGAGCTTGCCGCCGGCGCGCTCGAACTCGTCCGCGCCTTCGATCGTGGGGATGCGAGGGTTCGCAACAATTCCTGTCGCGATGACTAGCTGGCTGCAGATGATCTCGCGCGCGCCACTCGGCGTGGCCGCGCGAACGCGCCAACGATTGCCGTCACCCGTTAGGCGCTCGACGGATGTGACCGTCCAGCCCGTGCGCACGGGCAGCGCGAAACGATCGGCATAGCTGCGCAGATAATCGACGAACTGCTCGCGGGGAACGAAGAGGGGAGCAGATCGGGGCAGACGCATGCCGGGCAGACCGGACATGTGCTTGCCGGTGTGCAGCGTTAGGCTGTCGTAGAGATTCGCCCAGGTATGACCGACGCCGGTGCCGCGCTCGAGGACGACGTGCTCGATGTCGCGCTTCTTGAGCTCACGCGACGTCGCCAGTCCGGCCGGGCCGGCACCAATGATGACAGTGGGAATACTCTCGTCCATTCGAGTCTCTCACGTGATGCGTGGCGATGCGTGGCGCGTGGCGCGTGGCGCGGCGCCCACGCCCAACGCTCAACGCTCAACGCAGGAGCATTCCCGTAAACACATACTGCTGCAGCAGCACCAGCACGCCGACGAGCGACGCCAGGGCGAGGCTGTGGAAGAAAACGTATCGGAGAATGCGCCATTCGTGACCGTACCATCGCGTCGCCGTGCTCGCGACGACGATGCTCTGGGCGTCGATCATCTTCCCCATCACGCCACCGGAGCTGTTCGCCGCGGCCATCAGAATCGGACTCAAGCCGAGTCGCTCCGCGGTGACGCGCTGCAAACTTCCGAAGAGCACATTCGATGCAGTGTCGGATCCCGTCAGCGCCACGCCGAGCCAGCCGAGCAGCGTGCCGAAGAAGGGATACAGCACTCCAGCGTGCGCGAAGGCGAGGCCGAGTATTGCGTCTTCGCCCGAGTAGCGCGTCGTGTAGCCGAGAGCGAGCATCGCCGCGATTGTGAGAAGCGAGTGCCTGACGAGGACGATCGTCCGGCCGTAATGCCGGAGCAGCTCGGCGGGGCGGAAGCGGAGCGCGAACCCAGTGATGATCGCGGCGATGAGAATCGCCGTCCCGGTCGCCGACAGCCAGTTGAAGACGAACACCGCCGGCTCGGCGGTCGGATGCAGAACGACGGGAGGCATGCGCAGCACGGCCTTGTCGAGTCCGGGAATGGCGAAGCGCGGCCCGGAGATGTGATCGAGGAAGGCTTTGACGCTGGGTAATCCCCAGAGAAAGACGACGATAGTAAGAATGCCCCAGGGGAGCCACGGTGACGGGCGAGGGGCGACGGGCGACGGGGGATGGGCGATGGCACTCGGTGATGAAACCTGATTCGTCCGCGGGCCGCGGCGCCACACGCGCAGAAACGCCGTGAGGCACACCATGGAGGTCACCGACGCGATGATGTCCACGAGCCAGGGGCCGTGGAAGTTGGAGACGAGAAATTGGGGAACGGCGAAGGCGACGCCGGCCACCAGCAACGCCGGCCAGATCTCGAGCATGCGTCGAAAGCCAGCGTAGGCCCAGATGAGCCAGAAGGGCACGATCATCGAAAAGATCGGCAGCTGACGTCCTACCATCGCGCTCAGCGCGCGGAGGTCGAGCGACGTCACACCCTGGAGGGCGATGATGGGCGTGCCTAACGCGCCGAAGGCGACGGGGGCGGTGTTGGCGATGAGCGAGAGCGCTGACGCCTCGAGCGGCGGGAAGCCCAGGCCGATGAGAATGGCTCCGGTGACCGCGACGGGCGTCCCGAATCCAGCGGCGCCCTCGAAGAACGCGCCGAAGCAGAAGGCGATGAGCAGAAGCTGAAGTCGGCGGTCAGCAGTAATGGCGACGACGCTGGCTTGCAACGGC
>DASXPH010000116.1:0-54172 GCA_036493735.1 Gemmatimonadaceae bacterium
AGCGACTACATGAACCCGAAGATGGCGATTGCCGAGGACACCGGTGAACTGACCGAGAACGACCTGGCCGCGGCGGACAAGCTCAAGGCCGCCTACAAGAGCCTGTGCCAGCAGCTGAGCCGGGTGATCGTCGGCCAGGAGGACGTGATCGAGGAGCTCCTGATCGCGCTTTTCAGCCGGGGGCACTGCATCCTGGAAGGCGTGCCGGGGCTCGCGAAGACGCTCATGATCAGCACGCTGTCGAAGTGCCTGTCGCTCGACTTCAGCCGTATCCAGTTCACGCCCGACTTGATGCCGTCCGACATCACCGGCACCGAGGTCATCGAGGAGAACCGCTCGACCGGCACGCGCGAGTTCAAGTTCATCCCCGGCCCCCTGTTCGCGAACATGATTCTCGCGGACGAAATCAACCGTACGCCGCCGAAGACGCAGGCGGCCCTGCTGGAAGCCATGCAGGAGCGGCAGGTGACGGTCGGCCGCGTGCGCCACAAGCTGAGCGATCCGTTCTTCGTCCTCGCGACGCAGAACCCGATCGAGCAGGAAGGCACGTATCCGCTGCCGGAAGCGCAGGTCGATCGCTTCATGCTCAAGCTGCGCGTTGGCTATCCGACTCGCGACGAGGAGAAAGAGATCATGCGTCGGATGGCCGGTGGCGAGCCGATTGCCATCGATCGTGTCGCGACGCCGGAGGCCGTGATGGCCGCGCGGGCGCGCATCGCGGATCTCTACATGGATGAGCGGATCATGGATTACATCGTCGATATCGTGCACGCGACGCGCGCTCCGGCGTCGGCGGGTCTCGACGATCTCGCGCCGCTCATCGAGTTCGGCGCCAGCCCGCGTGCGACGATCGCCCTCGCCCAGGCGTCGCGCGCGAACGCTTTCCTCCGCGGTCGCGCGTTCGTCACGCCGGACGACGTCAAAGCCATCGCGCCAGACGTGCTGCGTCATCGCGTGTTGACCACGTATGAGGCCGAGGCCGAGGAGGTCACGAGCGACGACATTGTCACGCGCGTGCTCGCGAAGATCGACAGCCCGTGACGCATGGCGCGTGATGCGTGGCGCGTGGGCGAATAGCCAACAATGAGCCCTTCATGGCAATTCTGGCGTCGCGGCCGGGAAGCGGAATCCCGCGTCCCGCGTCCGGCGTCACGCATCGCGCTGAGCGCCCATCGTCCCGACACCGCGCCTCCAACACGCGGTGTGCCGCCCGAGATTCTACGTCAGGTCAAGCTCATCGAGCTGCGCACGCGGGGCCTGGTGAACTCTCTGTTCAGTGGTGAGTACCGTTCCGTGTTCAAAGGTCAGGGAATGGAATTCGCCGAGGTCCGCGAGTATCAGGCGGGCGATGAAGTGCGGAGCATCGATTGGAACGTCACGGCGCGGATGCGCCGCCCGTACGTCAAGCGCTACATCGAGGAGCGCGAGCTCACGGTGATGCTCGCGGTCGACCTTTCGGGATCGGAGCGTTTTGGAACGCGGCGGCGGTTCAAGAGTGAGATCGCGTCGGAGCTTGCGGCGGTGCTCGCGATGTCCGCCATTCGCAACAACGACCGCGTCGGCGCGCTGCTCTTCACCGACCACGTCGAGCACGTCCTCCGGCCGCGGAAGGGACGGCGGCATGCGCTGCGACTGATTCGCGATCTTCTCGTCTTCGAGCCCGAGGGATCGGGCACCGACATCGCGGGTACGAGCGACTATCTGATCAAGATGCTCCCGCACAAGTCGATCGTGTTTCTCGTGTCCGACTTCCTCAGCGACGACATCGAGCGGCCGCTCAAGCTGCTCGCCCAGCGCCACGACCTGGTTGCCGTGAGCGTCGAGGATCCGAGCGAGCAACAGCTGCCGGACCTCGGAGTCGTTAGGCTCGTAGATCCGGAGAGCGGACACACCATCAGCGTCGACACCAGCGATCCCCGCGTCCGCGCGGATTTCGCCGAAGGGACGAACGCCGATCGCGAGAAGCGCCGGCATCTGCTCCGCCGCCTCGCTATCGACGAGATACCAATCACGACCGAGGCGGGGATCATCGAGCCGCTGCTGCGCTTCTTCCGCTCGCGCGAGACGCGCGTCCACCGACGATGATTCGCGAGCGGCTGCGTCTTCTGTCGGTCGCGCTGCTCGTGCTCGCGCCTGTCATGCGGGCGCGGTCACAGGCGACTGGCGCGCCAATATCCGTGCAGGCGGCGGTCGGCATCGAGCCCGATACGGTCCGCATCGGCGATCCATTTGTCGTCCAGATCGGCATTCGCGCCCCGCTCGGCGCGACGATAGCTTTTCCTCCCGCGCCTGATTCCACCGGCGCGGTGCAGGGACTCGATCCGGTGCGCGTGGAGACGCGTCCCGACTCCGGCGGCACCGTGCAGTGGGGCTACTATCGCGTCGCCGCCTGGGACATCGGCGATCAGGTGATCTCGTTAGGGGATGTCGTCGTCACCGTCGGCGGCCGCAGCCGGCGCATCTCGCTCGCCGGACACAAGGTGTTTGTGGCGAGTGTGCTCCCCGCGGACACGACGCTGCGCGTTCCCAAGCCCGCGCGTCCACTCTATGAGTTCAGCGCGCCGCTCTGGTGGCTCTGGCTCGCCCTTGCCGCGCTTGCCATCCTGCTCCTGTTGCTCTGGTGGTGGTGGCGGAATCGCCGGCGAAAGCGGCCGCTCGTCGTGGTCGACCCCTACGCTCGTGCCGAACGGGAATTCGCCCGGGTGGAAGCGCTTCATCTCGTCGACGCGGGTGAGCGTGGACGCCATGTCGCCCTCATGGTCGAGGTGCTCCGCGACTATCTCGCGGCGCGCTACCCGTCGGCGCCGCTCTCCCTCACGAGTACGGAGGCCCTGGGTGCTCTCAAGGAACAGCGCGCGGTGCCTAACGATCGGCTTCTGCGCGTGCTCAACGAGGCTGACCTCATCAAGTTCGCGCGGCGCCCGGTGACGCCGGAGCGCGCGCGTGAGCTGGGCCGCGAAGCACGAGCCATCGTCGCCGACGAACATGCCGCGTCTCGCCCCGCGCCGGCCACGGAGAAAGCCGCATGAGCTTCCTCGCCGGTCTACAATTCGTGTCGCCGTGGGCGCTGCTGCTCCTGCTGACATTGCCTATCTGGTGGATTTGGCGTCGGCGTCATCGGCCGCCAGCCATCGTGTTCTCGCGGGTGCCGATCCTGGAGCGCGGTCCGCACGCTGGACGCGGTGTGACGGTGATGCTGTTCATCTTGCGCAACCTGCTGCTCGCCGGCGCGATCATCGCCCTCGCGCGTCCGCGCTCCGGCGCGCGCGCGGAGAACGTTACGAGCCAGGGCATCAACATCGTCCTTGCCATCGATCTCTCGAGCTCGATGCTCGCACAGGATTTTCAACCGCAGAATCGAATCGAGGTCGCGAAGGACGTCGTGAAGAAGTTCATCGGGGCGCGCTCCAGCGACCGCATCGGCCTCGTGGCCTTCGCCGCCGAGGCGCTCACCCAGGTGCCGCTCACGACGGACTACCCGGTGGTGAATGCGGCCGTGGACAACCTTGCTCCGGGGCAGCTCGAGGATGGCACCGCGATCGGGACGGCCCTTGCAACGGCGGCGAACCGGCTGCGGACCGCACCGGGGCGGTCGAAGGTCATCATCCTTCTGACGGACGGCGAGAACAACCGCGGCGCCATCGATCCGCGCACGGCCGGCAAGGCCGCTGCCGCCTTCGGAATCAAGATCTACACCGTCGGTGTCGGTACCGAAGGGATGGCCCCCGTGCCGGTAGGTCGAGGTCTGTTCGGTTTGCGCTACGAGAATCGTCCCGTGCGGATCGATGAGCAACTGCTCACCGACATCGCCAACGAGTCGGGCGGACGCTACTTCCGGGCGCGCGATGCCGCCGCACTGCAGCGCATCTACGAGCAGATCGATCAGCTCGAGCGCGAGCCGGTGCAGACGAAATCGTACGTGCGCTTCACGGAGCTGTTCCGCTGGCCGCTCGCCATCGCGCTGGCCGCTCTGGCTCTGGAGATGCTGCTCGCCGCGTGGAGGGGACCACTGCCATGATCCTCTACGGCGTGTACTTCGATTACCCCTGGCTTCTCTCGCTCGCGGTCGTGCTGCCGGTGCTCGTGATCGTGCTGCTCCGCTATAACTACCGGCGACGCTTCGCGCGGCTGGCGCGGCTCGGTACACCGGACGTCGTCTCTCGTCTGGTGCCGCCTAACGCGATGCGTCCCCCCGGCTGGCGGGTCGCGCGTCTGGCGACGGCTGCGCTTGGCGTCGGCATCGCGATCGCCGGGCCGCGCTGGGGCGCCGAGCGCAATGTCGTTCGCACCAGCGGCATCGACATGGTTCTCGCGCTCGATGCCTCGCTCTCGATGCTTGCTCCCGACGAACGTCCCAATCGCCTCGAGCGGATGAAACAGGAAGTGCGGCGGCTGCTCGACGAGTCGCGAGGCGACCGGGTCGGGCTCATTGCGTTCGCCGGCCGGAGCTACATCCTTACGCCGATGACGGTCGATGGAGGCGCTCTCGCCCTCTTCCTCGACAATCTCGACCCGTCCGTGGTCGGTCAGGCGGGAAGCTCGCTCTCGCACGCCATTCGCCAGGGCACGGATCTTCTCTCTCTCTCGAACAGTGGCGCCGACAAGGCGCTCGTGATCATGAGCGACGGCGAGGCGTTCGAGGACATCAATGACGTCACTGCCGAAGCAAAACGCGCCGGCGATCAGGGCATCAGCGTCGTGACCGTCGGTTTTGGAACGACGCAGGGCTCCACAATTCCGGTGAAGAACCCCGACGGAACGACGACGACCAAGCGCGACGAGAGCGGCAACGTCGTCGTCACGCACTACTCGCCAGAGTTCCTCAAGGCTGCCGCGGACGCGGCGCGTGGCACCTTCATCGACGCGTCGCGCACGGACAAGGCGTCGCTCGTGAAGAGCGCACTCGCCCGACTCCGCACCAAGGCGCGGGCGACCGTCGGCGGTGAATCACGGACGCCGCGATATCAGCCCTTCCTGCTGCCGGCCGTTCTTCTCCTGCTGCTCGACACCCTTCTCGGCGAGCGTCGCGGCCGCAGTCGGCGTCGACGCTCCGCCGCGGCCGAGACGTCTGTCAGTGCCGCGGCGGCCATCGCGCTCATGCTGTTACCTAACGTCTCTGGATGCACGAACCTTCTCCCGTCGACGTCGCCAACGGAAAAGGCCGCCAGTGCGTATCGAGCCAAGAACTACCAGGAGTCGGCGGCACTTTACCGCAGCGCGATCGACGGCGGCGACAAGCGTCCCGAGGTCCTCTATGACTACGGCACGGCACTGCTCGCCGGTGATTCACTTCAAGGCGCGGCGGAAGTTCTCGACCGGTTGAGCGACGCGCCGGACTCCGTATTGCGCTATCGAGCATTGTTCAATCTGGGGCTCGCGCACCTCAAGGCTGGTCTCGCCGCGCCAAAGGAAGCGGCGAACGAGCCACTCGATGCCGCGCTTGCCGCGTACAAGAAGGTGTTGTTGATGAAGGCCGACGATCTCGACGCGAAGTGGAACTACGAGCTCGCTCTGCGCAAGAAGCAGCAGGGCGGGGGCGGCGGTGGTGGCGGCAGCGGCGGTGGTCAGTCCAACGCGTCACAGCAGCAGCAACAGCCTCAACCCTCGGGCGGCTTGGGCCAGCAGCAGGCCGATCAACTTCTGGGTAGCGCGGCGCGGGAAGAGCGTGACGTGCAGGCGAAGAAGCAGAAGCAGACGCGCGTCGAGCCGCCGCCGGGTGGGAAAGACTGGTGATCGGCTTCATCGTCATCGCCCAGCTCGCGATCGTGGCGCATGCGCCGGATACGGTCGCGGCGTGCGACGCGGTCGAGGTCACCGTTGCCGTGAGCGCGCCAGGCAACATGGCGCCGCAGATCGTGTCACCATCCTTCCGCCCATTCGACGTGTTGCGCTCGTCGGTGACGCCGCACGTCACGCTCGATCCGCGCAACGGTGGCTCCATCATCGCGGAATTCCGTTACGTCCTCACGACGGATCAGTCGGGCACGTTCACCCTGCCGCCGTTCGAGGCGCGGCTTCGTGATGCCACGATTCGCTCCAAGTCGCTGCGGATCGTCGTCCATGGATCGCGCGGGGGAGATGGGGTGCCAACCGTCGTCGCCCGCGCCCGCATCGACACCAGCCTCGATGTCAACTTCCGCGCACTGACCGAACCGGAGACGGTCTACGTCGGCCAACAAGCGAATTATGAAGTTGCTGTATTCCTGAACGAGACCGTCCGCGATCGCCTGCGGCGGAACCCAACGTTCTTTCCACCAGACATGCAGGCGATGCTCGCCTATGACCTCCCGCCGGTCACTGGTGAACCGCCAAAGCGAAAGGTGGGAACGCGGTGCTTCGACGCGCTCGTCTATCAGCGCGCCCTCTTTCCGCTCGTGCCGGGCCGATTCGTGATTGCGCCGGCGCAGCTCGTCTACTCGCTGCCGCTATCCTCGAGCTTCTTCAGTCGTGAGGAGTCGCACGAGCTGGTGACAGACAGTACAGTGCTCGTCGCCATAGAGCCGCCGAACGCCGGGCGGCCGCGTGAGTACACTGGGGCCGTCGGCGACCTCGCGATCGCCTCGCATCTCGACAGCCGCCGCGGACGCGTCGGCGATCCGATGCTGCTCACCGTTCGCCTCTCCGGAGCGGGAAACGTCAAGCTGTTTCCGCCACCGCAGCTCGAGATTCCGTGGGCGAACCTCGTTAGGGCGGACGAGCGGGTGCAGGTCGATTCTGCGGCGCGAAAGATCCGCGGCGCAAAGGAATTCGATTGGGTACTGACGCCCAAGGTCGCCGGGGAGCTGGACCTGCCGCCAATCAGATACGGCTACTTCAATCCGGATACGCGGCGGTATGAAGTGACCGCCGCTGCGGGCGAGCGCGTGACGATTGCGCCAGGGGCGCTGGCGGTCATCGATACTTCGCGCGCGGAACCGCTGTTGCCGATCCGGATGCAATATCGCGGGCCGGTGGACCACCCGCCTCAGAACCTCGCCTACTTCTGGCTCGCCCTCGTGCTTGCGCCGTTGCCCGCGGTGGCTGGTCGGATCCGGCGCGCGCCACGCCGCGTAGCACCCATGACAGCCGCTGCTCGACTTCGGGCGATGGCGCGCCGCCCCCGCTCGGTGTACGATGCCTGCGAGCTTCGTCGCGTGTACGCCAACGCACTCGGGGAGCGGCTTGGCGTCAGCTCGGAGCGCTTCACTCGTCCGGGCGCTCTGGCTCGCGCGCTGCGGCGCGCCGGCGTCTCCATCGCGATCGCGACCGACGCCGAAGCTCTCCTCCGCGAGCTGGACGAAGCCGCGTACGGCCATTCGGCGCCGCTGCCTAACGGCACCGTCGAGCGAGCGGCGGCCCTCCTCAAGGCCGCCGAGGCCGAGGCGCTGCCGCGCATCGAGCTCCGGCTGCCACCCCTCCTTGGAATCGTGCTGGTTGCCGCTCTTCCACTGTCGGTCGCGACGGTGCGCGCACTCTCCACCAGCGCGGCCGAGCGCGCATTCGAGACGGGCGTCCGCGCCTATGCGGCGCGTCAATTCGTCGCGGCGCGAGGCGCGTTCGGCACCGCGGCGTCGGAGGCCCCCTGGGCTCCCGATGCGTGGGCAAATCTCGGCACGTCTGCGTGGGCGGCCGGCGATACCGCGAACGCGGTGGTTGGCTGGCAGCGGGCGCTTCGCCTCGAGCCCGGCGCGTCGGATCTGCGCGAGCGATTGCAGTTTGCTCAACCCGCGGCGTTCGGCTCGTTAGGCTTCGTACCGGCGCTGTCGTCCACCCTCCTTCTCTGGTCCGCCCTCGTCACCTGGTGCGTGGCGTGGCTGCTGGGGGCCATCGTGAACTTCCGCCGGGCGATGCCCGGGCGCATTGGCCTGAGGCGCTGGGCATACGCGGCCGGCATCCTCGGCATCGCCCAGCTGCTGGGCGGTCTCGACGTCGATCAGCACCTCGCGGCGCGCGACCTCACGGTCGTTCGCGCGACGACTCGACTCAGCAGCGACCCAGCGCTGGGCGGCGAAGCGAAGGGAACCGCTGTCGTCGGAGAAGTCGCCCGGGCCGTTCGGCGCCAGGGGGCGTGGACGCTCGTCGCGCTAGACGATCAACGGGAGGGTTGGATCGAATCGACCAAGCTCGCCTCGCTCGAACGAGGAGCCGCTGTCGAGTAGTATACCTGGCATGACGTCGATCATTGCCGTGCTTCCCAGCACCGTCGCCGATCAGATCGCGGCGGGCGAGGTCGTCGAGCGCCCGGCATCCGTCGTGAAAGAGCTCGTCGAGAACGCGCTCGATGCCGGCGCGACTACTATTGACCTTCTGGTGGAAGATGGGGGCCGTCAGCTCGTGCGTGTGAGCGACGACGGCAGCGGCATGTCGCGTGATGACGCCGTTCTCGCGCTCGCGCGTCATGCCACCTCCAAGATCCGATCCGCCGGTGACCTCGTCGGCGTGCGCAGCTTCGGCTTTCGCGGCGAGGCATTACCCGCCATCTGCTCGGTTTCCCAGCTGTCGATCGCGACCGCGTTAGGCGACGGCGCCGGCACGCTGGTGCGCGCTGCCGGCGGCGCCGTCGCCGACGTCGCCGAGACGGCGCGTCGCCGGGGTACGACCGTCGAGGTGGGGAAGCTATTCTACAACGCCCCAGCCCGCCGCAAGTTCCTGCGAGGCGCCCGCTCCGAATGGCGCGGCATCGTCGAAGTCATTACGAGCCTCGCACTCGTCAGGCGCGACGTGCGCTTCGCGCTCTTGCATGACGGCAAACCAGTGCTGTCACTGCCCGGCGCGGTGTCGCTCCGGGAGCGGGTGGCCGCCCTCCACGGGGCGTCTATCGCGCAACGGCTGGTCGACGTCGACGACGTGAGCGGAACCGTTCACGTGTCCGGATTGGTCGAGCGGCCGTCGGAGGTGGGAACAGTCGGCCGTCGCGTGCACCTCGCGATCAACGGCCGCACCGTCCGCGACCACGGTATCGTGCGCGCCGCTGAAGCCGCGTACCGTTCGACGATCCCCGCCGGCGTGCGGCCGACGTTGTATCTCGAGCTCACCCTCAGCGGTGGTGACGTCGACGTCAACGTGCATCCCGCCAAGGCCGAGGTCCGCTTTCGGGACCGTTGGGCGGTGGAGCGCGTCGTCGAAATGGCGGTGCGCCGTGCGCTCGGCACGATGGAGAGTGGAGCGACGCTGGGCCGTGTGATGTGGCCCGCGGCGGCCCCTTTCGCGCCGCGCCCGGTGGACGTCGAGGTGCTGCGTGCCACGCCGGCGCTCGACGACGGTTTCTTCGCACCTAACGAGGAGCCGGCCGTTCTCGCCGGGGGCGCGACGGCGGAGCCGAGTGACGACGTCGAGGTACCGCCCCTGCTGCAGCTTCGGCGGACGTACATGATGTTCGAGCGGGACGACGGCGTCGTGCTCATCGACCAGCATTCGGCGCACGAGCGCGTGTTATTCGAGCGCTTCATGCGCGCCCTCGAGTGTGGTGAAACGCCGGCCCAGCGACTGCTCTTTCCCCTGACGCTTCATCTGGGGGCGACGGAGGCCGAGGCCTTCGACGCGGACCGCGAGCTCTTCGAGCGGTTGGGCTTCGAGGTCGAAGGCTTCGGTGGCCACACCCTGCTCGTCCGCAGCGTGCCGATGCCGCATCCACGCTTCGACGCCGAGCGCTGTCTGCGCGAGACACTCGCATCGCTTACGGGCGACCGCGATGCGTCCGCCGCTCCCCGGCATCAGCGGCTCGCCGCGACGGTGGCCTGCAAGGCCGCGATCAAGGCTGGGGATCTCATGTCGCCGGCGGAGATGCGCGCCCTGTTCGTCGCGCTCGCGTCGACCCGGCTTCCCGCGCACGACGTGCACGGTCGCTCGACGATCGTACACCTCTCCTGGGACGAGCTCGAGCGCCGCTTTGGCCGTCGATGAGCGTTCTTTAATCCCCGTCGTCTGCGGCCCGACCGCGGCGGGGAAGAGCGCGATCGCCCTCTGGCTCGCACGCCGCGCGTCGGTGACCATCATCGTCGCCGACTCGCGCCAGATCTATCGCGGCTTCGACATCGGTACCGCGAAACCCACCGCGGAAGAGCAGGCTACCGTCCCGCATCGCGGGATCGACCTCATTCAACCCACCGAGCGCTACTCCGCGGCCGCCTGGGCCGATGACGCCGACCGATGGGTCGAGGAATCACGACGGACGCAACGCCTACCACTCGTCGTCGGCGGCACCGGGTTCTACCTGCGCGCGCTGTTCGAGCCACTATTCGAGGAGCCGCAACTCGACGTCGTTCGCCGCCGTCACCTCGAGACGCTGCTCGATTCGATGTCGTTACAGGAGCTGAAGCACTGGTGCCGCGTCCTCGACCCGGAGCGGTCGCACCTGGGACGCACACAGCTGTTGCGCGCGATCGAGGTCGCGCTGCTCACGGGACGTCGTCTGAGCGCGCTGCATCGCGATCGGGCACGTCCCGCTCGGCGATCGGCACGCTATCTTGTGGTCGATCCGGGACTGGCCCTTGCTGATCGAATCGCGACGCGGCTCGATGCCATGCTCGCAGGAGGTTGGGTGGAGGAAGTCACTCGCTTGTCGAACGAGGTACCCGCGAACGCACCGTCCTGGAAGGCCAGCGGCTATCGCGCCGTTGCCGAGTACGTGCATGGCGGCATCAGCCGCGCGGCGATGCGTGAGCAAATACTGATCGAGACACGGCAATACGCGAAGCGGCAGCGGACGTGGTTTCGCCACCAGCTCGAGGAAGGATGCGTGACCCGAGTGGATCCTGCCGATCCGTCGTGGCGTGATGTGGCCGAGTCCTGGTTGCACGAGACGCTGGGAGGGCCGGCGTGAAAATCGGCATCACCTGCTATCCGACGTACGGTGGTTCCGGCGCTGTCGCGACGGAGCTCGGCATGGCCCTCGCCCGACGCGGCCACGAGATCCATTTCATCACTTATCAGCAACCCTTTCGACTGCCGTCCTTTCTGCCGCGCATCTACTTCCACGAAGTGGACGTTGGTCGCTACCCGCTGTTCGAGTATCCGCCATACGACCTCGCGCTCGCCGTGCGCATGCACGAGGTGGTGCTCGCGCACAAGCTCGACCTGCTGCACGTACACTATGCTATTCCGCACGCGACGAGCGCGTGGATCGCGCGCGAGATGCTCAAGCCCACGCGCCCCGACATCCGCGTCCTCACGACTCTCCACGGAACAGACATCACGATCGTCGGCCAGGATCCTTCCTTTCACGCGATCACCAAATTTTCGATCGAACAGTCCGATGGATTGACGGCGGTGTCGCGGTTCCTGCAGCGCGAGACAGTCCGGGCCTTCGGCTGTACCGGCTGCCAGATCGAGGTCATCCCCAACTTCATCGACCCCGAAGTCTACGACCGCACGAAGTACAAGGCAGCGCTCCGGGAGCAGTTCGCGTCGGGCGATCGCGTGCTGATGCACATTTCGAATTTTCGCCCCGTCAAGCGTGTACGCGACGTCGTGCGCATCTTTGCCCGCGTACGGCAGGAGATTCCAAGCGTGCTGGTGATGGTCGGCGACGGACCGGACCGCGTGCACGCCGAGGCCGAGGTACGTGAGCAGGGCGTCGAGGATCGCGTGTTCTTCCTCGGTAAGATCGAGACCGTCGCTCCGCTGCTGTCGGCTGCCGATCTGTTCCTGCTGCCATCGCAGAGCGAATCATTTGGCTTGAGTGCGCTGGAGGCTCTTGCCTCCGGAGTGCCCGTCGTTGGCTCAAATGCCGGTGGGTTGCCTGAAGTCGTTCGCGAAGGGGTGAGCGGGGCGCTCTGCGCCGTTGGTGACACCGAAGCCATGGCTCGCGCGTCCATCGACATTCTGGGCGATCGGAAACGCTGGCAGGAGATGAGCGAGTTCGCGGCGCGCGATGCACGTGAGCGATTCGCGATCGATGATGTTGTCGAGCAGTACGAAGCGTTTTACGATCTCGCCCTCGCACTTCCCAGCTAGCACTTCGGCTCCCGTCTTTCACCACAAATCTTCGTGACCGTCTTTCAGGCACTCGTCCTTGGCATTCTCCAGGGGCTCGCCGAGTTCCTTCCCATCAGCAGCTCCGCGCATCTCGCGCTCGCTCCCTGGATTCTGCACTGGCCCGACCCGGGACTCGCCTTCGACGTCGCCCTGCATTTCGGGACGCTCGTTGCCGTCTTGTGGTATTTTCGCGCCGAGTGGATCGCGCTCCTCGTCGCGGCCAAGGACATACTCGTGAAACGTCGCGTCGACACCGATCGCGAGCGGCGAGTCTTGTTTCTGATCGTCGCCACCATCCCGGGTGCCATCGCCGGACTCGCGCTGGAGAAGCAGGCGGAACACGCCTTCCGCGCGCCCTCGCTCATCGCCATCGCACTCATCGTCATGGGCATCGTGCTATGGGCTGTCGACCGGTTTGCCGCGAACAGTCGCTCGCTCACGGAGATGCGCTGGAGCGATGCGCTCCTCATCGGACTCGCTCAGATGTTCGCCATCATTCCGGGCGTGTCCCGTTCGGGATCGACCATCACCGCGGGTCGGGCCCTCCGACTCAACCGCGAGGACGCGGCTGTGTTCAGCTTTCTCATGAGTATGCCAATCATCGCTGCCGCGGCGGTGCTCAAGATGCCGCAGGCACTCCGCGAGCAAGGGCTCTCCGCGCCGATGATCGTTGGTATTCTTTCGTCGGCCATCAGCGGCTGGCTCGCCATCAGTGTGTTGCTGCGGCTGGTCACACGGCACAGTTACGGTGTCTTTGCCGTTTATCGCATCATCCTCGGCGTGGCCGTACTAGTTGCGGTCGCGCACGGCATGTGACCGTCCCCGAATCGACACCTTTTTCGGCTGCGGGTCGTGCGCGATACGATCGTCGCACCGCCGACGAGCTGCGGGCGCTCCTACAGCTGCCGAAGGTGGTACTGTTCGGCGAGGTCGGCTCGACGCTGGACGTCGCGCACCAGCTGGGAGAGCAGGGAAGCGAGGCGGGGACGCTCGTCCTCGCCGACGCGCAAAGGGCGGGGCGCGGTCGATTGGGCCGCAGCTGGCGATCAGAAGCTGGCACCGGCATCTGGCTCACGCTCGTCGAGCGTCCTGGCGGCGACGACGCGTTAGGCGTGCTTGCGCTCCGCCTCGCGCTGGCGCTCGCGCCGGCGCTGGATACGTTCTCGAGCGACGCCGTTCGGCTGAAGTGGCCGAACGACGTTTTCGTCGGCGATCGGAAGTTGGCTGGGATTCTCGTCGAAGCGCGCTGGCGTGGCGCTCGGCTCGACTGGCTTGCGGTGGGGGTAGGGATCAACGTCCGCCCGCCAGTTGAGCTAGGGGTCGGCGGGCTTTCGGCGGGCACGGATCGGATCGCGGTGCTCGCTGCCGTCGTCCCGCCGCTGCGCGCGGCCGTCGCGGCGAGCGGGCCGCTCACCGACGACGAGCTGCGCCTGTTTCGTGAACGCGACCTCGCGCTGGGCAAATGGTGCACGGCTCCTGTCGCTGGCCAGGTCGCGGGCGTGCGGTCCGATGGCGCCTTACTCGTCGCTGGCGTGAATGGGCTCGAAGCGGTTCACGCCGGCTCGCTCGTACTCGCAAACGCACACCCCTGAACGGGGGAGTTCACGCTCATGATACTCGTATTCGATGTCGGCAATACCGAGACGACCATCGGCCTGTTCGCGGGCGACGAGCTCCGTGGCCATTGGCGCATCATCTCCGGTGTCGAGCGTACCGCGGATGAGTTTGCGGTCCTTCTCCGGGGACTGCTCGATCTCGCGGGCTTCGCCACCGAAGAGATTACGGGCGCCGCGATCGGTTCGGTGGTGCCGCGTATCACGGATCCGCTGGTCGTTGCCTGCCGGGCGCTGGCGACCGGAGAAGTGATTCTTGTCGACGCCCGGGCGCCCCTTCCGATCCGGGTCGACGTGGACGAGCCGCTCACCGTCGGCGCCGATCGGCTCATCAACACTCTCGCCGCCAGCCGCCTCTTCAAGCGGGACGCTATCGTCGTCGACATGGGTACGGCAACGACGTTCGATTGCATTACCGGCGAGGGCGTCTTCATCGGCGGTGTCATTGCCCCAGGGGTCCAGACGGCGCTGGAGACGCTCGTTAGGCGCACGTCCAAGCTGCCGGCCACGGAGCTCGTTGTCCCGCCGCGGGTGATCGGCCGCCGCACCGAGGATTGCATCCGCGCCGGCGTGATGTTCGGGCAAGCCGAGGCGATCGACGGGATCGTGCGCCGCATCAAGCACGAGTGGCCCGGGTCGCAAGAGCCACTCGTTGTGGCCACCGGTGGCCTGGCGGAGACATTCCGCGAGCTGTGCTCAGAGTTCGATCGCGTCGAGCCTCATCTCACACTGCTCGGTCTTCAGATGGCCTACGTGCACCTCACGGGAAGGGCGCGGCGCAGCAACGCGGTGAAGCGAGCTAAAGCTCGTTAAAGCAACCGCTTAGGGCCTCTCCAAGGTTGGGTGGGGCCTCTTGACGAAATTCATGGTTCACGTTACTATGCGCGGTCGTTAGCACTCTGCAGCAGCGAGTGCTAATCAGCTCGCTTTCTCGAATGCAGTTTGTCGTTGTCACACATAGTCACCGTACTACGGAGGGGAATACCGTATGGCCACGAAGAACGCCGCGAGTGTGAAGGTCGCACCGCTGGCAGATCGCGTTGTCGTCAGGGCGTTGGAAGAGGCCGAGCAGATGCGCGGCGGGCTCTACATCCCGGACACCGCGAAGGAAAAGCCGCAGCAGGGCGAGATCATCGCCGTTGGACCCGGGCGCTTCGAGAAGGACAAGCGTGTCCCGATGGACGTCAAGGTTGGCGACAAGGTGCTCTACGGGAAGTACAGCGGCACCGAAGTCACCATCGATGGTGAGCAGTTCCTCATTCTTCGCGAGTCGGACGTCCTCGCTGTTATTAGCTGATTCGGTGGTCGGTAGTCGGTTGTCGGCGATCGGTGACTTACAGAGCCTGACGCCTACGCCCGATACCCAATTCCACTTTCAAACTTTTTTGCACTCAGGAGCCCCATTCAATGGCTGCCAAGGAACTCCATTTCAACGTCGATGCGCGCGCGGCACTGAAGCGCGGCGTCGACCAGCTTGCCGAGGCGGTGAAGGTCACCCTCGGTCCCAAGGGTCGGAACGTCGTCATCGATAAGAAGTTCGGTGCCCCGACCGTCACGAAGGACGGTGTTACCGTCGCGAAGGAGATCGAGCTCAGCGATCCGCTCGAGAACATGGGCGCGCAGATGGTGAAGGAAGTCGCGACGAAGACGAGCGACCTTGCCGGCGACGGCACCACCACGGCGACCGTGCTCGCGCAGGCGATCTTCCGCGAGGGCCTCAAGAACGTCACCGCGGGCGCCAACCCGATGGCGCTGAAGCGCGGCATCGATCGCGCGGTCGGATCCGTGGTCGAGGAGTTGAAGAAGATCAGCGTCCCGACGGGTGGCAAGAAGGAGATCGCCCAGGTCGGTACCATCTCGGCGAACAATGATCCAGAAATTGGAAACTTGATTGCCGAAGCGATGGAAAAGGTCGGAAAGGATGGCGTAATAACCGTGGAGGAGGCGCGCGGCCTCGACACGACGCTCGAGACCGTGGACGGCATGCAGTTCGACCGCGGCTACGTCTCTCCGTACTTCGTCACCGATCCGGAAAAGATGGAAGCGGTGCTCGAGGATGCGCTCATCCTCATCCACGACAAGAAGGTCTCGTCGATGAAGGATCTCCTGCCGGTGCTCGAGAAAGTCGCGCAGCAGGGACGTCCGTTGCTCATCATCGCCGAGGATATCGAGGGCGAGGCGCTTGCCACGCTCGTCGTCAACAAGCTCCGCGGCACACTCCGGGTCTCCGCCGTGAAGGCGCCCGGCTTCGGCGATCGTCGTAAGGCGATGCTGCAGGACATCGCGGTCCTCACCGGCGGTCAGGTGATCTCCGAGGAAGTTGGTTTCAAGCTCGAGAATGCGGTCGTCAGCGATCTCGGTCGCGCGAAGCGCATCGTCGTCGACAAGGACAACACGACGATCATCGATGGCAATGGCGAGGAGAAGGCAATCGAAGGCCGCATTGCCGAGATCCGCGTTGCGGTCGACAAGAGCACCTCGGATTACGACAAGGAGAAGCTCCAGGAGCGTCTCGCGAAGCTGGCCGGCGGCGTTGCGGTCATCAACGTTGGCGCTGCCACGGAAGCCGAAATGAAGGAAAAGAAGGCTCGTGTCGAAGACGCGTTGCATGCGACGAAGGCGGCCGCGGACGAAGGCATCGTCCCGGGCGGTGGTGTCGCACTGCTCCGCGCTCAGCGCACGCTCAAGACCCTCAAGCTCGACGACCCGGATGAGCAGATTGGTGTCGAGATCGTTCGTCGCGCGCTCGAGGAGCCGATCCGCATGATCGTGCAGAACGCCGGCGCCGAGGGTTCGCTCGTCGTCGAGAAGGTGCGTAGCTCGAAGGATGATGCCTTCGGTTACAACGCGCTCACCGACACGTACGAGAACCTCGTTCAGGCTGGCGTCATCGACCCGACGAAGGTCACGCGGACCGCGCTGCAGAACGCGGCGTCCATTGCCGGCCTACTTCTCACGACGGAAGCAATCGTCGTCGAGAAGAAGGAAGACAAGCCGGCCCCGGCTGCTCCGGGCGGCGGTGGAATGGGCGGGATGTACTAGTCGGCGCGAAGCGCCGAACGTAAAACGGCCGGACCCACTTGGGTCCGGCCGTTTTGGTTGATCACCTAAAACAGCGAATATTGCCGCGGATCTTCCACCTTTCCCCCACGCGGCATGAATGGTCCGACCACGCTGTCCTGTGGCGCGGTCGTCAGCTTGCCGCGGAAGGGGGTGCCGCGCAGCGCTGTTCGCACCGCGCTGCGCGCCATCTCTGGGGTGTTGTTCTGCTGGCTCAGGTGCGCGAGGATCACGTGTGCCGTTCGCGCCGTCACGCTATCGCGAGCGAGCGCACCCGCCACCTTGTTGCTCAGATGCCCGCTCTTACCAGCGATGCGCTGGCAGAGCCATGGCGGATAGGGGCCCGCCCAGAGCATCCCCTCGTCGTGGTTTGCCTCGAGCACCATGACGTCCACGTCACGGCAGAGCGTTCGAACATTCTCATCGATGTGGCCGACATCGTAGCAGATTCCGGCGCGCGCACCCGTCGAGACCGACGTGGCGATGAATCCGACTGGCTCCGTCGCATCGTGGGGAACGGGGAGGGTCATGATCTCCAGCCCTTCGATTCGCATCGTCTGGCTGACGGGGAGCGGAGTGATGGAAACGTCGGCGAGCGGTGCGGAACTCAGCGTCCCGCCCGTCGCGAACACCGCCCAGCCCCAGCGGCGCGCAGCGCGTGCAACGCCGCTCACGTGATCGCTGTGATCGTGCGTGAGCAAACACGCATCGATCGAGGCAGGATCGACACCAGCGGCCTTGAGTCGAGTCGCCAGCGTTCGCGGGCCGAACCCCACGTCCACAAGTACCCGAGTCCCATCGGCTTCGACGAGCACGGCGTTCCCATTGCTGCCTGTTCCGAGAATCCAGACTCTCACTCGCTCAGCTCCACGACCCATCGTTCCCGGTGCGACGCGCTCAACTGCAGTCGCATCCGATCGCTCAACGTGACATTCCGCCGCGCCATGACCCGCTCCACGACCTCGAGGAATTTATCGAGTCGGTACACATCATACGGAGGCGCGCTGCCCCAAGCGAATGGTGGCACGGCCTTCGGCGGTGACTGCGCGCCATAGACGTTCGCGCCGGCTCCCAGCACGGTGCCAGTGGTGAGCGTCGTCCCGATGCCCGTCTTCGCATGATCGCCAAACATCGTACCGAGAAACTGCATCCCGGTGTCCTGCATGCCACGCGGTGTCCAGAGCGTCACTGGGCCGTATGTGTTCTTGAGATTGCTCGTGATCGTCCCCGCGCCCAGGTTCACCCAGCGGCCGAGGTACGAGTGCCCGACGAACCCGTCATGCCCCTTGTTTGCGTGCCCGACCATGACGCTGTTGCTCATCTCGCCGCGTACCTTGCAATGGTCGCCGATCGAGCAGGTGCCGATGCGATCGCCGAGGACCGTCGAGTGGCGCCCCACGTAACAGGGTCCGACGAGACGCGTGAACGCCTCGACGGTCGTCCCCGCGCCGACATGAATGGCACCCAACGAGGCATCGAACACCACGTGGGGCTCGATCGTCGCGCCCTGCACGACGACATGTCCCGCGGACCGACGGTGGGATGCGATCAGCACTGGGTAGTCGCCAATGACCACGGAATGCTCTGGCGGTGGCCCCACGACGGAGCCGGCGACGACCCCGCCGAACGCGGGCTTCGCGTACAGCAGCAGATCGTCGGCGAGCTGCTCGGGCAGAAGACGCACGAAGTCCCACACGTCTTCCAGCCACCATCCCTCGAGCATGGCCGTCTCGACGCCTGACCGGCCAAGATCGTCGATGCTTCGCCGGCCGTCACCGAAGTGCTCGGCGGAGATCTCGCGCGCGGTGCGTGCGGCGACGACGTGTCCGCCCGACAACCAGAGATCGGCGCTGCTGTCCCCGCTCTGATCCTGCAGCTGCAGCACGCTCAGCTTCGGTACGAAGCGCGCATTGGCGATCACGGAGCCCGCCGGTATTCCGCCGCGAACGACCGGGCTCGCGCCGCTCTCGTCGAAATCCGCGAGGTGCGGTGATGTGATGACGCCGCCGACGGGCATCTGCAGCGCGGTCTGCCAGCGCTCGCGCTGCAGCGCCGTCCCGGCGATCATGTCGGCCATGGGACGCGTCAGCGCGAAGGGTTGAAAATCGCGAGCCGACGCGTCGTCGTAGAGATAAATCGCGCTCACGTGCGCTCCCGAAGCCGTTCCGGCACGGCGTCGATGAGCTTTTTCAAATCACTCGACTTGTCGACCGTCGTCACGAGCACGAGACCATCGCGCACGACCACGGCGAGATCCGACACGCCATACAAGACGACGTGGCCATCTTCCGCGTGCACGACGTTGCCCCGCGCGTCCACGGCCACCGCGTCGCCGCTCATGGCGTTGCCGCTCGCATCCACGCTGCGCACGCGTCGCAGAGCGCCCCAGGTTCCGACGTCGTCCCAGCCAAAATCCCCCGGCATGACCATCACGCGATCACTTCGCTCGAGGACACCGACGTCGACGGTGATCGGGCGGACGGCGTCGAAGAAGGCGTTCACGTCGCGAGCGCCGAGCGCGGGCGCGACCTCGGGCGTGTGGGCGCGGATCTCGTCGAGGAAATCCCCGACGCGCCAGACGAAGATGCCTGAGTTCCAAAGGTAGCCCTCGAGGCACATCTGCTCGGCACGCGCCCGATCGGGCTTCTCGATGAATCGCGCCACCCGCCGTACGCCAGGCTCGATCTCGCCGTTCGGCTGGATATAGCCGAAGCCAGGATCAGGACGCGAGGGTACGACGCCCACCGTTAGCAAAGACTCATGCTTCGCGGCCGCGGCGGCTGCGCGGCGCAGCGCCTTACGGAATCCGTCGGCGTCCTTCACGGCCCAGTCAGCGTGCACGGAGATCATCACCGCGTCGTCGCCGGCTCGCTCGCGAATTGTCAACGCCGCCCAAGCGAGGGCGGGCGCGGTTCCTTTCGGCTCCGGCTCCGCCACCAGGTTCTCACGCGGCACGTCGGGCAGCAGCTCCGCGATCGGATTCACGAGCGACGCGTTCGTGAGAATCAGTATCTGTGAAACGTCGGCCAGCGGCCGCAGCCGTTCGACGGCGTCCACGAGCAAAGGCTGATCGCTGACGAGGGGAAGGAGCTGCTTGGGGCGACGCGGTGTGCTCAGTGGCCAGAATCGGGATCCGACCCCACCCGCGAGGACGACGACCCAGATGTCGGGATTACTCACGGCGCGTCGGCGCCGGACTCCTCACCGCCAATGCCCACCAGCTCCGCGGCTCGCGCATACAGCTTCTTCGGGCTGAAGGGCTTCGTCAGAAATTCGCTCGCGCCGAGCTCCAGCGCTCGATGGTGCTGCTGCTCCTGGCCGGCAGCGGTTAGAATGATCGAGGGCAGATCGTGCAGACGATCATCGGCCTTCATCGCGGCGAGCACATCGAGCCCACTCAGATGGGGCATCATCAAATCCAGCAGCACGAGGTCGACGTCGGTCTCGCGCCGGAGCAGGTCGAGCGCCTCGCGGCCATCGTACGCGAGCGTGACCCGGAATGGTCCCTGCTCGAGCTTCATCTTGATGATACGGCCGATGTGCGGCTCGTCGTCCGCCACGAGGACGTGAAACGTCGGCTCGGACGCGCCGCTGTCCCGGACCATGCTCAGACGAGGGCAGCGATGTGGTCGCGATTCCGGCGCAGCTCGAACAGGAGCTGACCGACGTTCGCCTTCGGCGTGCAGAGGACGAACAGAATTGCTTCGGAGGACATCGAAGAGATGATGACGACGCCGGTTCGATACTCCATGACGGCGGTCAACATCTCAGCGCGGCGGACGGCAGCGCCGAGCTCGTCGGCGGGCCCGATGATCGGTGGGATGAGCGCGGCCATGCGCTCGGGATCGAGACCCGGAACAGCCTGTCCGTCGATGAGCAAGCCGTCGCGCCCGAGCACGACCGCCGCTTCGACCCCCTCGCGCTGTCGAATCGCAGCCACGAGATCTCGGATGCTCGCCAACTCGCATTCCTCCCGACAAGTGCCCGCGAAGCTAGAGATCGTGAAATCCGAAGTCAAGCGCTGATAACCGCTTGAACTCTCTTCACTAATCGCTTGAACTCTCGGCGACGGTAGGTGTATCCTACGCCATTCCGCGATCGCTTGCGCGCGCTTTGCCCCACATTCAGACGTCTTTATCAATGACCATCAGATTTCGAGCGCCTCGACTGCTCGCCCTTTTCGCGACGGCGCTCGCGATCTTCGGCAGTGCGGCGGCGTGCGGCAACCTCACTCGACCCAAGGCGCAAACGGAGAACAGTACCGACACGCTCACCGTTTATGCTCTGAATGGCACACCGGTGTCCGCACCCGTGGGTATCTGGCTATTCGGGCGGACGTCGTCCGTCATAAGTGCGAATTTCGACTTCGACCTTGCCTTTGATATCGACGGCCAGGGCAATACCACGCTATACACGGTTCGCTACATCGCCGGCGGTCTCTCCGGCGCGCACAGCGTTGCCTTGCAGCGATACACCGGCGGCTACGACGCGCTCACCAAAGCACCTTCCACGGGCTACATCACCGATTCGCTCTTCACCACCAAGGTCGGTGATGTGTTCGCGATTTCGACATCGGATCCGAGCGCATGTAGCTTCTCGGTCTACAGCAGCGTGATCTACGCGAAGCTGGAAGTGATGAACATCGATCCCGTGGCGAGAACCGTGAAAGCGCGCTTCACCGTCGATCCCAACTGCGGCTTTTTCTCGCTCGCCTCGTCGGGCATACCGAAGGACTAAGGAGAACAACTCGTGCACGACATGCGGGCCCTGCGCGAGCAGGTCGACCTGCTGCGCGACGCGATGCGCCGCCGCGGCGCAGATGACGGCGCCCTGGAGCTGATCGATCGCGGCGAGAGCCTCGAGCGCGACCGCCGCACGCTGATTCAGGCGGTAGAAGAGCGAAAGGCAGCGCGCAATGTCAATTCGCAGGAAGTCGCGCGCCGCAAGAAGGCGAAGGAGTCGGCCGACGAGCTGATAACGCGCGGACGCGAGCTCGGCGAGGAGATCGCCCGACTGGAGGGAGAGCTCGATACGGTCGAAGGACGGCTGCACACCGTGCTCCTCGAGCTGCCGAACGTCACGCTCCCCGAAGTGCCGGCCGGCGGCGAAGAGTGCAATACGATCGTGAAGCAATGGGGTACGCCACGGGAGTCCGCTGGTGTGAAGCCGCACTGGGAGATCGGAGCCGCGTTAGGGATCATCGACCTCGAGCGCGCGGTGAAGATCAGCGGGTCGGGATTCGTCTGCTACCGGTCGATGGGCGCGCGCCTCGTGCGGTCGCTCATCACGTACTTCATCGATCTCCACTCCCGCGAACACGGATACGAGGAGGTCTGGCCCCCGATCCTCGTGAATCGGGCGACGATGACGGGTACGGGCCAGTTGCCGAAATTCGAGGATGATGCCTACGCCATTCGCAACGAGGATCTGTTCCTGATCCCGACGGCGGAGGTGCCGGTCACGAATCTCTATCGCGACGAGATCGTCGACGCGGAGATGCTGCCCAAGGGTTTCGTCGCCTACACGCCCTGCTTCCGGCGCGAGGCGGGATCGGCGGGGAAGGAGACACGCGGCATACTGCGCACGCACGAATTCGACAAGGTGGAGCTCGTTAGGTATTCCGCGCCCGAGGATTCGGCTCGACAGCTCGAGTTGCTCACCCGTCACGCCGAGACGGTGCTCGAGCGGTTGGGCATTCCTTACCGCCGCAAGCTGCTCGCGGCTGGCGACACGGGATTCTCGTCCGCGATGACCTATGACCTCGAGGCGTGGGCGCCCGGCGTCGGCGCGTGGCTCGAGGTTTCGTCCTGCAGCAACTTCATGGACTTCCAGGCGCGCCGCGCGAACATTCGCTTCCGTGCCGCCAAGGGCGAGAAGCCGCGCTTCGTTCACACGCTGAACGGCTCCGGCCTCGCCCTTCCGCGCACGATCGCCTGCATTCTCGAGCACCATCAGCTGGCCGACGGGACTGTCGCCGTTCCCGAAGTGTTGCAGCCGTACATGGGGACTGAACGGATCGGCTGACCGATGCGTCGCGGCAGTCCCGAGCTCGTGTTTGCCGCGCTCATCGCCCTGTTGCTCGGGTCGATCCTGTGGTACACGCATCACGTTGTTGGCGATCTCCGCCAGGAAGCGGCACGCTCCAGTCGGATCTATGCGCGAATCTTTCATGCCCTTGGCGACACAACCGAGGGCGCTGGGACACAAGCCCTCCTCGGCTTGTCGCGAAGCATCGTCGAGCAGGGCGTCCCGGTCATCGTCACTGACGCGTTAGGCAATCCGACGGCGGCGGCCAATCTGCCATTTGATGCGACCGATGTCACGCGCGACGCGCGCGTGCGCTCCTACGTTCGTCGGCTCGACGCGGAGAACCCGCCAGTGGTCGACTCGGTGTTCGGGCAGATCCACTACGGCAACACGCCGCTCGTCGAAGGACTCCGTGTCGTTCCCGTTCTCCAGGTGGCGACGGCGGCAATCCTGCTCATCGTTGGCTTCTACGTGATCCGCGTTCGAGGCAACATCGGGCGAGAGCGCATCTGGGTTGGCATGGCGCGCGAGTCCGCGCACCAGCTCGGAACGCCATTGTCCAGTCTCGCCGGATGGATCGAGTTGCTCGAAGAGCGAGCGGAAGATCCGTCGACGCAAGCGGCCGCTGGCCACATGCGCGCTGATCTCGAACGGCTCGATCGGGTTGCGCATCGCTTCGAGCGCATCGGTCGCGAGCCAAAGATCCAGCCCGTGGACGTCGCCAACCTGGTGGAACGTGTGGCGGCGTATTTTCGCGCTCGCGTTCCCACGCTCGCCAACACCATCAGCATCGATGTCGCGCATGAGGGTAATCTCGAGCCCGTCGATGGGGATCCTGTGCTGCTGGAATGGGCGATCGAGGTGCTCGCAAAGAACGCCGTCGATGCACTCGCCGGGCGCGGTGGCCACATTCGCTTCTCCACGTCGCCTCTGCCCGACGGCGGCGTGCGCATCCGCGTCTCCGATGACGGCCCCGGGATTCCGTCTGGGCTTCGCGCGCGCGTGTTCGAGCCGGGATTCTCGACGAAGCAGAGCGGGTGGGGCATCGGCCTCTCGCTGGCGCGACGCATCGTAGAAGAGAACCATCGCGGGAAATTGGTTCTCGCCGGCGGTGAGGCCGGTGCTACGTTCGACGTTATACTTCGATGATGGAAGCACTGACGACATCAGCAACGCTGCCGAACGAGCCACTGCTCGGCGGGCTCAATCCCGCGCAGCGCGAAGCGGTCCTCCACCGCGACGGGCCGATTCTCGTGCTCGCCGGCGCGGGCTCGGGGAAGACGCGCGTCCTCACGACACGCATCGCCCGGCTCATCGAGGTTCACGGCGTCGATCCGCGCGAGATTCTCGCTGTCACCTTCACCAACAAGGCGGCCGGGGAGATGCGCGACCGCGTGGAGCGCCTCCTCGGCCGTTCCACCAGAGGCATGTGGATCGGCACCTTCCACGCGATCGGCGCGCGGATGCTCCGCGCGGCGTCACACCTCGTCGAGCGCACACCGTCGTTCACGATCTACGACCAGGATGACTCGCTCTCGGTCATCAAGCGATTGATGGAGCGTCATCGCGTGTCGCCAAAGCAATACGCGCCGCGAGCCATCCAGTCCGCGATCTCCGACGCGAAGAACGCCCTCGTTGCTCCGGCCGAGTACGAGTCGCTCGCGATGGATCCGTTCGCGCGAACTGTCGCACCGATCTATCACGACCTCGCCGACGCGCTCCGGCTGGCCAACGCCGTGGACTTCGACGACCTGCTCCTGCTGCCCGTTAGGCTGCTGCGCGAGAACCCGAATCAGCTCGCCGCCTATCGCGATCGCTTCCGCTACATCCTCGTGGACGAATATCAGGATACCAACCGGGCGCAGTATCAGCTCGTCCGCCTGCTCGCTGGCGAGGTGGGGAACGTTCTCGTCGTCGGCGACGACGATCAGTCGATCTATGGCTGGCGCGGCGCGGACATTCGCAACATTCTCGATTTCACGAAGGATTTTCCGAGCGCGGTCATTGTCAGGCTCGAGGAGAACTATCGCTCGGCGCCGCCGATCCTCGACGTCGCCAACGCCGTCATCCGCGCCAACACCGGACGGATGGGGAAGACCTTGCGCGCGACCCGCGCCGGTGGGGAGCGCGTCACAACGCTTCGCGCCCTCGACGAACGTGACGAAGCCGATTGGATCATCGAGGAGTTGACGGCGCGTCGCGGCAACATGAATCTCGAGCTCCGGGATTTCGCGGTCCTGTATCGGACGAATGCGCAGAGCCGCGCCCTCGAGGAGGCGCTTCGCCGCCGAGCGATCCAGTATCGCCTGGTTGGCGCGGTGCGCTTTTACGATCGGCGCGAGATTCGGGATCTCATGAGCTACCTCAAGCTCGTGGCCAATCCCGACGATGACGAAGCGTTTCGTCGGGCCGTCGCCGTGCCGAAGCGGGGTCTTGGTGAAACGACGCTCGAGATGCTCGCCGAAGCGGCGCGGCGCGAACGACTCTCGATGTTCGCGGCGGCGTCGCGGGACAAGCTGATCGAGGGCCTGCGGCCGGCGGCGCGATTAGCATTGTCGCAATTCGTTGCGCTCATCGAGCGACTGCGCGTCAGCGCGCAGGAGGCGGCAGTGGACGAGCTCCTTCGCGAGATCGTGCGTGCCGTCAACTATCTCGACTATCTCAAGGCCGAAGGACCGGAGTCGGCCGAGCGGATCGAGAACGTCGGCGAGTTGATAACGGGAGCGGCCGAGCTGGTTGCCGACGAGCTGGGCGAGGTGGGATTGCGGCCGCTCGATCATTTCCTGCAACGCGCGACGCTGATCGCGGACGTGGACGGTCTCGATGCCTCCGCCGATGCGGTGACGCTCATGACGCTGCATAACGCGAAGGGCCTCGAGTTTCCGGTCGTGTTCATCAGCGGCCTGGAAGACGGTCTCTTTCCGCTGGCGCGCGCATACGACGAGCCGGCACAGCTGGAAGAGGAACGGCGTCTTTTCTACGTCGGCATCACCCGCGCCGAGCGAAAGCTGTACCTCACTCACGCCGAGGAGCGACGGCGAAATGGCGAGTTCCTCGCGTCGCGTCCGTCGAGTTTTCTCGTCGAGATCCCAGACTCGTTGCTCGACAAGCGGAACACGGTCAAGGTCCGCAGCTCGGGGCGCGCCGCGATGCGCGGCACGGCGTCAGGCTGGAACCGGCGCGGCGGCGACTCCGGTCCCTTCGCGTCGTCGTTCGACGAGGGCTTTGGCGAGGCCTTTCCACGCTCCGCCGCGTCGCGACGCCCCGGGACGCCCGTCACGCGTGAGCCAGTCTTTTCCGACGACGAGAATGTTTCCCAGGACGCGCCGATCATCGAAGTTGGCGCGCGCGTTCGCCATCGAAAATTCGGGGCTGGCACAATTGCCGAGCTCTCCGGCTCCGGTCGGGAGTTGAAGGCAAAGGTGGACTTCGACGATGAAATGATCGGCCGCAAGACTCTCGTCGTCGCTCAAGCCAATCTGGAGCGCGACATCGGCACATGAGCATCTCGCTCGACGAAGTTCGCCACATTGCGGCGCTCGCGCGTCTCGGCATCAGCGAGGAGCGAGCTCGTGTCGCGGCGGTCGAGCTCAGCTCCATTCTCGAGCACATGCAGGTTCTATCGAAGGTTGCTGGCGCTGACATGTCAGCGAATACTGAACGTGGCATGATGCTTCGGCCCGATACCGGGCCGCCAATTCCGCTCGAGCGGCCTCCGATCGACTTTGCGCCGTCCATGCGAGACGGCTTCTTCCTCGTTCCTCGGCTCGAGACCCACGAGGATTCTCAAGAGGGCGCGTGACTCAATCCGCTCGACAGGCCGTCGACGCGGCGTTCCAGCGCGCCAACGCCGTCCGCGCCGGTGCGGATGGGCTCAACGCGATCCTCTGGAGCGACGCGAAGGCCGCGCATAACGAGGCGGCCGAAGTCGACCACCGCATCGCCAAGGGCGACGTCGGCGCGCTCGCCGGTGTGCCGATAGTCGTCAAGGACAACATCGCTACCATCGGCTCGCCGACGACCTGTGGCTCCCGCATCCTCGAGGGATATCACAGCCCGTTCGAGGCGACGGCGATCCGTCGCCTTCGCGACGCCGGTGCGGTCCTCATCGCCAAGACGAACCTCGATGAGTTCGCGATGGGCTCGTCGACGGAGTTCAGCGCCTTCGGTCGAACCAGGCACCCCCTCGATCCCGCGCTTGTGCCTGGTGGGTCGTCCGGTGGCTCGGCCGCTGCGGTGGCCGCGGGCATCACACGAGTCGGCCTCGGCTCCGAAACGGGAGGCTCGGTACGGCAGCCGGCCGCCTTCTGTGGAGTCGTCGGAGTGAAACCAACGTACGGACGTGTCAGCCGCTTCGGGCTCATCGCGTTCGCGTCGTCGCTCGACCAGATCGGCGTCTTCGGTACAACGGTGGACGATGCCGCGGCCGTGATGCACGTCATCGCCGGCCACGATCCGCGTGATGCCACCTCGGTCGACGCGCCGGTGCCCGACTATCGCGAACAGCGGTCGGACCTGGACGGCGTCGTGATCGGCCGGCCCCGCGAGTATTTCCCCGATCAACTCGATCCGCCCATCGCCGAGCTGTGTCATCGCGCGCTGGATCATTTTCGCGAGCTCGGCGCAACGGTTCGCGACGTCTCGCTGCCCAACACCGAGCTCGCGATTCCCGCGTATTACATCATCGCTCCGGCGGAAGCGTCGTCGAACCTCGCGCGATTCGACGGCGTGCGATACGGCCTGCGCGTCACCGACCATGGCCTGCGGGGCATGTACGAGGCGACGCGCTCCAAGGGCTTCGGACCGGAGGTGACGCGCCGAATTCTCCTCGGCACGTACGTGTTGTCGGCGGGCTATTACGACGCCTACTACGCCACGGCGATGCGTGCGCGAACGCTCATCACGCGCGACTTCGACGACGTGTTTGGCTCCGATGTCGATGTCCTCTTCACTCCGACCACGCCGACCCCCGCGTTCGCCGCCGGGGCCAAGTCGGATCCGTACGAGATGTATATGAGCGACATCTTCACGGTGACCGCGAATCTCGCGGGCATTCCAGCGATCTCGCTGCCCATCGGGCGCGTCGGCGGGTTGCCGGTGGGCGGACAGCTGCTGGCGCCGCATTTTGGCGAGGGCCGCATGTTTGCCGTCGCCCGTGCCCTCGAGAGTGCGTTAGGCAGCGAGGCCCATCGATGAGCGTGCGCGAAACGGCCACCCGGGACATGTCCGCGACCGGTATCGTCTCTGCATACGAGATGGTCGTCGGCCTCGAGGTCCACGTCCAGCTGCTCACTCGCACGAAGGCGTTTTGTCTCTGCGCGACGGATTTCGGTGCGCCGCCGAATACCAATGTGTGCCCCGTCTGTCTCGGACTTCCCGGGGCATTGCCGGTACTCAGCGACCACGTTGTCGACCTCGCCGTACGGGCCGCGACCGCGCTCGATTGTCGCATCCACGAAAGGTCGGTCTTCGCCCGCAAGAATTACTTCTATCCGGATCTTCCCAAGGGCTACCAGATCTCGCAATACGATCGGCCCCTCGCGACGCAGGGTCGCCTGACGGTCGAGAATGTGGCTGGCGATCCGGAATCGACGGTTCGCATCACGCGCGTTCACATCGAGGAGGACGCCGGCAAGAGCATCCACGATCGCTTTGCCGCCGCCAGTGCTATCGATCTCAATCGTGCCGGCGTTCCCCTCATCGAGATCGTCACCGAGCCGGATATCCGATCGGCGGCCGCGGCCGGCGCTTTCCTGCGCGCCTTGAAACAGCTCCTCGAGTATCTCGAGGTGAGCGACGTCAGCATGGAGGAGGGAAGTGTTCGCGTCGACGCGAATGTCAGCGCCCGTCCCGTGGGCGCGACGACACTCGGCACCAAGACGGAGCTCAAGAACCTCAATTCATTCTCCGCCGTCGAGCGGGCCTTGGACTCCGAGTTCGCCCGCCAGTGCGACCTCCTCGCCCGAGGTCAGCGCGTGGTGCAGCAAACGATGCTCTGGGACGGCGGGAGCTCCTCGGTGCGGCCGGCGCGCTCCAAGGAGGAAAGTCACGATTACCGGTATTTTCCCGACCCGGATCTCCCGCCACTCGTCGTCGCGTCGGATCGCGTCGAGCGCGTGCGTCGCCACTTGCCGGAGTTGCCTGCGACGCGACGCACGCGTTATCGAGAGGCGTTCGGCCTCAGCGCGTATGACGCCGATGTGCTCACCGCCAGCAAGTCCTTGGGCGATTACTTCGAGGATTGTGCACGGCTGCACAGGGATCCCAAGATCGTCGCCAACTGGGTCATGGGCGCGGTCCGCGCCGCGCTGAATGTCTCCAAACGCGAGATCGAGGACTTTCCCCTGCGGCCGGCCGACCTCGCCGAGCTGCTCGATCTGGTCGCGCACGAGACGGTGAGTGGCACCGCGGCGAAGCGCATCTTCGCTCTGATGCTCGAGACGAACCGCGGCGCCACCGAGATTGCGGAGCGCGAGGGCCTCCTCCAGGTGCGCGATGACAGTGCGCTTCGCGATTGGATCGATCAGGTCATCGCCGAGCACGAGCACGAGGCGGCTCGCTGCGCAAACGGTGAGCGCAAGCTTCTCGGCGTGCTCGTCGGCTTCGTGATGAAGAAATCGAAGGGCAGCGCCGACCCGCGGCGTGTAAGTCAGCTGCTGGCGGAACGACTCGGCGTGTAGAGCGGGAGCTCCAGCTGCTGCGAGAAGGCCAGCGCCGACTGCGGCATGCCGAAGCGACGCTCCGCCTCTTCTCGCAATTGTTCGTCACCCTCGCGGCGCAGGATGTCGCGACGCACGCGCTTCGCCATGCGCAACGGCTCGTCGCCCGAGGGGTCGAGCCGATACGGTTCTGATTTGTCTATGCGTCGGAGAAAGTCGATGATGTAATCGAAGGAGCGCTCGAGATAGCGCCCGACCTCACGATCGGTGAGATCCCAGCGACTGTTCTCCTTCATCAGCTGGAAAATGCGCTGCCAGGACTCCGAGTCGGCGACGACGACCATGCCGCGAAAGATCCGCCGATTCGTTGGCGTGCTGAAGATCGTTGGACTGAGAATGCGATCGAGCAACCCATCGGAGCGCGAGTGATCGAGCGTGATCAGGTCGCGCGCGCGTCTACTGCATCGCTCGCCGAGATGCGTCTCGAACCGGCTCTCCCAGTAGCTATGACCTAACGAGGACGTGCTCGAGGTCACCGCGAGCTGCTTCGGCACGAAATAGTTGTGGGCCACGGCGTCGGCAGCGAGATGCGCGAGATAGCCGAGGCCGAATGCCCGCAGCGGATCGTCCTCGGCGCCGTCGTAGATCTCGAGCCCCACGGTCCACGAGTGGCAGTGTCGGCCGACCGGAGCGTACTTCTTGGCGATGCTCGTGTCTGCTGCGATCGAGCCGTACAGAAAGTCGTAGGGAAAGGCGCGCAGCAGCTCCGCGACGGCGGACGGCAGCAAGTCCAGCGACCGCATCACGGCCTCGCCGAGGAAGACGTGTGTGCCGGGTGTCCACGCGTAGGCCGGCGTCGGAAGCAGGACGAGCGCTGCCCCCGCGAGCAGGACCATCAGAATGACGGAGGCGTATCGCGTGGCAGGTTCTCTCGTGGATTCGAGTCAGCTCTAGATGCCGAGTCGCTTTCGCTGCTTGCGGAGCGCCCGGCGAAGGTCGTGCAGTTCGCTCTCCACGACGTCGTCGATCGCATCCTGCGCCTTACCAATGTACTCGCGCATGTGATCGCGAATCTCATCGCGCGGAATACGATCCCACAATTCTCCGCCGGCGTCTCGGGCCCACGATGCACCCCGCGCTCCGAGTCGAGCCGCGCCGAGTCCAGCCCACTTCGCACCTCGCGCCGCATTACGCAGCATGGGCGATACGGGACGCCGCCCGGACGGTCCCCGGCGAACGAGGAGCGTCGTGCCGACACCAAGTGCCACGCCGATCAGCGCGGCCGTCAGGAGATCGTACTGCTCGTCAGGTGCTTCTCGGCCGAACACCGCTCGGCCCCCGGTCGACCCGCCGTTTCGAGCGGAGCCGCGGTCGCGCGACATCGTTCTCGGACGCCGTGGCGTCGCTGTCGTAGCCATCGGTCAATTCCTCCTCAAGATCGATTTCCGAAGCCAGTTCGAGCTGATCCATGTCTTCTTCGTCCTGTCTCGCAAACTTCGGCCCAGTACCGGTCTCCGAGAGCGCAGACGCGCTCGTGCGTACGCCGCGGACGGCCGATGCGGTCGAGACAAACATGCTTTCGGCCTCCTGCTGGACGACCTCGAGGAGCGCATTGAAATCGCCAAGCCGTCGTTCCGTTACCGCGACGGCCTCCTGCAGGCGTTCGTTCGCACTGGCGATCGTGGCGTTGATCTGCTGCACGTCGTGCCGAATGGACGTCGTGATGTAGTTGATGTTGTCCGCCACGGCACTGGCGTGGCGAATGATCGGCGTGAGATCCGTGGAAAGCCGTTCGACGAGCTGATTCGCCTTGTGATAGCTCTTCCGAAAATTCCACGCGGCGGGCACCGCCGCGGCGACGAAGATCAGGATCGCAATCGTGAGCAAGCCGCTGGCGATACCCGTGATCCGATCGAAGACGTTTGGCGCTGTCGCGATCTGTTTCGTGAATACCGTATCCGGCAGCGCGGTACTGTGCTGAATGAGCCAAGCGCCGGCCAACGTCATCGCGTCGAACATTGGATCCGTGATAGGTGGACGGTGGACGATGGATGACGGACGATGGACGATGGGGGCGGACAGCCCGCGCTCACGACACCGTGCAAGGCCGAGGCCGTACACTTGTCGCAATCATATGGCGACTTGAATCACCAATTTAGCGGATCTGTCGAGAGGAACAGGAGCGAGCGTAAAGCGCGAGCGACATCATATAGGCCGTGACCCCACCGCTTGACGATGCGTCTGGGCCCTGGTGATCCTTCGCATCCCCGTCGCGCACTCGGCCGAGCTGATTCGCCGAACCGCGTCGTGACCACCCGACGAGATTCCTCGAAACGCTCATGGCCGCACTGCAGTATGTCGTCGAGGGCGGTGCCTCGCTCTCTGGTACGATCCGACCATCCGGCAACAAGAACGCGGCGCTGCCCATTGTTGCCGCCTCGCTCCTCAGCGAGGAACCCGTAACTCTCGAGAATGTCCCGCGCATCCGCGACGTCGAAACGCTCGTCGATCTGATTCGATCGGCCGGCGTCATCGCCGAGTGGAAGCAGCGCAACACACTTCTCGTCAACGCGAAGTCGGTCCGAGCCGCGGAGCTGGATCCACAACTCTGCCGAAAGATCCGCGCGTCGATTCTGCTTGCGGCTCCCATGCTGGCGCGCTGCGGCGCGGTGACCCTCCCGCCGCCAGGCGGAGACGTGATTGGCCGCCGCCGGCTCGACACGCATTTTCTTGCGCTCCAGCAGCTCGGCACGCACTTCGATCTCGGTGAAGCATACGAGCTGAGTGCGAAGCAGCTGGAGGGTGCCGACATCTTTCTCGACGAGCCGAGCGTGACTGGCACCGAGAACGCCCTAACGGCAGCCGTCGCGGCGAAGGGCGTCACCATCCTTCGAAACGCCGCCTCGGAGCCGCACGTTCAGGATCTCGCGCGATTCCTCATCTCGATGGGCGCGCGAATTCAGGGAATCGGCAGCAACGTGCTCACCATCGAAGGCGGCCATCCTCTGCACGGCACGACACATCGAATCGGGCCGGATCACATCGAGGTCGGCTCGTTCATCGGCCTTGCCGCGGTCACCTGCTCGGAGCTGCGCATTGCGGACGCTGGCGTAGAGCACCTTCAATCGATTCTGATGGGCTTCGCGCGGCTCGGCGTCGAGTGCCGAACCGAGGGCGATGACCTTATTGTCCCAGCAAAGCAGAGCAAGAAGATCCAGAGCGATCTCGGCGGCCACGTACCGAAGCTCGAGGATCAACCATGGCCGGCATTCCCCGCCGACGTCATGTCCATCGCCATCGTGACCGCGACGCAGTGCGAGGGCGTGATCATGATGCACGAGAAGATGTTCGAGTCGCGGATGTTTTTCGTGGATAAGCTCATCGGCATGGGCGCGCGGATAATTCTGTGCGATCCGCACCGGGCTGTAGTGGTTGGGCCCTCCCGGTTGCGGGGCGCGCAGGTCGAGTCGCCGGATATTCGCGCGGGCATGGCGATCCTCCTGGCCGCGCTCTGTGCCAAGGGCGAGAGTACGATCGATAACGTCGGCCAGATCGAGCGCGGCTACGAGCGCATCGATGAGCGCCTGCGGGCGCTCGGCGCGAACATCCAGCGAGTGGAGGAGCGCCGGCAAACGTGACGATCCTCTCCAGCGCCGAGATCGTCGACGACTTTGCCGCGTTCGGAATTCGAGCTTTTACGACCACCCGGGAGACCGGCTCCTTCGGTCTGATGTCCGAGGAAGCTACTCGTGACGTCATGCAGCGATGGCGCCAGCTCCGCGAAGAGTTGGCGCCCGACGGAGCTCGGTTGGCCACGGCGACGCAGGTTCATGGCGCTCGTGTGGTCACGCACGGAGCTGACTGGGCTGGCTGGCTCCGCGTGGACAACGCCGACGGCCACGTTGCGCCCGAGCGGGGGCTTGCGCTCGCCGTGTCGATCGCCGACTGCGTTCCGGTCTTCATTGGCCATCCGTCCGGGGCGGTCGCATTGCTCCATTCCGGCTGGCGGGGAACCGCTTCTCTAATCGTCGAACGGGGCATCGAGGTGCTTGGCCATCGTGGCTTTGCCGCCTCGGAGCTTCGCATTCATCTCGGCCCAGCAATCTGCGGGAAGTGCTATGAAGTCGGGCCCGATGTGATTCGGCAGCTCACGGGTCGCGACTCGGGCAAACACGAGCGTGTCGATCTCCGAGCGTTGATCGCCGAGCATGCTCGCGCTGCTGGCGTTCGACATGTAACAACGAGCGCTTCATGCACGCGGTGCGATAACGATCGGCTCTTCTCGCACCGGGCGGGCGATGCGGGGAGACAAATAGCGGTCATTTACGCGAGTTGAGGGTTGCGGGTTGGGCCGCCCACAACCAACAACCCATTCAACTTGACGGACCTCACGGCCTGACCTACCTTATCTAGCACGGGGCCTTTGTGGCCGCGGTGAAATGTGGGGGATGCTCCCCACATTTTTTTGTTCTTCAAAACTGTCTTCGACGCCACATGAGCGATGAGCTGGAAAACATTGTTCGCCAGGAGGTTGAGGCGGCAGGGTTCGAGTTCGTTGAGCTACGGCGTGGAGGCACGCGAAGTCGCCCTCTGATCGAGGTCCGCATCGATCGCCGCGACGGCAATCGCATTACGGTCGATGATTGTGCCACCGCCTCTCGAGCGATCGAGGCGCGCTTGGATGGCGGACAGGTCGTCCCTGAGAATTACGTCTTACAGGTGTCATCTCCGGGTGATCGACCCCTGCGTTCAGCTGGTGATTGGCGACGGTTTGTCGGCGAATGGGCGAATGTGCTCAGTCCGGCGCAGGGTGGGCGATTCGAAGGCAAGATTGCAGCTATAGAAGGTGGTCAGGGCGATGAGGTCGTCGTGCTCGAGCTCGAGCGCGGGCCGGAGCGTCGGATTCCGCTGGCTGAGGTGAAGGAAGCCCGGCTCGCGTTTCACCTATAAAGGGGGACGGGTGGATCGGCTGATGCCGGATCACCCGCGAGGTGCTTAAATGATCGGTTCAGCAGAAATTCTCGCCGCGTTCCGCGAATTGTCGAACGTCAAGCAGCTCGACCGCGCGGAGCTCTATGGGTTGCTGCAGGACGGTATCATGGCGGCGCTGGCGAAGAAGTACGGGCCGAACGTCCAGGCGGAGGTCGACATCGACGACGGGAAGGGCGAGATCCGCATCGTTCTGTTGAAGGACGTCGTCGAGACCGTCGAAGATTCCAGTCGGCAGATTTCCGTCGAGGACGCACGCAGCTACGACGAGGGCTTCCAGGTCGGCGACGTGCTCGAGGAACCGATCGATTTCGCCGTCTTCGGACGGGCCGCGGTCCAGGCCGCGAAGCAGCGAATCATCCAACGTGTTCGCGAGGGCGAGCGGACGCGTATTCGCGATGAGTTCGCGACTCGAGTTGGTGATCTCCTCTCGGGTGAGATCCAACAAATCGAGCGCGGCAAGCTCGTGGTCATGCTCAACAAATTCCGCGAGGCCGAAGCGATCATTCCGTATCGCGAGCAGAACCACCGCGAGCACTTCCATCAAGGCGAGCCGATTCGCGCGGTCCTCAAGCGCGTGGAGGAGACGCCGAAGGGGCCGCGTCTCATCCTGAGTCGTGCCGACGCGCTCTTCGTCAAGGCGCTGTTCAAGCTGGAGGTGCCCGAGATCCAGCAGGGCATCGTCGAGATTCGCGCGACGGCGCGCGAGGTTGGGAGTCGCACGAAGATCGCCGTCTTCTCGCGTGACGATTCGATCGATCCAGTCGGCGCCTGCGTTGGCCTGAAGGGCTCGCGCGTGCAGGCTGTCGTGAATGAGCTTGGTGGCGAGCGCATCGATATTGTGCCGTGGTCGCCAGATCCCGAGCGTTTCGCAAAGCTCGCTCTGGCCCCGGCGAAGGTCGCTCGCGTCTTCAGCGATCCGACGACCAAGACCATTCAGGCGGTCGTGGACGAAGACCAACTCTCCCTGGCGATCGGCCGCAACGGGCAGAACGTGCGACTCGCATCGGAGCTCACCGGCTGGAAGATCGACCTGTACTCGAGTCGGGAGTGGCTCGAGCGTGGCTCTGATTCGCCACTCTTCGCGCCATTGCCGGAGGAGTCCGACGAGATGGCCGACGTTCGGCTGTCCGATATCTCGGGGCTCCCCCCGGCCACGGTCGCCGTGCTGGAGGACGCCGGTTATCGCACGCTGAACGACATCATCGATCTCGAACGTGAGGATTTGCTAAAGTTGCCCGGTATCGCGCCCGCGGAGGCGGACCGCATCATGGGCATCATCGATGAGCTGACGACAGAAGACAATTCCGATGAGGGCGCTGCGGCCGGCGAGCAGTCGTCGGAAGCCGGCGAGTTGGGGTCGACTGCGTGAGCGCACTGGGGACTTGTGGATCGCGGCGTCGTTGACCGGCTGCTTCGCCTGATCGGACTCGGCGTCCGCGCGCGCAATGTCGTTGTCGGCGTCGAGCAAGTGCGGGCAGCGGCGAAAAAGGGACATCTGCAATTCGCCGTGATCGCGCCCGATGCGTCGGCGAATAGTTTGGAGAAGGTCGTGCCGCTGCTCCGGGCACGGCGTGTTAAGTTCGTTGAGGGTCCAACGGCTGCCGAACTTGGGGCGGCTGTTGGACGACAGCAAACGGCGGCTGTGGGTGTCATCGATCCGCAGCTCGCCCGTGGCATTCGCGAGCTCGTGGCTACCGAGCTTCGTTGAGGACTCGTAGGAGGGGTGATTGAGCAAGCTTCGCGTGCACGACATGGCTGGTGAATTCGGTGTCTCCTCTGACGAGGTGATGGCAATACTTCGTCAGATGGACGTTCCCGTTCGCAGTCATTTGAGTTTGCTCACCGACGACCAGGTTGCGCGGGTGCGCGCGCGCTGGGAGCGGGAGAAGCGCGCGCGCGCCGAGAAGCAGGCCGCACCGGCAGCGACGACACGTCGCCGCCGTTCGACTGCTGCCGCACCGGTCGCCGAGCCCGCGGCTGCTGTCGCCGGCGACGCGGGCATCCGACGCCGTCGTCGCCCTGAGATCGCTCCCACGCCGGCGACTGTCGAGGCCGAGGAGCAGTCCGACCTCGCGCCGCTAGAGCCTAACGAGATCGCAGCCGACTCATTGACCATCGACCATGAGGAGGAAGCGCCGCCTCATCGCATTCCCACCGAGCGCCCGGCGCCTTACGAGCCGCCGCCAACCATCGAGCGAGCCGCTCAGCCGGTTGCGCCACCAGCGGTTGAAGAGATGCCGCATCGCGCTCCGGCGCGCGCTCCGGACGAGTCGCGCGCGCCGTCTGCTCACGCGCCCGCTGCTCATTCTCCGGCGCCTCCGCGCCCGGCGCCGCCGTCCGGCGGTGGCATGTCTGATCGTCCGAGGCCGCGCCCCGTTACACCGGGCGCGCCGCGGCCAAGGCCCGTCGCGAGCAGCGGCTCCTTCATGCCGCCCCGTCCGATCGCGTCGGCTGCCCCGGGCGGCGCGGCAACGCCAACGCGACGAGACGATCGTCAGCAGCAGCAACCTGGCGGCGGTGGTGCCGGTGCTGGCCATGCAGACCGCGGGCGCCGCAAGAAAGGGAAGCGCGGCGCCGTCGATCAAGAGGCGGTGGATGCGAACATCTCCAAGACAATGGCCACTATGCGCGGCGCACCCCAGCGCCGCTCATCGAGTGACATGCGTCGCGGTGCGCGCGAGGAGATGGAGGCCGCCCGCGCGGCGGAGCTCGAGCGCGAGCGAAAGACCGTTCGCGTCAACGAGTTCATTACCGTCAGTGAGCTCGCCCAGATCCTGAAGGTGCCCGCTACCGAGATCGTTGCCTTCGCGTTCAAGAATCTCGGTCTCATGGTCACGATCAATCAGCGCCTGGACTTCGACCAGATCGAGCTGATCGCGAGCGAGTTCGGCTTCGAGGCAGTCCGCGAGGATGCGTATCAGGCCGAAGAAGCAGCGGCCGTGGTCGTGGACCGCGAAGAGGATAAGGTCTCCCGTCCGCCGGTCGTGACGATCATGGGTCACGTCGACCACGGGAAGACCTCGCTGCTCGACTACATCCGTAAGGCGAATGTCGTCGCCGGCGAGGCAGGCGGAATCACGCAGCACATCGGCGCGTACCACGTCACGTTGCCTAACGGCAAACAGATCAGCTTCCTCGATACGCCAGGCCACGAAGCGTTCACGGCAATGCGTGCGCGCGGCGCGCAGGTCACCGACATCGTCGTCCTCGTCGTCGCCGCCGACGACGGCATCATGCCGCAAACGGTCGAGGCGATCTCGCACGCCAGGAACGCGAACGTCCGACTCATTGTCGCCATCAACAAGATCGATTTGCCGCAGGCGAATCCGTCGCGCGTGAAGCAGGAGTTGCTGCAGCACGGCGTCGTGCTCGAGGAGTTCGGTGGCGAGGTATTGTCGACAGAGATCTCGGCAAAGAAGGGAACGAACGTCGACGCCCTGCTCGAGAGCATTCTGCTCCAGGCGGAAATCCTCGACCTGAAGGCAAATCCGGATCGTCGCGCCGAGGGGAGTGTCGTCGAAGCCCAGCTCGATCCGGGCAAGGGTCCCGTCGCAACCGTTCTGGTACGAAACGGCACCCTCAAGATCGGCGACGACTTCATCTGTGGCCTGTTCTCGGGTCGTGTGCGCGCGCTCTTCGACGAACGCGGCAAGACGATCAAGTCTGCGGGCCCGGCCATTCCCGCGCAGGTTCTCGGCATCGAGGGCGTGCCTATGGCTGGCGATCAGTTCCTCGTCGTCGAGGATGCAACCGCGGCGCGCGAGGTAGCGCAGCGTCGTCAGCGTCTCGATCGTGAGGCAAAGAGTCGTCGCACCTCCCGCGGTGGAGTCTCGCTCGAAGACTTCATGGCGCAGTCCGCCGCCGGCGACCAGCGCACTCTGCGCATTCTCATCAAGGCAGACCAGGGTGGACCGGCCGAAGCGCTGGCCGATGCGCTCGTTCAGCTGTCGACGGGCGAAGTGAAGGTCGAGATCGTCCACCGTGGCGTTGGTGCAATCACCGAAGGTGACATTCTGCTCGCCAAGGCGTCGGGCGCGATCATTCTCGGCTTCCACGTGAGGCCGGACAACAACGCCCGCACGGCCGCCGAGCGGGAAGGCGTGGACATTCGGCTGTACCGCATCATCTACGAGGCGGTCAACGACGTGCGTGCCGCGCTCGAGGGGCTGCTGCGTCCCGAGCAGCGCGAGGTCATCTCCGGTGAGGCGGAGGTGCGCGAGGTGTTCAAGATCTCCCGCATCGGCACCATTGCCGGCTGCTCGGTGCGCAGCGGTGTCATCAACCGCCAGGGGCGGACACGCATCATCCGCGACGGCGTCGAGATCTACGATGGCACTATTAGTTCGCTCCGTCGCTTCAAGGAGGATGTCCGCGAAGTGCGCGAAGGGTTCGAGTGCGGCATCAGCATCGAGAACTTCAATGACCTCAAGGTCGGCGACGTCATCGAGTGCTACCGCACCGAGCAGATCGCGCGCACGCTCGAGTCGACCGCGAGCTAGTCGCTCCGGTCGACTCGACGCGTGGTCGTGGGGTGTGTGTGTTGGCAGTGAGCGCCGCCACGCCGAGTCCATCCTCGAGTCCGTCGATCATCTCCTCGAGAGCAATCCGCTCTGCCGGATCGTCGACACCGCAACGAGCTTTCACTGATTATGGCCAGCAACAAGCGCCGTCCGGATCGCGTGGCTGAGGCGATCCGCATGGAGGTCGCGACCTTTCTGAGTCAGGACGTCAAGGATCCGCGCATCGTCGGTCTCGTCACCGTCACGGGTGTGGACGTCTCGCGTGACCTCCGCGTTGCCACCGTTTACGTGAGCATCTATGGCTCGGATGCGGAGCGCGCCGCCACCACTGAGGGACTCGAGAGCGTGGCCAGTCACCTGCGTGCTCGCATCGGTCGCGCGCTTCACTTGCGGCTTGCCCCTGAGATCGTCTTCAAGCCTGACGAGAGTATCGCGCGGGCCGCGCGCATCGAGACACTGCTCGCGCAATTGAAAGATGCTCCTGAGCGCCCCTCCGGTGAGGACGACCGCGACTGACGGCGTGCTGCTCGTCGACAAGCCGTCCGGCGTGACGTCGCACGACGTCGTTGCGACCGCGCGTCGCGTCACCCGCACGCGACGCATCGGTCACACGGGAACGCTCGATCCTTTCGCGACGGGACTGCTCATCCTGTTAGTTGGCCGTGGCACCCGTCTGATCCAGTATGTGCAGGATGAGCCAAAAGTCTACGACGCGACGATTCGATTCGGCGCCGAGACGACGACCGATGACCTGACTGGCGAGGTCACCCGCGAAGCCGAGTTGCCCTCCTCCGAAGAAGTCGATCGCGCAATCATTTTATTGACTGGCGAGATCTCGCAGCGTCCGCCGGACTTTTCCGCGAAGAAAGTAGCTGGTCGCCGGGCGTACGCGGCGGCGCGTGCCGGCGCTCCGCTCGCCCTCGAGCCTGTACCAGTCACCGTTCACGAATGGCAGCTGCGGCGGCGTTCGCCGTCGGAAATCGACGTCACCATCACCTGCGGCAGCGGAACGTACATTCGCGCACTCGCGCGGGATCTGGGGCGTGCGGTTGGGAGTGCGGCTCACCTCGTGGCGCTTCGTCGCACGCGCAGCGGAGTCTTCGACGTCGCAAGTGCCGCTTCGATCGAAGCGCTCGAACGCGACGGCCCGACGCTCCTACCGCTTCGTTCAGCAATCCCTCAACTACCAGCGCAGACGCTCTCATGCGAGGAGTCCGAGCGCGTTCGCCACGGTAGCACCATACCCGCGCAACGTGACGGGGACGTCATCGCGCTGTTCGGCGCCGACGGCGACCTCGTCTCGATCGCACACCGTGATGGAGCCATGCTCCAGCCGCGTCTCGTTATGCACGATGTCTGAGACAGCCAGCTCGACGGCATTGCCACGCCTCGGGCAGGGCGCCGTGATCACGGTCGGGACGTTCGACGGTGTTCACCTCGGCCATCGCGATCTCCTCGCACGCGTTGCCGATCGAGCTGCTCAGCGGGAGCTGGCGGGCTTGCTCGTCACCTTCGATCCGCATCCACTCCAGATCGTGAATCCCTCGGCCGCACCGCTCCTGTTGACGACGATCTCCGAGAAGCTCGAGGCCGTCGCCGAAGCGGGTCTCGATTACGCCGTCGTTGTGCCATTCACGAGAAGCCTGGCTTCTCTCGATCCTTCGGCATTCGTCGAACGAGTCTTGCTCGATCGGTACTGCGTTCGTGAGCTCCTCATTGGTCACGATCACGGCTTTGGACGAGGCCGTGCGGGAGACATTCACATGCTTCGTGAGCTCGGGCGCCGTCACGACTTTGCTGTCGAGGTAGTCGATGCCGTTGCTGTCGACGGAGTGCCAGTGTCGTCGAGTGCCATACGACGCGCTGTGTCCTATGGGGACCTGGACGACGCCGCCAAGATGCTAGGTCGCCGCTACTCGTTTAGCGGACGCGTCATTCGTGGAAACGAGCGTGGCAGATTGCTCGGTTTCCCCACGCTTAACATCGACCTGACGTCTGCGCGCAAACTTCTTCCACCCGCGGGGGTATACGCGGTCCTTCTGCAATCGGAGCGGGGTTCGTTCGGCGGGATGATGAATCTGGGGCCTCGTCCCACCTTCGACGACCTGACGCTCTCGTTGGAGGTTCACCTGTTCGATGCGTCGGGAAGCTGGTATGACACGAAGGTTCGAGTAGAGTTCGTCGCGCGGCTGCGGGACGTGGTGCGGTTCGATTCGGTGGACGCCCTCGTCAACCAGCTTCGTGCGGACGAGCGCGCTGCGCGCGCTGCGTTGACTCAAGTCGAAGCGTGAGATACCCTTAGAAGCTGCGCGAAAAAAACACATTTCTTCCTTCCGGCAGTGCCATGTCCAATCTGAAGTACCGCATTGGTGCCATCGTCGCGCTCTGCATCGCCTCGATCTGGTTTCTCTTCCCCCGCGACATCACACTTCGGCAACAAGGGCCGGACGGCCTCATGCGCGATGTCGTGCAGCGCCACGTGCCGCTCCGCAAAGGGCTGGACCTCTCCGGCGGCACTCACCTCGCGCTCGAGGTCGATCCCACCAAGCAGGCGATTGCGCCCGACAAGATTCCGGATGCCATCGATCGAGCACTCACGACGGTCCGTAACCGCATCAACGGCGTAGGCGTTTCCGAGTCCGTCGTTCAGAAGGAAGGGAACGATCGCATCATCGTCGAGATCCCAGGCATTCAGGATCCGCAGCGCGCCGTGGACATCGTGAAACAGCAGGCGTTCCTCGAGTTCCGCATCACCGACAAGACCCAGGCGCTCGAGCGCGTGCTGCCGCGATTCGACCAGATCATTCGCGACAAGGGCCTCGCGACGAACACCACCAGCGGTGCGGCGGCTGCACCAAGTCAGAACGCACCCGCGAAGGGCCTTCAGGGATTGCTGACGGGCACGGATACGACCAAAGCGGCCAAAGGGGACACGACCAAGAAGGACACGACGACTGCGGCTCTGCCGACCAGCGGTCCTTTCTCGAGCCTGATTCAGCAGAGTCCGAGCGGCATGCCTGGCGAGTACCTCGTGGATGCCAGCAACGCGACGAGAGTCGAGGATTATCTCGCGCTGCCGGAGATCAAGGCCGCGATGCCTCCGGGCAAGGAGATGTTCCCGGGTACGGATTCGACGGTGCTCCAGAACAAAACGTACAAGACGTTCTACATGGTGGACGCGAAGCCTATCATCACCGGCGACGCACTGATCGACGCCCGTCCGAACAGGACGCCGCTGGAAGGTACGGTCGTCGAGTTCACGCTCGATAACGAGGGTGGCCGTCGCTTCAAGATGGAGACAACTCGGCACGTGCACGACTACATGGCGATCGTGCTCGACAAGCGTGTGATGGGTCGGCCGCCGGTGATTCAGAGCCCAATAAGCACCAACGGACAGATCACGATGGGGCAGGGGCGCGACATCCGTGACGCCCAGGATCTGGCGCTCGTATTGCGCGCCGGCGCACTGCCTGTGCCGCTGCGTGTTGCGGAAGTTCGAAACATCGGGCCGAGCCTTGGTCAGGACTCGATCGCCAAAGGATACCGTGCTGGGGCGATCGCGATCACGCTCGTCGTCGTGATCATGCTCTTCTACTATCGCTTCTCCGGCATGCTCGCCGTTGGCGGTCTCGCGCTGTACGTGCTGTTCACGCTCGCGATCCTCGCGGGGTTCGACGCGGTGCTGACGTTGCCCGGCATGGCCGGCTTCGTGCTCTCGATCGGTATGGCTGTCGATGCGAACGTGCTGATCTTCGAGCGCATCCGCGAGGAGCTCGATCGCGGAAAGACGGTTCGAACGGCGATCGACGAGGGATTCCGGCACGCCATGCCGGCGATCATCGACTCCAACGTGTCGACGATCCTCACCGCCGCGGTGCTCTACCAGTTCGGCACCGGTCCCGTGAAAGGCTTTGCCGTCACCCTGATCGCTGGTATCGTCGCCTCGCTCGTCACGTCGATCTTCGTCGTGCGCACATTCTACATGATCTGGCTGAACCGCTCGCGCGGCGCCCAGACGTTGAGCATCTGAGGGCTGCCCATGTTACGCATCCTGCACGACACCAAGTACGACTTCATCAAATACTGGAAGCGGGCCGCGATCCTGACCATCGCCTGGATCATCATCGGTCTCGGCTTCCTGGCGATCCATGGCGTGAACTACAGCATCGAGTTCACCAGTGGCACGCTGATCCAGGCGCAGTTCAAGGAGCCGCCTCGCGCCGACGACATTCGCAGCGTCGTCGATCAGGCCGGGTTCCCGAATTCCGAGATCACGAAATTCGGATCGGATACCGAGTACACTATCCGAGCGCAGCCGCATGGCGGCGTTACGGCGACTGTTGCCCAGTCGGATTCCACCGGGAAGATCATCCAGGCGGCACTTCAGCGGCGTTATCCGAATGCCGTGTCCTTCGGTCGAACGGAATACGTTGGCCCCCGCGTCGGTCAGGAGCTCCGCACGAAGGCGACGGAAGCCGTTCTCATTTCGTTCCTCGTCACGCTCATCTACCTCGCCATTCGTTTCGAGTGGCGGTTCGGACTCGCTGCCACCATCGCCACCGCGCACGACGTGTTGACCACGCTCGCGTTCCTGGCGATGCTGCGGCTCGAGATCTCGCTCACCGTCGTCGCGGCCATCCTCACCGTCATCGGCTACTCACTGAACGATACGATCATCATCTTCGATCGTGTCCGTGAGAACTTGCGCAAGCAGCGGAAGGAATCGCTGCGCGATGTGCTCAACCGGTCGATCAACGAGACGCTGCCTCGGTCCGTCCTGACGCACGCCACGACGCTCGCCGCAACGCTCGCGCTGCTCTTCTTCGCCGGCGAGGTCATTCGCCCGTTCGCGTGGATCATGGCGTTCGGTATCTTCACCGGTACGTTCAGCTCGATCTACGTCGCTGGCGCGCTGCTCCTCTGGATCGAGCGCAAGTGGCCGCGCGCCACGGGCACCGAAGGGAAGGGCGCCGCCCGCGCTGTCGCCGAGGACCGCCGCCGATCACGGCAGGAGAGCGCCGTCGTTGGGCGGTGAGCGCGTGGCGCGTTGAGCGTGACGGGTTGAGCGTGGCGCGTTGAGGATCACCGATCAGCTGTGATCGAATTCATCGACAGCCACGCACATCTCGCTGATCCCGCCTTCGATACGGATCGCGACGATGTCATCGGGCGGGCACGCGCTGCTGGTGCGCGCGCGGTTGTCTGCATCGGCGAATCGTTGGCTGCCGCCACCCGAGCACAGGACATCGCCGCGACGCATCCGGGGTTCGTATTCTTCACGGCCGGGATTCACCCGCACGACGCCGCGGCATTCAATCGCGACCGCGAGTTGTCGCTGCTCGAGCGCGCGCTCCATAGCGGCGCGCGGGCCGTCGGTGAGTGCGGCCTGGACTATCACTACGACAACTCTCCCCGACCGCAGCAGCGCGACGTGTTCGCGCTCCAGTTGGAGCTCGCGCGTCGCTTCGATCTCCCCGTTGTCGTGCATACCAGAGACGCCGAAGACGATACTCGGGCGATGGTGCAGTCGGCTGGCCGGGAGGGGGTACTCGGCGTGCTGCACTGTTTCACCGGCACACACGATCTTGCTCGAGCCGCTCTGGATGCCGGCTGGTATGTCTCGTTCAGCGGCATCGTCACTTTCAAGAAGTGGACGGATGAGGCCCTACTGCGCCTCGTTCCAGATGATCGACTGCTTGCGGAGTCCGACGCGCCTTATCTGGCGCCGGTCCCGAATCGCGGCAAGCGAAACGAGCCTTCCTGGGTTGCGCACACCGTGCATCGTCTCGCCCTCGCGCGGCAGTCGTCTCCCGAGGCCACAGGCGCCCTCGTCACGCAGAACGCGCGACGATTCTTCGCCCTCGAGCGATCCTGATTCGGCGCACTTCTTTGCTGCTGCCGGGCAGGATATCATCAGCACGTGCCGCATGTCATCCTGAGCGAGCGCCTGCCCTCGAGGAGCGCAAGCGACGAAGGGAAGGATCTGCTGTTGCGGTAACGATCACGTTTGCTTCCAATCGACGGAGATCTCTCGTGAGCCTAACGCCAGTTCAGACGGATCGTGCGCCGGCAGCCATCGGCCCTTATTCGCAGGGCATGATTGCGAATGGATTTCTGTTTACGGCGGGTCAGATCGCACTCGATCCCGCGTCCGGACAGATCGTGCCCGGCGATGTCGTCGCCCAGGCGGAGCGCGTTCTCGTCAACCTGAAAGCAATCCTCGACGAGGCCGGCGCCTCGTGGGGCGACGTCGTGAAGACGACGGTCTATCTGCACGACATGAACGACTTCCCGCGGGTCAACGAAGTTTATGCGCGCGCTCTCGGCTCGGCGCGGCCGGCACGATCGACGGTACAGGTGTCGGCACTCCCCCGTGGCGTGCTCGTCGAGATTGACGCCATCGCCGCGGTATCGAAGCGCGCCTAACGCGTATCGCTACGGCGATGCCGCCGCTACGATCGGTCCTCATTCCCATTTCTGTGACGACGAATCCCTCGCGCGAGGAGCTCTTTCGGCTGACGGCCTTCGCGCGCTGCGCTGGTTGAGCCGCCAAATTGGGTCCGGGTGACCTTTCGAAAGCCCTAGCGGGGCTTCCGCACCGGACCGATCCCCGTCTCATCGTTGGTCGCGAGACCTTCGACGACGCGGGGGTCTTCGTCGTGTCCGAGAATCTCGCCCTCGTGCAAACGGTCGACTTCTTCGCTCCGATCGTCGACGATCCGTACATCTTCGGCCAGGTCGCGGCAACCAATGCGCTGTCGGACGTCTACGCCATGGGCGGTGAGCCGCTGACGGCGATGAACATCGTCGGCTTCCCGAGCGGCAAACTGCCACTCGAAGTCTTGACCGAGATTCTTCGCGGTGGCCAGGACAAGGTGCACGAGGCGGGAGCGCTCATCGTTGGCGGCCACACGATCATCGACGAGGAGCTCAAGTACGGTCTTTCCGTCACCGGCCGCGCCGATCCGAACCGCTTGCTCACGAACGCTGGTGCGAAGGTGGATGATCGGTTAGTCCTCACGAAGCCGCTCGGCACGGGGATTCTCGCGACGGCCGCGAAGCAGGATCGCCTAACGGCTGAGAACTATCAGCGACTCATTGCGTCGATGACGACGTTGAATGCCGCCGCGAGCCGGACGGCGCTTGCCCTCGTCGTCGGCTGCGCCACCGACATCACCGGCTTCGGGCTGCTCGGTCACGCGCATCACATCGCGCGGGCGAGCAAGAAGACATTGCGGATCGATGTTGGTCGCGTTCCCGTTTTGTCAGGTGCGCGAGAAGGTTGGTTAGCAGGCATTCGCACCGGTGGCGCCGAGCGGAACGACGAATACCTCGAGAGCCTCGTCGATTGGGGCACTGCGAAGGAAATCGATCGCGCCATACTCATCGATCCGCAGACTTCCGGTGGGCTGCTCGTGAGCATCTCGGCAGCGCGGGTGGAGGAGTATCTTTCTCGCGTTCCGACGGCGGTCGAAATCGGTGAAGTGGTTGCGCCGGCAGAACGCGGTGTCGTCCTCGTGTGATGGAGTTGGGGGTGGATGGAGTCTGGTGGCTTCCCTGGTCTTCAAAACCAGTGTGACCTGACGATGTCGGGTCGGGTGGGTTCGATTCCCATACACTCCCGCCACAACGACTTACGCGATTTTCGCGTCGAGTAAAGCCACGTTCGTGTCCTGTGAAGCCACGTTCGTGTCCTGTGAAGCCACGTTCGTGTCGTGTGAAGCCACGTTCGTGTCGTGTGAAGCCACGTTCGTGTCGAGTGAAGCCACGTTCGTGTCGAGTGAAGCCACCTTCGTGCCATGCGAGGCCGCGTTCGTGTCATGCGAGGCCCGCGTTCGTGTCATGTGGAGCCGCGTTCGTGTCGTCGGTAGTCGCGTTCGTGTCTTGTGAAGCCGCGTTCGTGTCGTAGGTCGCGGCGTTCCTGTCGTAGGTCGTCGCGTTCGTGTCGTACGTTGCCGCGTTCGTGTCGTGTGACGTCGCGTTCGCGTTCGCCATTGACGCGTTCGTGTCGTGTGTCGTCGCGTTCGTGTCGTGTGGAGTCTCGGTTCGTGTTTGGCAATGCGGCGTTCGCGTGCCAAGTAATCAGGGTGACTGCCAACATTGCCTCGTTCGTGTCGTACATTGCCTCCTTCGTGTCCTACATTGCCGCGTTCGCGTTCAGGAGTGGAGCGTTCGCCTTCGCGGTCGGAACGTTCGCCTCGAGAGGTGGAACGTTCGCCTTTTTTGCCGGAAGCGCGGCGCAGCGAGTGCCCGCCTAGCACTCGCGCGGTGCCTCGATGCGGTCGTACCATGGCGAGCGATCGACGTCGGTGATCACGGTCGGGATCCTGCGTCGACAGATGGCGCAACGAACGGAGCGCGGCCTGGAGGTGGTTGCCGCAGTTGCTCACGCTGATGTCAGGGCGCGGCCCGACTTCGGCCCGTTTCCGTCCCTCCAAGACGGCTTCGAGGGTGATCTGACATTGCATCCGCGCCAGGTCGGGCAGATGACAGCGCGCCGCAACGCGGTGCCGGCGGCCAGGACCCGAACGGTGTTATGTTCCGCAGTCATGTCAATGCGAGCTTTGGCGGTCCTGCTTCTTCTAGTTGTGTTGACGTCAGTTGCGTCATCGCAGCGGCCCGACTCAGCGCGCGTGCGGCCGCGCCCGACTCCGAAGCCCAAGACAGATAGCGTGGTCTTCCCGGCGGATACGGTAAGACCGCCGATCAGTCCGCGACGCGCCTTTCTATATTCCGCGATTCTCCCCGGATCGGGGCAGGCCATTCTCGGCCGCCACAAAGCAGCGGCCGTGATGCTCCTCATCGAAGGCATGGCTCTGGCGATGATTCGTCAGTCCGCGGCAAGCGTCGGTGAAGCCCGAAGGATGAGCGGCGACAGCATCGTTGTCTCCTATGTCAATTCATCGGGCGACTCTGTGCCCACGATCAACCCACGACGCTTCGACTCACCCTACGTCCACACTCGCCAGAGTCAGGTCGAGGACTGGGCGGCCTTTCTCGTCGCCAACCATCTCTTCTCGGGCGCGGATGCGTTCGTCGCCGCGAATCTCTGGGAGCTGCCGGCACAGCTGCAGATGCGGGTGACGCCACGGGGCGCGTCCGTTGGCGCAAAGCTGACGTGGTGACCGCGGCGTCGCCGATTGGCATCTTCGACTCGGGTATCGGAGGGCTGACCGTCGCGCACGCCGTGATGCGGCAGCTGCCTCACGAGAGCCTCACCTACTTCGGAGATACGGCGCGGGTACCGTACGGACCGAAGAGTCCGGAGACCGTTCGCCGCTACAGTCTCGAGATCGCATCGCTCCTCGTCGAGCAGGGAGTGAAGACGCTCGTCGTTGCCTGCAATACCGCGACGGCGCATGCCCTGCCCGCGCTCCGGGAGAACCTAACGATTCCGGTCATCGGCGTCATCGAGCCGGGTGCGCGGGCGGCGGTGCGGGCAACGCGCAATGGCCACGTCGGCGTCATCGGTACCTCCGGGACCATCAAGTCCGGCGCGTACGAGCGCGCTCTGCGCGCCATCGAGCCCTCCCTCCGGATCACCGCGCGTGCCTGTCCCCTCTTCGTGCCGCTGGTCGAGGAAGGCTGGGTCGATCACGAGGCGACCAAGGCCATTGCCCGAGAGTATCTGGCGCCGATTCTCCGCGAGCGAGTAGATGCTCTCGTCCTGGGTTGCACCCACTACCCGCTCCTCAAGCCCGTCCTCGCCGAGGTTCTCGGCGACGACGTCGCCCTCATTGACAGCGCGGAAGAAACCGCGCGCGAGACCGCCGTCGTGCTTGGCGAGGATTGCCTAACGGCGAACAGCAGCGCGGAGCCGAACTATCGATTCATCGCGTCGGACGATCCGCTGATGTTCCTGCAGCTAGGCCAGCGCTTTCTCGGAGACGCGATCGAGAGCGTCGAGGTGAAGACCCTCGGCTGAGCCGTTCCATTGGCGCAATTCGACGCGCTCCGGCGTCAGGCGCAGGAACGTCGGTGCGTCGAGCCAGGAGCCGGCGTTCGCGTACACCGCACCGGTCGGCATCCTCACGAGTGTCGCCACGTGCGAGTGGCCATAGATCAGCAAATCCAGATCGCGCCGCGAACCCAGCAAATCGGACGCGATGCGCGCAAGCCCACGGCCTTGATCGCGTGCGCCGTAGGTTCGACTCGCGTGCGAGCTGTGCGTCGCGAGCCGTGTCCCGAAATCCGGATGCAGCCAGCGGAATGCGTTGATCGCCCACCGATGTCGAAGCACCCGACGGAGCAGGCGATATCGGCGGTCCTCACGCGGTCGAAGACCGTCACCATGCTCGATACGGCCGTTCCAGCCGGCGATGGCCCCTTCCCAAACGCCGACGTGATAGTCGATGCCCACGTCCTTCCGCAGCACATCACCGCCCCAACAATCGTGATTGCCCGCGATCATGAGCACATCGATCCCCGCGTCACGAAGGTCGGCAAGGGCCGCGAGCACACGAAAGCTCGATCTCGGAATGACGCTCCGCCACTCGAACCAGAACTCGAACAGGTCACCATTGATGACGAGCGCGTTGGCGCGTCCTGGCAACTGGCGTAGGAAACGTAGCAGATCCTGTTCGACCTCTGGCTTCGCGAAGCCCAGGTGCAGATCAGAGATGACGTAGCATGGCGAGGAGAGCACGCGCTCATTCTAGTCGCGAGTATGTACCTTTACAAAGGCTACAGCCTCATCCACACCTTCGCGGCACACCAAGGAACATGCCGAGTGAGACACCGCAGGCGCTCCCGTCGGCTCAGGAGATCGAGTTGCGCGTGCGCTACGCCGAAACCGATCAGATGGGCGTGGTGTATCACGCGAACTATCTCGTCTGGTGTGAGATGGGTCGAACGGATTTCATTCGCCAACTGGGCCTGAGCTACGCGGAGGTGGAGCGCGGAGGGGTATCACTCGCGGTATCCGAGCTCTCGGCCCGCTTCCATGCCGCGGCGAAATACGACGACCTCATTCGCGTTCGGACCAGTCTTGCGGACATTCGATCGCGAATGATCTCGTTCGACTATGTCATCTCGAATGCCGAGACCAACCAGCGTCTCGTGTCGGCGCGAACGACGTTGATCTCCATCGATCGGAACGGCAAGCCGACGTCACTTCCCAGTGCGCTTCGCGAACTCTTTGCTTGAGATGTCGATCTCCTTCCCGGTGCGTCTTCTGCTGCTCTTCACGGCCACGGCGGTGGCCGCATGTGTTCCGAAGCTCGGCGCGCTCGCTGGCGCTCCGGCACCAGCGGTGCTGCCGAAAACGGAACTTCCTGCTGGCCATCGTCTGATAGTCTTCGACTGGCAGCTGGACGACCGAGACATGAGTGGTCGCGGCGAGGGCGCTGCCCGGATTGCAGGTCCGGACAGCGCCCGCCTCGACCTGACTCTCGCCGGTGGTTTCGGTAGTGGCACCGCGATTCTCATTGGAGACTCACTTTACATGCCCGGTGGTGGATTGCCACGTCGATTCATTCCACCACCGCCGCTGATGTGGGCTGCGCTCGGGAGGGTCGCGGTGCCCGCGGAGCACGACACGACGGCGCGCGTTGACGGCGAGCTTCTTCGTGTCGACATTGGATCACCACCCAGCTGGCGTCTTACCTTTCGCCACGACTCGCTCGTTCGCCTCGAGCGTGTTCGCAACGGCCGCATCGCCGAATGGATCGAACGAAATGGTGCGGTTGCCCACTACCGGAGCGAGGAAGCCCGGCGCGACTTGCTGCTCACCATCAAGCGCGTTCAAGAGGTTCCAGCCTTCGATGCTGCGATTTGGGGTCCGTTCTAGTCTTCTAATCTTTCTGCTGACGGTCGGCGGTTGCTTTGGCATTCACTACGGCTTCGCCGGTGGAGGATTGCCATCCAATATCCGGACCATGGCCGTGATGCCGTTCGAGAATCAAACGACGTCGCCGGAAGTTCAGCGCGAGTTGCTGGACACCATGCATCGGGAGCTGCAACGCCGGTTGGGAGTACGCGATGCGTCGGAGAGTCGTGCCGACGCGGTCGTCCGCGGTACGATCGTCACCTACGACGTCGACGTCCCGATCGCGGTCAGCGCGAACCCATCGCAAGCCGTCACCGCGCGGCGTCGACTGCAGCTCACCATCGATGTCGAGATCGTGGAACAGGACAACAACCGGATCCTCTTCCAGCGGAAGGGAATGCGCGGGGAGGGGGACTACGACGAACGTGCCGAAGCGTCGGGTCGGCGGACGGCGATCGATAAGATCGTCAACGATATTGTCGAAGGAGCACAGTCGCAGTGGTAGCCAGGCGCGGACGGAGCTCTCTCGGCTGCCTGCTCGCGCTGCTCATTGTCGCTGCTGCTTTGTACTTTGGGGTCAATATCGGGGAAGTCTACTGGCGCTATTACGAGTATCAGGACGCAATGCAGCAGGAAGTGCGCTTCGCGAGACAGATCTCGGACGATCGAATCAAGGTGCACCTGAAAGCCTTCGCCGATTCGCTTGGCCTTCCGGAGGAGGCATCGGATATCACCGTGCATCGGACGAGTGACGATATCTCCGTGAGCGCGGAGTACTCGGAGCGGGTGGACCTCCCGCTGTTCGCTCGCCAGCTTCGGTTCAGTCCGCGCGCTCGAGGGCCAATTTGAGCTCCTTGGCCGTCGACCCGCTCCCGAAAATCATGGATTGGCGGAGCGCCGCAACCTGGCGGGCGGCGCGGCAGGGGCGTTTAATCTTTACTAATGGCGTATTCGATCTGCTCCATCCCGGTCATATCGATGTGCTGCTCGCGGCCAGGCGGGAGGGCGACGCGCTCGTGGTCGGATTGAACAGCGACGCGTCCGTAAGACGATTGAAGGGTCCCACGAGACCGATACGCATGCTGGCGGAGCGTGCCTACGTGCTCGCCGCGTTAGGCATGGTCGATGCCGTGGTCCCGTTCGATAACGACACGCCCCTCGAGTTGATTCTCCATCTGCGGCCCGACGTGCTCGTGAAGGGGGGCGACTACACGGTCGAGACCGTCGTCGGCGCACAGCAGGTTCACGAGTGGGGCGGCCATGTGACGATCGTGCCGCTCACGGCCGGGCAATCTACGACCTCCATCATCGAGCGACTTCGTGAGCGCTGAGAACTCACCGCCGCGCGCGGGCAGAAAGGACGACGAATTGCGGGCAATCGTACTCGAGCGTGACGTGGCGCCGTATGCCGAGGGGTCGTGTCTCGTCTCCTTCGGGCTCACAAGGGTGCTCTGCACGGCGTCGGTCGAGGACGGCGTTCCGGGCTGGCGTCGTGGGCGCGGCGAAGGGTGGTTGACGGCCGAGTACGCGATGCTGCCGCGCGCGACGCGGACGCGCACGGCGCGTGAGCGATCCCAGCTGGGCGGACGCACGCAGGAGATTCAGCGGCTCATCGGAAGAAGCATTCGCGCGATGCTCGATGATTTCGCCTTTGGCGAGTACACCGTCAGATTGGATTGCGACGTACTCGTCGCGGACGGTGGCACGCGGACGGCCGCGATCACGGGTGCGTGTGTTGCGGCAACCGATGCCTTCGGCTGGCTTGTCTCGACGGGTCGGCTCGTGCGGTCGCCGGTACGGCGCCGGGTCGCGGGCGTGAGCGTCGGCATCGTCGGCGAAACGCCACGCCTCGACCTGGATTACGCGGAAGATGTCGTCGCTGCCGTCGACATGAACGTCGTGATGAGCAGCGAGGGGCGATTCGTGGAAGTTCAGGGGACAGGTGAGCACGGGACATTCGACCGCGCCGAGCTCGATGTATTGGTTGGACTGGCCGTGGCGGGTCTGCGACGCATCGATGCGCTTCAGGTGAAGGCGCTCGAGTCGTGAGCGTTGAGTCTTTTCTCATCGCGACGCGAAGCACTGGCAAGCTGCGAGAATTGCGTGAGCTGTTTCGGGCCGCAGGCATCGCGATCACGGACGTCGAAGAAGCGGGCATCGAGCCACGCGCCGCGGAGGAGAACCTCGAATCGGCGGAGACGTTCGAGGAGAATGCACTCGCCAAGGCCCGCTACTTTGCCCGTCTGTCGCGACGGCCGGTCATTTCGGATGATTCCGGACTGGAAGTCGAGTCGCTTGGAGGGCGGCCCGGGGTGCGAAGCAAGCGGTGGAGCGGCCGAGCCGATTTGGCCGGCCAGCAGCTCGACGACGCGAACAATCGTCGTCTGCTGGAAGAGCTGGCGGGCGAAAGGAACAGGCGTGCCCGATACGTGTGCGTTGCCGCGCTGGTGGATGGATCGCGCGAGCAGACTTTTCGGGGCGTGAGCGGCGGGGTCATTCTCACGGCGCCGCGGGGTTCAGGTGGATTCGGTTATGATCCGTACTTTCTGTCGGATGACCTGGGGATGACGTTCGCGGAGGCTACGGTTCGTGAGAAGGAGCGGGTGAGCCACCGGGGCCGTGCATTTTTGGCGTTGGTGGAGTCGCTGCGAGCGCGGCGTTGACCGATTCTCGGGGTCCGGCTACATTTTAAGGCTCGTTGTGCGGGGCGTAGCGTAGCCTGGTATCGCGCCTGCTTTGGGAGCAGGAGGTCCCCGGTTCAAATCCGGGCGCCCCGACCTTCGGTGGGCTTTGAAGAAAGTTGCCGGTGATTCGCTTCCGCTGAGACCTAGCGCCAGTAGCTCAGTTGGATAGAGCAACAGCCTTCTAAGCTGTAGGTCGGGGGTTCGATTCCCTCCTGGCGCGCCTTTGATCCCGCTTGGGCCGTTAGCTCAATTGGCAGAGCAAGCGACTCTTAATCGCTAGGTTGTAGGTTCGATTCCTACACGGCCCATTTTTGCCGTGCAAGAGGGCCTCATGAGCGGGCCCTCTGCTTTTTTGTGGAGGTGTCGTGACTTGCATGGAATGGTAATGCCGGTTATTATACGATCCCTTTGCGAAAGCGGATTGATCGGGCACTTGTAAGTTGTTGTTTTGCAGGGTGTTCTTTCGATCTGGGTTAGGTGGAGGGGCGAGGTCATTGGCTTGGAAGGTGGGTGGCGAAGGTGGCCATCGGGGTTGACGGATCTCGCTTAGGCAGGTACAATTAAAGGCTGTCGCCTAGAGCGACCGACTGCTATTTGACAATCGATTTGGGAAAACTGGATGTGCGAGGTGAGCTCGTTAATCCGGCGTCTGTTCGGGACGTCGGGGAGAGCTTGACCCGAACAATTTCAGTGATTCGGACACGCTGTCATGCGCGACAGCGTGATGACAGCGGTTCGATGATCGAGCTATAGACAGACTCTTGGAGAGTTTGATCCTGGCTCAGGACGAACGCTGGCGGCGTGCTTAACACATGCAAGTCACGGGGGTCCGCAAGGGCAACCGGCGAACGGGTGCGTAACACGTGAGCGACCTGCCTGGAAATGGGGGATAGCC
>DASXPH010000117.1:0-2909 GCA_036493735.1 Gemmatimonadaceae bacterium
GATAACAGGCTTATCGCGCCCGAGAGTTCACATCGACGGCGCGGTTTGGCACCTCGATGTCGGCTTATCACATCCTGGGGCTGGAGAAGGTCCCAAGGGTCCGGCTGTTCGCCGGTTAAAGTGGTACATGAGCTGGGTTCAAAACGTCGTGAGACAGTTTGGTCTGTATCCGTCGTGGGCGTTGGAGAATTGAGGGGCGCGGACTCTAGTACGAGAGGACCGAGTCGGACAGGCCGCTCGTGTCCCGGCTGCACCGCCAGGTGCAACGCCGGGTAGCGATGCCTGGTACAGATAACCGCTGAAAGCATCTAAGTGGGAAGCTGTCCCCAAGATGAATTCTCCCTGGTGCTTCGAGCACCCTAAAGGGCCGTAGGAGACCACTACGTCGATAGGCCGCACGTGGAAGGAGAGCAATCTCCTCCAAGCGCAGCGGTCCTAATCGCCCGTGCGGCTTGACTACTCCCCCATCTTTTTCCGCAAGGAAATTCCTGGGGTTGGAATACAAACGCCGCAGAGCAATCGCACGATCTATCTGAGGATTCGTCCTCGAACACTACCCATTACCCATTGTCGAATTCATTTCGACGTATACGCTGGCGACCAGAGCGTAGGGGCCACACTCGTTCCCATTCCGAACACGATCGTTAAGCCCTACAGCGCCGATGGTACTCCGATTGAGAGATCGCGGGAGAGTAGGCCGTCGCCGGCACCTCTTACAACGCCCCTGCCGAACTGGTGGGGGCGTTGTCCTTTAACTGCGATGGAAGACCGAGGATCGAAGATGGACGATGACAACTGATCGCTGCGGTCATCTTCGATCTTCCATCCTCCATCCTCGATCGTCCTTCTAGATGACTCGCGCAGGCACTGTCACCGTCGCCGGGCGACCAAACGCCGGCAAATCCACGCTGCTCAATCGCCTCGTCGGCCAGCGCCTCGCGATCACGAGCCCGAAGCCGCAGTCCACGCGTGAACGCGTTGTAGGCCTCATCACCGACGCCGACACCCAGATCATCCTGCTCGATACACCAGGGCTCCTCGAGCCCGCGTACGCGCTGCAAACCTCGATGCGTGACGCGTCACGCAAGGCGCTGCAGGACGCGGACGTCATCGTCCACCTCATCGACGCCCTCGAAGGGGTCGTCGAGACGCTCGCCGCGGCCGCCGGCTTCGAGGCGGGCGCCGTGCCGCGCGCACCGGTGATTCTCGCGTTCAACAAGTCCGATGCGCTCATCGCAGGCCGGCGTGCAGCGCTGCCGGCCGAAAACCCCGGCGCCGTGGTGATATCGGCGCTCACGGGCGACGGCGTGAACGGGCTCCTCGACACCATCCGCGGACTTCTGCCCGAGCACCCGTTCTACTACGACGCCGAAGATCTCAGCACGCAGAACATGCGCTTCTTTGCGTCGGAAATGGTCCGCGAAACAGCGCTCGAACAGCTCGACGATGAAGTGCCGTACAGCGTCGCGTGCGAAGTCGAGGAATTCCGCGAAACCCGGTCGCCCGTGTATATTCGGGCAGTGTTGCACGTTGAGCGCGACAGCCAGAAGCGCATCCTCATTGGTGCTGGCGGGTCGCGCATCAAGGCCATCGGCACGAAGGCGCGCGCGAAGATCGAGACACTCATCGGATCGGCGGTCTATCTCGATCTCCACGTGAAGGTGCTGCCCAATTGGAGACGCGACCCCGACGCGCTCCGTCGCCTCGGCTACCGCGTTGACTAACCAAGGACTCGTCGCATGACGCTCGCCCCACGCCTGCTCGAAATCCTCGTGTGCCCCCGCTGCAAGGGACACCTCGAATACCGCGAGCGCGAGTCCGCCCTCGACTGCGCGTCGTGCAAGCTCCGATACGCGGTGCGCGACGACATTCCGGTCATGCTGGTGGACGAGGCGACACCGCTGTAACGACCCGCTGCAGCGACGCCGCCCGCGGTGCGGGAAAACGGTGCAAGTGCCTGCCACTCCAATGTTTGACAGCTTTGGCCGACCCCCGTATCTTGCCCAAATACCCGTCGCCCTAGGGAGTACTTGGCGCTAACCACCGCGTTCATCTTTGCGCCCGATGGCCAGCTGCTTCCCGCCGCCGTCAGAGGCTGGCTCGAGGCACAGCAGTTCCCGCTGGCCAACGTGCGTTCCTCCGAGGAGCTGCTCTCCGCAGCTTTGCGAAGCCGCCCGCGGCTGGTCGTAATCGACGCGCGAACGCATCCGGTCGCCGCGCTGAAAGGATGCCGCCGGCTGAAGTCGGACTCGTACACGGGCATCGTGCCGGTGGTCGTCTGCACGCGTAACGACGACACCTCGTTCACCGCTGCGTTCGACGCGGGCGCAGACGAGGTCCTGCGCGATAGCGAGGCTGCGGCCGACGTGCCGCTTCGGCTGTCTGCGATGCTTCGCCGCTCCGACCGCGACACGCACGTGCACCCCTCCACGCGCCTCCCCGGCACCACTGAAATCGAGGGAAACATCATGCATCGGCTCGAGGCCGGCGAACTGTTCGCCGTCTGCTACGCCGACCTCGATCACTTCAAGGAATACAACGACCGGTACAGCTATTACGACGGCGACCGGATCATCCGGATCCTCGCCCGCATCCTGCATGACGTCGTGAAGGGAACGTGCGAGGACGCCGCGTTCGTCGGGCACATCGGCGGCGACGACTTCCTCTTCGTCATGCCGATCGACCAGGTTCAGGAGACGTGCGCCGAGATCGTCGCAGTGTTCGACGCGCTCATTCCGTTCCAGTATTCCGAGCAGGATCGGCGGGCGGGGTATTATTTTGGGAAGGACCGGCGTGGCGCGCTGCACAAAGTTCCGCTCATGACGGTATCGATCGGTGTGGTCACGAATGAACGGCGCACGTTCACGCACGCCGCGCAGGTGAGTGAGCTCGCGACCGAGATGAAAAGT
>DASXPH010000118.1:0-29377 GCA_036493735.1 Gemmatimonadaceae bacterium
GTACTCCCCGCCCCGACCGTACTCTCCATCCAGAGCTCCCCATTCATCGCCCTCGCCAGATCGCGTGCGATCGCGAGCCCGAGCCCCATCCCCGGGTACTTCCGCGCGACACCGTGATCTACCTGGAAGAATGGCTCGAACACACTCTCGAGCTGGTCCGACGGAATGCCGATTCCCGTGTCCGTCACCCACAGGCGAATCCGGTTCTCGTCGCGCTCCGCCCCCACCGTGATGCGTCCCCCTTCGGGCGTGAACTTGACCCCGTTCGCCACGAGGTTTAGCAAAATCTGACGCAGCTTGTCCGGGTCGGCCAACGCGACGAGCCTGTTATCCGCCATCCGACAGTCGAAGGTGAGGCGCTTCTTCTGCAGCTCCACCTGCAGCATGCTCTCGAGCGTCGCGATCGCGTCGTAGACGATCACCGGTTGCGGCGACAGCGCGAGACGTCCGCTCTCCAGGCGAGCGAATCCGAGCACATCTTCGAGCAACGAGTGGAGATGGCGTTGGCTGCTCTGAATACGCGAGAGGTAGTTGCGCTGCGTGTCGGTCACCGGCCCCGCGACCTGCATGTCGAGCAGGTCGACATACCCGGAGATCGCGTTGAGCGGCGTACGGAGCTCGCGGCTCATGACGGCGAGGAAGTCGGACTTGGCGTGGTTCGCCGCTTCCGCCAGCTCACGCGCGCGGCGCAGCCAATCTTCCGTTCGGCGTTGTTCCGCGACCGACGCGCCGAGTACAAGGAAGGTGGCGGTCGCGATCGCGATGAACGTCTGCAGCGCGAAAAGCCCCTCGTTCAACACCGGCCGCGCGAAGGGCCCGTGTCCAGACACGGTGCCCCACACGGCGGCGACCGTCGTCACGAAGACCGCCGTAACAGCGCCGCGCTGACCGAAGCGCAGCGCGGCAAAGATGAGCGCCGGAAAGACGAGGTAAGTCTGCTCGGGCGAGTGCCTGCCTGACGTGTCGCCCCCGAAGATGTAGACACAGACGCTGATGAGCGCCAGCAGCAGCACCACGCCTTCGGTGATCTGCTGCCGCTGTGAGGAAAGGGAACGTTGGCTCAGCCACACGAGGAGCATCGGCGCCACCACCAGCGCGCCAACGAGGTCGCCGAGCCACCACGCGCGCCAGGTGATCGCGATCTGCGATGTCGTGATCGTTCCGGCGAGAAAGAGCGTCGACACGCCGACCGTCGCACTGATCGCAGTGGACAACACGGCCCCGAGAACGATGAAGCGCGCGACATCTTCCAGTCGGTCGAGACCCAGGCGGAATCCCGGTGTCCGCGCCAGAATCGCGGTCGCGACGACGGCCTCGAGGGTGTTCCCACACGCGATGCCAAGTGCCGCGACAACCGACGCACCGGTGAGGGAGTTCGCGACGAACGCGCCGACGAATATCGCTGGCCAGAGCCGAAAGCCGAACAGCAGCAGCGCGGCAATCGAAATTCCGGTCGGCGCCCAGACCAGCGTCGCGAAGCCGGCGATGGCGTCGAGGACGAGCCCAGCACGCGCGGCGGCCGTGTAAATGGCAGCGAGCAGAATCAGGGCTATGACGAAACGAACGGTCGATCGGCTATCCGCGGGTCGATTTGGGCGGGCCGGCGCGACCTCGCGCACGGTATCGACCCTCTGCGGAGCAAGAACTGGCTCCATCTTTTTTACTGCGGCGGGGACGTCGTACCTGGCAACTACTTCCGGCGTCGGCGCCTACATTATTAATCGGAGACCAATGTTTCGCCAGAGGGAATTTAGAGGCTCGCACAACCGGCAGCGTCGTTGGGCTCACCAACGAGGCGGTTGAACGGATGTTTAATGTTTAGGCACTCCTCATCGGAAATGAAATCCGAATGCCAACGTAGCGCTTGGCAACTCGCGTCAAACATCGATGGAAACGCGTGGTATGGCGATTCCCTCCGTGCGATTCTCGATGATGTCACGGCCGAGCAAGCGCGGGCACATCCCATCCCGAATGCTCATTCCATTTTTGAGATAGTGGTCCACCTCGACGCCTGGATCACATTCTTCTCGGGGGCCGTTGAGGGAACTCCGATTCCGCCCTGGCCGACGATGCCCATGGAGCTCGATTGGCCACCGGTGAACGTCAATGACGACGAGGCGTGGCGAGAGAGCGTTCGCTCGCTCCTCGCCAATCACCTTCAGTTCGCCGAGCGCATCGAGCAATTCGGCGATGAACGGCTGGAGGAGACCGTTCCCGGGAGACGCTACAATTTCAGCCAGCTATTCCAGAGCGCCTCACTGCACGCCGCCTATCACGCGGGACAAATCGCGTTGCTGAAGAAGATGCTCGCCTAACGCCGCAGGCGGCGCGAGCGGCTTGTTCACCAGCGCGCGTTCCAACAACGTCCGGCTACGGCCCGTCCTACTGGGATCTGCCGTGTACGCCACTGAGCCAGCCGATCAAGATCACGGTGCACTGGTCGAGGCGTGGCGGTTACGCCTTTGCGCACTTCTCGCCCGAGCTGCGCTTCGTTCCGGCCGATGCGGACGATGTATCCCGCTGGATCGTTCTCTCGCTGCACTCGGAAAGGAAGCTTCAGGATCTGGATGCTTACCGTATTCTGTACAGCGTTGGCGGGAAGGATTGGGTTGATGAATCTTTGATCGATCCGACGCTGCGCGCGTGGCTCGATTCGAAGCACAACTCGGTCGTGCGCCGCGTGAAGCACTTCAGCGGCTATATGGTGGCCGCGGGATACGGCGGCGGACTCGGAGGAAGCGATGCATCTTATTAACCTTACCCCCACGATGCCGTCGGCAGGTTACATCATCGCCGTCGGCTAGATTCGAGCGCGAGAAAATGAGGAAGCCCAGGGCTTCCTCATTTTTTTTCTTGCCGGTGAGCTGCGCTCTTGTCCCGGGCAGGGCTGCGTTCGTGGCGGCTATTCACGCCGACGCCACGTGGTGACCGTGAGCTGGATCAGACCGAGAAGCGTTATGCACGCCAGCAGCGGATATATCAGCACCAGGTCAAGGCGAATGTCACATTCGCGGCTACAGATCAGGTGATAGCGTATGCTCAATTCATAGAATGCATAGACTACCCACATCCCAGCGACCATCCCGAGCCAGACGAGTCGCACCCGTCGTGCAAGAAACCCCAGCGCGGCTGCTATCGCCACTGCCAACCACGGATGAACGCTCAGCGGGGACATGAATCTCAGAAATGTGCTCACCGATCGACGTCCTCCTCAGTCGATAGTCTCGAGGTAACTGCTCCGGAGGAACACGTGGAGCGGCCGGACCTCGAACGCCAGATAATCATGCCCGGCGCAGTACGCGCCGTCGCTGTCGGCGCGTGCGGGAGTGGACCAGAACAGAAGCGCTGCGAGTGCGGCAGACATCCAGCGCATGGACTTGCTCGTGGTGGTGACCGCCTGACAGACGCTCGAAGGCCTCGGCAGGTCATCCGATTCGACCAAAATCGCTCCTTTGACCGTCCCAATGGAGCATGCGAAACCTCAAACTCGCCTTCCGGACGCTGCTCGATACCCGTTCGTCACCGTCGTCGCCATTTTCTCCCTGGCTCTCGGCTCTGGCTGCCTAACGATGCTCCGTGTCGCCCCTTTATCGCGCGACCGCTCGTCCCTTCGCGCGGTTCGTCCCATCAGCATCGACGCTGCTTGACTTCTTCCCGTCCCAATTGGATTCTGTCCTCGTCCACTTCGTCGATTTGCCAAGCCCATTCGTGTACGGAGGATTCGTGCGACGACCTCGTTTCTGGCTCGCCGTCACTGCAACAGCGCTGATGCTGCTGCCCGCAGCGGCCACGGCGCAAACCCGCGTCATCACTGGCACCATCACTGTCGCCGGCAGTGCCGAACCGATCCCTGGCGCCACCGTCGTCATCGTCGGAACCGCCGTGGCGGCGCGCGCCGGTGCTGACGGCCACTACCGACTCGTTGCCCCCGACGGCAACGTCAACCTGCTCACCCGCGCGATCGGATATAAACGTGTAACCCGAACCCTTCCCGCGAGCGAGGCCTCGGCCGACTTCGCGCTCGAGAAGGATCCGCTGCTACTCGAGAGCGTCGTCGTCACCGGCCAGGCAACCACCGTCGACACCCGGAGCGCAACGACAGCCGTCGCGCATGTCTCCGCTCAGGAGCTCACCCAGGTGGCGGCACCGACGATCGAGAATGCGCTCGTCGGCAAGATCAGCGGTGTGAACCTGCAGACCAACTCGGGTGCTCCTGGCGGTGGCATCCAGATGCAGATCCGCGGCAACAACACCATCCTCGGCGCGTACGATCCGCTCTACGTGATCGACGGCGTGATCTACTCCAACGCGACGATCGCGAGCGGCCGCGGCGATATCTCGGCCTCGGCGTTTGCCACCGCCGAGGACGACGCGGTGAATCGCGTCGCCGACATCAACCCGAACGACATCGATAATATAGAGATCCTCAAGGGCGCGGCGGCGTCTTCGATCTATGGCTCGAAGGCGGCGAACGGCGTCGTCATCATCACGACCAAGCGGGGCCAGGCCGGCCAGAACAGCGTTCGCATACAGCAGCGGCTCGGCCAGTACCGGCCATCGAGGACGCTCGAGAGCCGGCGCTTTACCGAGGACTCGGCGGTTGCCAAGTACGGCGCGAGCGCGGCGCATTGGTTCGACAACAACCCTGATCCGTACTTCAACCACTACGATCAGGTCTACACACCCAGCCCTCTTTCGTACGAGACCGTCGCCGACGTCACTGGCGGCAGCGATCGGACGCGGTACTTCATCAGCGTCACGAACAAGCACGATGGGGGCACCGAGCGTAACACGTTCTTCGATCGCCAGGGCTTGCGCGCCAACATCGACCAGGACGTCGGCTCGAGGCTGGCCGTCCACGTGTCGAGCGTCTTCAACCGCGCCGCCAACGCTCGCGGCTGGAACAACAACTGTAACAACTTCGCATGCGACGGCTACGCGTTCGCGTACACACCGAGCTTCGTCGACTACCGGCAGCGCGACGCGACCGGGAATTACCTCGCGCCCGATTGGGGAATCCAGGCCAATCCGCTGCAGACGGACGATCTCGCGAAGAACCAGGAGGTGACGAACCGCTTCACCGGCGGCGTGAACGTTGATTACAATGCGCTCAACTCGACCAGGCAGTCGCTCCGCTTCGTGTTCGCCGGCGGACTCGACGTCTTTCACCAGAACGATCAGCTCTGGGCGCCTAACGACTTGTTCTTCGAGCAGCCGCAGCCGCTGCCGGGCGAGGCGATCGACAACGACGGCGATAGCAAGTATTACAACTGGAACCTGAACGGCGTCCACATCTATCACGGCGGCAGCTGGTCGCTCAATACATCGGCCGGTCTCCAGTACGAGGATCGCCAGCTGCAATGGAGCCGCATCGAGACGACAAACCTGATTCCCGGCCAGCGCAACGTTGGACAGGGAACCAAGACCATCGGCGCCGACACGCTGACGCAGGAGCGCACCTTCGCCTTCTATGGCCAGGAGGAGATTCGACTGCTCAACGAGAAGCTGCTCGTGCAGGGCGGTCTGCGGGCCGAGCGGAGCAGCGTGAACGGCGACATCGACAAGTTCAACATCTTCCCCAAGATCTCCGGCTCCTATCGCATTCTCGACCTTCTCGGTGCGGGCAGTGAGATCAAGCCGCGCATCGCCTACGGAGAGACTGGAAACCTTCCCATCTTCGGACAGAAGTTCACACAACTCGGAACGCCGCAGCTCGGTGGTACCTCTGGATTCACGGTGGCCACCTCATCGGGCTTCGCGGGCGTCGAGCCGGAGCGCGTGAAGGAGTTGGAGGTCGGCATCGATGGCATCGCCATGCATAGCCGGCTCGATTGGGAGCTGACCGGTTTCGACCGCAACACCACCAACCTGCTGCTGCAGCGTGTGCCGGCACCATCGACAGGCTTCGTCAGCCAGGTATTCAACGGCGGTCGAATCCAGAATCGCGGTATCGAGGCGTCGCTCGGCGGCACGCCAATTCAGCACTCGAATCTTTCATGGCTGATTCATGCCACCTACACGCTCGAGAGGAGCGAGGTGATGGACCTGGCTGGCCTGCCTCCCTTCCGTCCACCGCTCTCTGGATTCGGCGGTCTGGGCGTGACGTTCATTCAGGAGGGCAAACCACTGACGCAGATTGTCGGGCGCGCCTTCGATGCGAACGGCAACCGCACTGCCACCGACGTGCAGATCGGCAATTCGGCCCCTGACTACCGAATTGGCCTCGTGAACGGCGTCACCTACGGGCCCTTTGCGGTCAACCTGGTGCTCGATTACCAGAAGGGAGGTTCGATCATCAATCTCACGCAATTTCTCTACGACGATGCCGGCCTCGCGGCCGACTATGGCTCAGCCGCCTGGGCGTATCGGATGAAGGGCTACAGCGGTGGCGTGATGACGCCATACATCGAAGATGCCTCCTTCCTCAAGCTTCGCGAGTTGAGCATTCGCGCAAACGTCCCCGACCGCTGGGTCAGCCGCGGCGGCCTCGGAGCGCGCAATGTCAGTGTCGGCGTCAGCGGGCGGAATCTGCTGACGTGGCAGAAATACTCGGGGCTCGACCCCGAGGTGGCGAACGTCGGCTCTGCCGCCATCCGCAACAATCTCGACGTGGCTCCGTATCCGCCGAGCCGCAGCATCTTCTTCGACTTCACCGTGGGGTTCTGATGATGATGACGATACGACAGACCCGCACGGTGATGCCGCGACGCCGCCGTGTTGTGACGCTCCTTGCGGGCGCCGGCATCCTGGTCGCGGCGTGCAACAATATGGATGTGCAAAATCTCAACGCGCCGACCGCGGAGACCTTGACGACGTCGCCAAGTCGCGACGTGCTCGCGCGAGCGGCAATTGGGGTTCAGACGCAGGTGTTGAACGACCGCGGCGCCATCATCCAGCAGTGGGGGATCTATGGCCGCGAGGGGTGGAACCTGCTCGGCAACGATCCACGGGAGACAGGAGAGGAGATCCGAGGACCGCAGGACCCGGGCGGTCGCGCCGGCGGCATCTGGTCCGGACAGTATCAGGCGATCCGCACTATCGATACCTACCTCGCGGCACTCGCGAATGCGAGCTCGCTGACGCCCGAAGAAAAGAAGGCGGCGTTAGGCTTCGCCAAGACGATCAAGGCGTGGCACTTTCATATACTCGCAATTCGGAGCGGACCGACGGGTATTCCGATCGACGTCGATCGCCCCATCTCCGATCCGCCGGCGCCGCTGGTGACGATGGACTCGGCGATGTCGTACGCGTCGTCGCTGTTCGACGAGGCGTACGCCGACCTCCAGGCCGGCGGCGGCAGCTTCCCCTTCTCGTTCGTGCCAGGCTACACCGGGTTCACCACGCCAGCCACCTTCGCGCAAGTCAATCGCGCGCTCGCGGCGAAGCTGCTCGTTCACCGCGCGACGTTCGTCAAGTGTGCGGCGTGCTGGGCGAAGGCGTCGACGGCGATCGACCAGTCGTTCATCACCGAGACTGGTCTTCCCGGGTCTCTCAAGCTGGGCGTGTACTTCGGCTTCACTGGCGCCCCGAATGAGCAGGACAATCCAGTATCGGAGGATCTCACGTCCAATCGATACTGGGTGCATCCCTCTATCATCAGTGGCGCGCAGCTTCGCCCCGATGGTTCGCCCGATCTCCGCCTGACGACGAAGGTCGCGCTCGCACAGACCCCCCGGACGCTCAACAATCTGACGGGGACGTATAAGCCGGTGATGTACAACGATCCGGCGACGCTCGAACCAAATCTGGGCGCGTTCGTTCCGTGGATCACGAACGAGGAGTTGCTGTTGCTGCGTGCCGAGATCCGCTGGAACACCGGGAACAAGGCGGGAGCGCTCGCCGACATCGATCTGGTGCGGGTGAACGCGGGCGGTCTGGCGCCAACGACGCTCACGACGGCGAGCTCGGATTCGGCCTTTGTGGATGAGCTGCTCTATAACCGCCTGTACTCGCTGATGTGGACGCAGGGGACGCGCTGGATCGATGCGCGGCGCTACGGGCGAACCGGAGCACTACCGATCGATCGTGCCGGGGACGTGGTGCATCCAAACATGCTCATCCCGTCCGCGGAGTGTGACGCACGCCGACTCACGGTGCCCTGCTCTATCGGCAGCTGATCGAACGCCTTCGGTTAACCATGACCATGCGTCGGCTTGCGCCGACGCATGGTCTTTTTTTACTGATCCTGCGTCATGCCAGATCCGCGTCGACGTGCGTGCGCATGCAGTCCGGACAGATGCTGTGGCTGAAGTAGCTGTTCGTATGATGCGAGATGTAGCTCTCTACCGTCGACCACTGATCCTTCTCATCCCGAATTTTCTTGCAGTACGAGCAGATGGGGAGGATATTCTGGAGGACCTTGATCTCGGCGAGCGCTGCCCGGAGCTCGTTGACGAGACGCTCACGCTCGGCTTCGGCTGCCCTTTCTTCGGTGATGTCTCGCGCCACCGAGTAGATGAGCCCCTGCGGGTGGTCCGGCCGGGCGTTCCAACGCAGCCAGCGGTACGATCCGTCCTTGCACACATAACGATTCTCGAACCCGAGTGCACGGCCGCCGCCGCGGACATCGCCATTCTGATTTAGCGTGCGAGCGCGATCGTCGGGATGCACGAATTCATAAAACGGCCGCGACGTCAGTTCGGCGATGGTGAAACCGAGCGTCCGCTCCCACGCTCGATTGAGGCGTTTGAAGTAGCCGTCGAATCCGAGGACGCACAGCATGTCGACGGAGAGCTCGAAGAAGCGCTCTTCGACGAGCAGACTCAGTTCGCTCGAGGCATCGAGGTTGGAGAGCATAGCCGGCGTCATGACATGGGGTCGAGGGTCGAGCGGACCGCGCGGGCGAGGTCGGCGGCCGTGAACGGTTTCTGCAGAAAGGCGGCGTCGGCATCGAGCAGACCGCGACGAACGATGTCGTCGTTCGTATAGCCTGACATGTAGAGCACGCGCAGCTCCGAGCGCTTCGGCGCCAACCACGTCCATACGTCGCGCCCGGTGAGCTCGGGCATCATCATGTCCGTGAGCAACAAGTGTATGGGCTGCTTGTACTGTTCGGCGACGCGGAGCGCGTGGCGGCCGTCGTGCGCCTCGAGCACCGTGTAGCCGTTGCGCTCGAGAATGCGACGCGCGATCGATCGCACCGATGGCTCGTCTTCGACCAGCAGTACCGTCTCGGAGCCCATGACCACCCGCCCGACCGCGCGCTCCGCCGTGGTCACGCTGATCTCCTCCGCGTCCAGCATCGGCAGGTAGACCTTGAACGTCGTTCCGATCAGCGGCTCGCTATAGACCCAGATGTAGCCGCTCGACTGCTTGACGATTCCATAGACCGTGGAGAGGCCGAGGCCAGTGCCCTTCCCCGCGGGCTTGGTGGTGAAGAAGGGCTCGAAGATCCGCGATTGGGTCGCCTCATCCATCCCCTCGCCCGTATCGCTCACCGCGATCATCACATACCGCCCCGGGGCGACGATCGGGCGTCCCCGGGCGTAGCTGTCGGTCAGCTCCACGTTTGCCGTCTCGACGCTGACGGTGCCGCCGCACGGCATCGCGTCGCGCGCGTTCACGATCAGGTTGATGAGCACTTGCTCAAGCTGGCTACGATCGGCCTTGACCCGGCCGATCGCCTCGTCGAGCCGCAGCACCACCTGGATGTCGTCGCCGATGAGACGGTGGAGCATCGGCTCCAGCTCGCGACTGACCGTGTTGAGATCGAGCACCTGCGGTTGAAGCATCTGCTTGCGGCTGAACGCGAGCAGCTGCTGCGTGAGCGACGACGCGCGGCCAGCCGCGCGTTGAATCTCGCCGATGTCGATCTTGAGCGGATTGTCATCATCCAGTTGTTCGGCGATGATGCCGCTGTAGGCCTTGATGACGGTGAGCAGGTTGTTGAAGTCGTGCGCGACGCCACCGGCGAGCTGGCCAATCGCGTCCATCTTCTGCGACTGCCGCAGCTGCTCCTCGAGGCGTACGAGCTTCTCTTCGGCGCGATGCCGCGCCGTGATATCCCGGTTGACGCCGATCCAGGCGTTAGGCACGCCGTGCTCGTCACATTGCGCGACCACGACGACGTCCGCAATGCCGTCGCTGCCATCCTTGCGCTGGAAGTACAGCTCGCCCGCCCAGCTCCCGTCGCGGCGCAACGCGGCCTGGATGACCTGTTCCTGCCGGCCCTGCAAACTAGGATGGTGGAGCCGTACCACCTGATGGCCGAGCAGCTCTTCTTTGGTGTACCCGAAAAGGCGCTCGGCGGCGGGATTCATGTCGATGATGCGGCCATCGAGGTCCATGACGAGGACGCCGTCACCGATCGTCGAGAACACGAGCGAGTGCCGGCGGAGCGCTTCGTCGACTGCTGCCCTGGTAAGGTCGGCCGTCACCTGACTATGACGGCCGCCCGTGGTGCGAGTAACAACCGATCGTGCCGTTATTGATTAGAGGAGGGTGCCCGCGGGCCTCGCCTGCCGTGGATCACGAGTCCATAACGCAGGACGAACGCGGCGCTTTGCAGCAGGGCTGCGAATGCGCGCTGGGTACGAGGCATGGCGGCCGACTCGCACCACCTCGCAGGACTCGAAAGGGTTGTGCTCATGTTTGTCCTCGGCGTTTAGTGGTTTTGGAGACGTGGCTGCGTAGACGCCGCGGCACTGACGCCGGTTCCCGCTGCGCCCCGTTAGGCGCCTCTGACAGCTCCCTTACAAGCGCCGGGAACCCGCGGCCCACGATCGTCGTTCTCTTACGCCATGGAACCAACGAACGACGGAGCCCGAGTGTCGTGGAGTGCTGAAGCCTTACGCGATTGGTCGATCGTGCCCTTGCGGGCGATCGTTGGCTTCGGCTTCATTGCCCATGGAATCGCCAAGTGGCATCGAGGGCCCGAAGCATTCGCGCACCTATTGAGGCTGATTGGCGTACCCATGCCGATCGCGACAGCCTGGGTGGTCACCCTGCTCGAGACATTCGGCGGCGTGGCAATTCTCCTCGGCGTCTTCGTCGCGATCGCCAGCGCTCCGCTCATCGCGTCGATGCTCGTCGCCATGTTTTCGCTGCATATCCATTACGGCTTTAGTTCAGTGAACACTATCGGGCTGACCGCCACAGGCCCGATCTTCGGGCCGCCGGGCTACGAGATCAACCTTCTATACATTGCTGCATTGGGATTGCTCGCGGTTGTCGGTCCTGAAAAGCTCTCGATCGAGCGACGGGTGGTGCGATATCGTCAGTCGCACCAAAAACCAGCGACAACGATCGTCTCACGGTAACGTTGTGATGCGCACCGCTCCCCTGCTCCGAGTTGCGCGGCCCACGCGTGACATCGCGGCCGCCCGTGATTTCTACAGTCGTGCCCTCGGACTCCAGGTGCTGTTCGTCTTCGAGGACCACGAAGGGTTCGACGGAGTGATACTGGGCGCTCCCACGTGGCCGTACGAGCTCGAATTCACTCGTGATCGTCGGGCGCCGGTCGTGCCAACAGCGACTGACGAAGATCTGCTTGTGTTCTATTTGCCCGACGAGGCCGAATGGAACGCAGCCGTTAGCCACCTCCGCGACTACGGCGCGGCAGAAGTTGCGCCGTCGAATCCATATTGGCAGCGCGGTGGCCTCACCTTCCAGGATGCCGACGGCTACCGAGTCGTCATTTATCGAGGCCAGCAGATAGCTCCTGGAAAGTGAGCGTCACGCGCACCGAGGACAAGTTATGAGCAGGTCCGCCCAAGCATTCCAACAACTCCTCATCCGCCGGGCGACATCGGATGATTATGAGACGCTCGTCGAGCTCTGGCGGCGCTCCGTGAACGCTACCCATGGCTTTCTGACCGCGGCGGATATCGAGTTTCTACTCCCCGACGTCCGTGCCGGACTATTGTCGGCTGACCTCGAGCTGTGGGTGTCCTGCCTGGATGGAGCCGGGATAGTCGGGTTCATGGGACTGTCTGCAGGGAGGCTGGAAGCGCTCTTTCTCGATCCATTACATCTCCGCGCTGGCATCGGTCGGCGGATGGTCACGCACGCGATGGCGCTCAAGGGTGATCTATCGGTTGACGTCAACGAGCAGAATCCCGCGGCCGTTCGCTTTTATGAAGCGTGCGGCTTCGTGCTCGAGGGCCGATCACCCCTCGATAGCGCCGGTCGTCCATTCCCCATTCTGCATATGGAGTCGCGCGCCGGCACCGCGTGCTCGTTGGATCAGAGATTGTGAAACAGGCAACCGGCGATGGGCAGGCGGCTTTCGGGACTCGCTTCATCGAGGAGGCGATCGCATGCCTGCTCGAGATCAACAATCATTCAGCCTAACGACCATGCGACTCGCGGTGATCGGCGGCGGAGGCGTCGGCAGCTACATCGCGGGTCTCCTCGCGCACCATGGCCAAGACATGCGGCTCCTCACACGAGGCGCTCACCTCGACGCCATTCGAACCAGCGGCCTTGTCGTCCGCACACCGGATCAGTCCTACACCGTCGGGCTCGCGGCGACCAACGATGCGCAAACGCTCGTCGGGTCGGACTACGCCATCCTGACGGTGAAGGGATACGACCTCGGCGACATTGCGCCCGTGATCCGTCTGTTGACGAGCAATGGAACGACGATCGTTCCGCTACTCAACGGCGTGGACATCGCCGATCGTCTCGCGGAGCTCCGCATTGCGCGGGAACAGATCCTCGACGGCCTGATCACGATCAGCGCCGTTCGCACTGCCGCGGGGATCGTCGAGCGCCGCAGTGGGTTTCAGCAGATTACCATCGGCGAGGCAGATGGGGAGCTCTCCGCACGAGCTGTCCGTCTCGGAACAGCACTCGATGAGGCAGGACTGCCGACGAGAGTCTCCCGAGAGATCCGCCTCGATCTCTGGCGGAAGTTTGCTTTCCTCACATCGCTCGCCGCTGCCTGCGCGCTCCGACGAGCACCCATCGGCGGCGTGCTCAGCGATCCCAGTGGTCGCCACCTTCTGATCGACGCGCTGGCCGAGGTGACGGCCGTGGGAAGGGCCGCTGGCGTCGCGTGGACAGCCGATGACGAGGCGCGCATTCGAACCACGCTGGAGTCGTTGCCCGCGTCGATGAAGCCCAGCCTCCTCGTTGATCTCGAGAACGGACGGCCGACCGAGGTAGACACGCTGAGCGGCACGATCGTGCGTCTGGGGCGCGAACACGGCATTGATACGCCCGTACACGCGCGTGTCGTCCGTGAGCTGACGTGATACCGCGATTGTCCTAGCGGACTGTACTCGACAGAGATGGGACTGGGGCCGTCTCACTCCGGCAATCCCTGTCCTTTGGTCTCGATGGAGAACGGTATCACCAGCAGTCCGATCCCGAACGCGACGCCCGTCACGGCCACCGGCATGCCTAACGATCCAGCGCGCAGCACCGCCGCGGCCAAGGCGAAGTTCACACCCGCCCCCACGAACCGCCCGACCGACGTCGTGAACGCGAAGGCCGTCGCGCGGACACGCGTGTCGTATTGCTCCGGCAGCCAGAGGCTGAACGCCGCGAAGTTGCCGCCGGCAAAACCCATAAAAAAGAGAATGAAGATGAAGAGCGTCAGACCGTGTGACATATAGAATGCCCAGCCGAACGCCAGCGGGATGGTGACCATCATCCCGGCGAAGTACAGCGCGAGCGTCGGTCGTCGTCCCCACCGCTCCGCGAGCATCGGCAGGCAGAGGCAGCCGAGGATCGTCCCGATAGAGAGCACGGCCGTGCCAAACGACACCATCCGCGCGGCGGTCGGCGCCGACATCCCTTGCTGCCGCGAGAGCGTCGTTATGGCCGCTGGCTCGTAAACGGCGCCGGCCCACAGGCCAATGATGGCGACGGTGAGCAACGTCGCGTTCACGATCGTGCGCCGGCGATACGTGGGGCCGAAGAGCTCCGCGAGCGGGCGGCTTCGTCGCGCCGCATCCGCGTGCGCCCGCCAGCGCTCGGGCTCGCGCACTTTAGAGAATGTGAACAACGACACGACCACGGGGACGAAGCCGCAGAGGAACATCGCGCGCCACCCGAAGCGCGCGCCGACGGTGTAATTGAGCGCCGCCGCGACGAAGAAGCCGAAGTAGTAGCCCGTCTGCAGGTAGCCGGCGCCCATCTTTCGCCGATCCTCGGGCCATGCCTCCGCGATGTAGGTGCCGGCCATCGCCCACTCGCCGCCCACACCGACGCCGGCGAGGAAGCGGTACACCCCCAGCTGCCACACCGTCGTCGCGAATGCGGCGAGCCCGGTGAAGAGCGCGTAGACGAGAATCGTCGCTGCGAGCGCGCGCGTACGACCGAATCGATCAGCAAGCGGACCCCACACAAAAGCGCAGCCCCAGCCGACGAGGAACAATGCGAATAAAAATGAGCCGACCGACGCCACGTTCCGCGGCGACGCCTCCACCCCCGAGCGCGGCAGCAGCTCGGTGAGCGCCGGCGCGAGCACGAGCGCGTAGATCACCGAGTCCATACCGTCCAGGAGCCAGCCGGCCCAGGCGGCCCAGAACCCGACGACCTGCTGCCGATTGAGCGGTGTCTTCAGCCGCCGCCGGGCACCTCCGCCGGAGGCGGGAGCAGATGCTTCTGAACCTTGCCCAGCGCCGTCCGCGGCAGCGCTTCCATCCGGATGAAGGCGCGCGGAATCTTGAACGACGCCAGTTGGGCGCGGCATAGCTGTGCGAGCTCCGTGACGTTGAGGGTGTCGTCGGCGCAGATGTAGGCGATGGGAACCTCTCCGCGCGCCTCGTCAGGCAGGCCGACCACGACGGCCTCCCGCACGCGCGGATCCTCCAGCAGCAGCTCCTCGATCTCGCGAGGGTAGATGTTGAAGCCGCCGCTGATGATCAAGTCCCCCCGTCGCCCGCGGAGGAGATAATGGCCGTCGGCTGATCGTACCGCGAGGTCACCGGTGCGGAACCAGCCGTCGTGGAATGCGGCCGCTGTCGCTTCGGGACGGCGCCAGTAGCCGGCGAAGAGGTGCGGCGAGCGGATCTCCACCTCCCCGACCGTCTCATCGCCTAACGAGACGCCGTCGTCGCCGACGAGGCGCGCCGAGACGCCCGGGAGCGGGAATCCCACCGAGCCGGCGCGCCGCTCGCCGTCGTACGGGTTGCTCATGATCATGAGCGCCTCGCTCATGCCGTAGCGCTCGAGAATCGTGTGGCCGTAGCGGACGCGAAACGCCTCGAGCACGTGCGTCGGCAGCGGCGCCGAACCCGAGACGAAGAGTCGCGCGGCACGCGCGATCGCGGCGGTCTGGGAGTCGGGCACGACCGTCGGGTCCAGCAGGCGCACGTAGACCGTCGGCACGCCAAACACCACCGTCGGCGCGAACGCAGCCATCGCCGCGGGTGTGGTGCGCTGGTCGAACCGCTCGAGCAGGCGCATGCGGCAGCCACTGATCAGCCAGCAGTGCACGCCGTTCCCGAGGCCGTGCACGTGAAAGAGCGGTAGCATCGCGAGATAGCGATCGGCCTCGGTGAAGCGCCACACGGTGGCGAGTGTAATGCCGTTTGTCGCGAGGTTGTTGTGGGTGAGCACCGCCCCCTTCGCGGTGCCGGTGGTTCCGGACGTGTAGATGATGAGCGCGGGGTCATCGCCGTCGAGCGGCACCTCGGGGCGGAACGCCGGCTGCGACGCGGCACCGGCGCTCAGCTCGTCGATGGGCCACAGCGTCGCGCCGGCGGGATACGCCGCGTTCGCGTTAGGCATGACGACTGTGGCGATCGGCTCGGCGTCGGAGACGATGTGCCGCAGCTCGCGCTCACGGTACAGCGTATTGATCGGCACGAGCACCGCGCCCAGCCGAGTGCAGGCGAGAAAGAGGTCGAGGAATGCGACGCCGTTCGGGAGCTGGACGCAGAGCCGCTCGCCGCGGCGAACACCGCGCGCTGCGAGCTCGCCGGCCATCCGGTTCGCGCGGGCGTCCACCTCGCCGAAGGTGAGAGCGACGACCGCGCCAGCGTCGTCGAGATACTCCAGGCCGATGCGGTCCGCTCGGCCGCGGAGCGAGGCGTCGAAGAGTTGCGTCAGGTGCACGGCGGCGGCGGATGGGTGCGCGTCAGCAAAGCCACTCGCGAATGGTCTGGTTCTTGATGCCGCCGGACGCCATCCCTAGCGGAGCCATGCGATGTTCCATCACGACAAACCGTTCTCTGGATTCTCGGTCAACAGTCTCGACCAGGCGCGGCAGTTTTATCACGACAAGTTGGGCGTCGAGGTCGATGAGACACCGATGGGAATGCTGCAGCTCAAGATCGACGATGACACGAAAGTCTTCGTGTACGAGAAGCCAGACCACGCTCCGGCAACATTCACGATCCTGAACTTCCCCGTCGACGATATCGAAGAGGCCGTTGACGAACTGTCCGATAAGGGTGTCCGTTTCGAGACGTACAGGGAAGGCGCCTACAAGACAAATGACAAGGGTATTGCCGAACCCGGTGGCGGACGCGGACCCAGAATCGCGTGGTTCAAGGATCCGGCCGGAAACATCCTTTCCGTTCTCGAGGATCCGACGCGTCGGGCCGACTGATCACATCAGGAGGGCAGGAGATGCCTAACGGCGCGAAGTCCCAGATGGCGCCGAGTCCCGAACGGCGCCAAGTTCCAGACAGCGCCGAGTTCCAGACGGAGCGAGGTCCCAAACGGCGCTCGTTCGGTGTTTCGCGCACTTCGGGACCTCGCGCACTTCGGGACCTCCCGCACTTCGGGACCTAGCGCAGTTTGGGACCTAGCGCAGTTTGGGACTTCGCACGTTAGGCGGCACCAACGACGCCTCTCGGCGCGCCGACGACCGCTCCGCCCTTACGACTGGCCTCGACCGCTGACCACTTCCACGCCTGCCATACGATCATCGAGGTGCACACCGTCTCGATCGTGGCGAAGAACAGGTACTCGGCGAACGCAGGCGGCCGGCCCCACCCCACCAGAGGCGGAACGAAGGTCAGGAAACCGTTGACAAGCGTCACGATGGAACCCGCGATGATGTTCGCCAACCGGTTCGCTCTGAACGGAAGCACTCGAGACGCCACAATCATGGCGATGGGTATCTCCATCAAGACCGCTGAGCCCATCAGAGCCAATGGGGAAAGAGCACCGAATGGTGTTCGCGAGCCAACGATGGCGAACAACGCAACGACGTCCGCATACAGGTAGTTGAGCAACACGAAGATCCACAATAGAGACAGCCGCTCCTTGGTGTCGTGCATATCAGCCTCCCTCAGTCAGGTGAGTGCGACTTCAACGTTGAGTCGATGCGATTACTCCTCGCGCAGCAGGATCAGTGGACCGACGGACAATGCTCGGCGCGCCGGGATCCATGTCGCGACCAAGCCGACGACGAACATCGCGACCACCGCGCCGCCGACCACGAGCGGATCCCGAGGCGTCGCCTGATAGACGATGGCGGCGAGGACTCGGCTGGCCAGCATCCCGAGCACCAGGCCAACGAGAGAGCCAATGGCCAGCAGCCGGAAGGCGCGCCCCAACGCGGCCTCGATGACATCCAGCGGCTGAGCGCCTAACGCCGTTCTGATCCCCAGCTCCTTGAGCCGCTTGCTCAGGGAGTACGCGGCGGTTCCAAAGATGCCGGTGATGGCGACGACGGCACCCATCAGCCCCAACACGCCTAACGCGACCGCCGCGATCCGCGGTGCGAACAGCGCACCGCCCATCTCCTTCGTCCACGTCTCGATGAACGACGGCAGCCCCGGATCGAGCTCGCGCAACGTTCCGCGGATTACCGCCGACAGCTGCCCCGGATCCGCTGGCGAGCGAACCACCATCCACGTCTCGCTCGATGGGACTTGCAGAATGGGAAAGAACACCGCGAATGCCTTCGCGTCGGCGAGCATCGCGGTGTACTTGCCGTCCTCGACGAGGCCCACCACCTGAACACTCTTCCCGTCGCGCATCTTGAAGAGGCGACCGATGGCGGCCGACGGTGAGCCATAGAGCTTCCGCGCAAAGAGCTCATTGATGATCGCGACGCGCGGTGCCGTCGTATCGTCATGGACCGTGAAGGCGCGACCTGCCAGGAGCGTCGTGCCCGCAGCGTGGAAATACTCCGTCGACACATTGTACGCGATGGCCAGTGCGGCGGCCTTCGACGCCCGGAAATCCACCGCATCGGCGGCGAACACGTTTGTCTCGTCCCAGCCGATGTGCATGGGCGGAAAGCGGCCCACCAGACCCACTGACGTCACGCCTGGCACTGCTGTCATCGCGTCGATCATCCGTTGCTGCATCGCCGGAGCTTTTTCCGCGCTGTAGCCGGCCATGCGCAGATCCGTATCGACCAACAGGACGTTGCGCGGATCGACGCCGAGATTCGCGCGCAGCGATCGGCTCAGACCACGGACAGCAACGATCGACGAGGTCACCAGCACGGCGCAAATCGCGATCTGGATGCCGAGCAGCAGTTCGCGAATGCTCATGTGCCGGCGGCTGGCATTGGGCGATCCCGACTTCACCACCGGGTAGGGATCGGTGCGCATCACCTGACGCACGGGTACGGCGCCGAAGATCAATCCGCTGGCGACGCTCAGCAGCAACGCGACAACGTACACTCGTGCGTCGGGATCGATCGGCAGCTGGGCCGGGTATTGTGTGAAGGGCCGCCACGCCGCTAGCCACCGCAGCACGAGGACGCTTCCCCACAATCCCACCGCGCCGCCGACCAGCGCGATCAGGATGGCCTCCGTGAAGAGCTGTCGCATTATGCGTCCGCTGCCCGCGCCTAACGCGAGCCGCAACGCGATCTCGCGCGAGCGGTCCGCCGCCCGCGCGGCGAACAGGCTGCCGAGGTTTGCGCACGCGGCGAGTAGGGTGAGCCCCGCCAGTATCATCACGGCTACGAGAAAGCCGTGCACGGCGTCCTTGAAGTCATCTCCGCCGAGGCTCGACCGCGTCATCAGGAATTGGAGGTTCTCGTCTTCCCTGGGATGCACTTTCGCGAGCGAGGCGGCGATCGCGTTCAGATCGGCCAGTGCCTGCGCTTCGTTCACCGTGCCCTTGCGGTGCCCCAACACCGTCAGCCAGCGGTTGCCTCGGTCGTTCAGGAGACTCGTTCCATGGATCTCCTCCTGGTCGACGAGGGGCACGAACAGGTCCGCTGGAAGAACCAGAAACGTTCCCCGAAAGCCCGGTGGCGCGACACCGATGATCGACAGCGGGTGTCGATTGAGCAGCACGGTGCGTCCGATGACGCTGCGATCGCCTTGAAAGTGAGCCTGCCAGTACGCGTACGACAGGACGACGTACGGCGCGCTGTTCGCCCCATGCTCGTCACTGGCATGAAAGAAACGGCCGAGGTACGGCTGGACTCCGATCACGTCGAAGTAATTGCCGCTCACCTCGAAGAGCCAGGACCGAATTGCCTCTTCGCCGCGCCCAACGGCCAGCCATCCCTGATTGGGATTGTAGGCGGCAAGTCCGTCGAATGCGCGCGTGCGATCGCGAAGATCGACATAATTCGGGTACGACTCCGTCGCGGCGCGGTCTCCTCGCTCGAGCGTGTATAGACTCTCCTCATGGGGCAGGTTCATCGGCCGCAACATGAGGCCGTTGACGGCGCTGAACACCACCGCGTTCGCGCCGATGGCGACTGCGAGCGTGACGATGGCGGCGATCGTGAAGCTCGGTGCTTCGCGCAGCTGACGTAAGCTGAAACGCACGTCCCTGATGAGTGTTTCGAGAACACCTCCGGCGATCGCGTCGCGCGCTTCATCGGTGAACCGCGCGCGGCCACCGAACTCGACCCGCGCCCGGCGCTCGGCGGCCGCCCGATCGACACCGGAACGCGCGAGGTCATCAGCGCGGTGCTGAATGTGCGACTCGAGCTCCGCGGCGAGATCGTCTTCGGTCTCCTCGCGGTGAAGAAAGCGTGCGGCGAGGGAGCGAAGATACGCGAGGACGCGACTCATGGATGCTCCGGTTGCGCGGCAAGGGCGAAGCCGATTGCCGCGGCGAGTCGCTTCCAGCTGTCGGTCTCTTCCTGCAGCCGCCGACCGCCGAGTGCGGTCAGCTCGTAATACTTGGCTTTGCGATTGTTCTCGGATGTGCCCCAGCGCGCCTTGAGCAAACCCTGACGCACGAGTCGGAAGAGCGCCGGATAGAGCGCGCCCTGCTCGACGAGCAGTCCGCCGCGCGAGATTTGCGCGATGCGCAGCAGAATCCCGTAGCCGTGGAGTGGGCCGAGAGCGACGGCTTTGAGAATGAGGAGATCGAGGGTGCCGCGGAGGAGCTGGGCTTGCTCGGCCATTGCGTACTCCTAAGGTACTCAGGAGAGTATACGCTCCTTCTCCTAAGATGTCAAGGAGAGTCAGCAAGGGTACCTCTCCGCCGATGCTAATCGCTCCACCGTCGAGGAGCCGCGGCGCTGTCCCGCGCGTCGTGGCGCAGCTGGCGCCTAACGCAACGCGATCCCTGGTGCGATCTGAGGCTCGATCTCCCTTCTCGCCGCTTGCTTCTCGTCGCTCGTCGCTAGGCTCGGCGATCGTGGGTGAGATGCCGGCACGCCACTTCCAGAGGGCCCGATCTCATGGCTGTCATCTCGCGTCTGAAGCTCGGCCGAATCGAGGCGAGCCGTTCGGCGAGGGCGGAGCCCGATCACCCGACGTATACCTCATTGACGCGTATATATATCGAACAGTATATATATTGACATGACCAAGCTCGATCCCGAGCGATTCGTTCCGCTCAAGCCCCAGTGGTTCGACATCATGCTCTCCCTCGCCGCCGGCGAACAGCACGGCTACGGCATCATGCAAGACGTGTTGCACCGCACCAGCGGCAAGGTGCGACTCTGGCCCGCCACGCTCTACGGTTCGATCAAGCGCCTCATGGAAGCGGGTCTCATCGAGGAATCGGATGAACGGCCCGCTCCCGAGCTCGATGACGCCAGGCGCCGCTACTATCGGCTGACTCGGCTCGGCCGACTCGTGCTCAAGGCGGAATCCGACCGGCTGCGCGCATTGGCGCGGACGATCAATAGCAGGCTGGGGACGGTGGCGCGATGAGCGCGGCGTTGAGGATCTATCGCGCGCTCGCGAAAGCCTTTCCCCATGAATTCAAGATAGCCTATGGCGCCGACGTCATGCTGCTCGGCGAGGACGTCATCGAGGAGATCGCCGCGACGCGCGGCACGCTTGGCCTCGTCCCACTGCTCATGGACATCGCGATGCGCCTTCCGCTCGAATACCTGAGCGAGATCCAACGCGACGCGCGGTACGCCGTCCGCGCGCTGATCGCGTCGCCTGGGTTTGCCCTGGTCGGTATTCTCTCCATCGGCATTGGCATCGGCCTGACGACGATGGTGTATGACTCGCGTTGGCAGTTGATTTCGCGTCCCCTCCCCGGCGCGGCAAACGCCGAGCAGCTGGTGATGCCGGACAAGCCCGTCTCATACGTCACCATCGAGCAATTTCGAGCGCAAACGGGCCTGTTCGCCGGCGTCGCCGCGCTCGAGACTCCCGTTCGCTTCAGTGTCCTTCTCCCAGGAGACGCGTCCGCGAAAGCGCAACGCGTATTCGGCCAGCTGGTTTCGCCCGACTATTTTCGCGTGCTCGGCGTCCGAGCGCAGGCCGGCCGGGTGATGAGCGCCGAACTGGATAAGCCAGGAGACGCGGCAGCCGTGGTGATCAGCGATCGGTTCTGGCGCGCTCGCCTCGACGCATCGCCTAACGCCATTGGCCAGATGCTTCGTCTGAACGGCCAGCCGGCGGTGATCGTCGGGATCACGCCTCGGGATTTCAGTGGCGCGTTACCGCTCACGGCAGCCGAAATGTTCGTCCCGGTCACGGTACCGAGCGCATTGGCTCCGGAGCTCTCCAACGACGTGCTTCATCAGCAGGACGCAAAGGAGTTTCTGGCCATCATGCGTCTCCAGCCTGGTGTGGGGCTGGAGTCGGCGGAGAGCGCGCTGGACGCGATGGTACAACGTCTCGCGGAGCGCAGCGGCACGGCGGCAGTACGCGCCGCCAGAGGCAGACGCATCACGTTGCTCAGCGCGGGCATGATGGCGCCGATTCCACGCGCGTTGCGGCCAGCGGTGGTGGGATTCTTCGCCGTGCTGATGGGATTGATCATGACCATCGCCTGCGTGAATATCGCCAATCTGCTGCTCGCGCGCGGCGCCAATCGGCGGCGGGAGCTCGCCACTCGGCTGGCGGTTGGCGCGAGCCGCTCTCGCCTCATTCGGCAAATGGTGACCGAAGGTGTACTGCTCTCATTGCTGGGGGCGGTGGCCGGCATCGTCATCGCCTTCGGACTGGCATTAGCAAAGACGAAAGTAACTCCTCTTACGCCGGGCCTCGACTACGCGGCGTCAGGCCTGGACTGGCACGCGGCCATCTTCCCGTTCGTGCTCGCGATCATGTGCGGCATCACTTTCAGTCTCTTGCCAGCCCTGCGCGTGACGAGATCCGATCTCATTCCCGGCCTCAAGGAGGGCTCGGCGCTGCAACTCCCGGGACATCGACGCTTCGGGATGCGCAATCTCCTCATGACCGCTCAGCTGGCGGGATCACTCACGTTGCTGCTCATCACCGGGTTCCTCGTGCTCGGCTTTGCCCACGAGAGCCGCGTTCAAACGACCTTCGATCCGCGCACGATGTATCTGCTGTCCGTCGATCCCCTTCGGGATGGCTACAGCGCCGAGGCAACGCGCAACTTCTTTCAGAAGCTGCCGAAGCGTCTCGAGGCCGTCCCCTCGGTGCGCGCGGTGGCGCTCGCGGCGCAGCCTCCGTTCACGCCGGAAGATGAAGATGCCAACGTGCAGGCGACCGTCGATGACGTCCGCGATACCTCCCGCATCCAGGCCCCGGTGGTCGAAGAAACCGTCGGCGCGGGTTACTTTGCCGCCCTGAGCCAGCCTTTGGTCGCTGGCCGAGAGTTTACCCAACGTGACCATGACCTCCCGGCCGACGGCGATCAGCGCCTGCCCATCGTGGTCAATCGGAGTGCCGCCGCCGCTTTCTTTGGTCGAGATGATGCCATCGGCCGCCGCCTTCGCGACGACTCGCGGTCGTACGAAGTGGTCGGCATCGTTCGCGACCTGAATCATGACATGGGTGCGGCGCGCTCCCGCATCTATATACCGCTGACGCGCCGAGACTTTGCTCGGCCGTCGGCGGGTGGCATGACGATCATGGTCCGCGCGGACGCGGCGCAGGACGCGCTGCGCGGCATTCGCCGCGAGATCGCTATGATCGACGCGAAGGTGGCGCCATTCGATGAGCAAACGCTCAGCGAGTACCTCGAGCGCAGCCACGCGTCGGAACGCTTCGCCGTGGACACCTACGGTGCGATGGGCGTCTTTGGCCTGATCCTCGCGGCCGTGGGACTCGCCGGCGTCACCGCGTATGCGGTCGCGCAGCGGCGCAAGGAGCTGGGCATTCGCATCGCGTTAGGCGCGAGCAAGGGACAGCTGCTGGGCCTCGTGCTCAGGGAAGGCGTCTTGTTGGTGGGCGTCGGCACGTTCTTCGGCCTGCTCGCCGCGCTTGCTCTTGCGAAGGTGCTCTCGACCTTGACGAGCGAGTTCGTGAGCTCCCTCGAGATCGGCGCGAGCAATCTCCAGCTGCTCATCGGCGCACCGTTGCTACTGGCAGTGGTGGCGCTCGTGGCGTGTTACATCCCGGCACGCCGAGCGGCCTCGATCGACCCGCTAACGTCGCTGCGACAATGACGGTAGCCTTTCGGTTTTCTGCAACATGCCTAAAGGGGCGCGACACGGCGTGCGCCTGAGGGCGAGATCGAGATCCAGCCGAGAACCCTCTCAGATCTGAATCTCGATCTCCGCTTTCGGAGCTTGCTTCTCGTTGCTCGGAGCTAGGCTCGCAGATAATGGGTGAGTTGCCCGTCAGCCGCAGAGGATAAGCCGGATCTCATCGCTTGCCTCTCGGGTCTCGATCTCGATCTGCCGGCGAAGAAAGAGTTATCACACGTAGACATGGACATCGCGCCTGTCATGGCTCTGTCCCGATCGAATCGCGCCGGTGCGGCGGGTCGCCGATGAGCCCATATTCGGCCGAGTAGCGCACGAGATCGGAATTGGCGGTCAACCCGAGCTTCTCCATGAGTCGGGCGCGATAGCGGCTCACCGTCTTCGGCGAGAGCCCCAATTCCTGCGCGAGTTCTTTCACGGTGCGACCGGCGCCGACTCCGCGAAGGACGTCGAACTCACGGTCGGTGAGCCGTTCGTGCGGCGCGCCGACAAATTCCTCGCCCAACTGCGCCGCCAGGCGTTTCGCGAGGGCCGGCAATGCCGCGCTCGTCTTCGGCGATGCGCCGCAGCCCCGCGCGAACGATCGGGTGGTCGTCCACGATGAGAACGCGGATCATCGCACGCCTAACGGCCAGCGCAGCGTCATCGTGGTGCCCCGTGGTGACCGCGAGCGTCAGCCTCCGTCCTACACGACTTCAGACGTCCGACTACAGCGGTTCTGCTCGCGGTCCGATAGAAGGCGCCAAACGAGACGAGTACTCTCAGTTGACGATGACCGTTCCGTGCATCGACGGGTGGATATGACAGCTGTAATGGTATGTGCCCGGCGTCGCGAAGACGCGGTCAACGGACACGTTCGCGTTCAAGCCGCCGATGTCCCCAGGCGCGCCCACTAGCGCGTCGAAGAACACGTTGTGCGCCACTGAGCCGAAGCTGAAGGTTACCGTCTCGCCCGCATTCACCGTTAGGGTGGCCGGACCAAACGCGAGCGATGGCGTCGCGAGAATCGTGTTGTCCGGAGTCGGCGGCGGCGGCGATGTCGTGGAGCGGTAACCACCGCCGCCGCAGGCAACGAGTGTGGTGGCGGCAATGGCCGCGAGTGTTCTGGCAAGATGTCGCATGAGTTTCTCCGTTTCGTCGTGGCGACGAATGAGAGCTGTGATCGTGGATCGATTCGTCGCTTTCTCGAGTTAGTCAGCGACAGCGACATCGCGTTGCGCGGCGCCGCTCACGTGATGAGTAAGTTCTCTCGAGCGAGGCCTGCCGTCTTGAACGGGACCTTCTCGGAGATTTGAATCATTCTGCTTGCGCGTGCCGACCATCGCGCATGGGAGAGGCGGGCATGTCAACACGGCTGCGATGTATCATCCCGCTGTTCGACCGCGGCGGAGCGCGACGAATTCTGCCGGTGCACGATGAGGCGAGCGTCGCGACGGCGCAGGCATTCGATTGGCCGGGCGTGATGCTCGAGGCGGGCCACAACGATGTCGTGGAGGTGGATGAGCTCAGCTTCGCCCATCACTACCTCGGCATGAACACGGATCAGCGTCCGATCACCATGGAAGTGAGGGAGAGCGGTGGATTCCGCGCCGTCACCCTCGACCCGGGAAGTGCCTGGTTCATGCCCGCGGGCCATGGGTTCTCGCTGCGCGTCCGCTGCGCGGGCCCGCATTCATATGTACGTCTCGCGCTGGATCCGATTCGCTTCGAGCACCGCATCGGGACGAGTGCTGACGGCGCTGCACCAATACAGCTCCGGCCCTCGTACCAGATCGGCGGGCGGCAGGTACAACACCTGCTCGGGGCACTGGTCGTCGAAGCGGGAGAAGGCAGCCCGAGTGGCCTCGCGTTCATCGACAGCCTAACGACTGCCCTCGGTATGCAGATCGTGCAACAGGCGGGCGTCGCGTCGCGGCCGCCGCCGCGGGCCCGTGGCGGACTCGCCGCCGGAGTGAGGCGTCGGATCCTGGAGCTGATGGACGCGCAACCGGACGCGCACCTGAGCATCGACGCCCTCGCCCAGGAAGCCGGGCTCTCGCCCGCCCACTTTGCGCGCGCATTCAAGCAGTCCGTCGGGCGGGCCCCGCATCAGCATCTGCTGACGCTGCGACTCGAGCGCGCGCGACGTCTCCTCGAGTCGCCCGATGCTGGCCTCTCCGACGTCGCGCTCCGAGCAGGATTCGCCGATCAGGCACACTTCACCCGATTCTTCAAGCGGCAATTTGGCGTGACCCCGGGTGCGTTCGTCCGTGGTCGCAAATGGCGATCCGCGTGAACGACGACGCGCTCTATGGCAATGCGAGCTGCGCCGCAACACGCGTCGTCGTGACGTCGGCGGGCACGGCGTACAGCTGAGCCGATACCGTGAACGGGCCGCGCACGCGCCAGGTGATACCGGTGAATGCCGCGCCACGGACGAGATTCACGCTCACCGTCGTGCGATCCACGTTCCCGAAGCCGTCGGTGAAGCCGGCCTGAAATCGTGGCCGCAGCCAACGCACACCGCCGCCGACGTACACGCCGACACGGCTCGCCCATGCATCCACGCCGAGGGCACCTTCGGCACCTAACGAGTTGGGAGTGAAAGTGTCTCGCGAGGGCTCGCTTCCGTAACATGGCACGTTCACGTCCGTGATCTGGAGACTGCTTCGCGGGCAGGTGATGGCACCACGCACTTGTCCGGTCGTGCCGTCTACGCGAAGCATCGACGTCACGAGGCCACGCGTGAAGGGGACGCGCTGCGTCCGCGAGAGTGCGCCGCTCACGACGCGCGCCTCGGCATCGCCTACGCGCACGTCAGGCAGATAGCTCGCCTCGATGGCGAATCCATCCGGCAGACCCACCGCGATCCGCGGACGCCCAAACACGGGAGCGAGCTTGGTGTTGTTTCTCGTGTTGGCGTAGCAGTACTCTGGATGCTGAAGCGCGGGGTCGGGCGACGGTACCGGGATCGCCTCGCCGCCGAGTCGCACAGCGCCGGACGCCAATCGCACGGGCGCGACCGCCATCGAAAACGCGATTGGCGCCTCGTAGAAGGCGAGGAGTCGTGCCTCGTGGCTGCTCGCCGGCGGCCGGCATTGGGCAAGAAGGGTCATAGGCAGAGAAGCGCCTAACGCCGCCAGCATGAAGAGGTTGATCGGTGTCATGGATTTGCCGAGAGAATGGGTCGATCGACGAATTGCAGATCGACGCGAACGTCGATCTCATGTTGCATGCGGAGAACACCGAACATCCTCGTGAGTCCGTGGATGTCGTAATCGAAGAGATCGAGCCGGAATCGGGAGCTGACGCGCGTGGTGTCTCCATTCCGGAGCACGGTGGCGGGCATCTCGACCCGCCGGGTTACACCATGAATCGTGAGGGCACCGTGCAGCAGGAGCGGTGTCGAGTCTTGCTCACCAACCGACGATGCGACGAGCGTGGCGCTCGTGAGCTCGAAATGCATGGTTGGATACCGCTCGACATTCATTGTCGCGCGCAGGTCGCGATCGCGCCTGTCGTTGCCCGTGACGAGCGTCCCGACCGGCGCATCCACCCAGCCGCGCACGGCGGAGTAGTCGGCCCCTCCGATGATCGCGCCGGTGACACGCGCGGTGGTGCCCACGAAATCGCCGACGGTCGCGCGGCCGAGGAAGCTCAGCGTACCGCTCGCGAGGGTGGCGTCCCGCATCGGGCGCTGCGCGCCGAGTGTTGGCAGCGCCATCGTCGGCGCCCACGCCAACAGATATCGGAGACTTCGCTGCAGGTTGTTTGTCGTGCGCATTCGAGGACTCTCCAGTCGGTGATTGCACACACAAGATTCTCACCGACCGGCGCAACTGTCTTGAACGGAGCGGCGCCGGGCTGTTGAACTTTCGTGCTGCCATCCTCGGCACCGAAGGATTGTTCAAAGGTTGAGCGCAGTCGCGCTCAAGACGGTGCGGCGCATCCGAGCGATACTTGGCCGTTCGAGCCAACACGTTCTTCGCCTTCACCCGGGGTTTCCTTGTCCAGCTTCATCTTCGCTCGCCCGAGAAGCGCAAGCCTAACGCTCGTCGCGCTCGCGTTGCTTGCCGCCGCGTGTAGCGACACCACTTCACCCAAGCCAGCGATACCGGAGGTGAGGGTCGTCATCGATCCGCTGCCGGATAGTGTGTTCGAGGGAGACGTGATCATAATGACTGCGAGTGTCGTCGACGGCGCCGGCAATCGTGTTAGCGCCACGAACGTGATCTGGAGCGTCAGCGACACGACCCTCGCCAAGGTCACCGCCGCAACTATCGCTCTGCTCAAGCCGGGGTTGGTGCGTGTATCGGCGCGGAGTGGCGCCGCGGCGGGAACGATCGACCTGACGATCGGACGACTCGTCGTCAAAGAAGTGGGACTGACCCCGAACACCATGCATCTCGGACGCGGTGACCGCGTTCAAGTCAGCGCGCGAGTCCTTGGGCAGGGTGGTCGCGAGATCAGCGGTCGCTCAATCACCTTCGCATCTGACGACCAGCAGGTTGCGATCATCGGCGCACCGCCAACTCCAGTGGGAGGCCCCGGCTTCCTGATCGCGGCCGGACCGGGCGCCACGACGATCCGCGCGACCGTGGACGGCGTGACGGGAACCGCAGCGGTTGGCGTGGTGGTGGCGGATACGACATTCACATTGACTGAATTCAACGGCTCGCCGATCCCCGCCCTCGTCGCGGCAGATAGCGTGGAGTTCGACGGACAGCGGGAGTTCGCCGAGGTGTACGCGGACTCCGGAGTGCTGGTACTGTCAGGGCTGCTCCAGGAGCGATACAGCCTTACCGTGCGCGTCTCCCAGTATCACGTGATTCGCACTGGGGACGTGGTGCAGCGGGAGCTGCGCTTGCGATTCAACGCGGAAGTAGATCGTGGAGTGGTGACCGTGGCCGCGGACGGAAGCCTGTCGATGTTGTCCGAGCTCATCGGCCCGCACCTCGAGCACAGCGCGATACAGACGGTGGACGGTTATCTCGTTCACTTTCACGAGCCGGGCGACGACTTCTTCCTCGATCTCAGATACAAGCGCCAATAAAAGCGCGGGAAGCGGCCTAGGGTTGTCGACGAAGCCATCGATTCAACCAAATCGCTCTTTCTGCCGTCCAATGGAGCATGCGAAACCTCAAACGCGCCTTCCGGACGCTCTTCAAGACGCCGTTCGTCACGGTGGTCGCCATTCTCTCGCTGGCTCTTGGCATTGGCGCCAACGCGGCGATCTTCTCGCTGTTCAACCAGATGCTCCTCGCTCCGTTACCGGTCTCACACCCGGAGCGGCTGGTCGACTTCGGCGGCAACTCGGTGAATCCGGGCTCGCAGTCGTGCGGTCTGCCCGGCGGCTGCGACGAGGTCTTCAGCTACAAGATGGTCCGCGACCTCGAGGCCACGCCCGGTCCGTTCACCGGCGTCGCCGCGCACGTGATGTTCGGCGCGAACATCGCCTATCAGGGGCAGACACTCAGCGGCAGCGGCGTGGCCGTCTCCGGATCGTATTTCCCCTTACTCGGCGTCAAGGCGGCGATCGGCCGTCTCTTCAACACCAACGATGACCGCATCATCGGCGGCAACACCATCGCCGTGCTCGGCCACGGATTCTGGCAGACGCATCTCGGCTCTGACCGTTCTGTCATTGACAAGCCGATCATCGTCAACGGCCAGACCCTCACGATTATTGGGATTGCCCCCGAA
>DASXPH010000119.1:0-30698 GCA_036493735.1 Gemmatimonadaceae bacterium
GCGGGACACGTACACGTACGACAACCTAGGCCGGAAAACCGCGCACGCCGTCGCGCAAGGGCCTTGGGAGAATACGAGCTATGACCTGAACGGGAATGTGATCAGCAGCTCGCGACCGAGCGGCACGCTGACGATGCAGTACGACGCTCTGGACCGCCTCACGCTGCGCGCTATGCCGGCGCGTCAGTATGGCCAGCAGCACTGCGAAGGCTTCCCCGCCGGGCCGGAGACCGCGGACAGCACGAACCTTCACGGCTGCTTCGAGGTGTATCCCGGTTTTCCGAACGACAGCACGGGTATCGGCTATCTCATGATGCCGGATACGTCGCGCTTCACCTACGACGCGACGACCGGTTTCATGCTCACGGCCGACAATCGCTACGCGAAGGTCCACCGCTCGTACTATCCCAACGGCGCGATTCAGCGCGACTCGCTGTTCATTCTCAACGGACCGACGTACGTCGCTGGCAATAGTGTTACGGTCGGGACGAGCTATCAAGGCAACACGTACGGCCTCACCAAGCAGTACACCATCGATGGGAAAGATTCGGTTCTCACAATTCCAGGTATCCCAGGTGGTGGCGGCAACGTTACGTACACGTATCGGACCGATAACGGCGCGCTCGCGACCATCACGGACCCAACTGGCAACTGGTTCCGATATACGTACGACGGTGCTGGCCGAGTTGATAGTCTGCTCATCGGTGCCTCAGGAGGCAGCAACAGCATCTGGGAGACACACGCGTACGACGCGGACGGTCGTCAGACGCGGCGTATTCGGGCAACCGCCAGCAACCCCGCTCTTCGACGAGAGCTTCTGGTTCGATGCGCAGGGGCGGCCGATTAAAGTCGGGCGCTCGACCCTGGCAAACGGGATCCCGTCTGATACGAGCCGCTTCATCTACTCGGGGCTTGGCGCAGTCCAAGCGCGCGAGCGCATCGACCAGCTCTCCAATTGGGAGAGTGAGGAGTATCGCGTCGACGCCCTCGGGAACAACGTCGAGAGTCGCGATGGGGCGGTCAGCAGCCATGGCGTGCACGATCCTCGGTACTGGCAGTACACCTTTCACGGCGAGCTCACGTCAAGGAACACCTCACAGCCGCAACGCCAGACGGAGACGTTCCTCCAGCAATTCGACGCCGACGGGAACGTCAGCCAGCGGTTTCTGTTGATTGCCGAGCTCTCCGGCGGATACGATGCAGATGATCAAGTACGAAACTATTACGATACTGCGAACCGGTTACGCGCGACACAGCACTATCTCGATGTTTCGACGGGCGTCGATCACGGCACCTTCGATGAGTACGAGTACGATGCCCTCGGGCGACGCATCGTGGTCATCTCGCGCCGCAACGACCCCATGCCCGCGTGCCATCCCTCGATCCAACTCTGCATCCAAAGCATCTGCAATCAGCAGGCGACGTGCAACTCCAGTTTCACGCGCTATGCCTGGGACGGGAACCAAACGTTGGTCGAGGATCGCCTGCCCTTTGGGAGCGCGAGTTATGGGTCGGATGACGGCTATGTGACCTACGTACACGGCGCGGAGCTTGATCAGCCGTTAGGCGTCATTGATACTCGCGTTACTGGCAATCTGCGTGTGCCGCATCCGACGTGGCGAGGGATGTACGAGTCGAGTAGCACGGCGAGCGGTGCACCGGCGGACTGCAGCCTAACGACCAATACGTGCACCTTAGTGGCATGGAATGCAACGAACTCGTTGTACAAGCTCGATGCGCCAGGCGATACTCATGTCACCTACAGTTATACTTGGGTCGGTGGACTGCTCATGAATCAGCAGGATGCCAGCGGGCTGCTGTACCGACGGAATCGGTACTACGATCCGATGAGCGGCCGCTTTACACAGGAGGACCCAGTCGGCCTTGACGGCGGCCTGAATACATATGGTTTTGGGGAAGGAGATCCGGTTAACTACAGTGACCCGTTCGGTCTCTGCGCTTTCCCGAAAGATCCAAGGCCTTGCTCGCAAGTCTGGAATGGATTCGGGTATGCTCACGGTGGCTGGCTCGGTGGACATGTCGGACTGGGTGACGTCGGCAAAATGATCGACGCTATGGAGTGGACGTATCATCATTCCGGAGCGCCGGCAGATGAAAAGGTCGAACCATCAACAACTCCGGCCGAAACTTCTCCACCAGCATCTCCTGCGGAGGGCCCCACCGACACCCCAAAGAATCCGGACGGCTCACATAAGGAACGCGGTCAGCGGTACGAGGAAATAAGTGACGCTCAAAGAAAGAATCGTCAACGGGGTCAGCCACACCATATCGAGCGCACGGACAAGAGCCGACAGAGAGACCGCCAAGAAACGAGAGATGAGGCCGAAGAGGCCCTAGAACAGCTTCGCCAAGAACGAAAGAACCCTCCCAAGAAGGAGGAGGAGAAGAAGCCGTGAGCTGGGAGTCCGACGAACTTTTCAATATGGCGCGGCGTGCAGAAGAGGTGGGCGACCTTTGGGTCGCCCACCGAGCACTTTCAAAGGCGGTTCAACTTGCTCCTGATGATGTTGCGACATGGATATGGTACGGAGACGTGTGCACTCAGCTCGAGCAATTCACCGAGGCAATCGAAGCCTTTGAACGCGCGATTCAGCTGCAACCGACCCTGGCCGGCGGGTACTCCGGCCTAGGGACTGCCCTGGTCGAGACAGGACACCTCGAGGAGGCGGAGCGCGCTTTCTCAAAGAGTGTGCAGGTCCGCCCTTCGGCGGCGCGACTTGTTCTCCTTGCAGATGTCCAGCTGCAACGAGGAAGAATAAAAGAGGCGGAAGACTCCCTTCGCACTGCGTTAGAGCTCGAGCCTGATTGGGAAGAAGCACTTTTCAATTTGGCTGTACTGGTTCAAGAGCGCGATCCGCTTGGCGCGCAACAGTTGCTGGAGCGTGCTCTCGAATCCGATCCTGGCTATGCTGCAGCGTATCGAGAGCTCGCTTGGGCCCGTCTAAAGATGAAGGCTCTTGATCCCGCCCTGGCAGCGATTGACAGCGCTCTATCGCTGGACCCTGGTGATGCCCGCGCGCATGTCTATCGCGCACACGTGCTGATCAAGAGCGGTCGAGAGTTGGAAGCTCAGACTGAATTTGAATTGGCCCACCGTCTCTCGCCTATGTGGTCACTTCCACTGATGTTGAAAGGAAGATTGCTGGAGGAGCACGGCGATTTGCCGAAGGCGGAAACTGCCTTCCGAATGGCTGTAGACGTTGATCCATCGAATCCTGACGCCCTCGCGGAACTGGGGCGTTACCTTCTAGAGAGAAGGCAGCTTGCGGAATCTGAAAAGGTACTAAGAGTCGCACTCAAGCATCAGCCCGACCACGACCTCGCCCGTGCAACACTGAATCGACTACAATCGGAAGAACGTCAGTGACTTCGCTACGAACGCACGGTCCTTGACTCCATCACGGATTAGATCTGCTTCGAGCGCGAACGAGACGCGAATCCCTCGCGTCGCTCGGAATATCAGCGGTTGTCGCACACAGGAGTGAAGCGCTACTGTAGCGGGATGAGCGGGTCAGAAGCCGAGTGGTTCGCCGACGAGGCGTTCTGGCGGGAGACGTACAGCTTCATGTTTCCCGACACACGACTCGCAGCGGCGCCGAGCGAAGTCGAGCAAATCATCACTTGGCGGGGCGCGATGCAGGGCACGTGCTGGACCTCGCCTGCGGTCCAGGACGACACAGTCTCGCCTTTGCGCGACGCGGCTTCCGGGTGACGGGCGTCGACCGCAGCCCCTTCTTGCTCGAGCGCGCCAGAACGAATGCGCGCGATGCCGGCATCGACGTCGAGTGGATCGAGTCGGATATGCGCGACTTTCGTCGGCCGCAGGCGTTCGATCTCGCGATCTGCCTCTTCACGTCATTCGGATTCTTTCGCGACGATGCCGACAATCAAAAGGTCCTCGCGAATGTCGCGACGAGTCTCAGACCCGGTGGCACGTTCGTACTCGACGTCCTCGGGAAGGAGGTGCTCGCTAGCATGTTCACCTCGACGACCTCGCGCGACTTGCCCGATGCTGTCATCGTGCATCGGCACAAGATCGTCGACGACTGGAGTCGCATTCAGAACGAGTGGATTCTTCTCCGCGACGTCGTGCCGCGGACGTTCCGCTTCAGTCATTGGCTCTATTCGGCTCGAGAGCTCAAGGACATGTTCCATCGCGCGGGCTTTGGGCAGGTGCAGGCATACGGCGACCTTTCTGGCGGGGCCTACGACGCCAAGGCAATGCGACTCGTCGTTGTCGGTCACTGCATCATAACGAGGTTGGGCGCGATGCGACGTATCGGTCTACTGACCTTGTTGATCGCGATGCGGTCGATCGCGGGCCAGGCCACCGACGTGCCTGGCCTCATGCATGGATCGGCGCTAGGGCGGGCGGTGCGACTCTGGGTCCCTCCGTGGCGGCGTCGGCGTGGATCGCTGGGGAGTGCTTCGCGGTGGGTGCGCGCTGGAGCCAAACGGTGGTGTCCGACCACGGCAGCGGCGACGAGCACGAGCTCTCGGCGTTGGTCGGGATGCCGATCCGCACCTGGCGAAGCACGCTCGTCCCGGCTGTGGGCCTCGCGCGGGCGGCGGCTGTTACACGATCAGCGAGAACCAACGATTTGCTTCGTTAGGCGTCGAAGGGGCGCCGGCTTGGGCGCTCGAGCTGAATGCGCCGGCGTCGGGCGTGCGCGCTATCCATGTGGCCGGATTGGGCGTCGAAGGACGACGGACTCGATATGTGGGACTGAGCGCGGCGCTGAGCTTCGGAAGATTTCAGTGAGCACAGGCCCTGTCGCTCGAGCGAGATGTGTCGTGGCTTTAGTGCACGAATTCGTTGTGCGCATAAGAACTAGAATCGGTTTGGACAATCCCGCCGGATCTCCAGCAAACGCGTAAGGCGGTGTTGACTCTCGGGTCCTCCACGCTGAAGTGATCGCCGACGCCATCGAGCGCGTCGGTGACGTGAATTGTCCACGCCACTCATGCGCGGCTCGACTCTAGTCGGTTCAGTGCCTTGGTAGGCGCGACGCGATCGGCTAACGAGACCTTCGGATACGCCCCGGTCCGTACGAACGCGCAAGGCTAAGTCGTAGGCGGTACACCCGCGAAGACTCCGGTCCCAACCTGCGGAGAATCAACCGCGGTGTTTACCCCAATTCCAGATTCTGGTCGTGTCCAGCAAAGCTGTTCAGGCCAGAAGCCCTTGAGCAGATGTGGACGCCTACCCAGCTCCGGCAACTCAAGGATAGTCCGCACTGTGGGCCGCAGCTTGTCAACGGAACGCTGCCTGCTCACCAGCAATACATCAGCCAGTGATCTTCACCCACGATCAAACTCGCGATCTACTTTCACTGCGGCGGCCTAGATCTCGATCCACGATGAGAAATCCTTAATCTTTACCCACTACAAAGCCGGAAGACCCGAGGATTCTAATAAAAGTGTTCTTGACGAGCCTGCGAGGCGAGGCGAGAATGGTAACCTCTGCTCGAACGTGCCGAACGCCTCTTGTGCATTTGCGGCCACAGCCATTCCGATGTCTTGATCCGCAGATCCCACATGCCTAGACGTAATTCACCAACCGTTGACGAACTCTCGATTGCCAGGTCAGCTCGATTCTTACGGCTCACAGGCAGGCTGAGTAAGAGAGTAATAACTCAGCTCTTCGCTGGCGTGTTGCGCGAGAGTAGCGGAAGAAGGGTTGCCCAAGCTGTGCGCGAGACACATGGCTCGAACGGCCGACGGTTCGTCGTCTCCTTCTTGTGCTTTCGAACGACATCGCCGGTTCGATTCCTGAAGCCAACAACGCTTGACGATACGCGCTATGGTTTCGTACTTCTCGTCGAAAGACGGGGATACCTGGCACTCTGTCATCAACTGGCTACCGGAATTAACGAATCAGTTGCGAAGTTCAGCAACGGAATCGATCGCAGTCGCGTCACAAATATCTGGTCTGCCCAGGCGCGATACCAACGACTCTCGACTCGGCGAATGACGATTTCCGCTTATGAGCTTCGCGGAGCATCTTATGACGCTGCGGATCTCGAGACAGCCTTCGTGCCTGCCGCGGCAGCTCGATCGATACTGCAAACGCTTGGGCTCGTGACTCGCGACTACGGTGTCGTCGGACTTACTCCTAGCACTGGCCGGATCCGTGTTCGATCTACAAAAGCCGGATTGACGGAACTCCTTTCATTTATCGATGACGTGCTCGACGGGATTGAAACGAGTAACGACTCTCTTTTCCTTCAAGCTTTCCCAATGCCAGTCGAGGTAGCAGACCTGCCGCAACATGTGCTGCCAACCGGATTGCTGTTTGACATGGCTCAAATCCGATCTCTACTAGATGATCCGGACACTGTCCTTGAACAGCGCGGTGTCATGTCGCCAGATGACCTTCTAACCGCCCTTTCGACCGTCCTGCCAACGCTTCCCACAGGGGACGAATGGGAAGCAATGGACGATCGCGGCGGCACTGTTGCTCGGATAAAACGACTTAAACACTCCTTCGGAGTGTATTCCGACGCGGCAAAGCAATTTGTGCTGCGTGTGGGAGGCAATCAGGAAGTCCCCTTCGACCGTTGGTTACGCGAGGAAAATGCCTTCTCGTTGAGTTTCAACTCGACGGAGTACTTCTATGCGGATGGAGCGCTGTACCGCACGGGGGGGTTCAGGCGAGAAGCAAATCTTGTGAGGCAGTTCCTCACGGCGGATCCCCACCTCACTCAAGCAACATCGGAGAAGGGATCGAACTATTCGAGCCGTGACACCCGGTTCGCATCCACCAGCATCTTTCGTGTCCTAGAGGACAGTCTTAGCCGCGACGATCCATTCTTGCTCTGTGGTGACCTCGGCGACGAGTGGGCTGACTACATAGGCGGAGGATCTGGAACGATCACGTTCTATCACTGCAAGCACGGCGCGGTAACAAGAGGCGCCTCCGATCTGCAAATCGTCGCTTCTCAGGCGCTCAAGAATCTCAGCCGCGTGAAGCTTCGAGAGAGCGAAATCATCCGTAAGCTCGATCTCGCACAACAACGAGAGTACTGGGGCGATACTCAGATTCCATTGCTTGTCCGGTCGCAAAATGGATGGCCCGGCCTAAGAAAGGATCTGGTTAAGTCGGCGGCTAATCCGAAGACTCGCTGGCGCGTCGCATTAGTGGTGACCGCACTTTCTCTCAGCGTTTTCGACACAGAGGCTCGCCGGGCCAACCCTTTGCCTTACTTCATTCAGCTTGTTTGGCTCCTATCGTCAGTTGTCTCTTGTTGCAGGGAAAGAGATGCCGATGTGATTATTTTCTGCCAGCCTTGAGAATAGAGCGAGGCGCTCAGTTCACTGAACTGGCGAGCTCGGGGCATTGAAACTTGGCGAGGCTTACATCGGCAGTGGACTCCCTCCAAGGGAATGACAATCGGAGTGAGCGATCACCTCCCTAACGAGTCACCACAATGTCACTCGCGAAGCAATGACTAGCCCGCAAGGGATTTATCTCAGGTCCTTCAGAATCGCGACGACGTGTCCCAGGGACGAACCTCGACCACTAAGAGTTCTAATTTTCTATTGCCGTCAGTAAACACCAAGTCACGCCCAGGCCGCGGCGCGAATATACCATGGAAGTTGGGCCGAGATCTCCTCTCTGTGACCGTTCCGGCCGCTTTAGTCCGATGCGGCGTCGATCGATATAGACTTAACGGGTCGTAGCTGGAAATCGACCTCTATCGCGCCCTCAGTGGTCGTATCTTGACTTTCTAGCGAGAGTAGTAATGCCTCAGCATCTCGTCGCTGGTCGCGAAAGAGAATTGCGGATTCTGACATAAGGAAAGACTCTAGATCACGCTGTGCAGCAAGATGATCTTGTTTTGAATGATAATTGATCAGAGCGGCAGCGTAATGTAGTTGTCCCTTCTCTGGTTCTCCTTCCAGTACACCCTGGATGAATTCCTCTGACTGAACTGCGATCGTTTGGTCAAGAGACTTCGCTCGAAAGGCTCGATGATACTCCTCGACGGCGCGGGCCAGGTCGCCTTCATACGCGTACAAAAAAGCTAAGCTGTACCTCCAAGTGGCGTCTTTAGATTTCCCTGCCTTACGAACAAGTCTCTTTGCCGCATCTGAATTCCTCCCTACCACGAACACTACGATCGCCTTCAGAAGAAGACCGTTGTAATTGTTCGAATCTCGAGCGAGCAATTTATCGGTAATCGGTTCAAGTTCACGTAGGTATTTCGAATCTCGTGTTCGCGTGTACTCGTCCCCCAGGTGCGTAGCCCATGCCAGATACAGGGCGACCAAGATGCCAGGCAGCTTTTGCCGTACTTGGCGCAGCGCCTTGTTTCGCGATTCAGCTTTATTGAGCCGCTCCTCGACGCTCAAGAGCAGCGTCTCAGCGTATCGGATATCTCCGGCCGCCAACGCGGCTCGACCCACGATATAGCGTGCAGCGACATCCATCCATTCAGACGCAGCCTCGAAGTGAAACACGCTCCCTTCATCTGGTACAACAACTCTTCTCGGAAGCACCGTGTTGAACTCTGATTGAATATCCTGCTGAGCGGGGCGCGAAATGGGACCATGCACGACGCTGCCCTCAAGGTCGAGGAAAAGCGCTTTCTTTCCACCAGGCATGCTTCTTTCTCGAACCCGCCCCCAGATCATGAAGTGGGCTCTTGATTTTGCCTGATATCGCAAGGCTTGCTTGATACTGACTATTTCCTCCGACAGTCCACGAGGGTACACAATCAAGTGGAACTTGGTCGCTTGCTCATCGACGCTGAGATAGCGACGTAGTTCGTCTATAAAATCAGCGCGCAGCTTCCTCTCCTGAACATCGCTTTCGCATGCAATGGCGACTAGGAAGCCGATGTGCCCTCTACGATTGCGTGGAGTGCGATTGGTATATATCCAAACCCCTGCAGCGGCCGCTGCAACAGCGCCGGCTGTTAACCAGGTAAGCCACGAAATTGATCCGAAGGCACTATCTTCCGGCCAAAGCGTGCGGATGAGAAATGCGAATATGGCCAGCGGAAGAAGAACACCGGTGGCTCGCCTTCGCCAATACTTCTTTGTTAATGCTAGTCCGATCTCAAAAGCTTTTTCCATGTTCAGACTCAGCCATAGTGCCGTGGTCTGACGGTTCGAATTCGCTACTCCTTACGACTCGTCGGTGCCACTCTAAGGTCAGCATTCGTTCGAGTTCACGTCAAGGCGCAAACTGGCTCAAGTGAGGCTGTGTTGATTCTTAGAGCGCTGATGATGGGCTGAGAAATCGGGACAGCAATAGAGAGAATTATTCGGCCGAAACTAAGCGGGGCGCTCGCGCGCCCCGCTTAGTTAACTGGCACTTCCAGGACAGGATCATCCGCACTCACTAAACCCACACACGTGGCACTTCACACACCCCTCAGCATACTCCAACTGTGAACCACAGTCCGGGCATGTTCCCATGAACGCCTGCCCCGAGTCGTATCCCGAGAGCTCCAACTCCGCCTGACCACTAGCGCCCCCCGCCCCTCCACCAATCCCCGTCGTTCCGCTCGGCGGAGTGGAGCCGACTCCGGACAGCTGATCATCCGTCACCTGCTCGACCGCCTGCGAGATCCGCGGCACGCCATTCGGGCCTAACGGGATCTCCTGCTGCACGCCCGCCACGCGGTCGCGCCACCACTCTTCCAAAGCAATACCGATCGCATCGGGAGCCGACAACACCTTGTTCGGACCGAGGCCCACTGCCCTATCCGAAGAGATGCCGCGCAGCTGCTTGTGGATCTCCATCAGTGGGATGCCCGACCGCAGCGCCAGCGAGATCAGTCTGCCCATCGCCTCGGCGTCGGCCATCGCCGATCCGCCGGCTTTACCTAACGTGAGAAATACCTCGAAGGGCTGACCCTTGTCGTCCTCGGTGATGTTCACGAACATCGTCCCGAGGGGGGTCTCCTTCCTTATAGTAGTGCCGCGAAGTTTGTCCGGGCGCGAGCGCTTGGCGCGGCGCTGGAGGTTCTCGGCCTCCTCATCGTACAGCCGCTTCTTGAGTCGCTCGATTTCCGCATCGCGCTCGGCCAGCGTTCCCTGCAGTTCCGCGAGGCGTTGCTTCTCGGCGTCGCGCACGCCGCGGCCCTCGCGCTGCTCCTTAGCCTTCTCGGTCGCGCCGGTGCTCAGTACCTGGTTGTCGCGCGAGCCGTCGCGATAGACGGTGACTCCTTTGCAATTCAGCGCGTACGCGAGCTCGTAGATTTTTCTAACATCCTCTACAGTTGCAGTATGAGCGAAATTCGTCGTCTTTGAAATCGCCGAATCGCAATGCAGCTGAAACGCGGCCTGCATGCGGATGTGCCAGTCGGGCGCGATCTGATTCGCGGTCGTAAAGACGCGCTGCCACTTGGCCGGCACTTCGGGGAGGGCGATGGTGCCTTCCTTGGCGATGCGCTCCATCAGCGCGTCGCTGTACCAGCCCTCTTTCTTCGCGATGGCGACGAAATCTTCGTTGACGTCGGGCATCATCACGCCGGCCTGGTTGCGCATGAACGCAACGGCGAAGAGTGGCTCGAGACCTGAAGAGCAACCTGCAATAATCGAGATGGTGCCCGTTGGCGCGACGGTGGTGACGTTGCAGTTGCGGAGGAGCTGCATGGGCCTGACGCGCTTACCCTGTGCATCGCGCGCGCAGGTCTCGTCGGGGCCCCAGATGCTCTTCGCCCACTCGGGGAATGGCCCGCGCTCGTTGGCGAGACGGTTGGACTCCTTCTTCGCCTCGATATCGACGAACTCCATCACCTTGCGGCCGAACTCGACGCCCTCGTCGCTGTCATAGGGAATGCCGAGCCTGACGAGCGCGTCGGCGAAGCCCATGACACCGAGGCCGATGCGGCGGATGCGCTTGGAGAGGGCGTCGATCTCGCCTAACGGGTATTTGTTGACGTCTATGATATTGTCAAGAAAGTGGGTAGAGAGGTTAATGTCGCTCTTAAAAGCTTCCCAATCCATCGTGCCATTCTTGACGTAGTATCCGACATTTATTGATCCCAGGTTACAGACGTCGTAGGAGAGAAGCGGCTGCTCGCCGCAGTTAGCAGTCACCAGGCCATTCACAACGATGGAGTGCGTCGCGGGCTCCGTCGTGCAATACACGTCCTCCAAGCCGGCGGGTTCGATCGACGCGATACGCGTCACGAATACCTCGCGATTGGAGCGACGCTCCTTGGCGTTGATCCAGCGCTCGGCCTTCTGCTGCTTGGCCGGCGAGATGAACCCGATCGTTCGAACGAAGGCGTCGCGATTTTCCTTGTCGAGGATCAGCTCGTACTGGGGCAGACAGTCGTAATCCCGCATGCCGCCGTGCCCGTCCGGCATCGCTCTCTTCTGGGCATCGCGGCGTAGATGGAGCCTCGATACGATTCCGAAGTTCAATAACAACTGCTGCACTTCCTCGAGCAGAGGGCGATTGCTCGCCGCCAGGCGCACCGAACAGGTCTTCCGCCGCACCGAGATGTTCACGGTGCCATCCGCGGTGAACAGTCCCTGCAGGAATCCGATCACTGCCTCACGAGGGGCGCGCCAGACGCTCTCCGGTACGTGCTTCGTCTCGCCAGGTGCGTTCAGACCGAGTGAGTGCAGGAAGTAATAAAGGCCGGATCGGAAGATGATCTGCACCCGTCCCGGACGCTGGGTGACGTTGCCCTTCATGCCGGTCCAATGCTCGACGCGCGCCCGAAACGTCTCGGCTATCGGCTTCTCGTCGCCGCCGAAGAGGAGTCCGACGGCGTAGCTAGGCACGGTGCGGCCAGCCGGCGTCTCCTCGCTCGTCCAACCATCGCCCACGGCCCAGCCGAGTAGCTGACCCAACTCGCGTGACCAGGTCGTTGGCAGATGGGCGTCGCCGCGCTCTTCGCGCGCCGCAAGCTTGTTCTCGGCATTGAAGGAGGGCAGCGAGTAGTCGGTGCTCCACACGCCTTCGGCGGACTGCAGGAGAATGCGATCGCCGCCCTTCAGGTCCTTGAGCTCGACGAGGCCGTCTGGCGTGAAGAATTTGTGATTGTCGGTCGCGGTGACGGTGTAGCCGTGCGACGTGATGAGCTTGTAGACCGGAGCGTTCTGGCGTGTCCGGAACACCGGCACGGCGTGGCGCAGAGTCGTGCCGCGGCGCGTTCGCACGGAGACGCCGCCGTCGGCGAGCTGCGCGCGAATCGCTGCCACGCGGTCGTCGGTCGTGACGCGGATTTCCATCACCTCACGCTCGAGCTCCGCCATCGTCAACAGACCGCGGTCCGTCGCCAGACGCGTCGATCCGATCACACACGGATTAGTAGCTTCGTAACTGCCGAGGTGTGGAACGGGATTGTAGCGATTGGCCTCGTCGATGAAGAAGACACCGGGTTCGCCGGTGCGCCACGCGCCGAGGATCATCTTGTCCCAGACCGTGCGCGCGTCGAGCTGGCCGAGGACGTTGCCGTTATGCGGGTCGACGAGATCGTAGGACGTCCCCGCCGACACCGCGTCCATGAACTTCCGCGTGATGGCGACGGAGATATTGAAGTTCGTCACCTGCGTCAGGTCTTCCTTGCAGGTGATGAACTCCATGATGTCCGGGTGGTCGACCCGCAGGATCCCCATATTCGCGCCGCGCCGCGTGCCTCCCTGCTTTACCGCGTCGGTGGAGGCATCATACAGCTTCATGAAAGAGACTGGTCCGCTAGCAACCCCGGTGGTCGAGCGGACCATCGATCCCTTCGGGCGCAGGCGCGAGAAGGAGAAGCCCGTCCCGCCGCCGCTCTGATGAATGAGCGCCATCGAGGCGAGCGTGTCATAGATCCCGTTCTTGCCGTTCGAGAGCGCGTCTTCGACGGGCAGCACGAAGCACGCGCTCAACTGGCCTAACGGGCGTCCAGCATTCATGAGCGTCGGCGAGTTGGGCTCGAAGCGACGCTGGGTCATCAACGCATAGAACTGAGTCGCCACCTCCCGCACCGCGCCGTCGCTCGCTCCGTAGCGGCGATCGGCCTCGGCAACGACTGTCGCGACGCGCCAGAACAGATCCTCCGGCTGCTCGACCGGCTGACCCTTCTCATTCTTCACCAGATAGCGCTTCTCGAGCACGGTACGCGCATTCGGTGAAAACGAGACGGGCTCCGGAGGAGGATTCACGGGAAGCGACATGAGACGACTCTCCCAATGGTGAGACGGTGAGACGGACTACTTTGTGAGTGCGGGGCGCTGCTTGCGTGGCGCGTGGAGCGTGACGCGTGAGGCGCAGTAGGTGGCGCGCTTGGTAGGCAGGGAGATCGGTACGGCGGCGGGCTGCATCATCATCGCGGGCGCGGAAGGTAGAGCGACACGTGAGTCCGCGCCAGTCCCGAGATAAGTGCTGCCGGGCGTGTACTTTACAAAAAGCAGATCACGAACGTGTATCGCGTGTGCATACCGCGTTGAAAACAAACTCGTCCGTGTTGACAACTGATGGGCGTTGCCGGTTACGCCACTTTCTGTGGACGATATCTGCGTCATACCTTGCTCCAACTCTGCTTCTCCACTCGACTTGCAGCTCGCTCGACTCAGCGCCATCGCCCGCGTCGCGAGCCCGTTTCAAAACATACTCGTCCCCGGAAGTGGGCGCTGTAAGCGGGATCACTTGCTCGGACGCACGTGCATATTTTGAGCCTCTGTCACGGTTGAGTCACGCCTCGCTAAAGCGAGGCGTGACCAGTCTTATCTGGAGTCGCGCGGGCGTTGCCCGCGCTCCCGCTCCTCTCGCGAAGCAGCTCATTGCCCTCTACAGTCCGCCGAGTGGATCGTCTAGTTCGTGCTGCCGAGCAACGGCGAAGAGCAGATCCCTCGCTTTCGCTCGGGATGACAAACGGCTTCGCTCCTCGGGATGACAATCAGGGCGCTTGGTGGAAAATAACTGGACTGTGGACGAAGCTTGAAGCACCGGATCGCACTCACACGGAGACGATGCACGGACGCCTAACGAGTCTCACGTCAGACGCCCCACGATGACTGCTCCGCTCGGCCTGCCCAATCCCCCGCTCACGCTCGACGCCGCGGCGGCATTGATCCGGCACGCTTTCCCCACCGTCGACGCCAGCACCCTGCAATACCTCGGCTCGGGCTGGCTGTACGACGCGTTCCTCACCCCGGACGAGTGGGTCTTTCGCTTTCCGCGGTGGGACTGGTCGGGCGGGATCTTCGAGCCGGAAGCGCGCATCCATAGCTTCGTCGCCGAGATTCTGCCGACGCAGATCCGGACGCCGCGGGTCGAGCTGATGGCACCGCCGTCGGAGCAGTTCCCCTACGCGATCGCCGGCCACCGCTTCATTCCCGGCATCGCCGCCGACGCGCTCGACAACGAGCTGATGCCGACGTTCGCGCGCGAGCTGGCGCTATTCCTGAGCATCCTGCACTCGACGCCAGTGCCGGTGGCCGGCGCCGCGGGGATCCACCAGGTCACGCTCGACGATCCGGGGCGGCGTGGATGGCTGGAGAATGGAATCGCGACCGCGCTCAAGCTGCGGGGCGTCGATCCAATTATGGAACCGGCGCTCTCCTGGTTGAGCGCGCGGCCGGCGGCGCCCGAGTTCCACGCGCCGCTGCAGCTCATCCACGGTGGGCTCGCGCCTGATCACATCCTGGTCGATCCGACGACCGGCTTTCTCGTCGGGGTCGTGGACTGGACTGACACCTCACTCGGCGACGCGGCGCGCGACTTCGTGTTCCTGGTGACGTGGCAGGGATGGAAGTTCGCCGAGAGTGTGTTGCGGCAGTATCCGCGCGCGGTGGACAAGGAGTTCCGTGCGCGCCTGAGGGACATGGCGCAGCTGCTGTCGTTGATGGGGCTCGCGTACGCGCACGAGCAGGGTCAGGATCTGGGACCGCACGTGCGGGCGGTGAAGAACGCGTTCGCGCATAGCGAGGCTGCGGCGCCCTAGTCGGCATCCCTGCAGATCGGCTGAATGGGCCGCTGATACCACCGCCGCCCTGCGGGCGGGCCCTGAAACCACTGACAATCTCCCCAGCAGCAAGGCCTCCACGCATCTGGCTCGGCTTGTTGGTCTTTGTTGAACTGCCTCGGGACGCTTCCGCTGCTCACGGATGCTTTCTGACGCATTCACAAAACAATCAGCATGGTGGGCGGAGCTCGCCCCACGTCGGAAGCAAGTCAGCGGTATCAGGGGCGTGTCAGTGGTTTCAGCGGCCTCTTACTTGTTCCAGGAGAAAAGCGGATCTACTTATAGCGGCCGTTGCGGTGCTGCTCGCTCAGTTCGAGGTACGCATCGACGGTTTTCTTGATCCGGTCGCGCTCCTCGGCGGTCGTTTGCCTAACGACTCGCCCCGGTACGCCGATCACGAGGGAGTTCTCGGGAATGCGCTTGCCTTCCGTGACCACCGCGCCGGCGCCGATGATCGAGCCGGTACCGATGCGGGCGCCGTTGAGGATGACCGCGCCCATGGCGATCAGCACGTCGTCGCCCACCGTCGCGCCGTGGACGATGGCGCGGTGGCCGATGGCGACGCGGTTGCCGATGTGGGTTGGGACGCCCTCGTCGGCGTGGATCACCGAGCCGTCCTGGACGTTACAGTCGTCGCCGATGACGATGACGTCGGAGTCGCCGCGCAGCACCGCGGTCGGCCATACCGAGACGCGCTTGCCGAGGGTCACGTCGCCGAGCACGACGGCCGCGGTGTGAACGAAGGCCGTCGGGTCGATCTTCGACATTCGATTTTCCCGTGAAAAGAGAATCCCCCGCGGATAGGCGCGGGGGACGGGAAACTAGTGGGTCTGGTCTCGGGACGTCAGCGGCTGCTGTTCGCGTTGGGTACCGGCGTCGGGGCGAGATAACCGCCGCCTTTCTTGTGGCAGGCGCTCACGAGGGTGGCCAGCGTGAGGACTGCGATGACGAATGATTTGCGCATCTGGGGTCTCCGGTTAGGGGCTTTCAGCTAGGAACCTGCCGCGTCAGGGAAAGGTTCACCGCTTCGGACCGCGCGCTTCATCGCGCCACGAGCCCGCGAGCTCCATCCCGCCGCCGACGCTACTACTCAATAAACGCATCAACGGGGGGAACGCGGACACGGCCGGACACTGCGCGGAAACTGCCGCGGTCTGCTCCTCAGCGGGAGGGCTCAGTGCACAACGAGCCCGCTGGAACAAAGAACAGCAGATCCCTCGTCGCTTCGCTCCTCGGGATGACACCTGGCGTTCCTCCGCGCCCTCCGTGCACTCCGCGCCCTCCGCGGTTAGATCACGCGGGAGTCCTCGACGCCACTACGAACCTAAATCCAAGCGCAGCCTAACGAAAATGCGCGCGCCCCGCCCTGGCCCGCTCTCGGCCCAGATCTTCCCCCCGAACTGCTCCACCAACTGGCGGCTGATGGCGAGACCGAGGCCCGCGCCGCCGTGCTGGCGGGTGGAGGCGGTGCCGATCTGGCGGAATTTGTCGAAGATGGTCTCGAGGTAGTCGGTCGGGATGCCGGGGCCGTCGTCGCTGATCACGCATTCGGCCCAGCGATCGGTGAGGCGCCAGCGGAGCTCCACCGTCCCGCCTTCTGGCGAGAACTTGATCGCGTTGCTCAACACGTTCACGAGCACCTGCTCCAGGCGGTCGCCGTCGGCGATGACGTCCACCGCGATTGGGCTGCACCCGCGCGTCGTGATCTGGACGCGCTTCGACTCGGCCAGCGCCGCGACGGATTGCAGCGCACAGTCGGTGACCGTGTCGGCGCTCACGACGGTCAGCGCAGTGGTCGCGGTGCCGCGCTCGATCTTGGAGAGGTCGAGCAGGTCGTCGACCATGCGAATGAGCCGATCGAGGTTGCGGAGACCAATGTCGAGCAGCTCCTCCATCGGTTCGGCGACGGGACCGGCAGCGCCGCGGGCGAGCAGGCCTAACGATGCCTTGATCGACGTGAGGGGGGTGCGGAGCTCGTGGCTCACGACGGAGACGAATTCGTCCTTTGCCGCCCCGGCGTCGGCCTCGAGGGTGACATCTCTATAGTAGACGACATGGGCGAGCAGCACGCCGCGGTCATCGAGGAGCGGGGCGATCGTGCGCTGGAGCATCATGCGCTGGGGCACCACCAGCTCGACACGGTCGCGCAGGGGCTCGTTCCCCTTCAACGCCTCGCGCGCGAGCTCGATGACCGACGGATCCTTGAGCATCGCCGCGAGCTTCGTGTGCACGGCTTCCATGCACGAGCCAATGAGCTCTTCGCGGGGGATAGTCGTTAGGCGAGTGAAGGCGTGGTTGGCGACGACGATCTGACCCTTCTGCACCATCGCGATCGCGGTGTCGGTCGCCTCGGTCATTCGCTCGAGGCGGCGGTGCTCGGTCTTGATCTCGGCGTGGGCGTCGGCCAGCTCGTCGCGCTGCCTGGAGATGGTGGACAGCAGCCGCGAATAATGAAGGGCGGTCTCGATCTGCCGACCGATGATCTGGGTCAGCTCGAAGTCTTCCTGGTCGAAGGCTTCCGCGTCCGGCGCGCCGAGGGTGAGCGCGCCGATGACGCGTCCAGCCATACGCAGTGGGATCGCCAGCACGGAAACCCGGCTTTCATTTGGGCCCCGCAGGTCTGGGCGCCCTTCGAAGTCGACGACGTGGACAGGATCGCCGGTGATGATCGCCTGTCCCGTGAGTCCGGCGTCGATGCGGAAGCTCGTTCCGCGCTCCGTTACAAATCCCCCGCGCTCCCGGTCATAGAGAGTGTGAACGCGGTAGTGCGTGCCTTCCCCATTGACCAGTACGACGCTCGCGCGCCGCACGGAGAGCACCCGAGGCAATTTGAGAATCGCCGTTCGAAAGATCTCGTCGAGGTCGAAGGTACTGTTGATGAGCGTCGCCAGTTCGGCGACGACCTCGAGGCGTGCAATGGAGATGCCTCCGGCGGGAGCGCGGAGGCCCGTGGCGGTCATCGCGAGCGCAGGCGTTCGGTGACGATATCGATCGACGCCGTGAGCGACTCGAGCGCGCGCCGAGCGACGATGATACTCGATTTCGTGGCGGCGCCGTTGCGCTCCTGCCACTCCTTGCCTAACGACTCGAGGCGCGCGGCGTGAGGAACGAGCTCCTCTGCCCCGAAGGCGCTGGCCGTGCCGGCGAGCGAGTGTGCGCTGAGACGCAGCCGCTGGGCGGCCTCGGCCGAGCGCTGGCGCGCGATCTCGTCAATGGCCTCGAGCATCACGGCGGCGCGCGCCGACAGACCGGCGGCAAACTCGTTCGCGAGCTCCTGCAACACTTCCACCGGCAGCTGCTTCGTGGCGATCATCGTTCTTCCTCATGGCAGAGCCGCATGATCGCCGGCGCCAATGCGTCGAGATCGAACGGCTTGGTGATGACTCCGCGTGCACCGCTCGCGCGCACGCGCTCGGGATCCAGGTTTTGCCTTGCCGTCAACAACACGATCGGAATGCGCGCCGTCGTCGCGTCGGCCACGAGGCGCCGGCAGACTTCGTATCCGTCCATCCCCGGCATCATGAGGTCGACGAGCACGAGGTCCGGCTTCACTCGCTTCACCATCTCGATGCCCGACCGGCCGTCGGCGGCCGTTTCCACAGTCCAGGCAGCGCCAAACTGCAGCGTGAGCTGGACGACGCGTCGCAGATCCGGGTCGTCCTCGATCAACACCACACGCGTCGCGCGTTGGGCGTCGAGCGTTGGGCGTGAATCCGGATGGCGGGCTGGGTCGGACAACGCGATGCTCCACAGCGGGAGTGAACGCCGATGACGCGCAAGCTCTTCGTTGTGGATGACGATTTGATGTTCGCGAAGTTGCTGGCCGCGAACCTTCGGAATGAGGGAGCGCTCAACATCGAGCTCTTCCCCAACGCCCGGGAGATGCTCGACCGGCGCACGGAGGAGCCGCCGGACGCGGTGATCACGGACCTCATGATGCCGGACATGGACGGCATCGAGCTGACGCGCCAGCTCCGCGCCGCGGACCCTCACCTGCCGATTTTCGTCCTCACCGCCAGCACCGAGATGGCGAGCGCGATCGCCGCGCTCAAGGCGGGAGCCACCGACTATCTCACGAAGCCGGTGAATGTGGACGAGCTGATGACGCAGCTGCGCCGCGCCATCGAAGAAAGGCCGATGCGCGAGGAGGCGGCGACGCTCGAGCGCACGCGCAAATCGCGCTTCTCGGCCGGCGCCATCCTCGGCGACGAGCCAGCGATAGAGATGGTGCGGGAGTTCGTGCGTCGCGTGGCCGCGATCCCCAATTCGACCGTACTGCTGCTCGGTGAGAGCGGGACGGGCAAGAATCTCGTCGCGCGGACGCTGCACTACACGAGCGTCCAGGCGAAGGCGCGATTCGTCGAGATCAATTGCTCCGCTCTTCCGGCACATCTCCTCGAGGCCGAGCTCTTTGGCTATCAGCGCGGCGCGTTCACGGACGCGCGTGAGTCGAAGCGGGGGCTGATCGAGGTCGCGAATGGCGGGACGCTCTTTCTCGACGAGATCGGCGAGCTGTCACCGGAGCTGCAGGCGAAGCTGCTGAACGTGCTCGAGTCGCGTCGCTTCCGCAGGGTTGGCGGGACGGAGGAGATCGAGGTGAATTTGCGCCTGATCGCGGCGACCAATCGGGATCTCGAGTCGCATGTCCGCGCGGGGCGGTTCAGGCAGGATTTGTATTACCGCATCTGCGTGGTGACGTGCACCCTGCCGCCGCTGCGGGAGCTGCCGAGCGCGATCCCCGTGCTGGCGGATCACTTTCGGGAGCTGTTCAACCGGCAGTTCAAGAAGAATGTGAAAGGGATCGATGTCCCGGTGATGGAACGTCTCACAGAATGGCAGTGGCCTGGAAACGTGAGGGAGCTCCGAAACGTGATCGAGCGGGCGCTGATCTTTGCGGACGGCGAGGTGTTGCGGGAAGAGCATCTGCCGCCGCTGACGTCGGTCGAGGCGCCGCGGGCGAATGGGCACTCATTGAATGGCGCCGGGTTCGCGATCCCGAAGGGGCTGTCGCTGGCGGAGGTCGAAAAGGAGTACATCCGGCAGACGCTCGAGACTCTGGACGGCGACGTTCAGCGGTCGGCGGAGTCGCTTGGGATCTCTCGAAAAAGCCTCTGGGAGCGCCGGAAGAGGCATGGGTTGATGTGACCCGTCAGGGTCATCCTGAGCGAAGCGAGGGATCTGCACGGAGGGCACGGAAGACCCAGTACGGCATCAGCCACTAGCAACCATTCAAAAGATTGAACGCAGAGGCCGCGGAATGACGCAGAGGACGCTGTAACTGCTTGTGCAGTACAGCGTCTTCTGCGTTCGGGCCGAAATTCTTTGGGGCAAGCGGGGGAGAAAAATCTCTCGCGTCAAATTCCAAAGCAGTTTGTCGTTCCGTGTATTCTGTGCTCTTCTGTGCATTCCGTGGCCGCTTTTTCGTCGCTCTGAGTGGCCGGCAAGCGAGAGGGGTTCCTGAAGTTACGAGCGATGATATGGCGGTGAGGTTCCGCTGATGGTGCGTTTTTAGAGTTGGCGCCAGACCTCAACGGAGCCACCCTATGCGCACCGCACTTGTTCGAGCAGCCACGATCATTCTCGCCGGTCTTCTCATCGGCGCCTGCAGCGACGAACACCGCGATTTTCTCGCCCCCCACGCCGGAGCGGAAAAGTTGGTGGTGATCAACCGATGCAGCGAGCTGATTCTCTGCCAGCCGAACTGGGTCGACATCTCCGCCGGCTCGGGCGTGACCTGCGCGGTCCACTCGCTGCCGATCTTCCTCAACTTTCAGCTCACGACCAGCAATCTCGAGTGCTGGGGCAGCAACTACTATGGAATGCTCGGCGTCGGGAGCACGACGGAAACCTGCCCGGGGACGTACATGGCCGGCGGTTGGCCGGTGTCGTGCAGCACCGTTCCCAGGCCCGTGGCCGGTACCAGAGCCTTCAACTCGGTCTCCGTGGGCGTGACCCACGTTTGCGCGGTCGAACATGGCACCGGTTCGGTGTTCTGCTGGGGCTTTAATGGAAACGGCCAGCTCGGATTCGGCACGCAAGGCGTGCAGTACTTCACGACGCCAACGAGCCCCGTCGCGGGATTCACGTTCAGCAGCGTCTCGGCAGGCAATGGCGAGACGTGCGGCCTCACGACGGCGCAGGACATCGTCTGCTGGGGCGGCAACTTTGGCGTCAATCCGGCGATCGCCAGCGACGGCGCGACCAAGTTCAAGGCCCTTTCCCTGCTCGGCGCGTCGAACATGAGCACGTACTGCGGCCTGACGACAGCGGGAACATCATGCACCGGTTCGTCGACCGCGTTCGACATGATCGGCCAGGCGACGACGGCGCATCACACCTGCCAGATCAGCGCCGGTGCGGTGCAGTGCTGGGGCGACAATGGCGCGGGCCAGCTCGGCGTTGCTTCCTCGGTCAGGAAGAGCGCATCCAGCTCGTCGCCGGTTCAGGTTCCGGGAACGTTCAGCTTCGTGAGCACCGGCGAGCTGCACAGCTGCGCGATCAGCGGCAGCGACGCGTTCTGCTGGGGCGACGACAATGCCGGCGAGCTGGGTGATCAGACGCAGGGCACGAAGGCGGTTCCGACGAAGGTTCTGGCACCGTTTGGAGTGACGCTGAGCTTCACGAAGATCTCCACCGGTGCGGAGCACACCTGCGCCATCGCGAGCAACGCGATCTGGTGCTGGGGCCGCAACGAGTCGGGCCAGCTCGGCATGGGGACGACGTCGACTTTCCTGACCTATCCAACCTTTGCGCCGGTGATCGGCACGTCGTATCCGGTCAAGGCGTCGGGTACCTAACGAGACTACGTGTAGGGATTGGACTCTGTCGGTGGCGACGCAGCCGCCGTGAGGTCCCTCGAGCTCCGCGCGACGCTGCGCGGGGCTCGAGTTTTTTCTGTCGTTCGCCGCTCTGGCATCTCAGACCGGCGAGTGGTCACGGAATGCACAGAAGGACGCGGTACTGCCACTACGATGCCGTTAGGCTATACAACAACGAGCATTCACAAAAACTTGAACGCAGAAAAACGCAGAAGGACGCAGAGGACGCGGTACTGCAAAAGCTTTTTGTTACAGCGTCTTCTGCGTCCTTCTGCGTTTTCTGCGTCTCGAGCCATTGTCTCAGCTGTCCTAGTGACAGGCAGTGCCGTGTATTCTGTGCTCATCCGTGCATTCTGTGGCCACTTGTCGTCTGAGATGCCGGACTGGCGAAGCGGAAAACAGATCCCTCGTCGCTTCGCTCCTCGGGATGACGAACGCTCGGGGTGCCACTCACTTCATCGTAATCAACGGATCGATTCTCCCTGCCCTGCGCGCTGGGACGTACGCGGCGAGGACGGCAACGGCGAGCAGGATTCCGGTCGCGCCGAGATACGTGACTGCATCGTTCGCGCGAACCTGGAAGAGGAACGACGACAGGACGCGCGTCGCGCCTAACGCGGCGGCGAGGCCGATGATCAGGCCCGGGATCACGAGGAGAGCACTCCCAACAAGAACAAGTCTGACAACGCCCACTTCCGTGGCGCCGAGGGCGATGCGGATGCCGAGCTCGCGCATGCGGGCGGTGACACCGTAGGCAAGGACGCCGTAGATGCCAATCGCCGCGAGGGAGAGCGCAAGAATCGAGAACACGCCGATGAGGAGCGTCCGAAAGCGCGGCTCGGCGACGACGGCACTGACGCGGGAGGTCATCGGCATGATCGACTCGATCGGCTGCTCCGGATCGACGGCGTGGACCACGTTGCGCAATGCCGCCGCGACTGGTGCGCTGTGCGCGGCGTCGGTGCGGACGACGACGTTGATGTGGTTGATGAACCAGGGGCTGTCCACCTGCGGCAGCAGCTGATAGACCGCCTCGGCGCGGGCGTGATCCGGGCCCTCCTGCACGATGTCGTCCACGACGCCGACGATGGTCATCCAGTCCTTGGGCATCGGCTTGTCGGTCATTGCCAGGCGCTTGCCGATCGGGCTCTCGTTAGGCCAGAAGCGCCTCGCCATTCCCTCGCTGACCATCGCGACACGCTGCGTCGTCGGGCCGTCGGAGGGGAGGAAGGTGCGGCCTTGCCGGATGGGAATGCCCATCGTCGCGAAGTAGTCGGCGGTGACGCACGGCTTCAATACCATGTAATCCGGCGGCAGCGGGCGGCGGTCCTCGAGGGTAAAGTCGCCCATGATCGTCGTGTTCGTGAGCGGGAGCCAGTTGACCGCCGACGACGCGCGGACGCCGTCGATCGCGGCGACGCGCTCGGAAATCCGCTGCTGCACATCGTGGAGCGACGCCGGAGTCTTGTAGCGTGTGAGCGGGAAGTCGAGGGTGACGGTGATGACATTGTCGGGAACGAAGCCGAGGTCCACGGCGCGAAGACGGGCAAAGCTGCGCGCGAGGAGACCGGCGCCGATGAGAAGAAGCAGCGCCAGCGCGGTCTCGGCGGTGACGAACACGGCGTGCAGCGGGACGCGCGACGTCGTGCGGCCGCTCTCGCTCAACGCGTCGCGTACATCGCGGCGTGACGACGAAATCGCCGGCGCCGTGCCGGAGATCACGCCCGCGACGACGCAAGTGAGAAAGGCGGCTGCGAGCACGAAGAGATCGACGTGGATATCGCTGGTGCGGGGCAATAAATCGGGTGGTGCCGCGGCAAGCAGAAGCCTAACGCCAGCGTAGGCAACGCCGAGTCCGACCATACCGCCGGCGAGGGCGACGACGACGCTCTCCGTCAGCATCTGTCGCAGGAGACGACTGCGACTGGCGCCGAGGGCGGCGCGGATTCCCAGCTCGTGGGTGCGCGTCGCGGCGCGCATGAGCATGAGGTTGGAGACGTTCGCGCAGGCGATGAGCAGCACGAGCCCGACGGCGCCGGCGAAGATGAAGAGCGAGGGGCGGACGTCGCCAATGACACCGTCTCGCAGAGGGACGATCGAGGTCGTGAAGTGCTCGTCGCGCTCGTGCGGGTCCGCCCGCTCCTGAATCCTGGTGAAGGCGCGCAGCTCGGCGAGCGCCTGTTCACGCGTGACGTTAGGCACGAGCCGGCCGACGACCGGTTGAAAGCGACTGTTGGTGGCCGCGGGGTCGATCGTGAGCGGAACCCAGATCTCGGTGTGTTTGGGGAACTCGAAACCAGGAGGCATCACGCCGACGATGGTCTTCGAGTAGCCCTCGATGCTGATGGAGCGACCGATGACGTTGGTGTCGGCGCCGAAGCGATCGTGCCAGAGCCGATTGCCAATGACGACGACGGCGTTCGTGGCCGGCGTGTCTTCGCCATCGCGAAAGACGCGGCCGCGCTGGGCACGGACGCCGAGGGTGGTGAAGAGGCTCGGACTGGCGCTGGCGGTGGCGAGGCGCAGCGGCTCGCCGGCGCCGAGGAGGGTGGCCGGATAGGTGTTGTAGGTGGCGAGTGGCGCGAGGGTCTTGGTCTGCGCGCGAAAGAGCATGAATTCCTTATCGATCATCGACGACGGGCCGAGGAGCTGCCCCAGGCGGTCGGGTGCGTGCACCGCGAGGACGAGTCGGTCGGGATCGTGGAATGGCAGCGGTCGAAGGAGAATGCCGCGGACGACGGTGAACATGGCCGTGTTGGCGCCGATGCCTAACGCGAGGGTGAGGATGGCGACGGCGGCGAAGACGGGCGCGCGGCGGAGGGAGCGCGACGCGTAGCGCACGTCCTGGAGGAGGCGCTCGAGCCACATGCCGCCCCACGTCTCGTGGGTCACCTCCTTCACGTGGCCGACGTTGCCGAACTCGCGCCTAACGGCGGCAAGGGCGTCCTCCGGCGACTCGCCGCGGGCGACGCGATCGGCGACGGCCATCGCGAAGTGGGCGCGAATCTCGTCGTCGAGGGCGCGATCGTCGGCGTCGTGTCGGGTGTGCCAGGGCCATCGGCGCGTTGCGCGTGGCGCGTGGGGCATGGCGCTTTTTTTCATACTTCGCTCTCCGTTGGCGGCTCGAGCATCAATCCGGCGAGCGCGTAGCTGAGTCGCTGCCACTTGGAGCGCTCGACGGCGAGCTGCTTCTCGCCGGCTGGGGTGAGGGTATAGATGCGTACGCGCTGCCCGTTCTCGGACGTGCTCCACGCGGAGGTGACCCACCGTTTCCGGGTGAGCCGATGGAGCGCGGGGTAGAGCGAGCCGGTTTCGACCTGGAGGAGATTGTGGGAGTTGGCGCGGATCATCTGCGCGATGCCGTAGCCGTGTCGCGGCCCCCAGCGGAGGGTTTGGAGGATGATGAAGTCGAGCGTGCCCTGGAGGAGCTCGAGTCGCGACAGCGTGGGGTCTTTCGGCATTGGGGTGGAGGTAGATGGTCTACATGGTATCTATCGATTGGGGTGTGTGCAATAGGCGAGGTATCGGTTGGATCGATCTTCGGCCATGTAGGCTGGCTACTTGCTTCGACTGTGCGTCGAACACGGAGCGCGACTGCGTTTTTGAGCCCAGTTTAGAAGCCGCCAGCGCTTGAGCGGGCAGCTAGCAGCGATTGCCTTCATGATCGGGCTGGCGAACAGGTGGCACTGGACGGCTCTACCGCGAGAGTGGATGGAGCTTCCAGCCCCGAGCCCGCGTTACCAGCGACGTTTCGTTCCGGTAACCGATACCCACTCGCAGTGATCACTAAGCAAAGACGCCACAAGCAGTTGAGCCTTCGCTGATCGCGGCGTGGTGCGTGCAGAGACACTGCGCCGATGAGTACTCGGAGATTCGTCTACCGTCGCGGGTTGTTGCCGCGGGTTCGCCAGCGCGCTGTGTGGGTGGCGCTGGGGATGGTGCTCGTCTGCGCGCCCACGCTGCGAGCGCAGAACGTTAGCATCGCGTCCGCAACCAATCAGCTGTTCCACGTGAACGACGCGACGACGACGGCGGCGACGATCACCGTCAGCGACATCACCGGCGGAAACATCAAGTTCAACCGCGACATTCGCATCATCATCCCGACCGGTTTCAACATGACGTGGGATGCGACCGTCGCGAATGTCACGCTCGGCGGGACGGCGGCGGCGCGCTGCGCAACCGCGGTGACGTACGGGGCCGGCAACCTGACCGTGACAATCAACGTGACGTCGACCTTTCTGGCCGGCGAGTTCGTGACGATCTCCGGTCTCAAGTTCACGAGCTTCACCGCGACGTCGGCGGCGAGCAATCTGTCGCTCGACCTCAAGAACAATCCCGGCGTCAACGCGACGGACTCGAAGACGATTACGATCGGTCCCTACTACAACGTCGCGGTCACGCCGGCGAGCACCAGCATAACGAGCCTGCCAACGAACGGGGGCAACCTCACCGCGATGTTCACGGTCAGCAATAGCGGCGCGGCGAGCGACAGTTACGACCTTCTCACGTCGAAGAAGCCGGGAACCGCGCTGTCCGTCGTGTCGATCACCGGCACTGGTCTGACCCAGGGCGCGAATCCCGACAGCGCGCGCAGCGGGGCGGTCGCCAGCGCCGGCGCGGTGATCGTGACCGTTACCTACCGCGTGGGGAATGTCGCGGCGGGGACGATCGACACCCTCAAGCTCACCGGACGGTCGCTGGGCAATGCGGTGAAGACGTCGACGGGTGTCGTCGTCGTTACTGTCGTTAGGCCGATACTCGGGATCGCGAAGTCGGTGAGTCCGGGTGGTAATCCGTCGCCGGGGACGAGTCTCACTTTCACGTCAACGCTCACCAACAGTGGCAGCGCGAGCGCTTCGAGCGTCGCCGTAGTCGATTCGATCCCCAACTGGGTGGATTTCAAGACGGCCAGCGCGACGGCGACGCTTCCTCCTGGCGTGACCGCACAGATCCAGTACTCGAATGATGGCGGGCTGACGTGGGCCTACAGCCCAGTCAGCGGGGGCTGCAGTGCGCCCGCGACCTTCGATCGCTGTGTGAATCGGATTCGGTGGGTGCTTCTTGCGACGCTGTCGAGTACGGCGCCGAACAATTCGGGGACGCTGAGCTTCATTTCGCGGATTCGTTAGCCTGTCATCCCGAGGAGCGCAGCGACGAGGGATCTGCTCTTGCGACCAGCAGAAAAAGCAGATTCCTCGCTTCGCTCGGAATGACAGCGGATGTCATCCCGAGGAGCGCAGCGACGAGGGATCTGCTTTTGACGACCCTTCGCCGAACAATTCTTCGGCGAGATCATCCCAAGCAGGGTTCGAACTCTGAATTAGCGCGACCCGCTTTTCCCGACGCCAAGCCTTGATTTCCTTCTCACGCGCGATCGCTGCTTTGACATTCTCAGTCACTTCGAAGTGCACGAGCCGTGTGATTCGATAGCGAGACGTGTGCGTCGTCATGCCGCTTCGGTGTTCGGCCAGACGTCGCTCCAAATCATTCGTTACGCCCACATACAGGCGACGCGATCTGCTTGCGAGAACGTAGACGTAGAACTGACGCATGATGCACGATGCGCGGTCTCTCGCCGAATAAGCGCATCGTTGTTTCTCGCTGCTAATCAAAAAGCAGATCCCTCGTCGCTGCGCTCCTCGGGCTGACAATCGGGCCGTAACCGCCCCCGTTTCGAAACGGTAACCCGGTTACCGGACGCCCAAAACCGGATGGGCTACTAAGCAGATAACTGCTTACTACGCAGCGCTTTACAAAGCGACGAGCGGGCTGTACCGGGGCATGGGGACTGCCTTACCAGGGGCCATGAACCAGCCCTCGGAGCCCCCGTGTGATTCTCACCTGCCCCACCTGCAAACAGCGCAGCCGGCATCCCCCGAACGAGATGCTCGGCCGCTGGGCGATCTGCCCGCATTGCGGAGACGAGATCGACTGGCGCGAGCGGCCCGCCATCGCGGAGCTCGGCCGACCCGATGATGACCTGTACCCACTCCCTAACGACAACGAGGAGATCGATCGATGAAACGCACTGTTGAACGTTTGCTGATCACTGGCTTCCTCCTGCTCTCCGCCGCCTTCGCGGCGCGGGCGCAGAAGTCGGCCCCGCGCCAGCAGGCGCTCAAGATCAGCGCCGAGAATCTGAGCGCGCACATGCCGCGAACGGACAGCACGCACGTGCTGCCGGGCGACACGGTGCGCTATCGCCTGCTGTTCACGAATGTCTCGAGCGGCGCCGTCCACGGCATCGTACTCGATAACCCGATTCCCGCCGGCCTCCGCTACCAGGTGGGTTCGGCGAAGTCGGACCGCGGTGACGTCGCGGTGCTGTTCTCGATCGACGGCGGCAAGAGCTACTCCGCCGAGCCGACGATCGATGTCGTGGTCGACGGGCGGCATGAGCAGCACGCCGCGCCTTCGGAGATGTACACGCACGTCCGCTGGCTGGTCCGCGGCGACGTGCCCAAAGGCGCGCAGCTCCGCGCCGAGTATGACGCGCTGGTGCCCTCGGTCGGTGCCGCGCCTGCCTCGCTCACGAAGTGAAAACCAACCAGCCGAATAGGAGCAAGACAATGTTGTGGACTCGTTCTCGCTCGGCGGCGCGCACGTTAGGCACGTTCGCGGTGGCGTCGTTGTTGACGCTCGCCGCGGCGTCCAGACTGCACGCGCAGTCGCCGACGCCCGAAGGCACGGTGATCACGAACACCGCGACGGTGTCGTTCACCGATGCCAACGGCAACACGTATTCATCGGTCAGCGCATCGGTGAATGTCACCGTCGGCTTCGTTGCCGGCGTCACGGTCACGGGCCCGAACACGGCCACGCCCGCGTCGCCGAGCACGCTGAATACGGTGACCTACACGATTCAGAACATCGGTAACGGCACCGACCAGGTGCAGGCCGCCGAGAACATCTCGGTGGGTGGGGTTATCACGGTCAACCACTACGTGTTTAATGCGACCAATTACGCCACACTGGCCGCGTTGAATACTGCCCTGGCAGCCGCGAACATCACGCAGAACAGCACGATCCAGGTGCAGGTCGTCTACGACGTCGCCGCCAACAAGGGTGGCGTCGCGACGGTCTACACCCTGACGGCAACGTCGGTTCGTACCAACACCGTCAACGCCAACAAGGCGACGACGATCACCCCCGCACAGACGTTCGCGGTGTCGGTGACGCCGGACGGTGGCCAGAACCTGCAGAAGCTGCCAAGCAATGGAACGAACTACACGTTCACGTTCACGGTCAACAACACCGGTAACGGCGCTGACAATTTCAATCTCGTGGCGTCGCACACCGGAACGGCGGTAACGATCGTTTCGGTGAACGGCGTGGCCGGAACATCGACGGCGGTGGCGATCGCTGCCTCTTCGTCGACGAACATCGACGTCGTGTACTCGGTGGGGAACGTCGCCGCCGGGACCACGGACAACATCGTACTCGCGGCAACGTCGGTCGGCGACAACACCAAGACCGACAACGGTACGGCGGACCTCACGGTCATCCGGCCGGCGATCGCGATGGGCAAGGCCGCGTATCGCGACGACCAGGCGACGTTGATCAACACGACGGACCTGGTGGTGCCTAACGAATACATTCAGTACAAGATCAGTGTGACGAACAGTGGCGCGTCTGGCGCGACGTCGGTGGCAATCGCCGACAACCTGCCGGCCCAGCTGGCGTTCGTCTCGGCCACTGGTGATGCCGCGGGTTGGACGATCTCCAACGCCGGCAACAACGTCAGCGCGAGTCTCACGACAACGCTGGCGGCTGGCGCGTCGCGGTTTATCTGGATTCGCGCTCAGGTCAAGTAACCGAGTTCTGATCTGAGATCGCGCGCCATGATGCTCACTCTGACTCGCATCATTCGTTGGGGGCGTAGACCCCAGACCAGCCTCACGGCTGGCTGGGTGTTCTATGCTCTCATCGGGGCGCTCTCGGCGGTTCTCCTGTCGCCGAGGGCGTCGCGCGCGCAGACACCTGCAGGAACGCAGATCGTCGATATCACGACACTGTCGTTCGTCGGATCGAATGGTCTGTCGTACTCGGCGGCCGACACGGTAACGCTGCTCGTCGGCCAGGCGGGCGGCGTAGCTGTACTACCGCAGCGTAGTGTCGTCACCGATCCGTCAACGACGGTGACGTTCGCGCACACGATTTCAAATATTGGAAATGGTACCGACGGCATAACTGTTGGCGCGACATCGCGCGCCGGTTGGACGACACGCGCCTATCTCGACGTGGATAAAAGTGGAACGCTGACCGCGGGCGACCAGCTGCTGACGTCCCCTGTGAGCCTCGCGATGGGCGCGACGGCGGCAATCCTCGTGCAGGAGGATGTGCCGGCGAATGCGGTACGCGGCTCGACGGACAGCGTGGATGTACGCCTGACGAGCAGCTTCAACCCTACCATAACGGACGTCATCGTCGACGCGACGGCGATCCGCACGGCGGGGATTCGGGTCGATCTCGCGAAGTCGGTGAACGCGGTGACGACGACCGTCGGGGACGTGCTCACTTATACGGTAGCGTACAGCGCGGTCGGCGCGGGAACGGCGACGGCGTTGGTTATCAACGACACGATCCCGGCCGGAACAACGTATGTGTCGGGTACTCTGCGACTGAAGGGTATTGGCCTCAGCGACGCCGTCGACGGCGACGCTGGCAGCTTCGATGTGGCAAACAACGTCGTGGTCGTAAAAGTCGGCGACGTATCGGCGGGACAGAGTGGCACTGTCACCTTCCAGGTGCGCGTCAACAACGTCCCCGCCTCGTACATCATCACGAACGTCGCGAAATCGACGTACGGCACGCCGATCGGGCCGGACAGCAGTGCGTCGGCGCCGGTGCAGTCGACGGCGATTCTCCCGACCGTCGTGCTACAGAAGACACTCATCGGTCCGATGTCGGCGCACATCGGCCAGCAGGTGCAGTA